>JASLXV010000034.1:0-2493 GCA_030740155.1 Dehalococcoidia bacterium | reverse complement strand
CCTGGGAATGTACAGGGGAGTCAGGTAGTAATCGTGGACGTTGGGCTTGATCAACACGTACCGCTCGCCGCTGTACCAGAGGGGTATCCAAGGAGCATCGTCGATGATCATCTGCTCCGCCCGATTGTAGAGCTGGTAACGGAGGGTCTCGTCGGTCTCGGTTCGTGCTTGCTCCAGCAGCGCATCCACCTGGGGATTGCTATAGTTGGTGTGGTTGTTGCTGCTCTCGCCGTGGAAGAGAACATCCAGAAAGTTCTCCGGGTCCGGGTAGTCGGCGATCCAGCCGATGTCGAACATCTGGAAGCGGCGCTTGTGCAGGTCTTTCAGGAAGGTTGCGAACTCCGTCTGCTGAAACTCCGCGCGAATACCCAGGTTCCTTTCCCACATCTGGAGGACCACTTCCATGTCCAGGCTTACGGAGCCCCCGAAACTGCCGGGGGTGGTGATGGTGATGGGCGGCATGTTTTCGAGGTCGTCTCCGTAGCTGGACTCGGCCAGTAGCTGCCGGGCCCGCACCGGGTCGAAGGTGTAGCCCCGCAGGGCGTCGTTGAAGCCGGGGAAGCCTGGCGGGAGTATCCCGTTGGCCGGGACCACCTGGTCCGCCAGGACTATGGTTGCTATCTCCTGCTTGTCGATAGCCAGGTTCAGGGCCTGGCGCACCTTGGGGTCGTCCAGGGGCGGCTCATTGACGTTCATCCCCACGTACTGAACACTGAATGTCGGCGGAGCCTGCTGCAGCTCGGAGTTGAGCGGGTTACCTTTTTCCAGCAGGCGGTCCAGATCGGCCAGGCCCACCCCGGTGATGTGGATCTCGTCGTTCTCGTACATGAGCATAGAGGTGCCGCCGCTGAGAATCATCTCCACTTCCGCCAGATTGGCCGGGCCCAGGTGATAGCCATCGTGGCGGGCCAGTAGCAGGGTCTCGCCCAGGTCGTAGCGTGCCATCATGAAGGGCCCGGTGCCGTTTGGCTCGCGGAACCACCTCTTGGGGTCCGCTTCCACGTTCTCCCGGTCCAGAACAAAGGAGGTGGGGTAGGTCAACTTGGCCAGGAAGTAAGACTTGGGGGCATCTATGGTAATCTCAATGGTGCGGTCGTCTATGACCCTCACGCCGGATATGGTCTGGGTGTCGCCGTTGAGCTTCTCGTCGACTCCCACAATGTCCCCAAGATACTGGTCCACCACCGGGGACTCGGTGAGGGGGTTGGTGGCCCGCTCCAGGGACCAGCGCACGTCATCGGCCGTGACCGTCTTGCCATCGTGGAAAGTAGCGTTGGGCCGCAGGTGGAAAGTGTAGACCCGGCCGTCCTGGCTGACATCCCAGCTTTCAGCCAGGTCGGGCACGATTTTCAAGTCGGGGTCGATGGTAACCAGCCCGCCGAACACCTCGATGATAATCTGGGCGGAGGTAGCATCGGTGGTCAGGTGCGGGTCCAGGGTGGGCGGGTCGACGAACAGGCGGACCAGCCGGCCGCCGGATACCCGGTCCCCGGCGACGGTCGCCGAAGGCCCAGCCTCAATGACGGCGGTGGGAGTGCCGGAAGCCTGAGGCGCCGCCTCCACGGTAGGCGCCGCGATCCCGGTGGTGGTCGATTCTGCCGCGGGGGCGCTCGACGGTGTGGCGATGGACGACCCGGAGCACGCCACCGCCAGGAACAAGCTACCGAAAAGGACCACCAGTGGCTTCCAACCCATATCCATTTCCCTCAACATCAATCAGCGGACAGCACCGGATCGGCCCCCTTGGAATGGCGGTCCGTCGGATAGCCCATTGAATCTAGCCTAACACGGTGTGCTGTTTTCAACCAGGGGACTTCTCCACGCTTCCGTGACGAGGGATGGCTGGCCGGTTTGGCCAATCCGCGGCGCCACGGGCTGTCTCGGCTCCTTGTATGTTGGCGGGCTATTTGCTACGATAGCCAGGCTGAACGGTGCGGCCCCGGCACCTCCGGCGGCACAGCCGCCGGGAACGGTGGGGGTCCGGGCTGGCCGGCACGCGGCGAGCGTAGCCAAGGGGTCCAAGGCGCCTGTCTGTGGCACAGGAGATCACGGGTTCGAATCCCGTCGCTCGCCCCAAGGCTACCAAGCGATACCAACCTGCGCCTGTAGCTCAACGGATAGAGTACTGGGCTTCGGACCCAGGGGTTGTGGGTTCGAATCCCGCCAGGCGTACCAACTCCAGGCACGAATCTAGGCCCCCGGAATGTCCGGGGGCCTTGCGTTTTCGGGTTTTGCTAACCATTTGCTAACCAACGTAATCTCCACGCCTATTTCTACGCCTAAGATGTTCCCCAGGTTTCACCAGCATCTCGCACCTTGTCAAAGACACTATCGAAGCCCTGGGCAGCGGCGTGTTGGTGTTGCCCCGCCTACGGGGTTTGTACCAAAGACGTGCATTCCGGCCGTGCATTGTGGATCGGCCCCACTGATGCTCTGCTCCGGAAGCACCGGCAGTGGATGGGCACGGATACTGCCCAGCGGTGGTACGCTCGG
>JASLXV010000033.1:0-65313 GCA_030740155.1 Dehalococcoidia bacterium | reverse complement strand
ACCAATCCCGTCTACAATGGGTTCTATCGCTACCGCCACTCGGAGCACGAGGAGATATCCATACCAGTGCCCCCCATAGTCGATGACCCTACCTGGCAGGCTGCCCAGGACCAATTGGCGGAGAACTCCCTCCACTCCCGCCGCAACAACAAGCGGCACCAGTACCTGCTCCGGGGCCTTATCCGCTGCCCTCGCTGCGGAGGCGCTTACACCGGCTACTACAACAACACTGCTCGCGGCTACCGGGGTTATCGGTGCCAGAATCGCGACCCGTCTATCTCCTCCACGGGTAAGCGATGCAAACCTGGGTTCGTCTCAGCCGGACCGCTAGAAGATGCCGTATGGGAGGCGGTCACGGAAGCCCTGCGGCAGCCGGAGGTGCTGGCCGAGGAGTACCGGCGGCGGGCTGAGGCTGCGGTGGACCCCGAGAAAGTTGATGTGGAGCGAAAACAGCTGGCCGTGGCTCTGAAGCGGGTCAAGACCCAGGAAGACCGGGTCACTGACGCCTACATCCACGAGGTGATGGACCTGGAGCGCTACGACGACGAGATCAGGAAGCTAGCCGACCGGCGCGAGCACCTGGAAGAGTGCGCCCGGGAGCTTGACCGGCGACAGCAGCAACAGCAAGATAGCCGAAGCGCCCTCGCGGACTTGGACCGGTTCTGTCACCAAGTGACAAAGGGCCTGGATGCCCTGACCTTCGAGCAGCGCCAGCAGCTACTGAGGCTGGTCGTTGAACGGGCCACCGTGGAGAACGGGCGCGTCCGCATCGAGACCGTGATACCCACGGGCCAGGGTAAGTTGTGTAACCGTCGTCCTGAGCTTGTCGAAGGACCTAGGTCTGGTGGTTCGACAAGCTCACCACGAACGGGGAAGACCCGCGGGAACGGAAAGAACCCGCTCGTCCTAAGCTTGTCGAAGGACCGAGAACGGCCTCCTTTAGAGATGGTGGCTAGGCGACCAAGTCCGGGCGCACCGTTAGCCACCCGGAACGCGATGGTCTTACCCACCTGCCCGTTGCAAAAGTAAGGCGCCAAACCCCTCATTACTCTCGCGGCGGCCCAGGCCCCATTGGGGCCGCAATGCCGGGTGGCCGGCGAGTGACCGTTGTCCGGCGTGCCGGGCATCCCGTTGATCTCTTGAACCGCACCGGGCCACCCACCCGTCTCCGAAGCCCCTCTTTCTCACTAGTCTCTTCCCCAGTTTGACCCGGCGTGCGCCGGAGGGGTTATGTATGCTAACCTGTAGGACGAAATAGCCGCCCAGCGCAAGATAGAGGAGGTCCCAAAGTGGCAAAAGCTCTCGAGGGAATAAAGGTAATCGACCTCACTCAGTTCGAAGCCGGCACCTCTTGTACCGAGGCGTTGGCCTTTCTCGGGGCCGACGTCATCAAGGTGGAGGAGCCCAACCAGGGCGACCCAGGCCGGCGCAGCCGAACGGACGTGCCCGGGGTCGACAGCTACTACTTCATCGTACTGAACCTGAACAAGCGTAGTGTGACCCTCAACCTCAGGAGCGAGACGGGTAAGACCATGTTCCTGGACATGGTGCGCCAGGCGGACATCGTGGCCGAGAACATGGCCCCGGGCGCCATGGAAAGGCTGGGGCTGGGCTACGACGTACTCAGTGAGGTCAACCCCAAGATCATCATGGCCCGCATCAAGGGGTTTGGCAGCTACGGGCCCTACAGCGACTTCAAGGCCTTCGACATGATTGCCCAGGCCATGGGCGGCGCCATGACCATGACCGGGTTCCCCGGCAGCCCTCCCCTCAAACCCGGCCCGACCATCGGCGACACGGGTACCGGCCTCCACGCCGCCATCGGCATTCTGGGGGCCCTGTGGCAGCGGCAGCAGTCAGGTAAGGGCCAGGTGGTGGAGGTCGCCATGCAGGACTGCATCGTGAACTTCTGCCGCCCCCGGCTGCGCAGCTACTACGAGACGGGAAATCCCGTTGGACGGCCGGGCAACACGGTCGTTGGCGGCGGAGTGCCCGGCGACATCTACAAGTGCAAGCCGGGCGGCCCGGATGACTACTGCTACATCTACACCCAGCCGGTACGGCCCCGCATGTGGGACGCCCTGCTGGAGGTCATCGGACGGGAGGACCTGCTGGGAGACGCCAACTACTCCGATCCCCTGTGGCGCGTCGACCACGCCGACGAGGTGAACGGGATGATCGAAAGCTGGACCATGCAGCGGGACAAGTACGAGGTGATGAAGCTGTTGGGCGCGGCCGGTGTTCCCGCCGGGGCCACCCTCAACGCGGTGGACCTGCACCAGGACGAGCACCTCCTCCAGCGGGGGATGATCACCCCCGTGGAGCACCAGAAGAGGGGGACCCTCAACCTGCCTGGCAACCCCATCAAGCTCTCCGACTCGCCCTCCGATGTCACCACCTCACCTCTCCTGGGCGAGCACAACGCCGAGGTGTTCCGAGAGTTCTTCGGCTACGGTGAAGAGGAGCTGGCCCGGCTCAAAGAGGAAAAGGTCATTTAGCTTAGGACTCAGGCTACACCCAGAGCCACAAACCGGTCGGGCGCTTCAAACACAGCCCGCCCCCGCCGCGCTTTCCGGCCGGCGGGCGCCGTGACGGCGCCCACCGGCCGAGGCACCGGTTCTTCCGCCCCCGGCCCGGTCACTTTCTCCCTCCCGGCCGGCACGCTGCCGTTCTTTCGTCCTCAACCTCGGCCGCCCCGGCCTCACGTAAACGTCCACTGTCAAACCGGCCCATTCTCAAGATCCCTCCTTCCCTCACTGGAGGGCCCCGCTGCCCTTTCTACCAGCTTGATTGATGTGTTATCATCAATACATATACCGGAGGCAGCATCTCATGGCAAAAGATAGCGCGAACAACATTGACCTTCACAAGTGGCAAGACCTTCTGACCCACGACGGGGCCTTTGCCGTAGACCCAGGACAAAAGATCGTGTACTGGAGCGCCAGCGCTGAGCAATTGCTTGGTCATGCGGCCAAGGATGTGGTCGGCAGGCCCTGCTATGAGATATTGGGAGGAAAGGACGCCGACAATTACCGCATTTGCAGGCCTGATTGCCCCGTGATGGCCAATGCTCGCCGGGGCCGAACGACGGTGGACTACGATCTCCTGTGCACGGCTACCACCGGCCTGGAAAAGCGCCTCAACGTGACCGTGGCCGTGTCCCGGAAGAACCGGCACGACTTTCAGGTCCTCTACCTCTTCCGGGATGTGAGCGAGCGCCGCCGCATCGAGGAGTTCGCCCGAAAGGCCAGCACCACGCTCCACCAACTCTTGAGCGAAGAGAACGGCGACCCGGTGGAGGAAGTCGAAGAGGACCCCACACCACTGCCGAAGCTCTCAAGGCGAGAAATACAGGTGCTCCGCCTGCTGGCAGCCGGCACGACCACCCAGCAGATTGCCGAGACCCTGAGCATACGGCCCCTCACCGCACGCAATCACGTTTCAAGGCTCCTCACGAAACTAGGAGTCGACAGCCGCCTCCAGGCCGTGGTCTACGCTTCCCGTAAGCGGCTTATCTAGATCCTGCTGTTTGGCCCCGGTTCCTCGCATCTTTGATGTGTTTGCACCTATTCATGGCGCGTCGCATACCCGACTATTGATATAGGGCCTCGTTCCAAAGGCCGATTCCTCTTGAAAAACCCAGGACAGCATCCTCGGTTCAAGAGCGAAGGCCTGGGACGGGCACCGTCGGACCCGGCCCGAGACCGCGGATTGGCGGCGGCCGAGTGTTTGCGATCAAGCCGGGGGAGGAGGGGTGGACTCCAGCGCCTGATCCGCAAACCAGAGCTAACTCCACGCTCGACGGGCCAACGCTGGGTCACCAACGCACCATGGACCTCCGTTATACCAGGGCCATTTACACTTCATGTACGAAGGACATACCGGCGTGTTCGAAGAGAACTCGGCCACCGGGTTCGACTACTTCCGGGTTGCCACGGGCGAGTTCGCGGAGATGTGGCAAGAGGTGGACCAATTCGGCATGATTCAGCAACTGGGCGTCCTTCCCGCACCGGAGCAGTAGGCCGACAAACCGCACGGAACCAACCGCATAATCTAAAACCGGCACTAAAATAGGAGAAGTCATGACGTACATAGACCCGGTCCAGGCGTCCCCTGCACACTACAAGACACTGTTGGAGAACGACCACGTCAGGGTTTTGGAGATGACGTTGAAGGCGGGCGAGAAGGACGAGGTACACTCACACCCCTCGGAGGTCGCCTATTTCGTCAAGGGCGGCGCGGTTAAGATACATCTCCCGAACGGAGAGGTCATGGAGGCGGACATTCCCGACGGGCACGTTATGTGGCACGAGGAGTGGACCCACCAGGTTGAAAACGTGGGCTCTCGGGACGTTTACGCGATCGTCGTGGAGAGCAAGAACGGGGCGTAGGCGAGTCCGATCGCTGGCATCTAACTTGGTTAAGCACCAAGAATTGCTCCCTTGGCGGCTGACCAGTCATGCGTCGCCGGGCCGGTCCGTTTGCCGCGGTCCGGCCCGGCGATGATTCTCCGTCCGGCACCGTGGACGAGCGTCCGCCGAGCGCCGTGAATCCCACCGTTCTCATCAATCGTGCCCTCCCCGGCGGCTGTGCCTGATGGCCACCCACTAGCCGAGTCTTCGCCGGTCCACGGAACACCTCTTCGGACCGGGCTGGCCAGTCCCAACTCCGGCACCCGACGGCAGCTTCCGAGCATTCTTCCCCTAGTTCTTCCTCCGGCATACCTCTGCGCCCCAGCCTTTCCCATCTCTCATGCCCCATCGCCCGAAGAGGCGTCCCACGGCTACACCGGCCGCGGCGAGCGGACCCGATTCAGACCGGCGGCGTTGACAACAGGTTGGGACATGCCTATAACTGTCGGTATTGACAGCGCTTCTGTTGATTGACCGATCAATGCGAATTCGCTGAGTTGGACCGGCCCATTCGGCGTACCGGTCTCGGCCACGCGACCGGCATTGCGGCGTCACGAACCGAGAGGAGGAATCATGCTCTACGATTCGCAAAGCAACGACATTACCATGGCGCTCACCGGGGAGTCCCTCATCACGAGGAGCCTCTCTCCGTTCACCGAGGAGGGCTTCCTGAAGGTTATTGACCTGCTCCGCGATGCCGACGTGAGCTTCACCAACGCCGAGATGCTGTTCCACGACTATGAAGGCTGTCCGGGGATAGAACACCCCGGCACCTGGATGCGGGCCGAGCCGAGCATGATCGGCGAGCTGCAGTGGGCGGGATTCGACATCGCGGCCTGCGCCATGAACCACGCCTACGATTACGGTGAGACCGGTGTGCTGGTCAACATCGAGAACTTCGACGACTTCGGCTTGCCCCACGCGGGTACCGGCGCCAACCTGGCGCTGGCCCGGGCCCCCGCCTACGTGGATACGGCCAAGGGGCGCGTTGCCCTCCTGGCGGCGTGCGACCACCTTCAGGTGCCCGGCGGCGAGGCGGTGAACCAGCGCCCCGACATGAAGGGCAAGCCCGGCGTCAACTTCATCCACGTGGAAGAGGCCTACACCATCGACCAGGCCTCGATGAACGACCTCAAGCGCATCAGCGAGGCCCTAGGCTGGGAACAGGGCAAGGTCGCCCGCCGCCAGGGAAGGTGGCCTCAAGAGAAGTGGGCCGATACCGGCGAGTTCTTCCGGTTCGGGGCCAGCCGGCGGATCGCACCCCCCAAGTTCCGCGTGGGCGAAGGCTATGGCCAGACCACCATGATGGACCCGGAAGACCTCAAGCAGAATCTCAAGTATGTGAGAGACGCCCGCCGGATGGCCGACTGGGTCATGTTCAGCTTCCATTGCGGCTACCATGGCGCCTCCTCGTCGGAACCCGCCGACCACCTGATCGAGTTGGCCCATGCCGTCATCGACGCGGGCGCCGATGTCTTCATCGGCCACGGCCCCCACCGGGACAAGGGCATCGAGATCTACAACGGCAAACCCATCTTCTACAGCATCGGCGACTTCATCCTTCAGAACGACACCGTCCTGCTCCAACCATCCGACGCCTACTCCAGGTATGGGCTGGACTGGTGGGAAGCCACCCCGGCGGACTACTATGACGCTAGGAGCGGCAAACAGACCCGGGGTCAGGACGTCGGGGCCGTGTACTGGCAAAGCATCGTGGCCCTGGCCAACTGGGAGGCCGGGCGGCTCAAAACCATCGAACTGCATCCCATCGATCTAGGAATGGGGCTGCCCATGGGCCAGCGGGGGCGGCCGGTCATGGCCCAGGGCGCGGTGGCCAGAGAGATACTGGAGCGGTTCCAGAGCATGTCCAAGCCCTTCGGGACCACTATCGAGATCGCGGACGGATTGGGCGTCATCACCGTCGGCTGACCCGGTGTGCGGGCCGTCCCCGGCCCACCGGCAAATGGAAAACAGCGCCGCAGCGCGAGGAGTCGGACGAATGCTCATAATCGATGGCAAATGGGACCGGGAGACCGAGGTCTTGATCGTAGGCTACGGCGCCGCCGGCGCCGCGGCAGCCCTGACCGTCCAGGAAAGGGGGGTTGAGGCGCTGGTCATCGAAAAACAGGAGGAGGGTAAGCACTACTCCACCAGCCACATGGCCGCCGGCGGGTTCCTGAATTTTTCCGACCGCGGCGAAGCCCGGAAGTACTTCAGGGCCATGTCCCACCTGGAGACCAGCCTTCTGTATTCCCCTTCCAACAGCTGGCCGGAAGATAAACCGATTGAAGCCTATATCGAGTACGCGCTGTTCAACAAGACCTGGGTGGAAGGACTCGGAGGGACCTTAACGGAGACGGCCCGGAGGCCGGAGAACGACTTTCCGGGGGCCGATTGCTTCGGGGTCTGCCGTTTTCCCGATGCCGGAATTGGGATGATGAAGGTCTTCAAGGACGCGGTCCAGGGCCAGGGCATCGAGGTGATGTATTCTACCAGCGCCCTCAAGCTCCTCACGAGCGTCAAAGGCGAGGTGTTGGGGGTCCAGGCGTCCACCGGGGAGGACCCGGGAAAGAAGATCAACATCAGGGCCACCAGGGGCGTGATTCTGACCCTGGGCGGGTTTGAGTTCGACGAGGAGATGAAGTTCAACTTTCTTAGGGTCTACCCATCCCATTTCGCCGGCAGCGAGTCGGCGACGGGAGATGGCGTCCGCATGTCCATGGACGTGGGAGCCCAACTATGGCACATGAACAGCGTGTCGGGCCGGTACGTAGCCAAGTTTCCCGAGCTTCCGGTGGCGATAAGCATGTCGATGGGACGAAGCCGCATCGAACAGCCCTGCGGGTTCATTATGGTGGACAAGTACGGCCGCCGGTTCACCCGTGAGGAGTTCAGCAACCACGGTCTGTACTACGAAGCCGCGCTTTTCGATAGCCGGAAGCTGGACTATCCCCGGGTACCCAGCTACCTGATCTTCGACCGGAAGCGGATGAGCGCGGGGCCGGTGCCGGTCTTGAGCAGTGGCATCACCGGACCGATGCAGGCCTATGCCTGGAGCCAGGACAACTCGGTGGAGCTGGAACGGGGCTGGATTTCCGTCGGGGACACGGTTCGAGATCTGGCCGGCGCCCTTGGCATGGATTCAGACACCGTCGGCAAGACGATCTCAACCTACAACAGCTACTGCGCCAGGGGCCACGATTCCGATTTCGGCCGCGACGCGAGTGACCTGACTCCCCTCGACGCGCCGCCCTTCTACGCCATTCGCATGTGGCCGGGAGGGATGAACACCCAGGGAGGGGCAAAACGCAACGAAAAGGCCCAGGTGTTGAACGTGGACGGCGATCCGATTGCCGGGCTCTATTCAGCCGGGGAGTTTGGGTCCATATTCGGCCTGCTCTACGCCGGAGGCGGCAACATCAGCGAGTGCATCGCGTTCGGCCGCATCGCCGGGGAGAACGCCGCCACCAGAAAGGTGTAGCGAACTGCAGACCCTGAGGAAGGCTACCGGTAATCGGCTGCGGGACCGCTTTCACAGCTTCGCCTCAAGACCGTCATTCCGAAGGGCGAAGCCACGCCGCCATTTCCACGAGCAAACCGACACCACCGTTTCTGGGAGCAGTTCAGCGCTGTCATTGGTACGAAAGTGTCGTGCCGCGCCAGCCGCAGCGGCTAGGCATTTGCGCTGGGGCTTCTCCTCCACCTCCCCAGATCCCTCTTCCTTCCCGCGAAGGACTCGGGATGACTCCCATTTTCGTCGGCCGTGGTGCTGGTGGCAACCAGAATGAATGATTCCGAGGAGCGGTTCAGCACTGTCATTCCGAGGAGCAGTTCAGCGCTGTCACACCGAGATTCTTCCCTTCGCTTCAGAATGACAATGGCCTTGCCCCCGTCCCTTGGGTCAATATCCAAGAAGGACAATTATCAGCATTGAGAGGAGCCTGGCGGACAGTCTTTTTTAGCAGCCTAGACCCTCCGCCAAAGGCCATGACCGCCTTGCCCCGGCCTTCCGAAAATCGAAAAGCCGGGGCCGACGGTAAAGGACCCTCCCGGGTGAAAACGTCAGCTCATTCGGGAATACCCGGCTGTATCTTGTATACCACCTTGTCCTGGTGTAGCTGCTCGACATCCTCTTGCGAGTATTTGAGGACGCCGGTGAGGAGTTCTTCCGTGTGCTGTCCCGGAGCGGATAGCGGCCCCTGTGGCGGATTGCTATCGCTGAGTTTTATGGCCATTCCGGGGACGTGGACCTTGCCGCCGTCGTAGGGGTGCTCTGCTTCCCACAGGAGCCCTCGATCCCAGAGTTGGGCTTCCTGAGTAGCCCGAGGAATGTCGTTGACCGGCTGACAGGCTATTTCCGCCTTATTGAGGATCTTCGCCGCCTCGTCGATGGTGTATTGGCTGACCCATTCGCCTATCTCCCGCTCCAGCATCTCAACGTGTTTGATTCGGCCGTCCTGGGTCTGCAATTCCGGGTTCGCGAGCCATTCCGGCTTGTTCAGGAGGCGGCACAGCCGCTCCCAGACATTCTTGTTGGACGCCAGAATCAGGATATAGCCGTCCTTGGTGAGGAAGGTGTTCGCCGGGCCGCCCCGAGCCCGGTTGCCGCGGCGCTCGGGCACGGTGCCATCCGACAGGTAGCCGATGAGGGTGTCTTCCATCCAGCTATAGCCCGAGTCCGCCAAACAGACGTCCACGGTCTGTCCCTCGCCGGTAAGCTCCCTGGCATTCAGGGCGGCGAGCACGCCGATGACGCCGTGGAGCGCGGTGGTGCGGTCCACCAGGGAGAAGAAACTGCGCACCGGGGGTGTTTCCGGGTAACCAGTGAGCGACATGTGGCCGCTCATGGCCTGACCGACAACATCCAGGCCGACCCGCTCGTTGAAGGGGCCGTATTGGCCGTAGGCTGAGATGTTGCACATGATGATTCGGGGGTTAAGGGCGTTAAGCACATCCCAGGAGAACCCCATCTTGGCGATGGTGCCGGGACGGAAATTCTGAATGAACACGTCGGAGACCTTTATCAGCTCCCGCAGAATCTCCTTGGCCTTATCGGTCCTCAGGTCCATGCTCAGGCTCTTCTTCCCGGCGTTCATGGATATCCAGTGGGTGCTCAGGCCCCGTACCCTCGGCAGCGCGGTGCGGGTCTCGTTGTTGCCCCGGGGCTCTATCTTGATCACCTCGGCGCCCAATCTGGCCATGATATGGGCGGCCCTCGGGGCGGCCTGGTGCCGGCCCAGGTCCAGCACCCTTATTCCTTCGAGGGCTGATTTGATTTCCGCCATGAAGATACCTCCTCGTAGACAGTAGAAAACGGTGGATGGGTAGGCCCAGCCGCCGCTAGATGACTCCTTCCTCTTTCATCCGGTCCATGTCGTCTTTGGTGTAATTCAGAAGACCCGTGAGGATTTCCTCGTTGTGCTGGCCGGGCGCGGATAGAGGGCCGATGACATGCCCGCTCTTACCCAGCTTGATGGCCATACCCGGAGCGAGGACCTTGCCGTCGTCGTAGGGGTGGTCCACCTCCACCAGCAGCTCCCGCCCCCACAGTTGGGGATTCTCGGCCGCCGTCGGAATATCGTTGACGGCGGCGCACGTGATCTCCGCCTCGTTCATCAGCCGCTCCACCTCTTCCGAGGTGTGCTGGAGGGTCCACTTCTCGATTTCCGCGTCCAGCATTTCTATCTTCCGCATCCTGCCGTCACCCTCTTGCAACTCCGGGTCCGCCAGCCATTCGGGCTTGTTCAGGAGCTTGCAGAGGCGCTCCCACTGGTTCTTTTGAGATGCGATAACGTAGACCCAACCGTTGCTGGTCTTATAGCTGTTCATCGGGGCGCCCCTTCCCCGGTTGCCGCGGCGCTGGGGCGCGATACCCTCCGCCAGGTAGGCGATGAGAGTGTCCTCCATCCAGGTGTAACCGGAATCGGCCAGGCACACGTCTATCGATTGGCCCCTTCCGGTGATCGACCGCTGGCGCAGGGCCGAGAGTACGCCGATGGTGCCGTGGAGGGCGGTGGTCCGGTCGGCCAATGAGAAGAAGGTGCGCACCGGCGGCATTTCCGGGTAGCCGGTCACCGACATGTGGCCGCTCATCGCCTGGCCCACGGTGTCCCAGCCAATCAGGTCTTTGTTGGGCCCAGTCTGCCCATAGGCGGAGCAGTTGAGCATGATAATTCGTGGATTGAGGGCTTTGAGCACGTCGTAGCCGAAGCCGATATGCTGTATCATCCCCACCCGGAAGTTCTGGATGAACACGTCCGAGACTTTCACCAGCCCCCGGATTATCTCCTTGCCTTCCTCGGTCCGCAGGTCGATACCCAGGCTTTTCTTCCCGGCGTTCATGCAAATCCAGTGGGTGCTCAGGCCGCGAACCCTGGGCACCCCGGTGCGGGTCTCGTTGTTTCCCGGCGGTTCGATCTTGATGACCTCAGCGCCCAGGCGCGCTAAGATGTGGCCCGCCCTTGGGGCCGCCTGGTGCCGCCCCAGGTCCAATACCCTCAATCCCTGAAGCGCTGCGGTAGACTTTTCCATCTGGACCTCCGGTATCAATTGTGCCTGTTTCTTGGCATCGGCCCCCGCGTGGTGGTCCAAGCCCGGCAACTGCCTGGGCCATCGTCTGGGGTCAAGTCACTCTAGCATGGTGCGGAAGCCCTTGTCAGGGGTGCACCCAAGGAGGAACGCCAAGGATCGAAGGTTAACACATTCTGCGGACGCATGGCGACGCGGGTGCAGGCCCTCTCCTTCGGGCAGGTGGGCAGGAAGAGGAAAGTCAATCAATGAATTGCTCGCTCAGTCCAGCGACCGGATGTCCTTGAACCGTACCATGCAGAAGGCGGACACGATCACAGCCCCCACGCCCACGGCGGTCAGGGCGAAGTTGATGTCGATGCGATCGGCCATCCAGCCGATACCGACCGCGGCCAGGGGAATCAGTCCCGACTCGTAATGCCAGACGCTGGACACCCGGCCGCGCAAACGGTCCGGCACCACGAGCTGGATCAGCGTCTGGTTGCTGACGATAAAGTGCGTCTGGGCCAGCCCCATAAGCGCCATCAGGGGCAGAGAGATCCATATCGAGTTGGAAAAACCCAGCGCGAGGATAATTGCGGAGCCTGCCAGCAGGGCTATCAGCCCCACCCTCCCTTTTTGAGTGAAAAAGCCCCAGGTCGCCATTATGAAGGTGGCCAGCAGCCCGCCGCTGCCCATGACGGCGATCATGGCGGTGCCGGTGCCGATTCCGGCGTCCAGGGCTTCCTTCGTGTACACCGGCAGCAAAAGCACCAGGGGCATGAACACGGCGGTGCGGATGAAGTTCAATATGGTGAGACGCAGCATGACCTGGTTTTTAAGGATGTAGCCGATACCCTCCACCAGGTTGGACAGCATCGACGCTCGGCGGGCGGTGCTGGCTTCCTGGTATGGAGTCCGCATGGGCAACAGCAAAAGCACCATGGCGATGTAGAGACTCGCTTCAAAAAAGAAATTCCACTTGAAGCCCACCGTCGCGATGAGCAGGCCGCCTATGAGGGGGCCGACCAGGCGCATGGAGGTAACGGTCATGGCGTTGAGGGCCAGTGCATTGGGCAAATCCGCCCGGCGCACGGTGTTGGCAATCAAGGCCTGCCGCACCGGCTGCTTGACGGCGAACCCGATGCCGGCGAAGCTCATGTAAACGTAGGCGTGCCAGACCTCCACCTGCCCGCTGGCCACCAGCAGGGCGAACAGGATGGCCACGACCGCCAGCCCGCATTGGGTCACGACGGTGATCATGCGGCGGTCCCACCGGTCGGCCAGCACCCCGGCCCAGGGACCGATGACCAGGATGGGAAAGGACCGTATCCCGGCCACGGCTACCGAGTGCAATGCCGACCCGTCGCTTATTTCAAACACCAGCCATCCGATGGTGAATATCTGAAGCCACTGGGCGGCGTTGGCGCACAGGTTGCCGGCCCAGAGGAAGCGGTAATCCCGGTTGTTCTGAAGAGAGGAGAAGGTGTTGAGGCCGCCGCGCCGCTCTTTGGATTGGACGGTGGTGGCTTCGCGGCTGCCGGCCCGCCCGGCGGGCGAGGCCTGCCCTTCATCTTTTCGGTCAGCGGCCATAGACCTCCACTCGTATCTGGCCCGCAGGAAAACCCACCCGGTTGGCGCCCGGGTAGCGGGCGCCGGACGCCCGGCCCAACACTACGCTAATTACCGATCATCGCACAAGTATCCACGCCTGAGATGCGGCCGGTAGGCTCCGGCGGCCCTTCGGTCACCACGCCGGCGCCCGGTCCTGTCCGAATCGGGCATGAAAAGAGCCGGGAACCCCCGGCTCTAAATCAGCTCCAACCCGGACGCGTCATGCTTGGCGTGCCAGCATCAAAGAGCGGTGCTAGCGGCCAAATACTCTCCTGGATGTATTTCGCCTTGCCGTTTGGCTTCCGGGACTGGCGGCGCCATTGCCACGGTACTGCTCCCGGCCCATCCCCGGTCCCCGGCCGTCCGTGCTCCGGCGGGGTCCGCTGCCGTTATGAGGCCCGCTGCCGTTGCGAGGCCCACTGCCGTTGCGAGGCCCGATACCGTTGCGAGGTCCGCCGCCGTTGCTGGGCCTGGCCCGTTCCTCCGGGAACTGTTGCTCTGGGGCGAAATTTCCGTAGTCGAAGCCGGGTAGACGCCGCCGTTCGATCCGCGCCCCCAGGTCCTTCTCCACCAGACGGATCATGGCGCCGTCCTCGGCCCCGGCAAAGGTGAATGCCTCGCCCGTCTGTTCGGCCCGGCCGGTGCGGCCGATCCGGTGGGTGTAGGTGTCGGAGGTGTTGGGAAAATCAAAGTTGATTACATGGGAGATTTCGGGGACATCGATGCCGTGGGCGGCGATGTCGGTAGCCACCAGGATGTCGAATTTACCGTCGCGGAAGCCGTCCATGGCCCGTTGGCGGGCGTTTTGAGACATGTTGCCCTGGAGCGCCGCCACCCGGTACGAATTCCTGGCCAGGTCCAAAGCTAGGGACCGGGCCCGGTGTTTGGTCCGGGTGAAGACCAGGGCGCGGCCGGTGGGGGTCTGCTTCAAGAGGGCCAGCAGCAGACTCTTCTTGAGTTGGTCCGGCACCGGGTAGAGCGCATGCGAAACGGTCTTGGCCGGGGCGATGGCCCCAATCTGGACCAACTCCGGGTTCCGCAGAATCTTCACGGCCAATGACCGGATCTCCGGGGGCATGGTGGCCGAGAAGAAAAGGGTCTGCCGCTCGGTGGGGAGACGCCCCAGGATGCGCTGCACGTCGGGCAGGAAGCCCATGTCGCACATGGTGTCGGCCTCGTCCAAGACCAGCACCTCGACGTTGGAGAGGTCGATGTCCTTTTGGTTCAGGTGGTCCAGCAGCCGTCCGGGACAGGCGACCACCACCTGGGCCCCGTTTCTCAGGCCGGCCAATTGGGGGCCTTTGCCGACGCCACCGTAGATTGTGACACTCTTTATGCGGAGGTGCCGCCCCAGTTCGATGAAGGTCTGATGGATTTGCTCGGCCAGCTCCCGGGTCGGTGCGATGACCAGGGCCCGGACGCCTCGCTTGCGAGGTCCACTGGCCAGACGATGGAGGATGGGAAGCGCGAAGGCAGCGGTCTTACCGGTGCCGGTTTGGGCCAGGCCCAAGACATCCCGGCCTTCCAATGCCAGGGGGATGGCTTGTTCCTGGATTGGGGTGGGTTTGACGAAGCCGACCGACTTAACGCCGGCCAAGACTTGAGGGTGAAGGGAAAACTGTTCGAAATTCACTAAGAGAGCCTACTCCTTGACTGCTGTCCCGAGCCAAGTCGCACTCTCAGCCTCGTGGTCACGGTCAATCTAAAATTACGGCGATGCCTTACAACATTCGCCCAGTCTAGTATAGCATGCCCTTGGGACCTACGGATTGGGCTCGGCGGCAGTGTGCCGGTCACCTGCCCGTCATTCCGGCGAAGGCTGGAATCCATGGAGTGTTGGCGCCAGCTTCCTGCCTGGACACCGGCTTCCGCCGGTGTGATGGTTAAGGCTCTCCCTGCCCGGGGTTGGAAATTTGGAATGGCCCGGTTCGGCACGCTTCGTTGGACCGGGGACCGGAGACCAGGGACCAGGGGCCGAGCCTGGGTTACACGTCCAGCACCATGAGTTCTTCCCCGAAAACCAGCTCCCCGTCGTACACCTTCTTGATGTCACCGATGCCTTTTTCCATGGAGCCGGGCCGGCACAGGCCAGGACCCGTGTGAACCAGGACCAAGCGCTTGACCCCGGCCTCCTGGGCCATCGCCGCCGCTCCGAGGGTGCCGCACATGCTGGTCTGACCCTCTCCGGTGGCGTCCATATCGCCGGTGTGTCCCCAACACATGCATAGCATCACGTCGGCGTCCTTGGCCAGGCCCGTCACCGACTCGCAGGGACGGGTATCGCCGGTGAAGACGATGCTGCCCTCCGAGGAGTCCAACCGGTAGGCCAAGCAGTCAAGCCACGGCTGAGCGTGCTCCGCGACGGCCGCCGTGACCTTCCAATCCTTGCCGGTGTGCACCAATCCCGGCCCGATGTCATGCACATCAACCGACGGCGGCTTGCGGGGGAGAGTGCCACCCCGGTTGACGTAGACCCGCTGGCTGCCGGCGTTGTTGATTCGGGCCTTCCAGTCGTGGGAGAAGGCGCCGATCTCCTCTCCCAGGATCCGGTCGGTGATGGTCTCGGTCAGGGTGGGGCCGTACACCTTCAGCTGATTCTCCTTGCCGACGCTCTGGTCCCACCGGCAGAGCAAGAAGCACGGGTAGTCCACGTCGTGGTCGAAGTGGTGGTGGCTGAAAAACAGGTAGTCGATCTGGGTTGGCCAGAGGCCCGCCTTCACGAGCTTGTGGGTGGCCGCCGGCCCGCAGTCGAACATCAGGTATTCACCGGCAACCTCGATGACATGGGAGGAACCGAACCTGTCGGGCGTCGGCGTTGGTGTTCCCGTGCCCAAAAGGTAGATTCTGGCCATTCCTGCACCTCCGCAATAGGCTCACCGGAGTCTAACAGCAAACAATCGATCTGCTCAAGAACCCGCCGCCACCGCCGGGTCGACCCGCGGTTCTTCCGCTCGTGCCGAGCCGGCCGGGAGGCGCCGATCCGAAGCGTCGTATCGGTTGAATGTGCTGGTCCTCGAGACAACATCCGCCGAGAGCGTGAGGGACGAAATCCCCCTGTGTCCCCCTTATAGAAAGGAGGAGGGTAGGTTGCTGGTCGCAAGGTCTGCCACGGTGAGGCTTCCAACGATACCTGGGTCAGTAGGCGCCCGGGCCCTGACCGGGTGCCGGACCCGCCGGCGGGTGTTTTCAGGCCAGCTGAACCACCGTGCCCTGGGCGGCGGACCGGTAGGCGGCGTCCACGATGCGCATCGCGGCCAGGTCGTCCTCGATTCCGGCGACGGGAGACCTCCCCTTTTGGAGGGCCTCCAAGGTATCGGCCACGAATGCGGGATAGAAGGAGCTGTTGTCCTGGGGAGCTTCCAGGTAGTTGTGATTACCCTGCTCATCACACCAGAGCATGGTGTTCCGGTCGATGGAGCGGAACTGGTACCGCTTGCTGTGCAGGGAGAACTCGACGCTGGGAGCCCGGGGCGTTTGGGTGTGGACGTAGGCGCTCTCAATGGAGCACAGCGCCCCATCTTCCATCTCCATCGTCAGGTGGGCGAAGTCCTCGACCTCCTCGCCGTAAACGCTGTTGCTGATCACAGCGTAGACGCTCTTTGGCTTCTTCCCTGTAAGGTGGAGGTACAGGTCGGGGAAGTGGATGCCGACGTTGGTCAGGCAGCCCCCTCCGGCCTCGGCTTTCTTCAGGTTCCAGACGTTGCCGTTCCGGTAGTAGCGGCTCACAGGGCCCGCGATGAACCGGAAATTGGCGTGGAAGAAGTCCGCGGCAGGCCCTTCCAGCTCTTTGATCTTGCGCACCCAGGGGGCCATCCGTATCGAGAAGGGCACGGCGACGAAGGCGTTCTTCCGCTTAGCCAGGGCCGCCAATTCCTCCACTTCTTTGAGGTTCAGACCCATGGGCTTTTCCATCGCGAAGGGCACCCCTTCCTCCAGCAAGAACCGGGCGGTCTCCGCCATGTCGCAGTGCCGCCCCAGCGAGAAAACGAAGTCGGGGCGCTCCTTTTGCACCATCTCCCGCCAATCAGTGTAGAAGCGGGAGCCCAGGCCGGCGGCCACCTCCCGCCCGGTTTCGGGGTTTCTGGCACTGATCGCCGCCACTACCGCCAGTTGCTGCATCGTTGGGTAGTAGTGGGGGGAGTGCCAATGGGTCACGTCGATGAAACACGTCTTCAACGCCATAGCTCCTCCTGTTGATTCCTTCCTGAACCGTCGGCCCTCACCCCCGGCGCCTCTCCCGATGGGAGAGGGGTGGCCGTCGTATAAACCGGGGAGACTGGTAACAGAAGAACCGGGCATATGGGTAACACTTTACTGGCCCGCCCAACTGACGGACTCGGACGAGGCTCGGGGATCTCCCCGAAGGGCAGGTGTATCCGGGAGAGGCCGCCTAAGGGGCCCCGGACTTGTCCTCATAGGCGCCGGTCTCCGGATACACCTGCCGGTAGACCAGCCGCTGGACGTTGGGGCGTTCGAAGTCCATGGGTGTGGATTTGTCTCGCAGCTCCAGGTAGGCCTCGCCGTGCAGGACCCCCTCGTCCTCCAACTCGTAGATGGCAAGATACTTGGTGGCTCCTTCCCCCTCGCACAGTTCGTACCGCCGGGCGCCAAGAATACCGGGCACCGATACTCGCTCGGGAACATGGTGCTCGTTGTACCACCGGTTGAACTCCGCTTCCGTCCCCGCTTTGGGTTCCATGAACACCACTAGAAGAGCCTTTCCGATTTCGCCTTTCACGGTCGCACCTCCGGATTTCTTCTCCACACCATGATAGCGGCGAAACGCGCTTGGAAACAGAGCCCTCATAGACGACATCGTCTCCGGCGCCTATCGTGTCGAGGAACTACAGCCCGAGGATTACCGGCGTATCCGCGAAATCTGTGACCGGTACGCTGACGCCGATGTGGGGCTTGTCGGCGCTGGGGTCCTCGCGATCGTCGAGCGGCTCAACGACCCCAAGCTGGCCACGCTGGACCGCCGCCACTTCCACGCTCTACGGCCCTGCCATGCAGACGTGTTGCGGCTACTTCCGGAAGGGTAGGTGTGAAAGACGGAGGGGGACCAGTGAAGGAGAGGTTTGGTGGGCCTGGATGGACTCGAACCAACGACCTCGGTCTTATCAGGACCGCGCTCTAACCGCCTGAGCTACAGGCCCACAATTGCCAGTAGTATTTGAATTATAACCAGTGACCGGCCGGGTATCAAGGACTCCCGACATCTCCGTCACCATCCGGTTCCCCATCGGCCTCCAGGGAGACGTGCAACTCCCGGGGCGGGCGGCGGCGGCGGCGCCGCCCGCGGACTCTGCCGGCAGGAGGCCGGCCCGCCGGCTCTCCCTCAACACGGGCCGTCGATGTTTCGAGACACAGACCCTTGGGAAGCTGGAGGCTCCGCATCGGGTAGTTGATCACCATGCCATTTTCTCTCAGTCGCTGGTGAAGCTTCTGTATCAAGATGCTCTGAACCGTGAAGCTGCCCAACCGGTCCCTGGCCTGGAGGAAAAGCCAGAAATTCACGTTGGAGTCGCCGAAGTTGTCGAAGCCAAACCAGCCCCCGTACTCTTTGACGGCGCTGGGCTCGGCCTCCAACACCTCATCCATGACCTCCCGGCAGACCCGCTCCACCTCGTAAAGGTCGCTGTCGTAGCTCACCCCGCAGCTGAGGTATACGTTGACCGCCGGCACCGGGCGCTGGTAGTTGGTGATGATGGTCTCGGCGAACTTGCCGTTGGGCACCACCACCAGGTTGTTCCGCCAGGTTCGGATGCGGGTGCTGCGCCAGCCCACTTCCACCACGTACCCAGTGACGCCGCCTTGCAACTCGATGAAGTCCCCCGGCGCAACAACCCCCTCGGTCATCACGTAGGTACCGGCGAACAGGTTGGCCAGCGTGGGCTGAATGGCCAGGGCGATGGCCAACCCTCCCAATCCCAGACCGGCGATCAGGGGGCTGATGTTGATGTCGAGGAGGTCCAGAATCAGGAGGGCGCCCAGACCGTAGATCAGGGAAACGGTGAACCGCCGCAGCAAGGGGAACATCCGCAGGTCAACCACGTGCTGAGTGCGCGTGAGGTTCTCCAAGTACCAATCAAGGCCATTGGACACCGAGGCGGTCACCACCAAGATGCCCAGGAAGATACCCAGCAAGCCGGCAATGGTGTCCGCGGTATCCCTCTGCTCGGCGCTCAGGTCCAGCGGTATGATGATGGCCAGGTACACGCCCAGCACGATGATGCCCAGGGTAATTGGCCAGCGGGTGGCCCGCACCATCCTTGAGTCCAGGTCGCTGGGGGTCCACTGGGTTAAACGCAGGACGAGGCGAAACAGCAGCTTGTGAAAGACTACGGCCGCGATCAAGGAGATCAGGGCGATGCCCACCGCGGTGGCCGGATCCAGCCACGTCGGGTCTCCCAATCCGAAACGCACCAGGATAAAATTCATTACCTGATAAAACTCCGGCCGGTGCACCGCCGGCGCGCCGGCGCCAAGGCGGATTGAGCTATACTACTGTACCGGCAGCTTCGAGAGATTATACCACCGGAGCCGGTTTCCCGGCTCAAGGGGCCCGGCCTTCGATCGCCTCAGGCCGTTCCGGCGACAGACAACAATCCATCATCACCGAAGGGGGCACAAGCCATGGGCGTGAATCTCATCCGGCTCGAAGAGCGTCCGACCTACATCGGCAAGGGGCGCTTGACCAAGGTGATCCTGGAGCCCAGCGACGGCGTGGACAGCGTTTCCTGCGTCCGGGTGCTGTTCCCTCCCGGAGAGAGGTCGGAGCCCCACACCAAACCGGCCACTACCGAGGTGGTCATCACCCAGCGGGGAACCTTGACCTTGTTCGCAGATGGAGAAGAGTACCTCCTGCCGGCCGCGGCGGTCGCCGTCATCTCACCGGGCACCGAGCACGTTCATGCCAACTTGACCGGCGAGCAGGTTGAGATACTCGTTCTGCTCACACCGCCGGGGCCGGAGCAAGTCTTCAAGGACCGGCAACCTCTGGGTGAAGTAAGCCACGATTCGTCTAAAATCACGTAGCATGGCGGCCGCCGGTCTTGGGCTATCCCTCCGGCGTGCGGTCTAACCCCCCTCTTGGCCGTGGCGGATTAGGTCCACCAGCAGCGGCAAAAGCTCTCCCGAAGGGCCGGCCAGCGTTATGTCGCACACGGAGGTGAGGGCAGTCTGGTGCGGGTTGACCTCAATCAAGGTGGCTCCCCTTTCCTGCGCCACCACGGGGAGCCGGGCCGCGGGGGTGACCAAGCCCGAGGTCCCAATGAGCAGCATACAGTCGCACAGCTCCGCCTGTTCCCAGCAATCCTGGAGCACCTGCCGCGGAATCGGCTCTCCAAACATCACCGTGTCCATCTTGACCATCCCGCCGCAGTCCGGGCACCGGGGCGGCAGGTCTCCCAGGATGAAGCCCTCCCGAGTGCGCCGGCCCCCGCATTCCATGCACCGCAACCAGGCGCGGTTGCCGTGAATCTCCAGGAGTGCCTCGCTGCCCACCCGGCGATGCAGGTTGTCCACGTTTTGGGTCACGGTGCACTTCAGCAGTCCCATCTGTTCCATGTCGACCAGGGAATAGTGGCCGACGTTGGGCGACGCCTCCTCCAAGGCTAGCTTCAACTCGTGCACCGGGTTGTCCGGCTCCTCTTCATCGCGCAGCCGCGACTCCCACCAGAGCTGGGGGTCACGAAGAAACTCCTGGTAGCCCTGCATGGGCGGTTCGCCGTACTTGGTCCAGAGGCCGCCGGGGCCACGAAACGGCGGGATCCCGCTTTCCACCGAAAGCCCGGCCCCAGCCAACGCCACCAGATGTTTAGAGCCAAGGATAGCCTCGGCAGCCCGCTCCAACTCGCCTTGGGTCTCTTCGTTTAGCTCAACCATCGCCTGCAGCTCCAGTATTGCTCGAATTCCCCGGTATCATATCCCACCCGCCGGCATATCGGGGCCTTTGGGGGGGCGCCGCGCCGGGCGGCGGCAGGTGCCAGGGTCCGAGGGCTTCAACGTCAAATGCCAAGGGGAACGGGGCTTGCCAGGGTGACCGGCGCGGCTCGACCTGAGGCCGGGAGCCGCGTAGAGCACGTTTACCGGCACGTCGAGTACGGGAAATTGAGGCTGGACCACCGCGAGGATGAGGCTGAAGGGGAATTATCAAATCTAATCTGTCGCCCCAGCGTCCGCGAGGCGGGCCTCATTGGGGCGCGGGGAAGGCCTCCCACCCGATCAGGGGCACGAACCGGCACGGCCCCAGCATGCTGATCGACAGCCCCTCGTCGGTGCGCAGGACTTGCACCAGGTTTTGCTGCTCCAGCGTCCCAACCGGGATGACCAGCCTGCCGCCGGGCGCAAGCTGGGACAACAGCGATTTGGGAAGTCTTGGGGCGGCGGCGGCCACGATAATCGCATCGAAGGGGGCCCGGCCGGGACAGCCCATGGTAGGACCCGCCTCCTGCACCTCGACGTTACCGTAACCCATCTCCCTCAAAAGGCACCTGGCCCGCTCGGCCAGAACCGGAATCAACTCCACGGAAACCACCCGTCCCTGGGGAACGAGGAGAGAGAGTATCGCCGCCTGGTAGCCGCTCCCGGTGCCAACCTCAAGCACCCGGTCCCGTCCACGAAGGCCCAGGGCAGCAGCCATCAGGGCCACGATGTAGGGCTGGGAGATGGTCTGGCCCTCGCCGATGCTCAGGGGCGTGTCCAGGTAGGCCATGTGCCGGCTTTCCGGGGGCACGAACCGCTCCCGGGGCACTCGTTCCATGGCCCGGATGACCGATTCGGCACGCACATTGCGCCACAGGCTACTGAAAAGGCTCTTCCGGGATTTGATCAGGTTTTTATCCATATCTCCCGGCACTTCTTTACAACCACTATAGCACGATGCCGCTTGCCGCTCAACGACCCCGCGTCCCAGCCTCTCCCGAACCCGTCCGGGCGCTCCCGTTGACGCAAACTGGCCTCTGTGCTAGGCTCAATTAAGCCACATTCGCTGTACTCCGCGTAGCTTGCGCCAGAATATTCAAGGGTTTAGCAGAATTTCCGTGGACGCCCTCCAGGCAGACGATACGACTCGCCGGCTCCCCCTGAATGGCCCATGCCACCTCTTGGACCTGAGCCAAGCCCCCTTCCGCCGGCTGCTCTCCATGCCGGGCCGCGAGCACGCGGCCGAGATGGCCGGTTCAGGCAAGCCCCTCATTAAAACCGTCGGGCATACCGTGGGGCCTTCTTTTTCCCGGACCATCATGCCGGCATTGGCCGGCCGAGTGCCGATGGGTGTAATCGAGTCTAATCAGGCGCACCTGCTCCGACCGGAGCACTCCGGAGCAGCGCGGCAACCTGGGTCCTCCCGAGCGGATCATCGAGGAGGTTTCGACTAGAGCAATGGACTTGACCGACCGTAAGCTACTGAATCTGGTCCAAGGGCCCTTCCCCCTCGCCGACCGGCCTTTTCTGAAACTGGGCGAGGCGCTGGAGATCGGTGAGCAGGAAGTAATCGACCGGCTTACCGAGTTGAAGCGGCAAAACGTGGTGCGGCAGATAAGCGCCATTTTCGACACCCGCCGTCTCGGATACAAGACAACCCTGGTGGCCATGGCCCACGACCGGGACAAGCTCCACAAGGGGGCGCTCCGGATCAACCGGCATCCGGGAGTCAGCCACAACTACGCCCGGGAAGGGTCCTATTACAACCTGTGGTTCACCCTGGCCGTCCCCCCGGATCACGACCTTGAAGCCACCGTGGAACGGATGGCCCGGGACACCGGGGCCCTCGACGCCCGGCTCCTGCCGACCATCCGGTTTTTCAAGATCGGGGTCGCCTTCGACATGGTGGGGCAGAATGGGTCTTCCGATATCTCCACGCCGGCTGCCTCCGCCGGTGCTCCGGATAAGGACTGGAACGAGCCGGTCCCCCTATCCGAGGCGGACAAGGCGGCCATCCGAGAGCTACAGGAAGACCTGAACCTGATCGAACGGCCTTTCGACGGCATGGCAACGAGGCTGGGGATGACCACGGCGGAGCTGCTGGCCCTGGCTGTCGAATTCCAGGAGCGGAAGATTATGCGCCGCTACAGCGCCGTGCTTCACCACCGGCGCTCTGGCTTCCGCGCCAACGCCATGATCGTCTGGAAGGTGCCGCCGGAGCGTTCCGAAGAAGTGGGCGCGGCCATGGCCCAACATCCAGCCGTCACCCACTGCTACGAACGCCCAACTTTCCCCGACTGGCCCTATACCCATTTCACGATGGTCCACGCGACCTCTCCGGAAGGCTGCGAGAAGGTTGGCCGCGAGATCGGCGAGGCCACGGGGATCACCGAGCGGGCGTTCCTTTACAGCACCAGGGAGTACAAAAAGACCCGGGTGCGCTATTTCGTTGAAAACACCGTTGAAAACCCCGTTGAAGAATCTGGGGCGAAGGCTTCAACCGGCGCCCGAAGGCGGAAAGCGCCGGCCCCGGGGACCAGCAATCGCAGGGCGTGACCATGCCAATCTACTATCCGGTGTACCTCAACCTCGAGGGCAAACTGTGCGTCATCATCGGCGGCGGCGGCGTGGCCGAGGGCAAGATCGCCAAGCTGCTGGAGTCCGGGGCTAGAATCACTCTCATCAGCCCCGATGCGACCCCTTTCATTCAGGCCGCGGCCGAGAGGGGCGAGTTGGAGTGGCGCCAACGGAAGTACCAGCCGGGGGACCTGGCGGGAGCGTTCATAGGCGTTGCCGCCACCAACGTGCACGCGGTAAGCCTGCAGATATTCGAGGAGGCGGAAGAGCGGGGTGTGCTGCTCAACGTGGTGGACGACACGCCCCTGTGCACCTTCATCGCCCCCTCCATCGTGAAGCGCGGTCCGGTAACCCTGGCCATATCCACCGGCGGAACCAGCCCGGCCCTGGCCAGGAAGCTGCGGGAAACCCTGGCCGGCAGCCCGGCCCTGGAGTGGACCGACCTGGCCGGAGTGTTGTCTCGAGCGCGCCAAGAGGTGAAAAACCGGGGCCTGGCCGTCGATCCTCAACGGTGGCAGTGCTGCATCACGCCGAATCTGCTGGAGCTGGCCCAAACCGGGCGCGAAAAGGAAGCTCTGACCGCCTTTATGTCCGACCTGCTCGCCGACGCGTCGGCCAACGTGTCCGGTGGAGGCAGAGCGGACCTTTGTCCCAACGTGGACCGGTGCCGGCCCGAAGGCTGCCCGGCCAAGCCCGGGGGACCGGCGTGCTGAGCCTATTTCTCCACGTTTGGCCGGCACGCCGGCAACCCCATCGTGGGAAAGGGATGGTCCCGCGGTAATGGCCCCGGCTCCGGGGCCGGAATCTTCCATTCATACATCCATGGAGGCGCCTGGGGCGGAGTGGGTTCACACAAGGTCATAAGATTGGGAAGCCGGGGCAGCACCCTGGCGTTGCGTCAAACCGAGGAGGTGCTGGCGCAGCTTCAAGCCCTCTACCCAGACCTGGCGTTGCAGGTCACCGAGGTGCATACCCGCGGCGACGTCAATGCTCAGGCCCCCCTTGCCAGCATGGGTCTGGGCGTCTTCGTCACGGAGTTGGAGCGGGAGTTGGCCGATGGCCGGGTGGACCTGGCGATACACAGCCTCAAAGACTTGCCGACCAGCATTCCGCCGGGGCTGGTCCTCGGCGCCTTACCGCAGCGGCAAGACCCCCGAGACATCCTGGTCAACCGCTGGAGCTGCTCCCTCGGCCAGTTGCGCCAGGGGACCCGCATCGGCACCAGCAGTCCCCGCCGGCAGGCCCTTCTCAAGAACCTGTGCCCCCAGGTTACCATCGTGCCGATCCGGGGAAGCGTCGAGACCAGGCTCCGCAAGGCACGAGGGGAAGAGTGCGATGGCGCGATCCTGGCGGCGGCGGGCTTGATCCGGCTGGGTCTAACCGAGCAGATCGCCGAGTTTCTTTCTCCCGAACAGTTCGTGCCGCCACCGGGTCAGGGCGCCCTGGCAGTGGAGGTGCGGGCCGGCGATGACCGGATGCTGGAGCTGGTCCGGCCCCTCGACCATGCGGAGACCCGGGACGCCGTCACCGCCGAGCGCGCCTTCCTGGAAATGCTGGGCGGCGGATGCCAGTTGCCCGCCGGTGCCTACGCCCGGAGGGATGGCGATTCGTTGCTGATGACCGTGTTCCTCGGCTCTCCGGAGGGTGAACAGGCCTTTCGGGCCGAAGCGGCGGGCCCGGCCCACGACTCGGCGAAGCTGGTCGGCGACGCCTACCGGTCCCTGTTGCAACAGGGCGCCGGAGCGTTGCTGGAAGAGCACGGGGATTCCCGGGGCTAGTGCTTGATCCAACAACCGGCGGTGCCGGGGCTTTTCGTTGCCCGGTACTTAGTCAAATTGGTTCATACGGGATCTCATTCCGGGAAGCGGAGCGACGGGGAACCTCGGCGCAACAACGAGACCCTTCGCGGAGTTTATCCTGAGCCTGGCCGAAGGGCCCGGAATGACCTTTATCAGCAACTGGGCTGGCGGAGCACTAAGTCACAACCAGTGCAATTGCTATCCTCCAAGGTTCCCCCCGTCTCCCTCCGGGAGAAGGGGGCCAGGGGGATGAGGGACGAGGGATATGCCCGGTAGAGTTTACCTGGTGGGCGCCGGCCCAGGCGACCCGGGGCTGCTCACTGTAAAGGGGCTGCGATGCCTGGAATCGGCCCAGGTGGTGGTCTACGACCGCCTGCTGGACCCGTCGCTCCTCCAGGCGGCCCCGGATTCGGCGGAGCGGGTGTTCGTGGGCAAGGAGCGGGGCAGGCAGGCCCTGACCCAGGAGCAGATCAACCAGGTGTTGGTCGACCGGGCCCTCGCCGGACTGGATGTGGTGCGCCTCAAGGGCGGCGACCCCTTCGTCTTCGGCCGGGGCGGTGAGGAAGCCCTGGCCCTGATCGAGCACGGCATCACCTTTGAGATTGTCCCCGGAGTAACGTCGCCCATTGGCGCGGCGGCCTACGCCGGCATTCCCATCACCCACCGCGGCATTGCCACGACGTTCACCGTGATCAGCGGCAGCGAGGACCCGTCGAAGCCGGAATCGACCGTTTCTTGGGAGGCCCTGGCTCGGGTCGGCGGCACTCTGGTAGTGCTGATGGGCTGGGCCGGGCTGGAATCCATCCTGGCCACCCTCCACCGCCACGGGATGCCGGAGGACACGCCGGTGGCCCTGGTCCATTGGGGCACCTGGCCGCGGCAGGTTGCCGTCACCGGCCGCCTGGACAACATCCTCGCCCGCGGCCGGGAGGCCGGGCTGGAGCCGCCGGTCATCGCCGTCATCGGGAAGGTGGTGGAGCTGCGGGAGCAGCTCCGCTGGTTCGACCGCCGCCCCTTGTTCGGCAAGAGGGTCTTGATCACCCGGTCGCGGACCCAGGCGTCCAGGCTGCGGGGCCTGCTGGCGGACCTGGGCGCCCAGCCGGTGGAACTAGCCACTATTCAGACGGCCCCCTTGGACGATTACGCCGAGTTGGACGCCACGTTGGCCCGGCTCGGCGACTTTCGCTGGGTGTTTTTTGCCAGCATCAACGCGGTGGAGGCGGTATTCGGCCGCCTGGAACGGGGTGAAACCCGCCGGGACGCCCGAGCCTTCGGGAACGCGCTGATCGGAGCGATCGGACCGGCTACGGCCGAAGCGCTGCTGCGTCACGGCCTCATCGCCGACTTCGTGCCCGCCAGGTCGGTATCGGAGGCGGTGCTGGAGGAGCTTTCGGGCCGCGACTGGACGAACGTGCCGGTTTTCCTTCCAACGGCCGATATCGGCCGGAACGCACTGGCCCGGGGACTGGCCGGTTTCGGCGCCAGGGTGGAGCGAGTGGCCGCCTACCGCACCGTCACTCCGGAGAACATAGGCGCCCTGGCCCGGGAGGCCCTGGACCAGCGGCTGGACGTGGTGACCTTCACCAGTTCCTCCACGGTGCGCAACCTGCTGGAAGCGCTGGACGGCGACGGATCGGGTCTGAAATCCAGTATAATAGCGTGCATCGGCCCGACGACCGCGGCCACGGCCCGCGAGTTGGGCTTGCATGTCGACCTGGTGGCCGAGCGCCATACCGTCGAAGGGCTGGTCGAAGCGCTCGTCCAACACTTTGGAAGTGGGTTTAGTGCGGGGTAACCCCCATCCTACCCTTCCCCCTTCGTAATGGGGAAGGAACTGGTCCTCTCCCCCTTACGAAGGGGGAGATAAGAGAGGGGGTCCCCGGCAGCCCTTACGAAATCGGAGGGACCCATGGTTAGCTTTCCGGAGCTGCGGCTCCGCCGCCTGCGGGGACAGGAACCGTTGAGAAACATGATCCGGGAGACCCGCCTCTCCCCGGCCCAGTTCGTCTACCCCATGTTCGTCACCCACGGCAACGGAGTGCGCGAGCCCATCGAGCCCATGCCGGGCTGCTACCATTTCTCCCTGGACCAGTTGACCGGGGAGGTTGGTGAAGTGGCCGAGCTGGGCATTCCGTCGGTTCTCCTCTTTGGGCTGCCCGCGGAGAAGGACCCTCTGGGAACCGAGGGGTATGACCCGGAGGGCATCGTTCAGGAGGCGATCCGGGCCATCAAGCGGACCGTGCCCGACATGCATGTGATCACCGACGTTTGCGTTTGCGAGTACACCGACCACGGCCATTGCGGCGTCATCGAAAATGGCCGGGTGGACAACGACAAGACCCTGGACCTGCTGGCCCGGTCCGCCGTCTCCCACGTCCAGGCGGGGGCCGACCTGGTCGCCCCTTCCGCCATGATGGACGGGCAGGTCTGGGCGATACGGCAGGCACTGAACGATCAAGGGTACACCGATACGCCCATCATGGGGTACGCCGCCAAATACGCTTCCGCCTTCTATGGGCCCTTCCGGGTGGCCGCCGATTCCACGCCCCAATTCGGCGACCGTCGCAGCTATCAGATGGACCCGGCCAACGTCCGCATGGCGATGCGGGAGATAGAGAGCGACATCGCCGAGGGCGCCGACATCGTCATGGTCAAGCCGGCGCTTTCCTATCTGGACATCATCCGCCAGGCGCGGGAGCGTTTCGACCTGCCCCTGGCCGCCTACAATGTCAGCGGTGAGTATTCGATGGTCAAGGCGGCGGCCCGCCAGGGCTGGGTCGACGAAAAGATGGTGACCATGGAGCTATTGACCTCCATCAAACGGGCCGGCGCCGACATCATCTTGAGCTACCACGCCAAAGAAGCCGCCCGCTGGCTAAAAGAGATAGAATAGCCTCCGTCGCTCACCCCAATCTGAACTACCCCCCGTCAACGAGACGGGGTGAAAACGATATTTGCTTGAAGGTCGGTCTATGAATCTTTCCAGGTCAGAAGAACTCTTTTCACAAGCCCAGAAGTACATCCCCGGCGGGGTCAACAGCCCGGTGCGGTCCTTCCGCGCCGTGGGCGGGACCCCTCCCTTCATCGACCGGGCCCAGGGCGACCGGGTCTGGGACGTGGACGGCAACGAGTACATCGACTATCTGGGCTCCTGGGGCCCCCTGGTGCTGGGCCACGCCCACCCGGCGGTGGTCGACGCCGTTAAAAAGGCCGCCGGGGGGGGCACCAGCTTCGGCGCGCCGGTGGAGCAGGAAGTCGAACTGGCCCGGCTCATCTGCGAGGCGTTGCCCTCGGTGGACATGGTGCGGCTGGTCAGCTCCGGCACCGAGGCCTGCATGAGCGCCATCCGCATGGCCCGGGCCTTCACCGGCCGCGACAAGGTGATCAAGTTCTCCGGCTGCTATCACGGCCACGCCGACGGCCTGCTGGTCAAGGCCGGCTCCGGGGCGTTGACCCACGGGGTGCCCACCAGTGCCGGGGTCCCCGCCTCCTACGCCACCGAGACGCTGCTGGCCGACTACAACGACCTGGCCTCGGTGGAGCGGCTGTTTGCCGCCTATCCAACGGATATCGCCGGGATTATCGTGGAGCCGGTGGCGGGCAACATGGGGGTGGTGCTGCCGTCGGACGGATTCCTGGACGGATTGCGGAGAATGACGTCCCAACACGGGGCGTTGCTCATCTTCGACGAAGTGATTACCGGGTTCCGCGTCTCCTACGGCGGCGCCCAGGGTCTCTACGGCATCGCGCCCGACATCACCTGCCTGGGCAAGATCATCGGCGGGGGCCTGCCGGTGGGCGCCTACGGTGGGCGGCGGGACATCATGGAGGTGGTCGCTCCCCTGGGCCCCATGTACCAGGCGGGCACGCTGTCCGGCAATCCCCTGGCCGTGGCCGCTGGAACGGCGGCGCTCAAGGAGCTGCAGCGCCCCGGCGTCTACGAAGGACTCGAATCCCTGGCGGGCAGGCTCACCGGGGGTTTGTCCGAGGTGTTCGGCCGCCTTGAGGTGCCCTCTACCATCAACCGGGTCGGCTCCATGTTCACCGGCTTCTTCAACCCGGGGCCGGTGCAAACGCTGGCCCAGGTGGAGAAGTCGGACGCGGCCCGGCACGGCCGGTACTTCCACGCCCTGCTGGAAAGGGGCGTCTACACCGCTCCCTCCCAGTTCGAGGCGGGATTCGTCTCGGTGGCCCACACCGAGGCCAACATCGACCAGACCATCGGGTCCGCCGAGGCGGCGCTCAAGGCTTCGGCCTGACCGGACGGCTTCCGGGCCCGGAGAAAAACCGACCGGCACCCCAGCCTGAGTTGGGGAGCCGGTTCTGTTTCTTGCCGGCCAGGCCTATGCCTCGTCAGAACGTAGGGGCGCAGCATGCTGCGCCCCTACAATGCCATTCTCCTACCGGATTCTACGACCCGTACCGCACGGTGGCGTTGGGATCGCTGTAGGTAACGTTCTTGGTGGCCCAGAATATCTCGCTGATCCGGTCGACGACCGCCACCAGCTCCTGCGCCGCCTCCATGTCCACGCTCTGCTTGTTGCGCCCGGCCAGCTTCTCCGCATTCCAGAAGGTGGCGTGCAGGTCCGGGTGGGCTTCAACGTGCTCCGGCCGGAAGTAGTCGGCCCAGAGGACCCGAAGCTCGTGTTTGCAGATCTCGGCGTGTTCCTCCTTGACGGCCACGTACCGCGACGCCGTGTTCATGTAGGTCTGGATGGCGCCGGCATCCATGCTGGGGTCGGGCACCGCCAGGGCCTGGATTCGCTGCACCATCTTCTGCACCGTCTGGGCGGCGATCTTGGCGGCTATGGGATCGTAAATCCCGCACGGGATGTCACAGTGGGCTTCGGCGATTTCCGCCCTGAATAAACCGAAAGGGTTAAACACAGTCGCTCCTCCACGTGTGTTGTTTTAGTGGGACCATTCAAGCGTACCGAAAATCGATGTGACGCGCAAGCCCTCGGCAGAATCCGTTCAGGGCGCCCGTCTGTTCGCGAACCGCCCGTCTGAAGGCTGACCGGCTCCACTCCCCGAATCAGGTTGTATCCGGTGACGGGGGCCGCTTATAATGGGCCAAGCTCGCCAACCGGCCCGCAGGAGGAGACAGAAACCGTGACCATCAACAGCGACATGCTAAGGCTGAAGCACCGCAGCAAAGAGATCACCGAGGGGCCGGATCGGGCGCCGGGCCGGGCGATGCTGCGGGCCATGGGACTGACCCAGGACGACCTGGACCAGCCCTTCATCGCCGTCGCCAACCTGGCCAGCGACGTCACGCCGTGCAACGTCCACCTGGACCGGTTCGCCCAGGCGGCCAAGGTGGGAATCCGGCAGGCGGGCGGCACCCCCTTCGAGTTCGGCACCATCACCGTGAGCGACGGCATCTCCATGGGCACCGAGGGCATGAAGGCGTCCCTGGTCAGCCGGGAGGTCATCGCCGACTCAATCGAAGTGGTGGCCTTCGGCGAGCGGATGGACGGCCTGCTGACGGTGGCCGGCTGCGACAAGAACATGCCCGGCTGCCTGATGGCCATCGCCCGCCTCAACATTCCGGCCCTTTTCGTCTATGGGGGCACCATCATGCCCGGCCGGTTCGAGGGCCGCGACGTCAACATCCAGGACGTGTTCGAGGCGGTGGGCGCCCATGCCAAAGGCGACATGACCGCGGAGCAGTTGCTGGACCTGGAGTGCCACGCCTGCCCCGGAGAGGGCTCCTGCGCCGGCCTGTTCACGGCCAACACCATGTCCACCGCCATCGAGGTTATGGGTCTGTCGCTGCCCGGAGACGCATCGATCCCCGCCACCGACCCACGCAAGGTGGAGCTAAGCCGCCGGGCCGGCGGCACGATGATGCGCCTGCTGCAAGAAGACCTCCGTCCCCGGGATATCCTGACGAAACAGGCCTTCGAGAACGCCATCACCGTGGCGGTGGCCATGGGAGGCTCCACCAACGTGGTGCTGCATCTGCTGGCCATCGCCCGCGAGGCTCAGGTCAGCTTGAGCCTGGACGACTTCGACCGCATCAGCCGCGGCACCCCCTACATCGCCGACATGAAGCCCGCTGGACGCTACGTCATGGCCGACCTGGACCGGTACGGCGGCGTGGCATTGGTAATGAAGCGGCTGCTGGGGGCCGGTCTGCTCCACGGCGACGCCATGACCGTCACCGGAAAGACCCTCCAGCAGAACCTGGAGGCGTCGGAGACCATCGAAGACCAGCCGGTCATTTATACGACCGATGCGCCCCGCGCTCCCACCGGCGGGCTGGCCATCCTTCACGGCAATCTGGCCCCCGACGGCGCGGTAATCAAGGTAGCCGGGCACCAGGAGCGGGTCTACCAGGGTCCGGCCCGGGTCTTCGACCAGGAGCAGGCCGCTTTCCAGGCCATCCAGCGCCGGGAGATCAAGTCCGGTGACGTGATGGTCATCCGGTACGAGGGCCCCAAGGGCGGCCCCGGCATGCGAGAAATGCTGGCCGTCACCGGCGCCCTGGTGGGACAGGGGCTGGGAGACGAGGTGGCCCTGATCACCGACGGCCGCTTCTCCGGCGCCACCCACGGTCCCATGGTGGGCCACGTAGCCCCCGAGGCCCAGGTGGGCGGACCCATCGGCCTGGTCCAAGAGGGCGACATCATAACCCTGGACATACCGGCCCGCCGCCTGGACGTTCAGCTCACCGAGGAGGAGCTTGCCGGTCGCCGGTCCAAGTGGCAGCCCATCCCGCCCAACTACACCACCGGCGTGCTGGCCAAATACGCCAAGCTGGTCGGGTCGGCCTCCGAAGGCGCGGTGACGGGGTAGGGGCCCATTGCTTAAATACTATCCTGGTATCATACTGTGGTCATACCAGAGTATGAAGAGTGGGTGTGCCCATGGCCAAGATAGCGATCAGCATCCCCGACGAACTGTTGGAGGCGGTGGAGCAAGAGCGCCACTCCACGGGCGCGAGCCGCAGCCAGGTCTTCCGTAGCGCGCTGGAGGAACACCTGCGGCGGGTGAAAGAGCGGGAGGACGTACAGCGGTACATAAGAGGCTACCAAAAGTATCCGGAGACTCGAAATGAACGCGTGGTGGCAGAGTCGACTTTACACTACGCCTTCGACGCGGAGTCATGGGAAGAAGAGTTTAGCAGATGAGGCGCGGCGAAATCTGGTGGGCCGAGCTACCCCCTCCGGCCGGGCACCGGCCAGTGGTCTTGATTTCTCGTGACGAAGCTTATATTTACCGGGAATTGGTTACCGTGGCTCCTGTCACGAGGCGAGTCAGGGGGATACCAACGGAGGTGCCGCTGGGGCCGGAAGACGGTTTGCCCACGAGTTGTGCGGCGAATCTCGACAGCATGACCACCGTTCCCAAAGCTGCGCTCCAACGTTACATTGCCAGCCTGCACCTCATCAAGCTTCAAGCGGTAGATTCCGCCATCCACTTCGCCCTGGGGTTGGAGAGCTAGCCGGAGTTGCGCCACCGGCGGGCTGGGCAAGTATGCCAAGCTGGTCGGGTCGGCCTCTGAAGTTGCGGTGACGGGGTTGGGGGAGCGTTCAGCTGTCAGCAGCTATTGCTGACGGCCAAAGGGGTCTACCGATGCCGAAACGGTCAGGTGTCCTTACCGGCACCGCCGGGGTCTATCACGTAGCATCCCAATTGGCTCAACAGGGGTTCCATGCGGCAGTAACCTTTGGCAATGCACCCTCAGTAGACATACTGGTAGCGTCCAGAGACGGCGCATCGACGATTTCCCTGCAAGTCAAGACATCTCAGTGGGCCTTACGAACCCGAGGGCGAGGCCGCAACAAGCAGCCTCATCATTACGAGTGGGACGTAGGTGAAAAATCGGCGAAGCTGAATCATCCGGGATTGTTCTTCGCATTCGTAGACCTCAAGGTGGGCGGAGATGAAGTTCCCGATGTGTTTTTCGTCCCGTCAAAACAGATTCGGGAGTATTTCAAGAGGTTTGAAACTCTTAGCCGCTGGCGCTGGCATCCTAGAATCGAAGAGATTGAAGGACACAAGAATAATTGGAACACCTTGCGTGATCGCCTGAACAAAGCTGATAGCTGACGGCTGACCGCTGAACGCTGACTGCTAGAGGGTCTCTCATGCCTCCACAACTAACCGTCGACATCTTGGACCGGATGCGCCCCGACCTGGCGTCGCTCGTCATGGAGCGCGCCAGGAAGCTGCCCGCCATGGGTTACTGCGACCTGCGCATCGAGGTCCGGGAGGAGAAGGGCGCGCTGGCCGAGAACGGCAGCGAGAAGGCCAGCGCCGAGGACTACGCCTTCGACTTCGGGGTCCGCGTCATCGCCGGAGCCGGTACGCCCGCCGCCGGCTACTACGGCCGCGTCCTCGGCGCCACTGATGCCGGCAACATCGAGGCCGTGGTCTGGGAGGGGATCCGCCAGGCCCATCAGCGAGCCCGGGCCAGCGCCCGCCTCAAGGCCCAGACTCGGGGCCGGTTCGGGGCCCTGGGCCAGAGCATCACCGGGACTTCCCTGGCCCCGGTGGCCATCGCCCGCGACACGGTCCCGGCCACCTACCTCACGGACCCCAGATCCGTACCCCTCTCCGAGACGGTGCAAATGGCGGTCGACGGGTGCAAGGCGCTCCGGGGCCAGAGCGACGAGATAGTCTACGCCGCCACGTCCACCAGCACCTTCCTGCTCCGGGAACTGTTCCTCAGCTCCGACGGCGCGGACATCGACCAGAGCTTCGCCCAGACCGAGGGCTTCGCCATCGCCATCTGCGCCGGGGAGCACGGCAATTTCGAGCTGTACGACTTCACCGGCCACCAGCGGGGTTGGGAGGTCTTGACCCAGGGGTACGACAACGGGCCGATCATCCTTCCCAATTTCATCGACTTCTGCAAGAAGTTGGGCGCCGACGCCGCCGAGGTTGCCGCCGCTCCACCACTGAGTCCCCCCAAGGAGGAGGTGGTGGTGGTCACCGACCCTCACTTCAACACCCTCTTGGTGCACGAGGTGGTAGGCCACCCCGCCGAGCTGGACCGGGCCCTGAAGTACGAGACGGCCTACGCCGGACGCTCCTGGTTCCTGAAGAACCTGCGGGAGAACCAGATCGGCAAGCAGATCGCGTCTCCTCTGGTCACCGCCTTCTCCGACCCCTTGTTGGAAGGCTACGGCTCCTTCAAGTACGACCACGAGGGCACACCGGCCCGCCGGGCTTATATCCTTCGTGACGGGGTGCTGGAGCGGTTCCTGAACAACCGGCAGACCGCCGCCATCCTGGGTGTGGAGCCCAACGGCTCGGCCCGCGCCACCGACGCCCACCTGGTGCCCCTGATCCGCATGACCAACACCATCTTCGCTCCCGGCAAACAGAGCCCCCAGGACATCATCGCCGAGGTGGATTCGGGCTACTACATCGCCGGGCACCGCACCCCGTCCATCGCCGAGTCCCGGGAGAATTTTCGCATCACCGCCGTGAAGGTGTACGAGATCAAGAACGGCCAGCTGGGCCGGCTCTACCGCGACGGCGGAATCACCGCCGACTCCCGCAACTACTTCACCTCCATCGACGCCGTGGGCGACGACCTGCGGGTCAACCCCATCCCCAACTGCGGTAAGGGCCAGCCGATGCAAGCCAAGCGGATGAGCAACGGCGGTCCCACCATGCGGGGTATCGCCCGCCTGACCGGGCCCGGATAACTCCCCGCAACGAAATCTAGCCCGAATCTAGTACGGAAGAATCGCTGATATGCTGCCACTTGCCAAGCTACGCACCGCCACCAAGGAAGCCCTAGCCTACGTCGCAGCCCAGCCCGGCGTGGCGGAGGCCGAAGTGTTCGCTTCGGCCAACGTCAACCTGACCGTCCGGCTCAACTACACCTCCCATATCCCCAGCAATGGGGTTGAAGAGCCCAAGTCGGTGGAGTCCCATGGCCTGGGCCTCCGGGTCGCCTTTCGCACCCCTGAAGGCCTGAAAACCGGCTTCGGCAGTGAGCCCGCCGACCTCTCGCTGGAAGGGGTCAAAAGCGCCTTGGGAAAAGCCCGGACGGGAGCGGTCCTGGACAACGAGTTCGTCTCGTTGCCGAGCCCCCCCCAACCCCCCCTTCGTAAGGGGGGGCAACAAAGTAGCATCCCGCCTACCCAGGGGCAGCAAAGACCTACTACCCCCCCTTACGAAGGGGGGGCCAGGGGGGGTCCGCACCCCGCTCCTCACCCCGGCCCGGCCATCATGCGGCTGAACAACACCCGGCTGCTGGAGACCGGCTGGCGGATGGTCGACCGGGCCCTGGAGGCGTTCCAATCGTCGGAGGAACTGATTTCCCTGGCCGGCTCGCCGGACCGGCTCGGCGACCTGGGGCTGATCCTGGGCGGCGACGTTATCCTGCTTCAGGAGCGGATGGCGATCGCCTCCACCCATATGCCGAGGGTGCAGACGGACGAGTCTACCATGGCGCTGTCCTTCGCCACCGCCATGGTAGAAGAACACGCCGCCAAGGGCAGCGGCTGGTCGGTGGGCCGCCATCTCGTTGACTTCGACGGAGGTTCCGCCGCGGAGGCGGCCCGCAACGCCATCGGCTCGTTGAACGGGCGGCGGGTGCCCGGCGGCAGCTACCGGGTGATCCTGGGCCCTCAACCCCTGGCCGAGATTCTGGAGTGGGTGCTGCTGCCGGGGCTGCACCTAGACATGTTCCATGCGGGGGCTTCCCCGTTCATGGGCCGGTTCGGGCGGCAGGTGGCCTCGGAGATCCTGACCCTCTACGACGACGGCGCCGCGACGGGGCTCGCCGGCTCCAAGTCGATCACTGACGAGGGCCTGCCCACCGGCCGCACCGAACTGATCACCCAGGGGGTTTTCTCCGGGGCCCTGTCCGACTATTACGGCTACCAACGCATGCTGCACGATCCGAAGGGCCGGGAAAAGCTTGGGGTTGAACCTGCGGAGGCGGCCCAGGGAATCGCGCCCCGCAACGGCTTTCGCCCCGGCAACGGCGGCGGCCGCGACTTCGGCTCTTCACCCTCCACCACCCCAACCAATTTGATTATCGAAGGCCAGGACCAGTCACGCCACGAAGACCTGATGCAGCTGGTGGGCGACGGTATCTACATCGGGCGAATCTGGTACACTTATCCGGTCAACGGGATCACGGCGGGAGACTTTAGCGGCACGATTGTCGGCGACTCCTACATCATCAAAAACGGCAGGCGGGCCGCGCCGCTGAAACCCAACACCTTGCGTATGAACGACAACGTTTTACGAATGATCAACAACATTCTGGGCGTCGGCTCGGAGCGCCGGGGCACCGTGCGCTGGTCCTCCGACCAGGTGACTTGGGCGCCGGAGGTGGCGGTGTCCGGCTTTCAGTTGGAAGAGATCAGCGGATACATGGAGGGTGTCTACTAGTCCGGCTCAGTGACCTATCTCAACACTCGGAACGGCATTCCTGTCCTGAAATTGTCGAAGGCCCGGCTTTTCCAAGTTGTGCGGTTGTGAGATAGTTAGCCGGTCCCACTCAATTGAGGAAGCGGAAGATGGCTGCCCAAACCGTGGAATTCAGCAAGAAACACGGCCTCGCCGTGATTACCCTTAACCGCCCCGAGGCCCGCAACGCCCTGAACCCGGAAATGGTGGGGGAGTTGGGACGGGCGATCCAGGCGTGCCGCGAATCAGACGTGCGCGCCGTCTTGTTCACCGGTAGCGGAAAAGCTTTCTGCGCCGGCGCCGACGTCAAAGATTTCGTGCAGCAACTGGATGATGGAGGCCCCGAAGCCCTCGCCGAGCACGTGAGGCGCTTGGCCGGAGCTTTGCACAAAGACGTGGTGCTGGGCCTGCGCCGCCTCGATAAGCCGGTGGTAGCCGCCATAAACGGTGTGGCCGCGGGGGGCGGCTTCAGCCTGATGCTCGCTTGCGACATTCGCATCGCCTCCAGCGACGCCAGGTTCCTCATGGCCTATGCCAACATTGGGGCCACCGCCGACGGCGGCTCCACCTATCTGCTTCCCCGGTTGGTGGGCAGCGCCAAGGCGATGGCGATCTATCTAGCCGGTCAGCCCATCAGCGCCGAGAGTGCCCTGGAAATGGGCCTGGTCACCCGGGTGTGCCCCGCGGAGGAGCTGGAACAGCACTCCCGCGAGGCCGCCATGAGGCTGGCCCAGGGCCCCACGGTGGCCTACGGCCGGGTGAAGGCCCTGTTCAATAGCTCCTGGGAAGCCTCCTTGGAAAGCCAGCTCGACGCCGAGACCGAGTGGATTAGCAACTCCTGCCTGACCCAAGACTTCCAGGAAGGCATTCGGGCGTTCGCCGAAAAACGTCAGCCCAAATTTCATGGAGCGTAAGGCTTCTGCATGAGGAAACTAGCTCAGGCATTCGCGGTTTCAGCATTACTAGCTTTGGCGGTGGCCTGCGGCGTCTCACCGCGCACCTCCACTCCCACCGCAGTCCCCACGGCCACCCCGGTCCCCACTACCGCGCTGCCGGTTCCAACGATTTCTCTTCAACCCACGGCCACTTTGGTCCCGGCCGCGACCCCACAGCCTACCAGTACCGCGACACCCAGCCCGGCCCCAACGCCTACACCAACACCCGTGGCCGTCCCCACTACCACGCCAGCCCCGGTAGCTACTCCCACGCCGGTCCCCACTGCCGCGCCGACTCCCAATCCCACTGCCACACCCACGAAGGTCCCGACGGCGACCCCTATGCCAACGTCAACACCGGCGCCGACCTCTACCCCGGAGCCAACACCCACGGCGGCCCCCACGGCTACCCCCACGCCGACTCCCACTCCAGCCGGAAGCAGTGCGGAGGGCAAGTTCAAGCGGCCCGAGGGAATAGCCTTCGATCAAACAAATGCGTTTCTATATGTAAGCGATACTGGGAATCACCGGATGCAACGGTTGACTGGGACCGGCAACTTTGTCATTGAGTGGGGCGGCGAGGGACCCGGCGCAGCCCAGTTTCTGGAGCCAGCGGGCGCGGCGTTCGACTCAGAACACAGGTCTTTTTACGTGGCCGATGCCGGTAACCACCGGATACAACAATTTACCACCACCGGCGCCTTGGTCATCGAGTGGGGCAGTGAGGGAAGCGGCGAGGGCCAGTTCATCTCGCCATCTGCCGTCTTCGTCGATGAGGATAGGAAGTTCGTTTACGTGGTCGATACCGGGAATCACCGGGTGCAGAAATTCACCTCCCTCGGCATATTCCTCGACCAGTGGGGCTCCGAGGGCAGCGGCAACGGCCAGTTCCAGGATCCCGGTGGCATAGCCAGGGACGACGACGGCTTTGTCTACATCAGCGACACGGGGAACCACCGGGTGCAAAAGTTCACCTCTTCCGGTTTGTACCAAAGGCAATGGGGAATCCAGGGCGACGGTGATGGCCAATTCCAGAGCCCCGGCGGTATCGTTTACGAGCAGTCGGAAGATCGGATATACGTCGTCGATACCGGCAATCACAGGGTGCAGAAATTCCTGACGGGCGGAACCTTTCTCAGGGAATGGGGCACCGAGGGCAGCGGCGAGGGCCAGTTCAGGGATCCGGCCGGGATAGCGGTTGACCAAGCAGAATTCATCTTCGTTGCCGATACGGGGAACCACCGGGTGCAGGAGTTCAGCTTGGACGGAGAATTCCGGGCGGAGTTCGGCGGTAGCTGACGCCGGCCGGACCTGCCTGGCTTACTTCAACTCCACCACGGTTACCCCTTCTCCACCGGGGCCTTCGGCGGAGGCCGCCGCCGCCACCAGGGGGTGTCCATGCAGGTAGTTCCGCACGGCCAGGCGCAACGCGCCGGTGCCTTTGCCGTGGATGATGCGAGCTGAGCGCAAGCCATCTAGGGCAACGTCGTTCAGCAATCCTTCAACCTGGGCCAACGCCTCGTCGGCTCGAAGGCCTCTGACGTCGATCTCGGTGGCGGTCCGGCGCCCGGTGGGGCGGCTGAAGAACACCTGATGCTCGGCCGCGGCTTGATGACCCTCCACCTTGTGCTCCACCTGGTACACCGGTATCTTGGCCCGCATGGTTCCCACCAGCACCTCCACCAAGCCCTGGTCGTCGGGCGGGGTGATCACCTCCACCGAGCGAGCGATGCCCCGAACGTGAATCCGGTCGCCGCTCTTGATCCGTTCCTGCCACGGAATCCGCCGCACCTCAATCGGCTCCCAACGAGGCGAGCTGAGCTGCCGGCGGGTTTCGGTGAGCCGGTCTCGCTCCTCCTGGAGCACCTTGCGGGGGGCGGGCCGGTCCAGCGCCCGCTCCGCCTCTTGAAGCCGGGCCAGCAGGTCACTGATCCGGTCCTGCAACTCCTGCCGGGCCTCCTCGACCAACTCCACCTTCGAGGTTTCCACCGAGGCTAGCTGGGCTTCAACCTCCGCCTGCTGCTGCTTGGCCTGGAGATGGGCGGTTTCGGCTTCCCGGCGCAAAACATCGATGACCCGTCGCTCCTCTTGAATCTCGCCCAGCAGGTCCTCGGTGGTCCGCGCCTCCGGCGATAGGGAGGCTCTGGCCTGCTCGATGATGTCCGGGGGCAGGCCAAGGCGGGCTGCGATGGTCAGAGCGTAGCTGCGCCCCGGCAGGCCCAGGGTGACCTTACACGTTGGCTCCAGGGTCTGGGGATGCAGGTCCACGCTGGCATTGACCATCCCCGGCTGCTCCTGGACGTACCGGGCCACGCCCCGGTGGTGGGTGGTCGCCACCAACAATACGCCTTGGTCTCGAAAGTGGCCCAAGATGGCTCCGGCCAGGGCCGAGCCCTCCTCCGGGTCGGTACTGGTACCCAGCTCGTCAAGCAGCACGAGGGAGTCGACCGTCGCCCGCTCCATAATGGAGAGGATATTGTGGATGTGAGAGCTGAAGGTGGACAGGGACTGCTCGATGCTTTGCTGGTCGCCGATGTCGGCGAAAATTCCATCCCGCCGGGGAAAGAGGGCCTCATCGGCTGGAACGTGAAGCCCGGCCTGAGCCATCAGGGCCAGCAGCCCCACCGTCTTCAGGGTGACGGTCTTCCCTCCGGCGTTGGGCCCGGTGATCAGCATCACCCCTTCCTCACCTCCCAACTCCAGGCTAACGGGGACCACGGCCGCGGAGAGCAGGGGATGGCGCGCTCCGGATAACCGCAGGTGGCGCATTTGGCCGGACTGGTCGGAAACCTCCGGCGCAACGCCCTTCACGGCCGCTGAGTAGCGTCCTTTGGCCATGTCCAGGTCCAGGCGGGCCAGCAGGTCCAGTGTCAGTAGAAGGTCCTCGCCGGCCCGGCCCACCGCGTCGGAGAGGCTCCGCAGGACTCTTTCTTCCTCCCGCTCCGCGGCCAGCCGGTTTTCCCGCCACCGGTTGCCCAGGTCGATGGCCGGCAACGGTTCGACGAACACGGTGGCCCCGCTGTCGGAAACGTCGTGGACGATGCCGGGAACCCGAGACCTCAACTCGGCCCGGATCAACAGCACCAGCCGGCCGTTGCGCTGGGTAACGATCGGCTCCTGGATCACATCCTGGCGTTGCAGTCGGCGGAGGTTGCGCTCCATGACCTCGTTCAATCGTCCGTGGGCCGACCGGGCCTCTTGGCGAAGCTGGCCCAAGGCCGGGCTGGCGCCATCCAGGACTTCTCCCGCAGGGCTGATCGCGGAACCGATGGCTCTCTCGAGGGCCCCCAAGTCCGGTAGGTTATCCCCCACTCCGGAGAGCAGGGGCGTTCTCTCGTGGCGGGAGAGGTTGGTCCGGTCGTAACGGGCGCACGCCAGCAGCCCCTGGATGGCGCACAACTCCTCGCCACGCAAGAGGCCGCCCAGTAAAGCCCGATGGACGTATTCCCGGAAATCGATATCCGGGCCGAACTCCAAAGCCCCGCCATCGTCCAGGAACCGCCGGGCCTCCGAAGTCTCCTGCTGCCGGGCGACGATCTCCAGCAGGTCGGCGGACGGAGTCAGGGAGAGGGCCGCCTCGCGGCCCATAACGGTGCGGGCGTAGTAAGCCAGTTTTCGCCGGATCTGGTCGAACTCCAGCAGGCGCACCGACTCGGAAAACCCTCCCACAATGCTGGCTGGCCCCACGGCGTCAACCTGGGGCTCACCGCGGGTTATTTCAGCAGCGTCGTCGAACAAACCATTCCCACACATCGGGTCCGCGTCACCACTCGATGACCCAGACCCGGCTTTCCAGCAGCATGCCACCCACCCTTTCCAGGGTATCGTGCTTCGGCTCGCGCACGTTCAACCGGCGGCCCAGGATCTTACCCCGCCAGCGCTCCAGATAATCGCACGACTTCATGAACCCATCCAGGGTAAATCTCTCGCCGCCCAACAAGATGTAGTCAAGCTGCTCGCTGAAGGGGTCGAACTGACTCCGGACGAACCCGCAGGCCTTGACGTAGAGCCGGTGCACCTGGCCCTCCCGGATGCGCTGAAAACGCTTCTGCGAGGTACCGCCGGCATGGTGGCGCCCCTTCACATACCGGGTATCGGTCTTTGAGGACAGGACCTGCCCGCCCCGGTAGACCGCGATCAGAAAGCGGCCCAGCCGGAGCAAAACCACCCCAACAGTGTATTTCGTCTCCAACACTCCCAACAGGGGAGAGACATCCCAGGCGGGGATCAGCTCGCTTGCGGCCAGCGGAAAGGGCGGCAGGATCACCACCGCCTCAGGGCCAGCCCTCAGACCGGCGATGCCGGTGTCCGAGTTCAACACCGGGGGGCCTATCCGCTGCAGAAGCTCGCGCCACTCCCGGCCTTCGGGGCCGGACGCCTTCAAGAAAGCCTCCGCTTCCCCGGAGCGAAGGTACACCGAGGACGCCGGACCATCCGTCGACGGCTTCCGGCCGGCCAGCAGCCCCTCGAGCCTCGCCTTGCTCAAGAGTTCACCTGGTTGAGTTGTGGCTGGGCCCGCTCTTTGAGTCATGATCTGTACGCCTGGTGAGATTCTATCACCTGCCTGGGCCGACGGCGACACCGCGCCCGAGCCGGCCCCCCGATCCAGTCCACTGAAGCGGGACTGGATCGCAAATGCGCGGGGTTCTCTCGGGACGTCAGGGCAAGTATCCTCAAGGCCGGGCACACCGCGGCCGCGAGTGTTTGCCCGCGCACACGGTTTTTGCTACACTAGGCCGGTGAATCGAGCGCCTTCGCCACAGCCACCCACCGATGTGGGCAGGCATTGATACAAATCGGAGCAAGGAGTGGCCATGATCTACGAAGTCCGCACCTATACTCTCAAGCCCGGGTCGGTGCCCCAGTTCGAGGAGAATTTCGCCAAAGCATTACCCTTCCGGGAGAAGTTCTCCAAGCTGGGCGCTTTCTGGCACACGGAAATCGGACCCCTGAACCAGGTGATCCACGTCTGGCCCTACGAGAGTGTGGAGGAGCGCAATCGTATTCGCGCTGAGGCGTCGAAGGACCCCAACTGGCCCCCACACAATGATCCCGCGATGTACATCGCCCAGGAGTCGGAGATCTTCCTCCCCGCCTCATTTATGCGGCCCCTGGGTGGCGACCAGGCCTTGGGCGACATCTACGAGATGCGCACCTACACTTACCGGACCGGAACCATGTCCAAGGTAGTCCAGTTGTGGGAGGAGGCGGTTCCCCACCGGGAGAAGTTTTCACCTCTGGCGGCCGGCATGTACAGCGAAATCGGCGGGCTGAACAAGTGGGTCCACATCTGGCCCTACAAGGACCTGGCCGAGCGCAATCGGGTCCGGGCCGAGGCCTCCGCGAGTCCCCATTGGCCGCCGGCCACCCGGGAATTCCTGGTCAAGCAGGAGAACAAGATATTGGTGCCCGCCTCCTTCTCGCCGATGCACTGAGCAATCCGGCAAGTTCGCTTGACCTTCGGGCCCGCATGGAGAGTCAACGCGGGAACGAAATACGACGAGTCGTGTTCCCTCTCATCCGGAAGGAGAACACGACTCGATTTCAACCGTATCCGGGACCGGCATGGCATCTGCCGGGAGCCGTCTTCTTGGCGGCGGCCCTGGTCAGAACCGTTGCGCCGGTACTCCCAGGTCCGCGGTCCCCGCTTCCAGCCACGTCTGGCCTGGGGGCAGGGGCCCGGGATGCTGGGCTAGTCCCGCACGCCGGGGCCGAGGCGGGTCATCTCCTCCTTCCCGGCGGCCTTTCCCGCCAAGCCTGAGGGCACCCCTTCACCCGCCACTCTGTTTAGGCCAACACCCGCGAGAGGTCACCAATCATGAGCACTGATTCCCCCGCCCTGACCAAGACCGAGAGAAACCTGTGGAACGCCATCGTGGCCGAGGCGTTGGCGCACCTGAAATACAACGCCTACGCCCATAAGGCACTGGAAGAAGGCCTGCCCGAGGTGGCCCAGATCTTTCAGGAGGTGTCGGGGGCCGAGACGATTCACGGCATAAACCACCTGCGGGTTTCCGGCGACATCGGGACCACGGCGGAGAACCTGCGCGCCGTCGCAATCGGGGAATCCAAAGAAGCCAGCATCCTGTACCCCCGGATGATCCGGGACGCCCTGGCGGAGGGCCGCACCGACGCCGCCGATTCGTTTGGCATGGCCCTGGAACGGGAGCGCCACCACCTGGAGATGTTCACCGAGGCGTTGGAACGACTGGAAGCGCGCCGGTCCGGACCCGTGGCAACGGCGGCCACAGCCACCGCACCGGCGGAACCCGGCCAGCCCGTGGGGAGCGCCCCGGCGGCGGGAGAGGAAGGGGCAAGCTTCCCCGCTTCGGAGCTGGATATCTACGTCAACGCGGCCATGGAGGTAGACCGGGAGCGCTGGCGGGTCGCTTCGTTGGGTAGGCTCAGAGAGGTGGTCTTCGGGGCCCAGGACGGCGTCTTGAGCACGCTGGCATTGGTTACCTCGGTGGCCGTGGCGGTAGACCAAACCTCTACCGTGCTGGTAGCCGGGATGGCCGGTGCCCTGGCCGGGATGATCTCGATGGCGACGGGGGCCTACCTTGGCTCCCGGGCCGAGCAGGACGTTTGGCGCGCCGAGATTGCCCGAGAAGCCGCGGAACTGGAAGCCAACCCCGCGGAGGAGCTGGCGGAGCTGACGGTGATCTTCCAGCGCGAAGGGAAGAGCTACGCTGAGGCCCGACGCCTGGCCGACCAGATCGCCGAAGATAAAGACCTGTGGCTGCGGACCCTGGTGGAGAAGGAACTGGGCATCAGCCCCGACACGACCGCCAGCCCCATCAAGGACGCCGCCGCCATGGGGCTTTCCTTCATCCTGGCCGCTATGGTGCCCATCGTTCCCCACATGTTGCTGGATGGGGGGACGGCCATTGCGGTCTCCGTGGTGGCGGCCCTCGTGGGCCTGTTCGCGTTGGGGATGGGTAAAGGACGCCTGGTCCGGAAATCGCCCGTGCTACAGGGCCTGGAGATTCTCGGCATCGGCGTCGTCTCCGCCGCCATCGGATATGGCCTGGGTGACGTAATACCAAGGCTGGTGACCTAGTACTCAGTCGACTTCAATCTGCGAATTGTCATTCTGAGCGAAGCGAAGAATCTCATTGTTACGCTGAGATTCTTCGTCGTCCTTCCGCGGAAGGACTCCTAAGAATGACATCCTGCCAAAACCAAGTTGACTGAGTCCTAGCTACGCACCTTCATGGAAGCGATAGTAGTCCACCAGTTTCTTGAGGGCCAGGGCGGCCCGCTCGTAGGTCGGATAGCTGGGCATCCCCGCTTCTTGTAGCTTGAGGTCCAAGTCCTTGAGAGTGTGGCCGTCTCCGTAGGGATCGGGCGAGAAAAGTATTGTGACCACGGGTTTTTGGGTCTTGTCTCTGGCCGACATCTGCGCCGCTATCAGATCATCGATCTGCTTGGGGTTCCGCGCGTACGCCTGGGTACTCAATTGCATGGCGACGACGTGAATGTTGGGGTCTGAGTTCAGGATGTCCACTATGGCCCCGGTCATGTCGCGGTTCATGCCTCCGATGTCCACCGGGTTGAGGTAGCTGGCCCCGATCAACTGGAAGAACTCCCCCAGTTTGTCGAGCGACTCCTGACTGAACATCGGCACGCGGAGCCCCGACTTGACGAAGGCGTCGGTCATGGAGACCGACTGCCCTCCTGATCCCCCGGTGAGACCCACGCCATCCCCGGTAAACTTCGGCAGCGATACCAGCGCCTTTAGCACGTCTGACAACTCGATCATGGAATCAACCCGGATTGCCCCACACTGCCGGATGAGCACCTCCCAAGTATCCATCGACTCCGCCAAGGAGCCCGTGTGGGATGAGGTGGCTCGCTTCCCTTCAGCGGTCTGACCTCCCTTCCAGATGATCACCGGTTTCTTCGGGGTAGTCTCCCGCAGCAATTCAAAAAAGCGGCGGCCGTCTTTTACTCCTTCGATGTACATGGCAATAAATTTAGTCTCGGCGTCTTGGGCGAAATACTCCAGGTAGTCGGGGCTCTCCAGCACCACACCGTTGCCGAAACTGACGACCTTGTTGATCCCGATACCGTTGGCATGAGCGGCGAGGCTGAAGGCCCCGGCGTGCCCGCCGCTCTGCGACACGAATGTTACCGGTCCGCCCTCGCCCGCGAACTGCTCTCTCGAAAAGCGTACCCCCAGGGCGGGATTGTACAGCCCCATGCAGTTGGGACCCAGTAGCACTATGCCGGAATCCCGAGCCATCTGGGTTATTTTCTCCTGGAGTTCCACCGCCTCGGGGTTGCCGGTCTCGGCAAACCCGGAGCTGAACATGCCTACCCCCGCCACGTTCTTCTGGATGCAGTCCTTGAAGACGAAAGGTGCTACGCGACGGGGCACGGCCACGACAACGTAATCCACGTCTTTCGGTATATCCATGAGGCTGGGGTAGTTGGGAACCCCCATTGCCTCGATGCCCGGAATGTCATTTGGGTCTATCTGTACAGAGTACACGTCCCCCTTAAAGGTGCTCATGCTCTTCAGCCACTGGTAGCCCGAGGCCGCCTTGTCTCCTACAACAGCCACAACGCGGGGATTCAGGGCTTGGTCAATCCTTTCTCTGGCGATCTTCACGCTGTTCTCCCTCTCGCGATCTTTACGCGTCTTCTAGCACGATCCTCGCGTCAACCACGGTCAGACCGTCGCTGTATGCGAACACCGGGTTCAGGTCCATTTCCTTGATCATGGGTCGTTCGTCGACAAAGCGGGAAAGCTTCAGCAAGCTCTCCTCGAGTGCGGCGATGTCGACGGGCTCCTGACCACGATAGCCTTCCAGGATGGGGAAGCCTTTGACCTCCCGGATCATTTGCGCCGCGTCCCGAGGCGTTAGCGGCACGATGCGAAAAGCCACGTCTCCCAGCACTTCCACCAGCACTCCTCCCAGACCGAACATGAGCACGGGGCCGAATTGCTGGTCTTTGGACATGCCCATGACTAGCTCGATCCCCGGCCGGGCCATCGGCTGCACGGATACGCCCTGAATATCGGCGTCGGGATTCCCTTTCTTGATAGCGGCCATCATCTCATCGTAGGCCAGCCCAACCTCGTCCTCACTGGACAGGCCAAGCCTTACCCCGCCCGCATCGGACTTGTGGACAATGGTTGTGGAAGCAATCTTCAGGACCGCCGGGAAGCCGATCTGGCGACTCAATCGAGTCGCCTCCTCCCTGCTGGTGGCCAGCAGCGCGGAGGTCGTGGGAATGCCCGCCTCTAGGAGGAGTTCCTTGGACTCTACCTCGGTTAGAAGCCGTCGCCCGGCGTCGCGCGCCGTGGAGATCATGTCCTTACCTGCCATTGGATTCTCCTGTAATTCAAATTCGCGAGCCCCGGGTTCTCCCGGCGGCTCCGTCACGAATTCTTGGATAGTTCCTAGATTCGCCGGCGTCACGGGGCTAGAGCTTGTACCGCCGACGGAGTGAGTCTAGCAACGGCCCCTCGCCCCGTCAACCGCGGCGAGCCGATTGAGCGCGCGGCCCAATGCGGATCTCCTTCTGGGTCAAGGTCTCCGTCTCAAACCGCCCCGTCTCGCTGGTGCTGGCGGTGTTGCTGTCTGAGTCTTGCGAATCCACCACGTCTCTCATGGCTGGGTCTTGGGCAAGACGTTCTGTACGCCGGAGGCGGATTGGTGTCATCGTGGCCGGCCAGACGGCTGTAGATGGGCTGCCGGAGCAGAGAGACTAGGTTGGGAAATACGGGATACTAACGCACCCGGGCCAGTATCTTATTGACCGCCGTCACGAAGTCCGCCGGGTTGTCTCCTTGGACCAGGTGCCCGGCCCCGGATATGGTTACAGTCTCACAGCCGGGGATGATCTCCTCCATCTGCTGCATCGTCTCTACCGGGAAAACATCGCTGTCGCTGCCTCGGACCACCAGGGTGGGGCATTCAAGCTTGCGCACGCAGTCCCACAGTTGATCCGAGGTATAGCCGGTTTCCCGGCGGCCCGGGGTGCGCCAGATTTTATCGGCTTTCCAGATCCACTTGCCGTCGGAGCGCTCGCGGATACTGTACTGCAACGCGCCCAACACCTGTTCCCGGCTGCGCCCGGTGTATTCGATAACCCGTTGGGCGAACTCCTCGAAGGAGTCCAGCTCGTCGGGAAGCTCGCGGAACCGGGCCATCCGTTCCTGGCCGCGGCGCGCATTCTTGGGCCCGGTGTCCACGATTACCAGTGCCTTCAGTGCCCCCGGATGGCGCGAGGCCCAAACGTAGCTGTTGCGGCCTCCCATGGAGTGGCCGAACAGGACGAACTTGTCCAGCCCCATGGCCTCGACGAACCCGTCGATGTCTCTCTGAAAGGAGTCGATCAAATAGTCAGCCTCGGGCGCCCAGTCGCTATCCCCATGGCCCCGTTGATCCATCGCCAGGACGTGATACTTGTCGGAAAGGGCCAGACTCACGAAGTCCCAGCTGTGGGCCTGCTGGGAATTACCGTGGAGCATGAGGATCGTCGGGTTGGCGGCGTCGCCCCACTCCAAGTAATGGAAGTTCATTCCATTGATTTGAATGTTCTTATCGGTTGGCTTGCTCTCAGCGGCGAACGGCACGCCCATCTGGCGGGCTGCATCATAGAGTGACAGGCCTACCCCACCCTCGGTGGAAGACGCCATTTCTTAACCTCCCAGGCTAGTTGCAAACCCATGATAACCCGGTTGTCAAGGTTGTCCGGCCGGGCGGCAGGGCTGAGGTTTCCTTTCTCCGAGGCTGGTGCTATCATTGAACGGCGAAACTATGGGCCCCACGCGGGCCGTTGCCGGGTGACCCAACCCAGTGAGGAGAATCGGTTCCTATGACCAGCCAGGCGATCAAATTAGAGCTAGAGCCCAGGGACACGCTGGGCAAGAAAGTAAAACAGTTGCGGCGCTTGGGAATCATCCCGGTCCACCTGTATGGACCGGGGGTGGAGTCCCGCGCCCTGCAGTGCCAGGCCCCGAAGCTAGTCCAGGCGTTGGTCCAGGCCGGCGGCAGCACGCCCATCACGGTCAGCGTGCGGGGCGAGAAGGGCGACCAACTGGCCTTCGCCCGGGAGATCCAGTGGGACCCCAGGCGGGACGATCTCCTCCACGTGGATTTGCTAGTGGCGGAAGTCAGCAAGCCGGTACGGGCGCAGGTGCCCATCACCCTCACCGGCGAGTCGCCGGGCGCCAAGATGTCCGGCGGTACGATAATGCATCAGCTTCACGAGTTGGATGTGGAAGCACTGCCTCTGGAGATGCCCAGCCACGCGGAGGTAGACCTGAACCTTCTGACCGATCCGGATGGTGTGGTGAGGGCCGGTGACATCCAATTGCCCGGCAACGTGACGGTGCTGACCGACCCCGATGACGTGGTGGTCCGGATAGAGCAACCCAGGGTGGCGGCCGAAGAAGAAGCGGTCTCCGCGGAAGAAGCTGGCGCCGATGAAACGCCGGCTGATGGGGAGAGTCCGGACGCCGAGGCCTAGAGGCAGGCCGGCCGGATCGCTTCTCCCGCCGTGCCGGGCGCCAGGCCCGTTCACGGCAGCGGTCAGAAGATGACCAGCGTCTCCTCGGTATAGCGAAAAAACGCCGGCCCGCGTGCCCCCCCCGGGGACACGGCCTCCGGCGCCGAAAATGCCCCATCCAGGTGGGGGCGACCACCGGCTGCGGGCCCCAAGGCCCGCAACGTCCGGGTCAGATCCTCCGCAACCTCCGAAAAGTGGTTCCCCAACACCCCGAAATTGTGCTGCACCACGGCCACCGCCCCGGCCAGTAAACCCGGGTGATAGAAGATCCTTTTCACGCCCAGTTCTCCTCCTCTCACTATTCACGCCCCCGTTCCGGCGACGGCCAGGCATGAAGCCCGCCGATAGCTGATGGCCCGTCGAGGCAGCGGGTTGTCGCGGCGGAAGGGACCGATCCGGCCGAGCCGGACACCGGTTCCAGCCGCCGGCGCCGCTTTACACGAGGGATATGGTGGATTAGAATCTGGGAAAGGGAAGTGGTGGCCCTGTCCGCCATTTCCCGCATTGTTTTTTCCTGCGTGTCTGGCCTGGGTACTTGGCCTGGGTACTTGGGAGGAAAGAGCTGTGGCGCAGCCCAGTTATTTATCCCGGAAAGCGCTGGCAAACCTGCAGGCGGAGCTTGGGCGTCTCCGGACCGTAGGGCGGCACAACGTGGCGGAGCGAATACAGCAGTCCCGGGAGCGGGGCAGCATCGCCGGCAACGCCGAGTACGAGGAGGCCAAGAACGAGATGGCCTTCATCGAGGGACGCACCCTCACGCTAGACAATATGATCAACAACGCCGTCATCATTGAGGAAAGCCGAGGAGCACGGGAAACGGTAGAGGTGGGCGCCAAGGTAACGGTACATCACCAGGACGGAAAGACCTACCAGTATGCCATCACCGGCAGCGCCGAAGCCGACCCCGCCAGAGGGAAGATTTCCAACATCTCCCCCATCGGCAAGAGCCTGCTGGGGAAGCGGGTTGGCGAGATTACCGAGGTTAGCGCGCCGGCCGGCAAGATCAAGCTCGAAGTCATTGCCATCGAGTAGGGTGTCACAGCCGGCCGCTTGCGATAGGCCGGCGCTGGTTTCCCCAAAGGACCCTGGGAAAGAGCCCGCCTGAGCCGCTTGATTTCCGTCCGGCATCGCCCGCTCCGGGCGTATGGGAGACAGATATAACATGCCGGACCGAGAAGAAGGGCTGCTGGCCAGCCGCCAAACCAAGCTGGAGCACATTCGCGGGCTCGGAATCGACCCCTACCCTCCTCGCTTCGAGCGCACCAGTTATGCCGCCGCCGCCATCGCGCTCTTCGAGGCCGTGGAGAGCGGCGCGGAGCCGAAGCCGGAGACCCGAGAAGTGGCCCTGGCCGGACGCATCACCTCCATCCGGGTCATGGGCCGGGCGGCCTTCCTGGACCTGCGGGACGCTTCCGGGACCGTCCAGGCACTGCTGCGGCAGAACGTGCTGGGCGAGGCCTTCGACCTGCTGAAGGACCTGGACCTTGGCGACCACCTGGGCGTCAACGGCCCCATGATCCGCACCCGCACCGGCCAGGTGACCATCGAGGCCCACCGGCTCACGCTGACGGCCAAGGGGATGCGCCCCCTTCCTGAGAAATGGCACGGCCTCCGGGATGTGGAGATACGCTACCGGCAGAGGTACTTGGACCTGATCTCCAATCCGGACGTGATGACCGTCTTCGAGCAGCGTAGCTGGATAATCAGAACCGTCCGGAGATTCCTGGACGAGCGGGGCTTTCTGGAGGTGGACACCCCCGTCCTGGTACCCGTGGCCGCCGGCGCCCACGCCCGGCCCTTCGTCACCCACCACAACGCCCTGGACCAGCAGCTATACCTCCGCATCGCCACGGAGTTGTACCTTAAAAAGCTGATTATCGGCGGCTTCGACAAGGTGTACGAGCTGGGGAGGGTCTTTCGCAACGAGGGAATCGACCAGGACCACAACCCCGAGTTCACTCTGCTAGAGAGCTACGAGGCCTACGCCGACTACAACTCCGTCATGGAGATGGTCGAGTCGATGGTCTCCGGCGTGGCCCAGGAGGTCCAGGGCACCTGTCAGATACCCTATGGGGAGCACGTCATCGACTTCACGCCCCCGTGGCGGCGGGTCTCCCTCCGCGAGGAGTTGAAGAACCGCAGCGGGATAGACATCGACGAATTCCCCGACGAGGCCTCCCTGGCAGCGGAGGCGGTCCGGCGAGGGCTGGACGCTCCTCCGAGGCAGAGCCGGGGGCGGCTGGTGGACCAGCTGATATCCACCTTCGTGGAACCCCAACTGATCCAGCCCACTTTCCTGCTGGACTACCCCGTGGAGATGTCTCCCCTGGCCAAGGCCAAACCGGGCGCTCCTGGATACGTGGAACGCTTCGAGGCCTTCGCCGCCGGGATGGAGATCGCCAACTCCTACTCCGAGTTGAACGACCCAGCGGTGCAGCGGCAGCGGATGGAAGGCCAGCAACAGGATCGGGTGATGGGAGATGACGAAGCCGACCGCCTGGACGAGGACTTTTTGCTGGCCCTGGAATACGGGATGCCGCCCACCGGCGGGCTTGGAATGGGCATCGACCGGCTGGTGATGCTGCTGGCAGGCCAAACGTCGATCCGGGATGTGGTGCTGTTTCCCCAGATGCGCACCGGCAAACCCGGCCCGGAGGCGGAGGGGGCCGAGTCTTCTCCCGAAGCTGCGGAGTGACGGGCGGGCCATGACCGGGACGCTCTGCCATGTGGTAAGGTTGGCACCAGACTTATGCTATCTATCGACCTGATACGAAAAGACCCGGACCTAGTTCGGCGGGCGCTGGAATCGCGGGGAGAAGATGACCCTCTGGCCGAGCTTCTGGAGTTGGACGCCCAGAGACGCCGGGGCATCGCCGAGGGCGACGAGCTACGGGGACAACGCAACCGCGTCAGCCGGAGCCTCGGCCAGGCCCGTGCTTCCGGCCAGGAGCCCGGACCGGAGATCGTCCAGGAGATGCGCCGGGTGGGCGAGAGCATCAGCCAGCTGGAACAGAGCGTCCGGGGCCTGGAAGAGCGGCTCAACACCATTCTGATGGGCATGCCCAACCTTCCCCTGCCCAACGTGCCCCCCGGCCTCAGCGAAGAGAACAACGTCGTGGTGCGCTCGTGGGGAGAGCCCGGCACCCACGACTTCACTCCCCTTCCCCATTGGGAACTGGGCGAGAATTTGGGCCTCATCGACTTCCAGCGGGGCGTAAAACTCTCCGGCAGCCGGTTCTACACCATGTTCGGCGCCGGGGCCAAGCTGGAACGAGCCCTCATCTCCTGGATGCTGGACCTGCACACCCGGGAGCACGGCTACACCGAGGCGATGCTCCCCCTGCTGGTCAAACGGGAGACCATGGAAGGGTCCGGCAACCTGCCCAAGTTCGGCGAAAACCTCTACCACGACGACGAAGACGACCTCTGGCTGATTCCCACCGCCGAGGTGCCGATCACCAATCTCTACCGGGACGAGGTCCTGCCCCCCGGCTCCCTGCCCCGCAACTACGTGGCCCACACGCCCTGCTTCCGCCGGGAGAAGGCCGCCGCCGGACGGGATACCCGGGGCATCAAGCGGGTCCACCAGTTCAACAAGGTGGAGATGTACAAGTTCGTGACCCCCGAGACCTCGGAGGACGAGTTGGAGAAGCTGGTGGCCGACGCCGAAGATGTCTGCCGCCGGTTGGAGCTGCCCTACCGGGTCCTGCAACTCTGCAAAGGAGACCTGGGATTCCCTTCGGCCATGACCTACGACATCGAGGCCTGGGCCGCCGGTTGCCAGGAGTGGCTGGAGGTCAGCTCCTGCTCCAACTGCACCGACTTCCAGGCCCGCCGCGCCCGCATCCGCTACCGGCCGGAGCCGAAGGCCCGTCCCGAGTTGGTCCACACCCTCAACGGCTCGGGCCTGGCGCTGCCCCGGGTGGTCATCGCCATCCTAGAGAACTACCAGCAGGCCGACGGCTCGGTGGTGATCCCGGATATCCTGCGCCCCTACACCGGCTTCGACCGGATTCCCGTAAAGCCGGGCGCCTAGACCGCCGGCCTCTCTCCACAGCCTTCCGTCGTTGCCGCTGTAAGCTAGACATTTTGAAACCCCATCCTAATCTCCCCCTTACGAAGGGGGAGATTAGGATGGGGTCACCCCGCACCCGTTCCTGAACCGGCAAGCCAAGGAGGCCAACGATGTCCGGTATCTGGCCAGGCGACACCCAATTAGTGACGATGCTGACCTTCGATGTAGACGGCGTCTCCTCGTGGCTCAACCGCAATCCCGGCTTCAAAGACCACCCCAGCCTGATGTCCATGGCCGAGTACGGCCCCAGCGTGGCGGTCCCCAGGATACTGGACCTGCTGGATGACCAATCCATCAAGGCCAGTTTCTTCGTGCCCGGCTACGTGGCCGAGACCCACGTCGGCCTGGTCGAGGAGATCGTCCGCCGCGGCCACGAGGTGGGCCTCCACGGCTATATGCACGAGCCCGCGTTCAGCCTTTCGGCCGAGGAGGAGGAGCAGATGCTCGAGAGATGCTCGGTCATCCTCCAGGGCATAACGGGCCAGACGCCCTGTGGCTACCGGTCGCCGAGTTGGGACCTGAGCACGCGCTCGTTGGGGCTGCTGGCTTCCCGCGGCTTCCTCTACGACAGCAGCATGTTTGGCGACGACGCTCCCTACCTGGCCGACACCGGCTCGCCGGGCGAGAGCATAGTGGAGATCCCCGTATCCTGGTTGCTGGACGACGCTCCCAACTTCGTTTACGCTCCGGTGGCCGGCCGCCTCGGCCCCATGCGCAACCCCGAAGAGGTCTACGGGTCCTGGTCCGCCGAGTTCGATGGCCTGTATCGCTACGGGCGGGCCTTCCACCTGACCATGCATCCTCAGTACATCGGGCGTCCCGGCCGGTTGCTCATGCTGGAGCGGCTTATCACCTACATCCGCGGCTTCCCCAACGTGGAGTTCATGCGCTGCCAGGAGGTGGCTGAGCTGTGGGCCGGCCGGTGACTCCCTTGCCAACCTTGACGGCAAGAATTATTATCATCAGCAACACTCTTTGGGAAGGAGGCCGGGATGCGGAAAGTTCACGACTTGGGCGGATTGCCCACGGACCAGCCGATTGACCGGACCGAGCACGAGATGGAGGCCTGGGAGCGCAGGGTGGACTCGCTGAACAGCATTCTTGGCGAGAAGGGGTTCAAGAAGACCGATGAGCTGCGCCGGGCCATCGAGAGCCTGGGCCCCGAACAGTATCTAACCCTCAGCTACTACGAAAGATTCACCGCAGCCTACGAGGCCCTGCTGGTCGAACGCGGGGTCATGACCACCGAGGAGATCGACCGGAAGATGTCGGAGCTGGAACGGGAGAGAGGGTAATCATGGGAACCGCTGGAGGCGACGCTGAACCGGTCAGATACCAGCCCGGTGACCGGGTCCAGGTGCGGGTCGGCTTGTCGCCTCACCACATCCGGACCCCCGCGTATATTCAAGGCAAGACCGGACAGGTGGAAACCCTGTGCGGCGTGTTCCCCAATCCGGAGTCCCTGGCCTACGGAGGCTCGGGGTTGCCCAAGCAGCCCCTCTACCGGGTTCAGTTTGACCAGACCGAGGTGTGGGAAAGTTACCATGGCTCGGCGATCGACCAGTTACTGATCGACATCTATCAACACTGGCTGGAACCTGCCGCCGATTAGGAGTTGTTCATGAGTAGCGCCAACGAGCATGATGCCCAAGCTAGTCACCACGGGGCCAACGCGGCCTACTACGCCCTCAGGTCCGAGGCCCTCGTGGCCCTGTGTGTGGAGAAGGGAATCTTCACGGCGGAAGAGCTGGAAGCAACCGGGAACGCTCTGGACGCCCGATCGCCAAAGGACGGCGCCCGGGTTGTGGCCCGCGCTTGGGTGGACCCGGAGTTCAAGAAACGCCTGATCGGCGTCCCCGAGTTCGCCATTCAAGAGCTGGGGTACTCGCTGCACGAGGTCGTCACCAGACTCGCGGTCTTGGAGAACACCGACCTGGTCCATCACGTGGCGGTGTGCACCCTCTGCTCCTGCTATCCCCGGTCCATCCTGGGCCGGCCGCCCGATTGGTACAAGGGCTTTGCCTACCGCTCACGCGTGGTGGGCAGCCCCCGGTCCGTGATGCGGGAGTTCGGCTTCGAGCCTGACAAATCTGTCGAGGTGCGGGTGATGGACAGCACGGCGGACCTGCGCTACCTGATTTTGCCCAAGCGTCCCGCCAACACCGAGCATATGACCGAGGAAGAGCTGGCCGAGTTGGTCACCCAGGAGAGCATGATCGGCGTGACCGGCGCCCTGGAGCCGAAGCCCGCACCGGCGGCGGACTAGGGCCGGTCCCGCAACTGACGCCGAGCCCGGGCAACGAGGGTCGCGAAACGCGGCGACTGAGCCGGCATCTGGGAGGAATCTCAAGGGATGAGCGAGGCGATTCAGCTAGACCCGGTGGACCAAGTCAAGATCACCACGCTTTTTGAGAACCTCGTTGATCGGACCACCGCGGGCGGCGGCGCCATCGAACGTCTTGATGTTCGAGCAGACAACATGGTCGTCTCGAACCTCCTCAACGGTGAGATGCACACTGAATTTGTTGGCGGGCACGGACTCTCGATGCTCGTCCGATTGACCCGCGGCGGCATCACCCGCTCGGTCCTTTTCGATGCCGGTGGGACCCCGGAAGGGTTGGTCCACAACATGGACTGCCTGGAGTTGAAACCCCAGGACTGGAGCTGTATTGTGTTCTCCCACGGCCATTGGGACCACACTCTGGGCCTCATCGGCTTGCGTCAACGGCTAGGACACTTGAGGTTTCCTCTCACTCTTCATCCAGACGCCTACCTGAATCGGGCTACCCTTCGACCCAACGGCGAAGTTCAGAACCAGCTGATCCCACCGTCCCGGCAAGGTCTCCGGGACGCCGGCGTCGAGCTAATCGAAACCAAGAACCCGTCCTTCGTCGTAGAGGGGATGGCTCTAGTCACCGGCCAAGTGGCCCGCACCAATGACTTCGAGACCGGTTGGCCCGCTCACCAAGCCATAAGAAACGGGGTCCTGGAACCGGATCCGTTGATTTGCGATGACCAGGGCCTGGTCGTGAGCCTTCGAGGGAAGGGACTGGTGGTGCTCTCCGGTTGCGGACACGCTGGGATCGTCAACACGGTCCATCATGCCCAGGCCATCACCGGCATTCCGCAGGTCCATGCGGTCATCGGCGGCTTTCACCTGGGCCCGACCTTTTTCCACGACCGTATTGGCACCGTCGTGGACGCGCTGGTAGCCCTTGACCCCGCCATCATCTCTCCCGCCCACTGCGCCGGCTACCGGGCAGCCTGCGCTGTGTATCAAGCCCGGCCCGACGCGTTTGTCCAAAACACGGTGGGGACGCGGATTACCATGAAAGCCGCCCCAGACTGAAGAGAGTCCCCGGAGAGGAACCGCCATGAAAGAGCTACTAGACTACGCCCAAGCCCACGCCGCGGATATCCTGAGCAGCCTGCGGCATATAGTCGAGATGGAGTCCTTCAGCTCGGACAAGCCCTCGGTGGACGCGTTGGGGTCCTACATCAAAGGGCGGCTGGAGGCCTTGGGCGCCTGGGTGCAGGTGGTGCCCCAGGAAGAGGCCGGGGACCACCTGCTGGCCGATGTGGGAGAAGGAGCGGAGCAGGTCCTCATCCTCTGCCACATGGACACAGTCTGGCCCACGGGGACCATCCAGCAAAACCCCTTCCGCGTGAAGGGCGGACTGGCCCGAGGCCCCGGCGTCCTGGACATGAAAGCGGGGATCGCCATCACCCTCCACGCATTGGAAGCAATAGCGGCCCTGGGCCGGTCTCCCCGGCAACGGGTGAGGCTCCTGCTCAACTCCGATGAAGAGGTGGGCAGCCCCACCTCTCGGGCGCTCATCCAGGAGGAAGCGCGCAAGAGCACCCACGCGTTCTGCCTGGAACCAGGGGCGGGAAAAGAGGGGGCCTTGAAGGTCGGCCGCAAAGGGGTGGGCATCTTCGAGGTCAAGGTGACCGGGAGGGCGGCCCACGCCGACAACGACCCGGAGAAAGGCATCAGCGCCGTCGAGGAGATGGCCTACCAGGTCCTGCGGCTCCACAGCCTCACCAATTTCGAGACGGGCACCGCCGTGAACGTGGGGGTTATGCAAGGCGGCAGTGTGCGGAACCAGATCGCACCCTCCGCGGAAGCCCTGGTGGACCTGCGGGTGGCTACCGTGGCCGAAGCCGACCGCGTCACCCGGGAGATCCTGGGGCTTTCCCCCACGCTGCCCGGAGCCAGCGTCGAGGTAACCGGTGGGCTGAACCGGCCTCCCATGGAGAAGACCGAGGCGACGGCCCGGCTGCTGGACACGGCCCGCCGCATGGCCGGGCCCCTGGGAATCGATCTCAAAGAAGCCCAGGTGGGGGGTGGCTCCGACGGGCAGTTCGCGGCGGCCGTGGGAATCCCGGTCCTGGACGGCATGGGGGGAGTGGGCGAAGGCCCCCACGCCGACCATGAGTACATCGTCGTGTCGGCCCTGGCCGGGCGGGTGGCGCTGCTGGCCGCCCCGGAGTAACCGGGCGGCGGATCAGTCGGGGCGGTCCAACAGTTGAGCGGAAAGGCCGGACACCAGGCCCTCGATCTCCGGCGTCATCTCCCGGTGGCCCAGGATGATCCCCAGCGGGGTAATGGAGATCAGGTCCCTCTTCAGCGCCCAGATATCGGTGCCCGGTTGGGGATCCCCGGAGACCGGCCGGTTCCGGGAGATCCGGTACCCCTTGTCCGTCCCGCTTCCCTCCACGCGCACCGACTCCGCATAGGAGCGGTGGCCCAACCTGGTGACCTCGACCCCGGAGATTCGCTCCGGGGGAATGCTGGGCACGTTGATGTTCAGAAAGAATCCGGAGCTTGCCGGCGCCTGACTCAGCCGCCGGGCCAGCAACCGAAGCAGCCGCGCGGCCCCCTCGAATTGGGGATTGTGCACCGCGCCGACCGATATCGCGATGGTTGGGTAGCCGCGGACGTAGCCTTGGATCGCCGCACCCACCGTTCCCGAGACCACCACGTCCCAGCCCAGGTTGGACCCGGCGTTGATCCCGGACACCACCAGGTCAACCGCGCCCACCAGACTCTCCAGCCCCAGGACGCAGCTGTCGGCCGGCGTCCCGGCCACGGAGTAGGCCACCACCGGGTGTAACGCGTCACCGTCTTCGATATGGCCGGGGCCCGCGGGCAGGCCGGGGTCCACCGGCGCCGGGGCGGCCTTCACCGCCGAGTGGAGGGTGAGAGCGGTGCCGACGCCACTCTGCTCCATTTCCGGCGCCACCACGAACACCTCCCCCACCTGGCGCAGGGCCCGCGCCGCCGCCCACACGCCGGGGGCCCGGACGCCATCGTCATTGGTCAGGAGTATCTTCAACTAGTTGATCCTTCAGATCGGTCTTGACCTTCGGGTTGCCCTAACAAGCCGCCCCGCCGCGGAATGGTAGCCGGTCGAGGTGGCACTGAGAGCCCGTGAGGCGGAACGCACCGGAGTATATTCTCGGCCGTCGCGGGAGTCAACGGGTATCCCGGTTGCGCAAGATTGCTCATTGGGCCTATGATGGCCCGTGTAAACAAGCTGACAGCCCGCAGCGGATCGGCTCAGGGCTGTCAGCACTGCGCTGGAGTTGAAGAAGGATGGCGACGTTTTCCCAAGCGGTGTTCCCCGATACCACCCAGGTCAACCCCGAAGGCCAGTTGGTCATTGGCGGCTGCAACACCCTGGAGCTTGCCGCCGAGTACGGCACTCCGGTCTACATCCTGGACGAAGAGACACTGCGGGCCCGCTGCCGTAGCTTCATCCAAGAGTTTCGGCAACGCTATCCCGCGTCCCAGGTTGCCTACGCCTCCAAGGCCTACATCAATCCAGCCCTGGCGCAGCTCTTCCACGAGGAAGGCCTGGGACTGGACGTGGTTTCGGGCGGGGAATTGGCCATCGCCCTCCGCGCCGGTGTTCCCCTGGACCATGTCTACTTCCACGGAAACAACAAGACACCCGCGGAGTTGACCGAGGCGGTGGAGCACGGCGTTGGTTACGTGGTGGTGGACAGCTTCCACGAGTTGGACCTGCTGGAGCACATCGCATCCGCCGCCGGAAAGGTGCAGGACGTTCTCATCCGAGTGTCGCCGGGGGTAGACCCCCATTCCCACGTGTACACCACCACCGGGATCCTCGACTCCAAGTTCGGTTTTTCCATCCAGACCGGCCACGCTGCCGAAGCCATCCAAGTGGCCCTGGCGGCCCGGAACCTGAAGCTGCGGGGGCTGCACTTCCACCTGGGCTCTCCCATATTCGAGTTGGAGCCCTTCCGCGTGGCCACCGAGCTGGTGCTGCGCTTCGCCGCCCAGTTCCTGGAAGAGGGCCTGGACCTCCGGGAGTTCAGCCCCGGAGGCGGTTTTGCCATCGCGTATACCGGAGACCAGAAACCGCCGGAGATTGGGGATTACGCCGAGACCATCGTTTCTACGCTTACCTCTACCTGTGAGGACCTGGGCATGGCGAAGCCCAACCTGATCATAGAGCCGGGCCGCGCCATCGTGGGACCGGCGGGGGTTGCCCTGTACCGGGTCGGTGCCATTAAAGATATTCCCGGGGTGCGCAAGTACGTCAGCGTCGACGGCGGCATGGGGGACAACATCCGTCCCGCGCTGTACCAGGCGGCCTACGAGGTGGTGGCCGCGGGTAAGGCCGACCGGCCGCCCCAGGAAAAAGTCACCATTGCCGGAAAATACTGTGAGTCGGGAGACGTGCTGGCCTCCGATATAATGCTTCCCATCCTGGAAGCGGGCGACCTGATCGCCATCCCCGCCTCGGGGGCCTATGCCCCGTCCATGGCCAGCAACTACAACATGAATCCCAGGCCGCCGATCGTCCTGGTCCGGGACGGCCGGAGCCGGCTGATCCGCCGCCGCGAGACCTACCAGGACATGATGCACTGCGATGTGGAGTGAAGGTTGGCTTGGGGACGGAAGTGAGGGTTTTGGGATAGACGGTAACTGGTGATCGCGGAGCGCTAACGTGAAACCTTCTGGCATCAAACGGCACCTGCGTCCATACTCGATGGTCCAGCGGCGAAAGACGACGATCAACCACGCATTTGCCTCCGCCCTGGCCCCATGCGACGAATACGATGAGAATCGGGTGGCTGAGGCCATGGCCCTGCTCGGCCAGACCGACCTTGATGACCTCCGTTGCGTGTACTGCGACTCCGCAGCCGAGACGTGGGATCATTTGGTGGGGCTGGTCAAGGACTCGAAACTGAATGGCTACGGCCATCAGATCGGCAATCTTGTGCCGTGCTGCCGTGATTGCAACTCGTCGAAGGGGAACAAGGATTGGCGAGAGTTCTTGCGATCGCGCATAGAGAACCTGGCTGAGTTCAGGCGGATCGAGCAGGCGATTGAAACATATCTTCTCAAGTACGCCACAGAGGTCAACTTGGGGCGAGCGCAAAACAAATATCCGGAGGAGTGGCACAGGTACAACGAGATCAAGTCGCAGATCATCGAGCTGATGGCGGAGGCTGACGGATTGGCAGCCCAGCCCCGCCCGCATGAGATCGATTAGCAGAAGCCCGAAGAGACCAGGATCACACCGCGAGCGTCGTCTCCGATCCACGTAACGGTCTTCGCATCATTCGCCCATAGCTCGCGACTTCGTGACCAGATTGACAGCTACCCGACTGCCACCGTAATCTTTGAATATGAAATATCAATCGCTAATAACAATCGAGCCGGGAAAACGTGGCGGCAAGCCCTGCATCAGGGGGTTGCGGATCACTGTTTATGATGTCCTGGAATACCTGGCGTCGGGAATGTCGGAAGACCAGATCCTCGCGGACTTTCCCGACCTCAGGCGTGAGGACATCCGCGCGTGCCTCGCGTTCGCGGCCGATCGGGAACGAAAGTTTACATCTTCCCCTCCCTCATGAGGCTTCTTTTGTACGAGAACCTGTCTCCAAAGTTGAAGGAATTCCTGTCAGACGTATATCCAGGAACCACCCATGTTCGGGACGTAGGACTTCACGCTGCGCAATATGAAGATGTTTGGCGCTACGCGGCGGAGCAAGGGCTTACCATCGTGTCCAAAGATTCTGACTTTCGCCAACGCAGTTTCCTTTTCGGGCACCCTCCTAAGGTTATCTGGATACGCCTCGGGAACTGCTCGACGACGGAAGTCGAGGCGCTGCTTCGAACCCACTCTGAGAATTTGATTACGTTCGATCAGGATGAGCAGGGATCATTTCTGGCTTTAGGCTAAAGGAGATCAACTGCCGTCAACCACAAACAGTAACTCTGTCCAAGAACATTCGGAATTGCCGCGAATTTGCGCGGCTATGAAGCAGCAAGCAGACCGCTGACTGCTGAAGGCTAACTATGTGGCAGGTATACGGGCAGGACCACATATTCCGGCAGCTGGAGGCCAGCCTCAAACAGGGCCGAGCGGCCCACGCATACCTGCTGGTAGGCCCGCCACATGTGGGTAAGATGACCCTTGCCCTGAACCTGGCCCAGGGCGTAAATTGTCTGCGGGGCCCTGGAGAACCGTGCGGCGATTGCGGGCAATGCACCCGCATCTCCCGGGGTCACCACGCCGATCTTCGGGTTGTGGGCCTGGGCCATAGCGAAGAGGGAGAACCGGCCAGAACCGTAATCGGAATCGGCGATGTCCGAGAGGTGCTGAGGCAGGTTAACCTGAAGCCCTACGAGGGCGCCTGCACCGTTATCATATTCGACCGGGCCGAACTGATGAGCGAGGATGCTGCTAACGCTCTGTTGAAAACCCTGGAGGAACCTCCTCCCCAGGTATTGATCCTGCTTTTAACGGCCGACGCGGAGGGAATCCTGCCCACCGTTCGGTCTCGCTGCCGCCCCCTGGTCCTCCTGCCAGTACCGAAGGATAGGATGGTCGAGACGCTGGTAAAGGAGCACCACACCAGCCCCGAAGAGGCCGAGCGGTTGGCCCGGCTGGCCCGGGGTTGCCCGGGCTGGGCCATCACGGCCCTGGCCGAAGGGGAAGAGGTGCTGGAGCGGCGCGAGGAGCAGCTGGAGCGGCTGAAAGAGACGTGCGAGTCCGGACTGAGCGCGCGCTTCAACTACGCCGGCGAGCTTGCCACATTGTTTTCCAAGGACCGGGACTCGGTCAAACAGCAGCTTTTCCTCTGGTTGCGGTGGTGGCGCGACCTGTTGCTGATAAAGGAAGGCGGCGAGGAGTACGTCCTCAACATCGACCGGCAATCCGACCTGCGCCTGCAGGCGGCCCAGCTCACGTCGGTCCAAATCGTCCGCTTCGTCAAACGGCTGTTGGAGACACTGGAGGCCCTGGATCGAAACGCTCGCGCCAGATTGGCGCTGGAGATGTTAATGCTGGATTTGCCGATCACAACGGTGAAAGCTTGAGCCGGATAGTAGGGATTCGCTGGCGCCGCGCGGACCCCATCGTCTACGTCGATGCAGGTGAACTGGAATTGCACCGCAACAGCTACGTGGTAGTCCAGGCGGACAAGGGTCAGGAATTGGGCTGGGTCGTCCGCGAGCCCAACGACTTGGTCTGCAGCCAGCCCGAGGGAGAGCCCGGGGCAACGCTGGTGCGCAAGGCGACCTCGTCGGATTTTGGCCGCTTGCAACAGATCAGGGAAATGGAGAGTGAAGCCTTCGATCTGGCCCGCGGCAAGGTCCGCGACCTGCGCCTGGCAATGAAGATCATCGAAACCCACTACACCTTCGATCGCACCCGCCTCAAGATAACCTTTGGCGCCGAGGGGCGGGTGGACTTTCGCCCCCTTCTCCGCGAGCTGGGCTCGGCGTTGCGCTGCCGGGTCGAGTTGCGGCAAGTGGGTGAACGGGATGTCGCCAAAGCGGCGGGCGGGCTGGGACGCTGTGGCCGCGGCCTGTGCTGCAGCGCCTGGCTGACCAGGTTCGACGCCATATCCGTGCGCATGGCCAAAGAGCAGGCCCTGCCGATCAGCGCCGAGGGCCTGGCCGGCGGCTGTGGCCGGCTACGCTGCTGCCTGAGATTCGAGTACGAGCAGTACCGGCAGATCAACCGGGCCTTCCCCCGCATCGGCGAGGAGGTGGGCACACCCAAGGGGCTGGCCACGGTCATCGTGGGCCACCGGCTCCACGAGTCAGTCTCCGTGCGCTACTCCGACGACCGGGTACTGGAGTGGCCCCTGGCCCAACTGGAACGCCACGCACCTTCCAAGAACTAGTACCCACCAGCATAATTCAGCGTTAGATTGATTCGTATCTGTTGCGGTAATTCTCAGCTTCAGTCATTGCGACTCGTCTTTTCGCCAAACCTTCTTTGACATTTGGCCCGCTACCGAGGGTCCCGGCGAGTGTAGACCGTCAGCGATAATGGGACACATTGGGGGGTAAGAAAACCCGAGAGAATGGAGGTGGCGTGAGTTCCTGGAACGAAGGTACATTACTTCCAGAAAGGAGCAGATGTGTCCGAGTCAGTAATCAGCAAAGACACCGCCGTCAGGGTGAAGGCTCAGACTATCGACAGGCCAAGGCTTCATAACCGGACCCTCAGGGAGTTCACCCAGGCTCTACCGCACACCTGATCTCTCGGGTCCCAATGTGTCCCATTTGTGCTGGTTGCCAACACTACGGAGGGTGGGTTCAGCGGTGTCAGCATGGAATTCGAGGTCCTATAGTCTACGGAAGACGAGGACTGCTACGTCATCACCCTGTCTTTCCGGTTCCAAGGTGATTGCGCCGGGACGCTCTGGCGAGGGAAGTTCCGCTTCGAGAAGGAAGGGGCAATCTCCCGCTACCAGGTGCTCGGCCTGGCCAGGCCGCCTACATCTTCATGCGGTGGCCGTTCTCCGGGTATCCCCCTGCCTACAGCCGCCGGACTCGGGTAGGAGCACTTTGGAACGTGGCTTCAGAGCTGAAGCCGGAAGACAAGTTAGCCTTCATCATGCGCCCGACCAGCCACCGAGGCTGCTGATGGTCTTTCTGGCAGCCACGTTGGTGCTCTTGGCTACGGCGGCCTGTGGTGGCCCTGGCACACTAGTCCCTACCGCTACTCCCCCGCCGCCGACGACACTCAAAAGCGGCTGGATCGCCTTCGATTCCACCCGGAACGGAAACTACGAGGTCTACGTAATGAACGCTGACGGCTCAGGCCAGACCAACCTGACCAACCACGTGGGCAATGACAGTGCGCCTTCGTGGTCTCCTGACGGTGCCAGGATCGCTTTTTACTCTCTACGGGACAGCTCATACCAAATATACGTAATGAACACCGATGGCTCCAGCCAGACCAGGTTGACCAGCGATCCACAGAAATACTATCAGTTACCTGCGTGGTCTCCTGACGGCACAAGGATCGCTTTCGCCTCCACCAGGCCCGACAATGGCGAGATATACGTGATGGGCATCGATGGCTCCGGCGAGACCAACCTTACCAACCACCCTGCTTGGGACTCGGACCCGGCCTGGTCTCTTGACGGCGCTATGATCGCCTTCTCGTCCTTCCGGCGCGGCAGCTGGGCGATATACGTGATGAACGTTGACGGTTCCGACCAGACCAGGCTCACTAACAACCCGGGCGGAGATCTAGACCCCGACTGGTCCCCAGACGGCGATAAGATCGCCTTCTATTCCTGGCGGGATGACAACTACGACATATACGTGATGAACACCAACGGCTCCGAGGTCCGGAGGCTGACCGACGACCCAGAGTGGGATAGGTGGCCGTCATGGTCGCCCGACGGTTCCAGGATCGCCTTCACTTCCGGCCGGGACGGCAACAGTGATATCTACGTGATGAGCGCGGATGGGTCCAATCAGGTCAATATCACGAACTCTACCTCTCGGGAGTTTTCACCAGATTGGCGGCCGTAGTGGAGGATTGAGCCTGGCGAGATTGTATCCCGCGGGGCTAGCTCGTGGCAGCAGGGCCTGCGAACGGCTACGGCACCTGTGGAGAAATAGAACCAGTCCGCCGATCCCCACTGTTCGTCAAGGGACCAGCGGCCCGTCACCAAGGGGTTAGTCCCACCCGGCAGACCAACTGTACCGACCGGTCACACGGGCGGGCAAGGGGCGGAGCAGAAAGGCTCCAACCAGGAAGGAGGCAGCAATGATAGAAACGACTAAGGACAGACTGGCCAGGCTCCCTTTCAAGTGGCCCTGGGCGGATGAGGTGGAGCACCTGCGCCGGGAGGTCCTCTCCCAAAAGGACTACGACCCGGCCACGTTGTTCGTGTTCGGGCAGATCATGGTGCAGTCGCTGCTGGCGCTGCTCAGGGTGGTGGAGGGCGAGTTCGGGGAGCAGGGACAGAAAGTGTGTGTAGCCACGTTGAAGCAGACGGGATACCAGGTGGCCTCCCAGTGTTTTGAAGGGGTTGAGCGCCCGGAGGACGTGAGCGATTCCGAACTCGCTTCCCTGCTGATGACGCTGATAAATGGGGTATGGTATGCCTCGCCGGAGGAGGCCGGGGTCAACGAGGACGAGCAGGGCTTTTGGTGCGACATCCTGTGGTGCCCGGTGGGGAAGACGTTCAGCCGATTCGACTGCCGCATTCACCGCTATTTCGGCGACGGTGCTTTCCGGGCGGCCATGGACAAGTTTGGCATGGCC
>JASLXV010000032.1:0-151360 GCA_030740155.1 Dehalococcoidia bacterium | reverse complement strand
CTTGGGGTCCAGCTGATGTTCGCGGTCAGTAAGAGCCAGGGTCTAGCGGTCTGTGATGGCTGCGGCCAGACGTATATTCGGGAAGGAAGAAAGCCCCAGAGGGGCCGGATGAACTTCTGCAATTTGTGCGGCGAACCGGTCGGGGCGAAGCTGAGAAAGCGGAAGCAACGAGCATCGGGGGGTTGACAACATGGCCAGACGCGGAAACAACGAAGGCAGTATCTACAAGCGGCAGGACGGTAGGTGGGCAGCGGCGGTATCCCTGCCACGTAGAAAGCGCCGTACGCTCTACGGCAAGACTCGCCAGGACGTGGCCCGAAAACTTAATGAAGCACTCAGAGACCGGGAAGCCAGTTTACCAGTCGTTTCTGAGCGGCAAACCGTGGAACACTTCCTTACTCACTGGCTGAAAACCGCTGAGCCTACGATCCGGCGCACGACTTTTGTCCGTTACGAGGAATACATGAGGCTTCACGCGATACCAGTGATCGGGCATATTCGCCTTCCCCGGCTCACTCCTCAGCATCTCCAGGACCTATATACCAAAAAACTCGCAGAAGGATTGTCGCCTACGAGTGTCAGGCATCTCCACACTGTCCTACACCGGGCATTTAAACAAGCACTCCGGTGGAATCTGGTGATACGGAACGTGTCCGAAGCGGTTGATCCCCCACGGCGTGCAAGTACCGAGCATCAAGCTCTCACACCTGAAGAAGTACGACGATTCCTCGAAGCCGCAAGAGAAGACCGGCTCGAAGCCCTCTACGTGCTGGCAGTGACCTCTGGAATGAGGAGGGGTGAGCTATTGGGTCTCCACTGGCGCGATGTTAGTCTCGACCAAGGCACACTACAGGTACGGTATACACTTCAGCAAGGCGGGTTCCTCGGGGAACCGAAGACCGCAAAATCCCGTCGCCAGATTGACCTTGCTCCACTTGCCGTAGAAGCGTTGCAGCGCCACCGAATCCACCAATTAAAAGACCAATATGAAGCCGGCCCACAGTGGCCGGACACGGACTTCGTGTTTACTAATGCGCTTGGTAACTATGTCGATCCGAATAACCTGCGGCACCGATCCTTCGGACCATTGCTCCGTCGGGCCGGGTTACCCAGTATCAGGTTTCACGACCTACGCCACACCGCTGCCACACTGCTTCTCGGCCTAGACACCAGGCCGAAGGTGGTCCAAGAACTGTTAGGACACAGCCAGATCGCCGTTACCATGGATGTCTACTCGCACGTTTTGCCGACGATGCAGCGGGAGGCCATGATCGGCCTGGACAAGCTTCTCCGGGGCTGATTTCTGCTGGGTTGCTGTCAAGGTTGCTGTCAAAACAAGAGCCCCGACTCCAATCTTGGATATCGGGGCTCACTTTTGTATCTAGTTTTTTGGTAGCGGGGGTTGGACTCGAACCAACGACCTTCGGGTTATGAGCCCGACGAGCTGCCACTGCTCCACCCCGCGACGACGCCAAGCAGTCAGCTATCAGCAGTCAGCTATCAGGCCCTCCTCCCCTTTTGAGGGGTGGCGGGTGCTGACTACTGAAAGCTGTCAGCTGACAGCCTGTAAAGAATAAGAAGTCGTAGCATGCGGCCGGCATTCAGCGTTCAGTTATCAGCCCCCTCCAATCCTCTTTAGGGGAGGCGGGGGAAGCTGAGTGCTGACGGTTGATAGCTAACCGCTATCTGAAAGTTTGAAATTCCTAGCGTGGGTCAAGCCTCTCGACTGGTTAGTACCGGTTTGCTGAAGAGCTTACACTCCTTACACATCCGGCCTATCAAGCAGATAGTCTCTCTGCAGTCTTACCCCCGAAGTTAATCGGGGAGGGAGGCCTCATCTTGGGGGATGCTTCGCGCTTAGATGCCTTCAGCGCTTATCACTGCCAGACATGGCTACCCAGCGCTGCTCCTGGCGGAACAACTGGAACACCATAGGTCTGTCCCTCCCGGTCCTCTCGTACTAGGGAGAGGTTCCCTCAAGCCTCCTGCGCCCACGGCGGATAGAGACCGAACTGTCTCACGACGTTCTGAACCCAACTCACGTACCCCTTTAACCGGCGAACAGCCGGACCCTTGGGACCGCCTTCAGCCCCAGGATGGGACGAGCCGACATCGAGGTGCCAAACCTCGCCGTCGATGTGAACTCTTGGGCGAGATAAGCCTGTTATCCCCGGGGTAGCTTTTATCCGATAAGCCACGGCCCTTCCACACGGTGCCGTAGGATCACTTTGCCCGACTTTCGTCCCTGCTCGACTTGTAGGTCTCGCAGTCAAGCTCCCTTATGCCAATGCGTTCTATGGACGATTTCCATCCGTCCTGAGGGAACCTTTGGACGCCTCCGTTACATTTTAGGAGGCAACCGCCCCAGTTAAACTGCCCACCAGGCACTGTCCCTCAGTTGCGCTGAGGTTAGGACCAAAAACAGCCAAGGGTGGTATTTCAACGGCGGCTCCGCCCCGACTGGCGTCGGGGCATCATAGCCTCCCACCTATCCTACACATGACGGCTCCCAGACCAATACCAGGCTACAGTAAAGCTCCACAGGGTCTTTTTGTCCTGCCGCAGGTCGCCCGCGTCTTCACGGGCACCGCAATTTCACCGAGCCCTCCGCCGAGACAATGGCCAAGTCGTTCAACCATTCATGCGGGTCGGAACTTACCCGACAAGGGACTTCGCTACCTTAGGCAATTTGTTACTCCCCGATTCCCGGTCAGACAGTTGCCTGTTTGGCTGAGTACCGGAGGGGACGGTCATTTCTGCCGCCCTCTGCATGTCGCCACACAGATCGGACCATATCTTCCCGCACGTTCCGACAGCGGGTCTGGCGTATGGTCTCTGAGGATTCCGTGAAGTTCCACCCCGTCCATGGACCATTCCTTGACAGAGTCCGGAACGTGGCGCGGGGATTTCCTCCATGGTCTTTCCTGCTGATTGTCCGCACCGGACGCATTGTCACCAATTGACCCAGATTCGATCAACGGGTAGCGCCGGATACTCGGGTTTCCCAGCATATAGCCAGATTTTACAACGGCCTTAAACAGCCTCCGAGCCGAGGGCTTGCGCCCAAGGCCTGGTTGGACCGTTCGGTTGACCGTTAGAGTTACGGCCGCCGTTCACCGGGGCTTCAGTTCGCGGCTTGCACCACTCCCCTTAACCTTCCGGCACTGGGCAGGCGTCAGCCTGTATACGTAGGGTTTCCCCTTAGCACAGACCTGTGTTTTTGTTAAACAGTCGCCCGGCCTTCTTCTCTGCGCCCCCAGAGCGCTCCACCAGCTAGTGGCTTCACCCCCCGGGGGGCCCTTTCTCCCAAAGTTACAGGGCTCTTTTGTCTAGTTCCTTAGCGGAGGTTAGCTCGAACGCCTTAGGACTTTTATCCTTGCCCACCAGTGGCGGTTTCCGGTACGGTCGCCATTGCTCCATAACCACGAAGCTTTTCTAGTCGGTTTGGGTTCAACAGAGTTTCGTAGCCCGAAGGCTCGATTCCCTCAACCCTCTGCTTAACGCCGGAGTGGATTTACCTGCCCCGACTCGCCTACAGTTGAGGACACACCATGTCCAATAGGCATGCTCTACCTACCCTTCCGCACCCCTCCTTGGTTTTAAAGCGAAACAACGGCGGTGCAGGAATATTAACCTGCTGTCCATCGCCTTCGGCGCTTGCCTACGGCTTAGGACCGACTAACCCTACGCCGATAAACGTTGCGTAGGAAACCTTGGGCTTTCGGCGCCAGGGATTTTCACCCTAGTTTACGCTACTCATTCCGGGATTCTCACTTCCCCGCGCTCCAGTGAACCTCACGGCTCACCTTCGTTGCCCGAGGAACGCTCCCCTACCACGCCCAGGCGTTCTCCAAAGGCTCCAATCCCTCTCCCGCCGGCTTTGCCGCCAAGTTCCCCCACCGTCAGGTTGCCCGTTGCCGGGTTTCCCTATTGCGGGTTTCCCTATTGGCTCCACCTTTGGGGGTGGGATCTTTACCCTTGCACCTGAACATCCACGGCTTCGGCGTCAAACTTAAGCCCCGTTACATTTTCGGCGCCAGACTCCTCGACCAGTGAGCTGTTACGCACTCTTCAAAGGATGGCTGCTTCTAAGCCAACCTCCTGGTTGTCTGAGGAACCTCACTTCCTTTCCCACTTAGCTTGAACTTAGGGGCCTTAGCCGGTGGTCTGGGCTGTTTCCCTTTCGACTACCGCACTTATCTGTGGCAGTCTCACTCCCGGGTATCGGTTGGACGGCATTGGTGGTTTGATTGGGTTTGGTAAGCTCACGCCCCCTAGCCCATTCAGTGCCCTACCTCCGTCCACCTGTGCCCGAGGCTGCACCTAAATGCATTTCGGGGAGAACTAGCTATTTCCGAGTTCGATTGGCATTTCACCTCTACCCACAGCTCATCCCAAGCTTTTGTACTAGCCACGAGTTCGGTCCTCCAGTGCGCGTTAACGAACCTTCAACCTGGCCATGGGTAGCTCACCCGGTTTCGAGTCTACTACATGGAACTAGCCGCCCTATTCAGACTCGCTTTCGCTACGGCTCCGGGACTCCAGTCCCTTAACCTCGCTCCATACAGTAAGTCCCCGGATCATTCTTCAATAGGCACGCCGCCACCCCGACCGAAGTCAGGGCTACGACCTTCTGTAGGCTTACGGTTTCAGATCTATTTCACTCCCCGCTAGGGGTTCTTTTCACCTTTCCCTCACGGTACTGGTACGCTATCGGTGACCAAGGGTATTTAGCCTTGGAGGGTGGTCCCCCCAGATTCCCACAAGGTTTCACGTGCCCCGTGGTACTCAGGGTATGCTCCAGGAGTCTTATCCCTTTCGTCTACGGGGTTTTCACCCTCTATGACGGTCCTTCCCAGGCGCCTTCGGCTAGAGACGAGATTTGTAACTCCTTCAGGTCTAATGAGGTGACCCAAGGTGCTCCCTACAACCCCGATACGACATAGGCCCTCATGCCACTAAGTCGTACTGGTTTGGGCTATTCCCCTTTCGTTCGCCACTACTCAGGGAATCTCGGTTGATTTATTTTCCTCGGGGTACTTAGATGTTTCAGTTCCCCCGCTTACCCTCCCGATTTGCATCGGGATGAACCGGCTCAACACCGGAACAGGTTTCCCCATTCGGGAACCCTCGACTATGCCTGTTAGACGGCTCATCGAGGCTTATCGCAGCCTTACCGCGCCCTTCATCGGCCCTTGGTCCCAAGGCATCCACCGTAAGCCCTTAATAACTTGACCCACGCTAGGAACTCCAAACTTTCTTGAATTTCTTTCGCAGGATTACTAGACTTCTTATTCTTTTTTTAAGGTGCTACAAGAGAAACGGCGGCCGGGGGGTTAACCCCGAGCCGCCGCTCAGGTTTCCCAACGATTATTATCTTGTCAGTTAAACAGCATCCTTGCTCAGTAACCGCCCTCTTGTATTGACCTCATTATAGGCAGGTTCCAAACCCGAGTCAAGGGGTGAAAGTTGAGTTTGGTCCCCATCCCAGCCTTCCCCCTCCACCAACGGGAAGGAACAGTACTTTCCCCTTTGGGAAGCGGGAGACCGGAGAGGGGGTCTCACCGCCCCTTGAACTCCGGCTGCCGCTTTTCCAAGAATGCCTGCACCGCTTCCTTGTGGTCCTCGGTCCGGCGCGTCTGGTCCAGGCCCAGGTGGGCCATTTTGAGGCTTTCCTCGAAGTCGGTCTCCAGGCTTTTGACCACCAGGTACTTGATCAGGGCCAACGACACCGTCGGCCCCTGGGCCAGCCGGGTGGCCAGTTCCAGGCCGGCTTCCAGCGCCGTGCCGTCGGGCACCACCTTGCTCACCAGGCCCATACGGTAGGCCTCGTTGCCGTCCACCCGGTCCCCGGTATATTGGAGCAGCAGGGTGTTGCTCATGCCGATCAGCCGGGGCAGCTGCCAGCAGCTTCCGTCACCGGGAAGCAGACCCATGCGGACGAAGGCCTCGGAGAATACCGCCTTCTCGGCGGCGATGCGGATGTCGCAGGCCAGGGCAATCCCCATGCCCGCTCCCATGGCATGCCCGTTGACCGCGGCGATGGACGGTTTCTGAAGCTTGTGGATCCGCAGGGGCACCACGCTGGCCCGGCCGCCGTATTGAGCCTCGCTTTCCCGCCGGGCGTAGCGGGCTTCCATCTTCCCCCAGGGCAGGGGCGCCGGCTCCTCGTCTCCGGGGGACTGTCCATCGCCCTGTTGAAGGCGCTGGCTCATTCCCCGGACGTTGGCGCCCGAGCAGAAGGACGGCTCGGTGCCGGTCATCAGCAGCACCCGCTGCTCCGGGTCGTCCTCGAACCGGTCCAAAGCGGACATGATCTCATCGGCCATGTCCGGCCCCATGGCGTTGCGAGTCGGGGGATCGTGCATGGTCAGAATGAAGACGTGGTCCTTGGTCTCCGTCTTGAGGTATTGATAATCCATGAGCTGCCTCCGTTTCGTGAGTTGACGAGCCTGCGGCCGTCCGCCGTCGGAGAGGAGGCCTTTAGCCGATAGCCGCAGCCGTTGGCGGTGACAGGTGTGCCGCCGAGCCTCTATAATTCAGACACGATGTCCGCGGTCAGCCGCCCAGGCGGTCTTGAGGTTATGGGTGTGGGCCTCAGATTAGCACAAGTCCGGTGAAACCAACAACCCGTACGGGAGGCACACCGGAATGCAGCAGGGAACCATCGTGAACCTTCACCTGGCCAGGGTCCAAGACACGCCGTCAGACCCGGTTCAGGAAGCCATGGCAATCTCCGGACACGGGCTGGAGGGCGACCGCAGTTGCCGGGCGGACAACCCGCGTCAGGTGCTGGTGATTGACCGGGAGACCCTGGACGCGCTGGAAGTGAAGCCGGGCCAACTCAAAGAGAACATCACCACCACCGGCCTCGACCTGTCCCTGGCACGCCCGGGTGAGGTGCTCTTCATCGAAGACCGGGTGACCATGGAGATCGTGGGGCTGTGCGAGCCCTGCCGCAAGATGGACGCGATCCGGCCGGGCCTGCGGGAGCAGGTGAACGGACGCCGGGGGCTGCTGGTCATGGTCATCGACGGCGGTCCCATCCGGGTGGGCGACTCCATCCGCATCGAGCCCTAGCTCCCTCTTTTTCACCGCGGAGCCGCAGAGGCCGCGGAGGTTCGATATCTTCTTTATATCTCCGCGACCTCTGCGGCTCTGCGGTCAATGGCGCACCCGCCTAGCCACCGTTATTTCACCAGCGTCTTCCTGACGGCCCCGGCGATGTCGGTCATCCCGGGGATGTCGGACCAGGTATCAACGGCCGCGTCCACCCCCTCCTCGTCGAGGACCAGCCGGGCGTTTTCCCGGAACTTGCCCTTGATGTTCTCGAAGCCCCAGGGGTTCTGCTGGGCGCCCAGAATCATGTTCGAGGCCGTGGTGTGCTCGAAAACCCGCCCGTCCTTCAGCGTGATTCGGACCGGCAGGGTCTGGTGAAAGTCTCCCGCCACCATCTCCCACTTTGCGAAGACCCGGGTGCTCACCTTGGCCATCGTCTCCTGGATCTTGGGGTCGGCGATCCTCTCCTCGGTGAAGCTGTTGATGGCCACCTCGCCGTCCACCAGCGCCGCTGCCACGTTGTATTTGGCGCTGAACTTGCCTTTTAGCGGGTCGGGGTCGGTGTACAGCATGACCACCGAGATGTACGACTGGTCCACCTCGGCGCTGGCCACGTCTTCGTAGGTGAAGTTGTGCTCCCGCATCATCCCGAAGAGGCTGTCCAACATGGCGTGGTTGCCCCCACAGCAGGGGTATTTCTTGATGATCATCGCGTCCTGAATGCGAAAGGGATTGCCCAGGTTCTCGGCCATCTCATCCAGGTCGTAGAGACCCTCACCGAGAACCGTGCCGGCAAAGCCCAGCGGGTGCTCCACGATCTGGACACCGGCGGTAAGGCCCCGCTGGGCCAGCTGCGCCGCCATCACTCCATCGCGGCAGACCATGCCGGCGTGGAAGGGCTTGGTCATGGTGCCGAAGTTGTGAATCAGGCCGCCGGCCATCGACCCCGCGATGCCCAGGGCCATGGTGGTCTGGCGCTGATCGAGCTTGAGCAGCTTGGCGCAGGCCGAGACGCTGGCCAGCCGGCCGATGACGGCGGTGCCGTGGAAGCCCTTGTTCATCTGGTTGTACTGGGTGGCATGTTGGATGGCCATCCCGACCTCACAACCGATGACGTAGGCTTCCATCAGGTCGCGGCCGGAGGATCCGATGCTCTCCCCCAGGGCCAGCAGGGGCGGGAACAAGATCGTCGTCGGGTGGCCAAAGCCGCCGAAGTCGTCGTAGTCCAGGGCGTGCCCCATGGTGCCGTTGGCCATCGCCGCGTTGGCCAGGGAGCTTTGCATTCCCGAAGACAGCACGGTCGCCTGGGCGGCGCTCCCCTGGTCGGTCACGTACTGCTGGATTATCTCGCCCACCGGCTGCACCGAGCCGGCCAGAATGACGCCCAACAGGTCGAAGCAGGACTCGTTGGCCACGCGAATGGCGTCGGGTGGGATGTCCTCGTAGTTGGTGTTGACGATCCAGCGGGCAATTGTTTCTGTCGCGCCCATTTGCAGCCTCCATATCCTGGTGGAATCGCGGGTTGCCACTCCCGGCCCGGGACAGGGAAGTGACCACGGCACGCTGCGGGCGAAACCCGTCAGGCGCCGCTGATGGATCGAGGAATCCCGGCCGGGCGACCATGGTAATCGTGAGGCCCGGTGAGCCGTGGAATGCTGATCATGGTCATCGAAGGCGGTCCCATCCGCCTAGAGCCCCACACCCCTCCATTTGAGCAGCGAACAGGTTCCTCAACCTAACGAGGAGTAAATCCCCCTTAGTCCCCCTTTATAAAGGGGGACTAAGGGGGATTTCGCCCAACACTCAAGCTTTGCTTTCCCTATCAAAGGACAGCAATTCGAGCGGAGATGCCGAACCGGCGGACGCCGGCGCTTTACTTCACCAGCGTGCGGCTGATGACCTCGGTGAGGTCGGTCACCTGGGTGATGTCAGACCAGGCATCGACGGCCGCGGTTACCCCTTCATCGGAGAGGGCCAGGGCCGCGTTGTCCCGGAACTTGCCAGCGATGTTCTCGAAGCCCCAAGGGTTCTTCTGGCTGCCCAGGATCATCTCTCTGGTGGTGTGATGCTCGAAGACACGCCCGTCCTTCAAAGTGATCCGGATGGGCAGGGTCGGGTGAGCATCCACGTCAGCCAGTTCCCATTTGGACAGGACCTTGGTGCGTACCTTGCCCATCGTCTCCTGGATCTTTTCCTCGGCGATCTTCTCCTCGGAGAAGGTATCGACCGCCACTTTGCCGTCCACCAGGGCCGCCGCCACGTTGTACTTGGCGCTGAACTTACCCTTTAGCGGGTCGTCGGGCTCCCCGTACAGCATCACCACCGAGACGAAGGACTGGTCAACCTCGGCGTTGGCCACGTCTTCGTAGGTGAAGTTATGTTCACGCATCATTCCGAACAGGCTGTCCAGCATGGCGTGGTTGCCCCCGCAGCAAGGGTATTTCTTGATTATCAGCGCGTCCTGGGTGCGGAAAGGCTTGCCCAGGTTATCCGCCATCACGTCCAGGTCGTAGATGCCCTCGCCCAGCACCGTGGCGGCGTAGCCCACCGGGTGCTCGAGGACCTGTTGCCCGGCGGTGAGGCCCCGCTGGGCCAGTTGCGCCGCCATCACTCCGTCGCGGCTGACCATGCCGGCGTGAAAGGGCTTGGTCATGGTGCCGAAGTTGTGGATCAGGCCGCCGGCCATGGACCCGGCGATGCCGAGGGCCGTCCTGGTCTGGTGCTCGTCAAGCTTGAGCAGCTTGGCGCAGGCCGCCGTGCTGGCCATCCGGCCGATAACGGCGGTGCTATGGAAGCCCCGGAGCATCTGGTTGTACTGGGTGGCATGGGAGATGGCCAGGCCGATCTCGCAGCCGACGACGTAGGCTTCCAGCAGGTCGCGGCCGGTGGAGCCCAGACTCTGTCCCAGGGCCAGCAACGGCGGGAAGATGACCGTTGTGGGGTGTCCAAAACCGCCGAAGTCGTCGTAGTCCAGGGCATGCCCCATGGTGCCGTTGGCCATTGCCGCATTGGCCAGGGTGGTCTGCATCCCCGAAGACAGTACCGTCGCCTGGGGAGCACCGCCCTGATCGGCAATGTACTGTTGGATTATCTCGCCGACCGGCTGCACCGACCCGGCCAGGATGACCCCCAACAGGTCGAAGCAAGACTCGTTGGCCACGCGAATAGCGTCGGGTGGGATGTCCTCATAGCTTGTATTGACAATCCATTTGGCAATCGTTTCCGTTGCGCCCATTAGGTCGCCTCCGCTGCATGGAGTTGCGGCCACCCCGGCCGCAGAGCATACCTATTATATATTATATACCGGTTATATATTATATACCGGGAGCCGTTCGTGGCAAGAGGGCCCGGCACCCGGCGAAGGCCGGCCGCTAAATGCCAGCCGTCAGGTAAGCCCCCCTTTCGTAACGGGGGGGTGGGGGGATTTCGAGGCTCGTGTCCGTTTGCACTGCCGTAAGGCCGCGAATATACTGGTACGGGATCGCCAGGCCGTCCCGGCGGTGCAAGCGTTCGGAGGTTTAGCCAATGCCACTATCTCTCCGGGACCTGGTGCCCGAGCAGAAGCCGGAAACCCTGGGCACCGGGTTCAAGTTCACCGAGGGCCCGGTATGGCACCCCTCGGGCTATCTGCTCTTCAGCGACATCATCGGCGACACCATCTACCGCTACACCCCGGGCAGTGCGCCGGAACCCTACGTCAACCCCAGCCGCAATTCCAACGGGCTCACCTTCGACCAATCCGGGACCCTGCTCGCCTGCGAGCACGGCGGCCGCCAGGTCTCGCGGATGGACGGCGCCGGGCAGATGGTCCCCCTTGTCCGCAGCTTCAACGGCAAGCCGCTGAACAGCCCCAACGACATCGTGATCCACTCCAGCGGCAGCATCTACTTCACCGACCCGCCCTACGGGATCGACCCGGACCCCGGCCAACAGGGTTTCAACGGAGTGTATCGCTACGACCCGGACGGCTCCATCACCCTGTTGCGGGCCGACATGGTACGCCCCAACGGCCTGGCATTCTCGATCGACGAGTCCACCCTGTTCGTCGACGACACCCGGCGCCGCCACGTGCTGGCCTTCCCGGTCAACGCCGATGGGTCCCTGGGCGTCCCCCGCGTGCTGATCGACATGACCGTGCCCGCATCCGGCAATCCCGACGGCATGAAGGTGGACAGCGAGGGCAACCTCTACGTCACCGGCGGCGGGGGCTTGTGGGTACTGGACCCGTCGGGCCGGCACCTGGGCACGGTGGTGTTCCCGCAGCTGCCCGCCAACCTGGCCTTCGGCGGCCCCGACTACAAGACGATCTACGTCACGGCCCGGACCGGCCTTTACAGCATCCGCGTCAACGTGCCGGGGCGGCCGGTGTTCTAGCGCTGGCCTTGTTGGCCACGGAGGCGCAGAGGACACAGAGACTAAAAAGAAAGTCTCTTCTCTCGCGATCTCCGTGGTGAGCATTGTTCTGCCGGTTATTTGGGCCACGGAGGCACGGAGGACACAGAGACTAACGGGAGCGATTTCCTAATCTCTGTGTCCTCTGCGCCTCTGAGGCGAACATCTATCCACAACTCGACCAACACCCAAGGAGCAAGCCATGAGCATAAAGGCCGACGCGGTTATCATTGGCGGCGGGGTGATGGGATGCAGCATCCTATACAACCTGGCCGCCCGAGGGTTGAAGAAGGTGGTGCTGCTGGAGCGTGACCTGCTGGGCTCCGGCTCCACGGGGCGCTCCTCCGGCGTGGTACGGATGCACTACTCCAACGAGATCCACGCCCGGATGGCCTGGCTCAGCCTGGAGGTGCTCCGCGACTTCGACCAGATTGTGGGGGGAGACAGCGGCTTCGTGCAGACCGGTTTTGTCATCGTTTCCGGGGATGCCGATGCCGCGGCCTTTCGCTCCAATATCGCCATGCACCAGGCGGTGGGCATCCAGACCAGCATAATCAGCCGGGAAGACGCCAAAGAGGTCGCCCCCGGATTTTTCCTCGACGATTGCGCCGAGATCGCCTACGAGCCCCAGTCCGGGTACGCCGACCCCTCCGGGACCGCCGCCGCCTACGCCCGCCGGGCCAGGGACCTTGGCGCCACGGTGCGGCTCCAGACACCGGCCACCGGGGTCGAGGTCAACGGGGGCCGGGTGGTGGCAGTCCAGACCGCGGGCGAGCGGATAGAAACCCCCATGGCGGTGGTGGCCACCGGGCCCTGGAGCCGCCACTTCCTGCTTCAACAGGGGATCGATCTGCCGCTGGAGGCCACCCGCCACGAGGTGTTTCACCTGAAGCGGCCCATGGAGCTGCTGCCCTACCATCCCGGCGGCGGCGACCTCGACCGCTTGGTCTACTTCCGCCCCGAGGGGTCCGACCTGACTCTGGTGGGCAACGGGAACATTGAAGAGCCGGTCGAAAACCCGGAGTTCTACGCGCAGCGGCCCAGCCAGAGCTTCATCCGGGAGGTGTGGAGCCGCCTAGCCCACCGGATTCCGGTGCTGGAAGACGCGGAGTACAGCACCGGCTACGCCGGGCTCTACACCAGCACCCCCGACTCCCACCCGGTGATGGACCGGATGGAGGGCTCCGACGGTCTGTACATCTGCACCGGGTTCAGCGGCCACGGCTTCAAGCTGTCCCCCATGGTCGGTGTCCTGATGACCGAGTTGATGCTCGACGGAAAGGCCACCACCATCGACATCTCCCCGCTGCGGATGTCCCGCTTCCGGGACGGAGACCTGAACCAGCCCAGCTACGGCTTCCGGGTGCTGGTCTAACCTCCCGGGAAACCAAGCATTTACCGGTTGCCGCAGGGCGGCAGACGACCAATTAGCAGCTTTAGCTTGCGACCAAGTAGAGGTCTGAAGAGTATGCCCACATTGAAGATTGACTCCGCCAGGCTGAATCGCACCCTCGAGGAGCTGGGCCGCTTCGGCGATACCCCCGAGGGGATGCAGCGCATCGCCTTCTCCCCGGCCGACATCGCCGGTCGGGAGTACGCCATCTCCCTGATGCACGGGGCCGGATTGGAGACCAGAATCGACACCGCGGGCAACATCATCGGACGCCGGGCTGGATCGGTACCCGGCCTGCCCGCCATTGCCCTGGGCTCACACACCGACACGGTGCCCGGTGGCGGAAAATACGACGGCGCCCTGGGGGTGATGGCAGCCATTGAGGTCGTTCAAACCCTGGCCGACAACGGGGTCACCCTACACCATCCCGTGGAGACCCTGGTCTTCACCAACGAAGAGGGCACCCGCTTCCACCGGTGGCTCATCGGCAGCCGGTCCATGGCCGGCCTGCTGGAGCCCGAGGACCTGATCGCGGTCGACGACGAGGGCGTGCACCTCAGTGTTCGGATGGCCGACATCGGCGGTGACCTGTCCCGCATTGGGGAGGCGGCCCGCAAGCCCGGGGACCTGGCCGCTTATTTCGAGCTGCACATCGAGCAGGGCCTCACCCTCCTCCAGTCGAAGATCCCCATCGGCGTGGTCACCGCCATTACCGGCCGAGCGGTCTTCGAGGTGGAGATCAAGGGCATGGCAAACCACGCCGGCACAACGCTGATGCCGGCCCGGCGGGATGCCCTAGTGAGCGCCGCCAGGCTGATCCTGGCAGTGCAGCGGCTGGCCTCGGAGCTTCAGGCTTGCCGGGTGGCAACGGTGGGAAGCATTCAGGTCATTCCCAACGCCGTAAACGTAATTCCCGGCAACGTCCGGCTCGGGCTGGAGTTTCGAGACACGAGCATGGAAGCCTTCACCGCCGCCGAAGCAGAACTCCGGCGAGCCGCCCGGGAGATTTCAGACTCCGACGGGGTGGAAATGGAAATCGAGTGCCATCGGGCGAGCCAGCCGGTCCCCATCAAGCCGCCCGTGCAGGCCCTGGTGGAGGAGGCGGCCAATCGCTGCGGGCTCACTCACACCAGGCTGCCCAGCGGCGCCGGGCACGACGCCCAGGCCATGGCCGCCATCACCGACTCGGCGATGATCTTCGTTCCCAGCCAGGGCGGCATCAGCCATGCACCCGCTGAGTTCTCCACACCGGAGGACTGCGCCAACGGCGCTCAGACGCTCCTGGAGCTGCTCCTCTTGGCCGACGAGCGGTTGTAGCCGCGTTATTTTCGAAAAGAGTACACTGCTGGGGCTCTTACGGTGGATCCTTCATTCGAGAAGAATAGAGCGTAGGCCAGCCCGGCTTATCCTGAGATCAAATCCACCCGGCGGTTTTGCCGAGGGCGCTGGCTTGGCGGGACAAATACCCCGGCGTTCGCCGCCGGCTGAGGCTACCGATGAAAATCAAGGCAAGCTACGAATTCGACGAGGCCGCTACGAAGGTATGGACGGTGTTAACGGACCCTGAAATCCTGGCTGGCTGCATACCCGGCTGTGAAGGCCTCAACCCGGTGGGTAACGACGACTACCAGGCGGTGTTGACCGTAGGCGTCGGTCCGATTCGCGGCCGCTACGACGCCACGATATCCATGCGGGACCAGGTCCCCCACCGGTCTTTCCGGCTGGTGGTCCAGGGCACCGGCGGTGGCGGCTTCGTCAGCGGAGAGGCGGTCATTACCCTGGTGGAGCATGGGGGCAAGACCACCGTGACCGTGGATAGCGAGTCCCAAGCCGGCGGGCCCGTGGCCCGGGTGGGGCAGCGGCTGATGGAAAGCATCGCCAAGATGATGATGGACCGGTTTTTTGGCAGCCTCCGGAAGGCCGCCGGCGAGTCCGCCCCCGGCGCCGGTTAGAAGGGCGGGGACCGGCCCGGAGCCACCGTTCCTCACCCTGCCCTCATGCACCCACGAAACCCGCTTTGCGGCCGCACCGCCGGTCTGCTATTCTGTTGGCGTCGGGCCGTGCCTAGGCCAGCCGCCAACGGGGTACCGATTTTCCTGGCGGGGACCACTGGTCACGCCCCAATGTTTGTCTCCCAGCGTTTGTTGCCTGTCGCTATCAGCCTGACTTAAGTAGTAAGGAGGGGCCCCATGGAGCGTCGCGTGCCAACCAAGGCGGAGGTACTGGCATACTTGGCGGAGGACCGGAACTGGGGCCGTTGGGGCGCCGACGACCAGAAGGGGGCGGTCAACCTGGTGACTCCCAAGAAGCGGGCGGCGGCAGCCCGGCTGGTCCAGACGGGCCGGGCCGTTTCCCTGAGCCGCGTTTTTCCCAAGAAGCCGGCTCCCAACAACCCCACGCCGGCCATCCACTATATGAAGCGCATGGATCGCGGCGCCGGGGCCGGCGCCGCGATCGACTACTATGGCATTTCCTACCATGGCACGGCCACCACCCACTTGGACGCCCTCTGCCACGTGTGGGACGCCAACGGCATGTGGAACGGCCGGCATGCCGACGAAGCGATCACCATGGACGGGGCCATCTGGGGATCGGTGGAGAACTGGAAAGAAGGCATCGCGACCCGGGGCGTCCTCCTGGACGTTCCCAAACACCGGGGGGAGCCCTTCGTAACCGCCGATAAGCCGGTCCACGGCTGGGAACTGGAAGACATCGCCAGAGAAGAAGGGATTACCATGGCGCCCGGCGATGCCCTGGTGGTGTACAGCGGCCGGGAGAAATGGAACGAAGCCGGCAATCTACCCTGGGGCAGTGACCGGAATTTGCGCCCGGGCCTGCACTCAACCTGCCTGAAGTTCATCCGGGAGTCGGACTGTTGCCTGCTGGTGTGGGACATGATGGACTTCCACCCCAACGGCTACGACATCCCCTGGTCGGTCCACGGGTCTATCTTCGCCTACGGCATCGGCCTGGTTGACAACGCTTTGCTTCAGCCCCTGGCCGAGGCCTGTGCCGCGGAGGGCCGCTACGAATTCATGCTCACCATCAATCCCTTGCTGGTGATCGGAGGCACCGGCTCTCCCGTCAACCCGATAGCCCTGTTCTAGTGGCCGGAGAGCCGATCCGCCAAGCCCGAACGAGGCTACTCCCGGCCCATCGACAATCCCAGGACGAACGGGTTCTCCCCGATGGTGCGATTTACCCCCGTTACTACCGGCTTTTCCCGTTCGTGCGGATTGCCCCCCGTTGGTACGGGCTTTTCCCGTTCGTGCGGAATGCTCCCGTTGGTACGGTCCTTCCCGTTCGTGCGGAATGCTCCCGTTGGTACGGGTTTTTCCCGTTCGTGGTGAGCTTGTCGAACCACAGTGGCTGGTTATTTGGATGGGCCCCAAGTGCCCCGCCAAGGTTGCTTTGGCGTGCGGCCCGCGACGGGGATTCTCGGCGAGGGCAAAAGGGACAGCACAACCCAATCGCGACCTCGTGAGCCTCGGCAAATCCTGCGCTGTATGCAGCCTTCGGGGTAAGCCCCTCATGTTACCCGGCCGCTGCCAATACAGATGGAGCGGCCGCCGTCCCCGGATTCAGCCAAGACCGGGCAGCCCGGCAATCTCCCGGTTCCGGAAGCAATAGACGGTGTGATCGTTGACCAGCCCGGCCGACTGCAGGAAAGAGTAGCAGATCGTCGAGCCGACGAATTTGAAGCCGCGCCGCTTCAGGTCGGCGCTGAGTTCATCGGACAGGGGAGTCGTCGCCGGCACCTCGGCAAGGTCCTGCCGGGAGTTGTCTACCGGCTTGCCGCCCACGAACCGCCATACGTAGCCGTCGAAGGCGCCAAACTCCTGTTGAATCGCCAAAAAAGCCCCGGCGTTTCCCACCGTCGCCTCGATCTTCCGGCGGTTCCGGATGATGCCGGGGTTCTGAAGTAGCTCCTCGATTCGTTCCAGGCCATACGAAGCGACCTTCTCGACGTCGAAGTGGTCGAAGGCCGCCCGGTAGCCCTCTCTCTTCCGCAAGACCGTCTCCCAACTCAAGCCGGCCTGGGCCCCCTCCAGCGTCAGCAACTCGAAGAGCTTTGGGTCATCGTGAATCGGCACGCCCCAATCCCGGTCGTGGTACTCGATCATTAGGTCGCTCTTGGGCCATTGACATCGGATCTTCACGCCAGTTCCCCCTTCGCCAAATCGAGCACCCCGGCACCTAACCTCCGTCCGCTTGTTGACCAGGTAGAGCCGGCGGGCAACCACGAGCCGGTTGCGGCCGCCGAGGAAGACGGCGCCTAGCCAAGCCAAGGCCGGTCTCGCTGCACAGCCAGACCGGCCGGCTGGGTTCCATCTATATGGGGTCGGGGGCCGTGCCGACCGGTCTCTGCATGGGGCTGACAATAAGTACGAGGGCGGACAGGCCCACCAGAATGCCGGAGTAGTAGAACACGAACTCTATCCCCCACCAGTCTTTCATGGCCCCCGCGACTATCGATGACACTGCGATTATGGGTTGGGTGAGCCCGAAAACCAGACCGTAGGACGTGGCCTCAGCGCCTCTAGGCGCCAGGTCGAGAACCGCGGCCCTGATGACCTGGTTCAGGGAATAGGAAAAAAGGCCCATAGCACCGATTACTATGGTGAGGCCGAGGCCCGCTCCCACATTGACCAGCAAGAAGGGCAGCACGGACATGGCTATCAGCCCCGGAACGAGCACGGCCTTCCTGCTGAAGCGGTCCGAGAGGGTGCCCATGAAGGGCAGCGAGACCATGCCCAGGGCGGTCAGCAGCGCCACATAGAAGCCAACGGTGGCGTCTCCCAGTCCCAGTTCGTCGCTCAAGTATATAGGGGTCCACCAGCTGATGGCATTGAATCCCACGGCTCTGAGCATGGCCACCGACACCAGGCGGAGGACCGCACCGCTCTTGAGCAAACCCAAGGCTTCCCGCAGGCGGCCGCCCAGTCTTTTCCCCTCCTCAGCGCTGTCCCTTCCCAAGCTCCGGAGGGACACCCAGAACAGCAGTGCCAAGATCAACGGCGGGAGGGCATAGAGAAAAGCGACCTGGCGCCAAGTTAGGAGCAAGAAGCCTAGGAGCGCTCCCGCCACCAAGGGCCCCACCACGTTTCCTAGATTCCCTCCCAACCCGTGGACCGAGATGGCCATGCCCCTTCGTTCGGGGTAGCGCCGGGACAGTGCCGCCATGGCCGGCAGGTGCCATATTGTGCCCGGCAGGGAGATCAGGACCATGGCGCCCAGCAGAAATGGCAGGCTGGGCACGGCGCCGGTCACCGCCCAGGCCACCGCGATCAGGGCCATACACCCGGCGAAGACCAACCTCCACCGGCGTCTCAACATGTCGACGACGAAGCCGCCGGGTACCTCAATAGAGAAGGAAGTTAGGTGCCGTACCATGTCCAGGGAACCCACTCCCACCCCGCTGAGCCCCAAATCGTCCACGATCTTGGGGAGAAGCACCAGGAAGCCACGCTGGTAGAAGTGGGCGACGGCGTGCCCCAGTGTCAGGTTGGCCAGCAGGAATCCTCTGGATTCCATGCGAGCGGGCTCACCTCGACTCAGTTCCTTCACTCGCTACGCTCCCGCACGTGGACTTCCCGGACCAGGTATCGGCACCCCCATGCCGGCGGCCGGGTGCCGCCGATCAGCCGTCAGGTACCTGGAATCAATTCCTGGTCCCATAGTGGGCGGACCCCCTCCGGTTTCCTTCGGGGCGCCGCCGGCGCGCTCCTCTCCGAAGGGGAGGCTCCCCCATCTTATACCACAGTCATCCCCTGTTTCGGACCGGACCGGCTCTCTCTGTCCCGTCTCGCCGATAAAATAGGCATGCCCCGACTCATCCTCGGGGCACAGTTTGAATGCTCCCGGCTTCGGCGGCGCGGCAAACTTGGGCAATATAAAGCCGGGCGCCACCGCGCCCGGCATTTCAGCCCGCACGCTCCCCCGGTTAATCTCAGGTCCACGCCGGCGCCAGGCCGGTGCGTGACTAGACCAGGGATGACCCCCGCGTCTGGGCTGTTCCAGGATGTTCCTCTCGACGAGTGGGCGTTACCCGCCCACCGTTGTGAGACCCGCGACCCGCCGCCGGCTGTACCTGCAAGCGTCGCCCCGCGCCGGTGAAGCCACCGGCGGGAACGTCGACGAGGTACGTCCAGCGGCCATCCTCGCCCGGGCTCCTCCCCTTCGTTTTTCGAGGGGAAGGAGCGCCCCGTGAGGTCCAAGAACACGCCCGCTTACCGGCCTCTCCGGTAAGAGAGCGACGGCGGCGGAGGCCTTACAGGTCTTCCTCGAACTCGGGCTCGTCCTCGAAGAACTCCCGGGACGGCAAGGCCTCGGTCACTTCCGGCGTAAAGTAGAGTTCTTCCATGAAGTCGGCGGGGCGTCGGACCGCCCTCACCAGGTGCTTGCCGTACTCTTCCGCCAACTTTGTGTCATCCTGTACGCCCTCGGCCAACTTTTCCTTGAGCTGTTTAACGACCCACTCTTCCAGGCGACCCTCCGGGATTTGGAAGAACTCGGGGTCGAATCGGGGCAGCTCACCGGAGGCGAAGAAACCCATATCGGGGAGGGTGTAGCCTTCCAACTCGTCGGTGCCTTTGCCCTTGACTTCTCCAGTCTCGACGTAGTGCTCCATCACCTCTTTCATGCCGTACTTCTGAATGGGGCACACTTTCTGGCAGATGCCGCAGGCGGCGTAGCGGCCCATTACCGGCCGGCATCGCTTGGCAATCAGCTTGTTCTTCTCCACGCCTCGCCACCAGACCTTCTCCTTCTGCAGGGCCCGGCCGGGGCACCGGTTCACACACACCTGGCATACCTGGCAGAAGGCGTGGATGCCGTAGTCCACCGGCTCGTCATAGGTCACTAGCGCGTCGGTGGCGATCAGCATGATCCTGGCTCGGGACCCGAAGTACGGAGAGAGAAGCTGTCCGTTGGCCCCCTGCTGGCCGAGGCCCGCCGCCACGTGCATGGGTATGTTCGCGCAGATGGCGTCGTTGGGGCTGTGGACCTGGGCGCGATAGCCCAGGGAGCGGATGAAGGCCGCCAGTTCGATGCCCGCCTCGCCTTCCTTACGGTAGGTGGCGAGCGCCGCCGCCTCGGCGGGGCCGCTGGGAGCGCTCTGGGTGTCCTCGTAGGGCTGCTCCATGACCAGGCAGATGGCGTGGGGCAGGTCGTAATTAACCTTGTCCCTTTTGCTGGAGAAGACGTAACGCAGGTCGAAAGCCGTCATCCCCACCTCGTGGTAACCCACCTCCCGGGCCTTCTGCTTGATCTGCTGGGTAACGTCCTTTTCGGGAACCGGGGTCGCCGTAGGCGCCAGATCACCCGACGCCCTGGCGCCGGTCACCCAGGGCCTATTCAGCGTTTCGTGCTCTCGGCGCAGGCCCCTGATCGCGGTGACAGTGTCCACCCATTGGCGGTAGGAACGGTTCTCCACATTGTGGCTTTCCAGGGGATACTCGACGGTGTACCAGTCCACCTCTTCCGGGCGCTGGCGGACGCCCGGCACCGTGACCAGGTCCTCCGCCACCGGAATAATCGTCTCGGGGTCTCCCAAGTTCTTACCGGGGCGCGTAACTGTATGTGCTACTCTTGGCATCGTCGTGCTCCTCCTCGTGTTGATTCCCGGCGACCGGGGGATCGGCGATTCGGGCCCCTGTTCCTAAGTCGTTGACGCCAGTTTGGCTTCCTCCTGCCGGAGGGCGGGCATTACTTCCTTGGCGAAGAGTTCCATGGAGCGCAGCACCTTCTTGTGCTCCAGCCCTCCGATGCGCATCTGGAGCATGAAGCTGGTGGCGCCAGCCTGATGCATATACCGCTTCATCTGGTCGATGACCCGCTCCGGGGAGCCGAAGCAGGTCCCCCGCTCCCACACGTCGTCCACCGTGACCTGCGACAGTACGCTGGGGTCCCGGGGATAGTTCTCGTAGCCCGAGGGCGGCGCGGGCCGTCCGGGCGCCCCGGGCAGGAGAGTTGCCAGCAGGTGATAGAACCATACGACGTGGCTGGTCGCTTCCCTGGCCTCCTCATCGGAGGGCGCCACATAGGACCGCACTGAGAAGGGCTGGTCCAGCGCATCGGGGTCATTGCCAAGCTCCCTCATCCTTTTCGCGTAGCCGTCGTAAGCCTCAGCCACCGAATCCAGGTTGCTGAACTGGGGCGAACGCAAGAGCGAGATGTTCAGGCGGGCCGCAATCTCGTAGGATGGCGGGCTCACCGCCGCCAGATACATCGGGGGATACGGTTTCTGAATCGGCTTGGGAAAGATCTCGGTGGGTTCCTCAATCTTCCAGAAATGCCCGTCGTAGGTGAACTTCTCGCCGGAGAGGGCCCGCCGGAGAATCTCGAAACTCTCCATGAACATGCCTCGCGAGGCGTGCTGGGGCACCCCGAACCCGTGGAACTCCGGCGGCTGGTAGCCACGGCCCAGGCCCAACAGCAGTCTCCCCTCGCTGAGGCAGTCAACCAATGCGGCATCCTCGGCCAGCCGCAGCGGGTGCTGGAAGGGAAGGACCATAATGGCGGTGCCTATTTTCATCTTTTTGGTGCGCTGAGATATTGCCGCCGCCAGGGTCATTGGGTTGCCCAACATACCGTAAACGGCGAAGTGGTGCTCCGGCAGCCAGACCGAGTCATAGCCCAACTCTTCTCCGTACTCGATCTCCTCGAGGATCTCGCGGAACAACTGGTCCTGAGGAATGTTGCCGAAGTCGCTGAAGAGGTAAAACAACCCGAATTTCATTGCCGCACCTCCAATTTAATCCACCGGTTAATCCACCGGCGAAGTCACTCTAAGATAATAATGAGTTATTGCCAAAGATGCAACATCATTGTTCGCAATAATGCAAGTTCATGATTTGGTGCCTGCGATGAGGCCAAATTGTCCGTTTTCGTGGATGAAACCGGTGAGATTCACCGCCCGAGGGGGTATGATCCGCCCGGTGCGAAACAGAAAAAGGCCGCCGAGACCCGGCGGCCCGAAAGATTCTTCCGGTATTTTGGCGTCCGTCGAAGCCTGCGGCCGACGGCTACCTGACCGGTGAACCGCAACCCCTGGTGGCCTACGCGAGCGGCCTGGGAACGATCACGACATGGATCGAGGGCTCAGGCGACTCTCCGGACAGGGTCTTGATGGCCTGTTCCGCCGATTCGATGGGAAATGAGTGGGTGTGCAGCTTGTGGAGTGGGAGGCGCCCGGACTGGATGGCTTTCACCGCACGTTCGAAAGCGCCGAACGCCACACCTCTCACGCCTTTGATGGTCGCCTGCTTCTGAATAATCTCGTCGCTGGAAAGGTCGGCCAGGGCCCGCCCTCCTTTCAATCCCGCCAGCACCACGGTACCCCCGACCTTGACCATGCGAACGGCCTCGGCCACGGCGCTGACGGCGTAGGGGGTGGTATCCAGCACCACGTCCACTCCCCGGCCTCCGGTAACCTCCATCACCCTTGACACCGGGTCCTCGCCGTCGACATTGATGGCGAGGTCGGCGCCCAACTCTCGGGCCAAGGCCAGTTTGTGCTCGTCTCGACCCAGGCCGGTGACGGCCACCCAAGAGGCGCCGGCTTCCCGCGCCGCCATGACCGAACACAGGCCCCGCGCCCCCGGCCCCAGAATCGCGATGGAGTTGCCCGGCTCCAAACCGGTGGCTTCGACGGCCCAGGAGAAGCCGGCTCCCAGCGGGTTGAACATGACCGCCACCTCGGCGGGCAGCGCCTTGTCCATGGGATATACCACCGCCCCCGGGGGTAGGTACATAAACTGGGCGAAGGAGCCCCACAGGCCAGGCCAACGTTCCAAGGCGGTGGAGCCGAATCTACCCCCGGTGGAACAGGGCCGGTCCTTGCCCTCCAGGCAGGCCGCGCATCTCCCGCACCGGTAGGCGGAGCGCACCGCCACCCGGTCGCCCGCCTCCACACCCCAGCGGCGGCTGGCCACCGGCCCGATGGCCTCGATCAGTCCCAATGGCTCGTGGCCCAGAATCAACGGGTAAGGCACCGGGAGGTCACCCTGGAACCACTCATAGTCCGTGCCACAGACGCCGGCAGCCTCGACACGCAGCAATGCATCATCCTCACCAATGGCCGGGATGTCTATCTCTCGGGTCTCCATGGTATTGGGGCCCACCATTACCGCGGCGGCAGCCTTCTCTGGCATAGTTCCCCCTCCTCGAAGCATATAAGAGAAGCATAGAAAATCTTACCCGCGCTTGGCCTCGGGGTCGCCCTCGACGCCCAGTCTACCAACTAGGATTTGATTTTCCCAGCAAGTCATCCCTTTGGTAATCAGACGGCCGGGCCCCTGCTACCGCCAGGTAGCGGCTTCGGCGTGAGGCATCGGCGGCGCGGCGGAGAAGGTGAGGCGGTTCGGGAGATGCCGTGAAGTCAGGTTCGCCACTTCCGGCCGGCGGCGGGCGGAACACGAGACTACCGGGGCGAGGCAGGCCCGACCGGAGGAGCGATGGTGCGGAGGCGGCAGCCGGCTAGTTGCCCGGTACCTCGATCACCCTGGTGACGGCATACCCGCCGTAGGACCCCCACCCGGCGGAGAGGCCGGCCCACCACTGGGACTCGCCTCCCACCACGGCGATGTGGATGTCCTGCGGCGTCTCCACCATGGGGACGATCGCATCGTCAGGGAGATTGGACAGGTTGGGCGGGTCCGCCACGCCATGGCCCCAGTAGTACATGTGGCCCTCCCCCTCCTCCAATATCCCGCTGCGCTTCAGCCACCCCACGTTGTACCCGGCGTACTTCCAGAGCCACTCCTTCAGGGCTTCCTTGGAGTAGCCGCCCCGGTCCAACTCCTGGGCCACCTTGCCGCTGAACGATATCAGGTATTGTCCCGCCGTGTGGAACATGTTGATGCCCACCGTGGGCAGGGAGTAGGCCAGCAGCTTCAGGATGCGGTCCGTGTTGCCCGGCACGAACACGGGGTCCGGGGCCTGGCAGGCGAAGACCGTCACCGCGTTCTGGTCCCGGTCCAGGCCGGCCCGCTCTTCATGCAGCAGTGTCCAGGGGCTGGCCGCTTCGTTCTCCGCCACGCAGAATGCGAATTTGGCTGGGCTGCCTTGGGTGCACATGTCCGTGATCCCCGGAATGCCGCCGCCGATGTTCCACAGCACCAGACGAACCGCCCGGCCGATGGCTGCGTTGGCGTGGGACCCGCCCCCGAAGGCCCCCTCTTGGACGTTGAATCCCAGGTCGCGGGCAATGGGACCGTTGACGATGACCAGGGGGGCGCAAGGGTTGGTGGTTGATTGGACGCCGTGGAGGCTGAACTCCGGCTCCAGCATGGCCTCGATGGCGGTGATGACCACCGGCGCCATCTGGGGGGTGCACCCGGCCATTACGCAGTTGATGGCCACCTGCTCGACGGTGGCGACCCCCTTTTGGGGCTCGATGACGCCGAGGGATTCCTGGGGGTCGCGGCCCAGGTACTCGATGGCGGCGCCGACCCGGTCCTCCGTCGGAAGACAGACGGGCAGGCCGTCGGTCCAGCCCCGGCTCAGGGCCAGCTCGAAGAACTCCCAGTAGTCGGTGATGTCCGCGGCGGGCGACGAATAGCGCTCAGCCATCAGTGAAAGTCCCGGTGAAGAGTCAAGTCTACTGGATCTCGCTTTCTTCCGACGATGTCAACGCCCGGATGACCAGGTCCAGGTTGGCCTCGGCGATGTCCCTGACATCGGTGGAGATGTTGCCCCCCTTGGGGGCCGGTTCGATCAAGAGATTAAGGTCCGGCATTCCCAAGCTCTTGGCATGGGCCCGGGCGGCCCGCTCGAACTTGTCGTGGGTAACGGTGACGGTGGGCTTGCCTTGCTGCTCCAGATCGATGGCGTCGCGCACGGACGCCGAAGTGCAAGAGCCTCAAGCGCACTGCCCGTTGATTATCACGTCGGCCTGTTCGATCAGGGCCTGCATCTGCTCCGGAGGCGCCACCTTGGAGATGTTCGGTTTGTGGAACCAGATGTGGCCCCCCAACTCGTACCGCTCCTCCAGCAATTGGCGCATCTCCTCCATGAGCGGGTACATCCCGAAGGTGCCGTCCTCACGGCGGCAACCCCACCCATCCAGAAATCCCACAACCTTCTCGTTCAACGAAGAAGGCCTGGGAGCCATCTTGGTAATGTCGTTGAGGAACGTGGTGTTCGGCAGCAACACCTTCATGGTCGCCCTCCTACCTAACCTACGGGCCGGCCCGGTCCGTGGCGCCGCCCGGTTAAGCTAGGGTAGAGCGCCTCATTTGTCCCTGTCAAGGGCTGTTCCCACGGGCCGGCCCCGTCAACCCGGCCGGTCTTTCCGCCGCCGTTGACCGGGAGCGGGGGCCGAATTACACTTTGAGCGTCACGGGCATCGACCGGACCCGGCGGACCCGGCTGGGCCGAAGCCATAGCGGGAGTATTCCCGCACCAAGCTAGGAGGACAGAACATGACCACGGCGAGCCGCCTATCAATGCCGTTGGGGGAAGCCATATTCACGCAACGAGCGATCCGGCGCATGAGGGCCGTCCCGATCTCCGATGCCGACCTACAGGACATTCTTGAGGCGGCAACCAGGGCCCCGAGCGGGAGCAACACCCAGCCGTGGCATTTCCTGGTGGTGAGAGACCCGGACCTGCGGGCCCAGCTGGGCGTCCTCTATCGCGAGGCGTGGTGGGCCAAGCGAAAGGACGAGGGGATCAACGGCCCCGAGGATATTCCGCCGGGCAAGAATTCGAAGAGATCGGCCATGAGGCTTTCCAACGAGATCGGAGCAGCCCCGGTCATCGTCCTGCTGTGCGCCACCAGCCGAGGGCCGGGACCCGCGGGTTCCACCATTCCGGCGGCCCAGAACCTGCTCCTGGCGGCACGGGCACTGGGAATCGGGGGAACCATCACCACGCTGCACCCCCAGGTGGAAGAGCGGGTGCACGGGCTGTTCGGGATTCCCAGCACGGTCCAGGTCGTCTATTGCATTCCCCTGGGCTATCCCCTTGGCTCCTTCGGCCCGGCGCAGCGCAAGCCCCTCTCCGAGGTCAGCTCGTATGACCATTGGGGCGCGGCGGCCCGGTGAGCGGTGCCGGTTGCCCGGTCCAATCTGCCCGGCCCGGCATTCTCCGGCCCGGTGTTTTCCGGCCCGGTGTTTTAAGGGAGGCTGGCCACTCGACGTGAAAACCAGAGAGTTCCTTGAAACCCTGGCTGACCTGATCCGCCAGCAACTGCCACCGGGGCTGAGCGGGTTCGACGTAACCGGCCCGTCGACAACCCTGATAAAGCTTCACTACCAAAACCCCACCGTCCACTACGAAGTGTGGGTCCAGAAGCGAAGGGGGCAGGTGGAGTTGGGGCTCCACTTCGAGGGCGCAACCGAGAGTAACCTGCGCCACCTGGAGCTGCTGAGCCGGCACCGGGAGGACATCCAGTCCTCGCTGGGAGCCGGCATGGAATTCGAGGAATGGGGCCGGGGCTGGACCCGGGTCCACGAGACCCTACCGTTGCAACCTCTTGATGACGACTTCCTGGTCGAGGTCTCCTGCAAAGTATCGGAGTTGATTCGCACCATGGAGCCTTTGCTGCGGGGCAAGCCGCGGCGGTAGGCCTCACCGCCCGCGGGCGCCATCCGGACGTGACGCTGCCCGGGCCGGTACCGGGGAGGTCCGCACCCTGACCTGCCCTTTTGGGTGGACTTCGCTAGAAAGGACCGGCCGAGACATCGACACTCCAGATTGACTGAAAGGCGGTCCGGCCTTGCGGTCTTCAGGCCGCCCGGTCTCAAGGAGCACCACCAGAGGTGTCAGGCCGTTTTGAAATCCGCCGCTACTTCACGACACCAGCCTCTGATTTGCCCAATAGCGCCCTGATACCGCTTGAGCGCAGCGCCCGGGACACCTTGTTGCCAAAGCACTTGCATGAGGTTAGCATGGGACCCGCGGGTCCCGGCGCCAAGATGCCGGGATTCGCCCCCATTCTGCTCAACCAGTCCATCCAAAACCGGTGCCGCACCCCTGAACCAACCTGAAAGTCCCAGCTTCAGCCCGCGGGCTATTCCCCGAGTGATATCTGGCGGCGCCCGCGATGGCGGAACACTCTTTGGCAAGGAGCGCCAGTGATGGAGAAAGCCGAATCCGCGCAGCGAACCTACGACGAGGCGATCGTCATCGACGGGCTGAACGTGAGCCAATGGGACAGCCCAGCCGTTTACCGCAGCCTGCACGCCGGCGCCGTCACCGCCATCAATGCCACCTGCGCCGTTTGGGAAGGCTTCCAGGAGACGATGGACAACATCACGGCCTGGATACACCGTTTCGAAGAGTACGGCGATGTTCTCCTCCAGGCGAAGTCGGTGGAGGACATCACCCGGGCGAAGAAGGAAGGCAAGACCGGCGTCATATTGGGGTGGCAGAATACCTCGCCCATCGGGAATGACCTGAACCGGCTTGCCCTGTTTCACGCCCTGGGCGTGAGGATAATCCAGATTACCTACAACGAGCGCAACCTGCTGGGCAACGGTTGCCTGGAACGCACCGACGACGGCCTGAGCAATTTCGGGTTGGACGCCGTCAAGGAAATGAACCGCTTGGGCATCCTGATCGACCTGTCTCACGTGGGAGACCGCACTACCCTCGACGCCGCCGAGCGGTCGGAAAAGCCCGTGTCCTGCACCCATTCCAACGCCCGGAGCTTCTACAAGCACGTGCGCAACAAGACCGATGACGCCCTGAAGCTGATCGCGGAGCGGGGAGGCGTCATCGGCGCCAACGCGTTCCCGCCCTTCCTTCCCAAGACCTTCGAGTCTACCCTTGAGGACTACGTCGACGCCATCGACGACCTGGTCGAGAGGGTTGGCATTGATCACGTGGGGATTGGAACTGACTATACCCAGGACCAACCGGCGGCGTTCTTCCGCTGGTTGTACGCCCAACAAGGGACCAAGTTCCGGGAGCGCCCGGTTACCTACCCCGATCCCATGGTCCATCCCCAGGGCATGGAGACGCCGGACAAGCTGTCAAACGTCGCGGGAGCGCTGCTCAAAAGAGGGTACCGGACGGAAGATGTGACCAAGGTACTGGGCGGGAACTGGCTCAAGCTATTTGAAAAGGTTTGGGGGCCCGGCTGAACCGGCGCTACCCCTCCCGGCATCCCCGGCCCTGGCCGGTGTGCCCGCTCCACTTACCAGCCATCCTTGACACCCCCACGGCCTCGAAGTAACCTCCAGTTCAAGGGGCCGTCGGCCGGGCCCGCGAGCGTCACGATAACCGCTGGATTCCCAGGCCCCACTCTTCCCAGAGGAGGTCCGCCGTGGACGAGATTCGGGCCCTGGCGCCCACTGGTATGCTCGGCTCCGGTTATGCGGAGAAGTCCCTGCACCGAGCCATGGAGTGGGAGCCTCACTTCATCGCCTGTGATGCCGGCTCCACCGACGGAGGCCCCGACGCCCTGGCCACCGGGAAGTGCCACTTCCCCAAATCCGCGGTGAAGCGCGACATAAGATTGATGCTGCTGGCCGCCCGCCGGGCCGCGATCCCGCTGATCATCGGCTCCGCCGGCTCCGGCGGCGGGGACCTCAACCTCCAGTGGACGTTGGACGTAATCACCGAGATCGCCAGGGAGGATGACCTGAGATTTCGGCTGGGGATCATTCGTTCCGAGCAGGACCGGGAATACCTCAAAGGCAAACTGGCCGACGGAAAGATTCACGCCCTCCAACCGGCGCCGCCCATCAACGACGAGGTGATCAACAACAGTGTCCACATCGTGGGGATGATGGGGACCGAGCCCATCGCCAAGATCCTGGAGGAGGGGGCCGAGGTGGTCCTGGCCGGCCGGTCCAGCGATACCTCCCTCTTCGCCGCCATTCCCATGGCCCGCGGTTTCGCCGAAGGCCCGGTGTGGCACGCCGCCAAAACCCTGGAATGCGGCGCGGCCTGCGCCGCCATTCGCCGGGCCCCCGATTGCATGTTCGCCACCATCCGCAAGGACCACTTCATCGTGGAACCGCCCGGTGAAGAGCTTTGGTGCACCCCGCAGAGCGTGGCGTCCCACACCCTGTACGAGAACGCGGACCCCTTTCACCTCTACGAAGCCTCTGGAATGCTCGACACCACCGATGCCCGTTACGAGGCGGTTTCCGGCCGGGCGGTGAAGGTCTCGGGCTGCGGATGGGTGCCGGCGAAAACCTACACGGTGAAACTGGAGGGAGTTGAGCTGGCGGGATACCAGAGCGTGGTTATCGGCAGCATCCGGGACCCCATCATCATCCGGCAGGTCGATTCCTGGCTCGACAACTTGAAGCAGCGGCTGGCCGTCAGAATCCAGGACGCCTTCGGCGGGCTGGAGATGGACCGGGACTACTCCGTGTTCTTCCGGGTGTACGGCCGCAACGGCACCATGGGGCCCCTGGAACCCTCGACCCACTTGGCCCACGAGCTGTGCATCTTCATCGAGGTAACCGCTCCAACCGAGGACCTGGCCACCTCCATCGCCGACAGCTGCCAGCATCTGGCGGTGCATAACCCGGTTCCCGAGTGGCACGGCCTGATCACGGCCCTGGCCTACCCCTACAGCCCCGCCGTGCTCAACCGCGGCCCGGTCCACCGCTTCAACTTGAACCACGTGGTGGAGCCGGAAACGCCCTACGAAATGTTCTCGACCGAGTTGGTCCGGGTCTAGCCGGTCCTGCCCGGCCACTGGCAATGTTTAGCAATTCACGCAGGGATCAGTAATCGGAGGTTTCGATTATGCCCAAGCTCTGGGAAGTGACCAAGCTGGTGCGCAGCAAGAATGCCGGCCCCTTCGTGCTGACCTTTGACATCATGTTCGATGACCCGGAGGTTTACACCCGGGTCCGGGACTCGGGGGTGCTGAACAAGGGGCTGGTCGCCCGGATGTACCGGCAGCCGGAGGAAGAGGTCCTCTTCTTCAACTGTGACAACGCCCTGGCGATCAAGTTCAGCATACCCAGGCCGGTGTTCTCGGGAGACCTGGAGGACAGCGACATCTTCGGGGGCCAGCAGTACGCGCCCCTCCTGGAGATCGAGGTGCCCTGGGCTCCCTGAAGCGTCAGGGACCGGCGTCCTCGCCATTTGCTAATCGGTCCCCAGCCTTCCGGCGATTCTCAGCCACCCTCAGAATCAACCCGTCGGACCGCCCATTCTTCATGAGAAGGTTCACCCTGCTCGGGAAAGAGGTTTTGAGGCGGGTGGGAGGGAAGGTGAGATTCAGTCAGGGAATGATGCGCGATTGGCCCGAATCATGGACCTCGGTCAATAGGGGTCAATCGCACTAGCCCAAACACGGTAGCCGCCAGGGCAAACAGGGTGGCGATGTAGAAGAGCGCCGGGTCGACACCCCAGGTCTCATACAATCCCCCGACTATCAGCGCCGATACCGCGCTGAGGAGGAACCCGATGAACGCCATCATCCCGAGGGCGGTGGAGGCAACGTCGGTACCCACGATGTCCAGGGTTGCCGCCGTCAGTATCGGCTGATCCGGGTACAGAAACAGGCCCAGTAGGGCGACCAGGACGGTCAGCGCCAGTCCGTCGCCGTAGGGTATGATCAGAAGGCAGATGACGCATGACCACAGCAGGCCCGGCACCAGCACCTGCTTTCGGCCCACCCGGTCCGAGATGTAGCCCGCCACCGGCTTGGCCACCAATCCGATAGCTATCAGCAGCCCGATGTGAATCCCCCGGCTGAACGAGCTCAGCCCCAGGTCGTTATCCAGATAAAGGGGCAGCAGGGTGACCAGCCCCACCAGCGCCATTCCCCGCAACCCCTTGACCAGCGTGATCCCCCACAGCACGGGGCTCTTGAACAGGCGCTTGGTCACCTCAACCCGGGCCCTCACCTTGAGATCAGGGCCGCTTTCCACGACCCCTTTGGCATTCTTTCCCAAACGCCGGAACGCCCAATACGCCATGAATGCCATGAAGAACGGCACCACGGCGTACACGCTGAGGATGCCGCGCCAGCTCAGCACCGCCAGCAACGTCCCGGTGACCACCGGCCCCGCCACGTCTCCGATACTGCCGCCGACGCCGTGAAAGGATAAGGCCAGGCCGCGACGTTGGGCGAAGTGATACGACATTGAACTCGCCGCCGCCAGATGCCAGATAGAGTGGGACATCGCCACGAGAGCAATTCCGACTAGCAATACCGGATAGGCCGGAGACAGGCCCATGGCGAAGGCGCCCAGGCTGAAGATTCCGATGCAGGCCGCCAGAACCAGTCCCCAGTGCTTCCGAAGAATGTCCACCACCACACCGCCGGGCAGGGCCACGATCCCCGACGCCAGCTCCCGGACGGTGAGGATAGCGCCCACTCCAACGGCGCTGAGCTGAAAAGCACTCTGGATTTCCGGCAGCACGACGACGAAGCTCTGTAGAAACCAGTGGAACGGGGCGTGCCCGCTCGCCAGTCCGGAGACGATGAATCCGCCGCGCAGGCGAACGTCTCGGTCTTCGTCAGATTGGGGCTGGGGCTGCGTCGTGTCTTTAATCGTCATGCCCGATCACGATCATTTGGTCTCCCGCCGTGAAGATAGTGAACCAACGGGGCAACGGTGGCAAGAACGCGGCCGGTGTCCACCGAGCCCCTCCGGAAAGAACCTCAGCTTGCGGTTCAGGCCAGGACCTCTTTGACAGCCTGAATAATGTCCGCCTGGTCCGGGATGCAGAACTTCTCCATGATCGGGCTGTAGGGGATGGGAACGTCGGGGGCGCAGACCCGTTTGGGAGGGGCCTTCAGCGCGCGGAAGGTAGCCGGGTCTTCGGTGACCACCGTCGCGATCTCGGCGGCCGCGCTACAGGTGATGCACGCCTCGTCAACGACCACCAGCCTGCCCGTCTTCCTTACCGACGCTCTGATCGCCTCCCGGTCCAGGGGAACCAGGGTCCGGGGGTCCACCACCTCCACCGAGACCCCATCCTTCGCCAACTCCCCGGCGGCGGCGAGGGACTCTCGCACCATCTTGGAAATGGCCACCACGGTGATGTCTTTACCCTGGCGCTTGATGTCGGCCACGCCGATGGGTATGGTGTACTCCTCCTCGGGCACCGGGCCGGTCATTCCCCCCAGATCCATCATCTGGTCCTCGAAGAACACCACGGGGTTATTGTCCCGGATGGCGCTCTTCATCAGCCCTTTGCCGTCGTAGGGGTTGGAGGGCATGATCAGTTTTAGCCCGGCCAGGCTCATGAACATCGGGTGGGGACTCTGCGAGTGCTGGGCGGCGGCGGACCGGCCGCCCCCGGTGTTGGCCCGGAACACGATGGGAAATGTCGCCTGCCCGCCAAACATGTAGTGGATTTTCGCCATCTGGTTCACTATCTGGTCCATGGCGGTGAAAGCGAAGGTCATCATCCCCGGACTGACAATTGGACGAAAGCCGCTGCCCGCGGCGCCGATGCTCGCTCCCACGTAGGCCTCCTCGGAGATGGGACAGACCCGGACCCGCGCCTGGCCGAACTCGGGGATGAGCCCCGCCAGGGCCCCCAAGCCCCCGCAGAGATGGAACACCTTCTCGTCACGGCGCATCTCCTCGCGAAAGGCTTCCATCAAGGCTTCCGTGTAGGTGATTTCTCTCATGGTTTCACCCTCGAATTCGGTTGATAGGGTTGCCGTCCCCGGCTCCGCCCTGTCTAGGGAGCGAACACGTCCAGCAGCGCGTCCTCCGGCTTGGGCAACGGGCTGGCCTTGGCGAAATCAACGGCCTCCGCCACGTGGGCCTCAACCTCTAGGTTTATTTGTTCGAGGCCGGCAATGGTGGCCACTCCCTGCTCCACCAGCCGGGCGGAGAAGAATTCAATGGGATCTCTCTGGGGTCCGGCATCGCGGGCCTCCTCGGGTCTGGGGTCTTGGGGGTCTCCCCGCTGCTCCGAGTGAATACGCCAGCGGTGGGTCTTGCACTCGACCAGCGTGGCCCCATCCCCGGCCCTGGCCCGCTGCACCGCCTGCTGGACCGCCTCATGTACCGCCAGCACGTCGGTGCCGTCCACCGTCACGCCCGGCAGGCTGTACGCGGAAGCCCGCACCGCAACGTCTTCCACCGACAGGCCATATGAGGCCGGCACGGACACGGCCCATCCGTTGTTCTCGCACAGGAAGATGATGGGCAGCTTCCAGATGGATGCCAGGTTCAAGGAGCCGTGAAAAGATCCCTCGTTGGAGGCGCCATCGCCGAAAAAGCACACCGCCACCCGGTCGCCGCCTTCCAATTGGGCCGCCAGGGCCGCCCCAGTGGCGATGGGCAATCCTGCCCCCACGATGCCGTTGGCCCCCAGCATGCCCACGCTGAAGTCGGCGATGTGCATCGAGCCGCCCTTGCCGTGGCAGTAGCCGTTGCTCCGCCCGAACAGTTCCGCCATCATCAGCTTGATGTCGGCGCCCTTGGCGATGGTATGGCCGTGTCCCCGGTGGGTGCTGGTGATCCGGTCTTCCAGGCGCAGTGCGGAGCACACCCCAACGGCCACCGCCTCCTCGCCGATGTAGGCGTGGACCACCCCCGGAATGTTGCCATGGTGGAACTCCTCCACGGCCTTCCGGTCGAATTCACGGATGGTAGCCATCTTCCGGTACATTTCTAGCAGTTGCTGCGATCCCAAAGCCATGGTCCTCTCCCTGCCACCGGTTTCGCCAATATCGCCTTTTCGAATAGTTGCCGGAACCCGGCTGGGGCCAATTGTACCCCACGATTCAATACCCCGCCACAGTAGGCGGACGGCCTTTTGCCCTCACCCTCGGTCCCTCTCCCTGAGGGAGAGGGAAGACCTCGATCTATCGAGGTCAGGGTGAGGGAGCAGGCTCCGGCGCAACCGGGCACATGGGTTAGATCCAGACCGGGGGCATAGGTAACACTAGAGTAGGAAAACGCGAGGTGCGGCTAGCGCGGCGGCCCCGGCCCCACGGGTGCCGGCCTGGGCAACGGTTGTCAACCGGCCGGATAGGCCCTAATATCTACCCTGGCCGGAAGGAACTCTTTCCCCTTGGAGGTTTGGGCCGATGCCGAAAGTAACGACCGACGATGGAGTGGAGCTTCACTACCACGTGGATGATTTCAGAGACCCGTGGGCCCCGGAGACCGACGAGGCTATCTTCATGCACCACGGCTACGCCCGGAGCATGAAGTGGTGGATTCAATGGGTGCCCGGCCTGTCGCGCAAGTATAAGGTGATCAGAAACGACTGCCGGGGCTGTGGCCACTCCCAGGTGCCGCCCGCCGGAACGCCCTGGACGGCCGAACGTCTGGCCGAGGACGCCCTGGCCATCGCCGACCACGCGGGCATCAAGAAGTTCCACTGGATCGGCTTCGAATCAGGGGGAACCATCGGGATGGTTTTCGCCATCAACCACCCCGAGCGCATCAAGAGCCTGACCCTGGTGAACTCCCCGTACAAGATTTTGGACAAGCCCAGGTCGCTCTACGTCCAGGGAACCGCCTCGATGGCGGACGGCGTGGAAAAGCTGGGGCTTCGGCAGTGGCTGATCAACACCTGGCCCAACCGCATGGATATGGACCTGGCCGACCCCAAGATGCTGGAGTGGCACCTCGACGAGCACTCGAAAACGCCCCATGAAGTGGCAGTAGGGCTTCACTACATCGTCCAGACGGCCGACGTGTCCGGGGCGCTCTCCAAGATTCAGGCCCCGACGCTGCTCATGACCGGCGACAAGAGCGCCAACTCTCCAATCGACGACCAACTCTTCATCAGAAGCCAACTCCCGGATTGCCGGGGACTCGTCGTCTTTCCCAATGTGGCCGCCGGCATCCAGCTACTGATGCCCGACCGCTGTGTGGAGGAGACGCTCCGGTTCATCGACAGCCTGGATTAGGGCCGATCCGAAGATTTCAAAACAGGCCGGACCCGGTGCTTCGAACCGCTCCGGGCGAACGGAGCTTTCCCGTTCGTGGTGAGCTTGTCGAACCAGCGGCATCGCGCCCTCCGGCATGCTCGGGCGGGCGGATGATACGCGCGGTTACTTCCAGCACCAGGCCCGTCAGCCGGATGAGCAATCCCGCCCGGCGCTCACTGGACCAACGGCCACAGGCTGTGGCCGGCCCCCGCGGGTTCTGACGTTACTCGAGCCAGCGCGCCGATGGGAACGGTATCCGTCACGCCGGCCAGCACGGACACCATCACTGAATCATCGAGAGACTTCCGCAGTCCCTCCCGCGCCTCGTCCAGCCAGGGGGTGTTCTCCAAGACGGTCCCGGCCACCCCGTCGCGGGGAAGTTCGTAGCTATCGGCCAGGCCCACCAGGCCCACGATAGCCGCCGCCGAGACCAAGGTGGCGGCCACCAGGCCCAAGGCCATGCCGCCGGCTCGATCCGCCCAACCGAGAAGCAGCATCGAAGCCAGCTTGCGCACAATGGTTACCGCGATGACGGCCCCGCCGGCAACCGCCAGGATGATGATGGCATAGCCCAGCACGGTTATCAGGGTATCGCTGGCAACGTGGCCGGCAACCAGCGCCTCCACGTTGCCTCTAAAGTGCCCGGCCATCAGGATTCCCAAAACCACCCCGGCGGCGGTAAACGCGGCCCGTATCACTCCGATCCACATCCCCATCAAGGCCCCGATCGCGATACTGCCGAGTATAGCCAAATCCAGCCAGTTCATTTTCGACCCTCCTCACCACCAGAGGCCGTCTGGTACGGGTTGCCAACGAAACCAGCATGTCATGAAAAGTATTACGGCAGTGTTATGGAGGAACCGCTGCATACCGGGGCGGCGCGGCAGTAGCCTGCCGCAGGTCATGGGTTATACTGGACGGCGGCCGTGGGTGCAACTCCGTCCGGCAGCCCGGCGGCCCCTATCCGTTGCCCGCGAATCCGGAGGTGGCCAGATGGCCCAGGAGATAGGCCGGATATCCCGGCCCGCCGCCGAGCAGTATCAGGGGCGCAGGAAGCTGCTGCTGGTTCCCCTGATGTTCGGGCCGCCCGACGAGGCGCGGGATGGCGTGGCCGCCCTGGCCAAGTACTGGGACCAGATGCAGACCCAGGTGAGTTCGCTGGAGTCGGCGCTGGGCGGCCTGCGCCACCTGTATCACGAAAGCGTACCCGTTGGTGGCCAGGAAGGCTTGGACCATCTGGAAAGAATGGACCTGCGGAGCCACCAGTTCGTCAAGGCCAAGTGTGAGTCCGGCGCTACGCTAGAGGCCACCGAGGATACGGGCCTGCTGGCGGAAATTCTGGACCTCCAGAGATGCCTGATGCTGCCCCTCATCAGCGGAACGGTGGCGCAAAAGCTCCAGGAGTGGTTTGCCGAGAGCAACCGGAGCCGCTACGATCACATTGCGAAGCAGATCGACTCCACCCTGGGGGAAGACGAGGCCGGATTGCTCCTGGTGAGCGAGCGGCACCAGATTCAGTTTCCGGCGGATATCGAGGTGTTTTACGTTTCCCCGCCGGCGCTCGACGAGTTTCGCAAGTGGCTGCAGAACTGGATCGCCCGGCAGCAGATGCCCTCCGAAATTCCCTCCGAGGAAGAACCTGAAGAGACTCCCGAAGAGCCCCCGGAGGAGCCCCCGGCAGAGGAATAGACCCGGTCGAGAGCTTATCTGGTTCCGGCCCCTGACCTACGACAATCTCAAAGCGATAGGACCCTCAGAAACACCGTCATTCCGGCGTAGGCCGGAATCCAGAGATGCGGGGGCTGGTTCCCGGCCTACGCCGGGAAGACGAAGATACGAGACAGCATTCCAGCCACGCTACCCCGGAGGGGACCAGGCGCCCGTCAGGTCGTCATACAAGTTGGCCACGTTCCTCCGCATCACCCCGGGGGCCATCCCCTCCTGCTCCACGTCCATGGGGTACCGGTCCGTCATCTTGGTGAGGCCGGCCACCGCCTCATCCTTGGTCATGCCCCGGTCGACGGCGTCCTTGACGTACTCCTTCCATTCCAAGACGAAGGAGCCCTGCTCGTCCAGGTAGTCTTTGCCGCACAGATCCCCGTGGCCGGGCACGAATATCTCCTCGTCCAGCTTCCGCAGCGATTCCAGCGACGCCAGCCACCGGTCCGGGTCCGCTTCCTGCAACCAGGTGTGCACCTTGTGGAAAATGTTGTCGCTGGTAAAAACCACTCCCTCCTCTTTGATCAGAATGGCCGCCTGATAAAGGGTGTGGCCGGGCATGTGGATCATCTGGAAGGTGTGGTCTCCCACGTGGAGGTTCATTCCGCTGTGGAAGGTCATGACGGGGGCGTTGGCCTCGTAACCTTGGAGCAGGCCGGGCTCTTCGGGCCCCATATCAGCCACCCAGGCCAGGTGCTTCGCCATATCGGTGGCGAGCATGCGGGTTCTCACGCCTTCGTGGGCGACGACCGGAGCGTCGAAAAAAGCGTTTCCGGTCCAATGGTCGCCGTGGGGCTCGGTGTTGATGATGTAGCGAAGCCGTCCCCGCGTGGCCAGCTCCGCCTTCAGCTTCAGGGCGTCGCTGGGCTTCTGAGGGCTGTCGATCATGACGATACCGTCGGAAGTCGTCACGAACCCGTGATTGCAGCCCCTGACCTGGGTCTCCACGAACACGTTATCGGTGATCCGCCGCACCTTGCACCTCCTTCGTGGCCGCCTATGCCAGCCGCAGCTTATCCCAGGCGGTGGGGCCCGTCAACGCAAACCGCGAAATGCCGGTGCAAAACCAGTATTGCCCCAGTGTTGCCAATGGGTAGTCCAGTCAGTATGATAGCCCCACGGCGCCGGCCCCCTTTCGCCAATGATCCGGCTACGCACCGATGCATGAGGTTATTATGGGCAAAATGCTACAACAGGGCGACCGGTTTCCGCAGCTGACCTTGAAGCTGATTGACGGAGGAACGATTCAAATCCCGGCCGACGCGCCGAGCCGCTACACCGCGGTCCTCTTCTACCGGGGCCACTGGTGACCCTATTGCCATCGGCAGTTGGCCGAATGGGAAGCGAAGAAGCCCGAGTTGGATGCCCTGGATGCCACGATCTACGCCGTGAGCACCGACTCGCTGGAACACGCCAAAGAGGTAGCGGGGAAGGGCCTCAGCTTCAACATGGCCTACGGCGCGACCAGGGAGGACGGCGATCTGGCCGGCGCCTGGTGGGGTGAAGAACACGACGGCTCCATTCAGCCGGCGGAGTTCCTGCTGGGACGCGGCGGCGTGGTCCTGGGCTCCATGTACGCCTCCGGCCCGGTGGGCCGCATGGGCGCGCACGAAGCGGTGCGGTTGATCACCAACCGGGAGCGCCGCAGGATCGAGCGGGAACAGACGGGCGGCACGTAGCCAAACAAGATCCGGATTCCCCTCTGGGCCACGCTGATTCACGGAGGGATTGCGCGTATGACGGACCAGGAACTCGTCGACATCATGGAGCAGGTCTGGCAGTCCATCGCCGGCCTCTGCTCTCCCTTTACCGAACGGGACTGGAAGACGCCAACCGATTGCCCCGGCTGGTCGGTGCAGGACCAACTCTCGCACCTGGCCGGTTCCGAGTGCCGACTGCTGGGGCGGCCGGCCCCAGACCACACACCACCCGAGATGAGCCACGTGAAGAACGACACGGGCCGGAGAAACGAGGTGGTGGTGGACTGGCGGCGCCCCCGGACCGGGGCCGAGGTGCTGGAGGAGTTCCAAGAGGCAACCGCCGAGCGGTTGAAGCTTCTCCGGGCCTTGACGCCGGATGAATTCGAGGCAGAGACTGACACGCCCATCGGCCGGGCGCCCATGCGCGACTTTATCCGGATACGCATCTTCGATGCCTGGGTCCACGAGCAGGACATGCGTCGCGCCCTGGGACGGGCCGGAAACCTGGCAGGGCCGGTGGCCGAGCACTCCGTGGGCCGGGTGGCCATGGCCATGCCCTATGTGGTAGCCAAGAAGGCCCAAACCCCTGACGGCGCCACGGTGGTGTTCGACATCACCGGGCCGGCGGGGCGCATCGTGCCCGTGGGCGTGGAAGGGACCCGCGCCCGGGAATTGGATCAGGCGCCGGCCCGGCCCACGGTGTCCCTGACCATGGAAGCGGAGACCTTCGCGTGCCTGGGCTGCGGCCGCTGGGAGCCTGCCCAGGTGATCGGTTCCGGCAAGGTGAAGATTCGAGGGGACCGGGCCCTTGGTGAGGCGATCGTAGCCCAGATGAACATCATGATCTGAACGGGAGGTGGGTTCCCATGCCGCTGCCCCCTGACCGGGTGGACTACAGCCCCATCATCGAGAGGCCGCGCCTGGAGTGGCCCAACGGCGCCCGGGTGGCCCTGTGGGTCTCACCCAACGTCGAGCACTACGAGTATCTCCCCGACTATGACGGGAAGCGAGACCCCTGGCCCCGCACCCCCTATCCCGATGTCCAGCAGTACTCAAACCGCGACTACGGGAACCGGGTGGGCTTCTGGCGAATGCTGGAGGTCATGGACCGCCACCAGATCCGGTGCTGCGTTTCCCTCAACATGGCGGTGCTGGAGCACTACCCGGAAGTCGCCAAGGCCATGGTCGAGAGGGATTGGGACTTCATGAGCCACGGCATCTACAACACCCGCTACCTCAACACCTATACGGAGGAGGAGGAACGGGAGTTCTACCGGGACTGTATCGAAACCCTGCGGAAGCATACCGGAAAACAGCTCAAGGGCATGCTGGGGCCGGCCGTCTCGGACACCGAGGCCACCCCCGACCTGATGGCCGAGGCCGGCCTGATCTACCACACCGACTGGATGCACGACGACCAGCCGGTGCCCATCCGGGTGAAGTCGGGAACGCTCGTTTCGGTGCCCTACTCCGTCGAGCTGAACGACGCACCCCTGTTCCGGGCCAACTACGAAGGTGACTACTTCGCCCGGATCTGCAAGGACCAGTTCGACCAGCTCTACAAAGAGGGTGAACAGAGCGGCCGCGTCATGTGCATCGCCCTTCACCCGTACGTCATGGGCCAGCCCCACCGGATCAAATACCTGGATGATCTTCTGGGCTACATCATGTCCCACGACGGGGTGTGGCAGACCACCGCCGACGATATCGCCGAGTACTATATCGCCAACTACTACGACCAGGCGGTGGAGCACGCCCGGCAGTTCAAGGCCTAGGCAAGGTCCCTCGGAGCCTCGGCGCCCGCCACCCGAACCCAAAGGGCGCATGACTCGTTTTCAGCCCGGCTCCCGCCTTCTCCATGACCGGGAAGCGAGGAGAGGGTCCCAATTGGGAACCAGGACCCGTCTGACTATTCGCCGATTAGGCAGCCGCACAGGAGAGAGGTGCCGCCATGCCCGCTCAACGCCGTTTCGGGATGGACCACGAACACTATGACTGGTCTCCCTTCCCCAGCCGGGGGGTACTGCGCTGGCCGGATAACGCGAGGCTCGCCCTCTGCGTCATCGTCAACCTGGAACACATGGAGTGGTACCCGCCGGAGGGCAGCATCACCACCGTCCTGGCCGGGGGAATCGCTCCCCGCCCCTTCCCCGACTTCCCCCGCTTGACCCACCGTGAGTACGGCCATCGCGTCGGCATCTTCCGAGTCCTTGATGCCCTGGAAAAGCATGGCGTCAAGGCCACGGTGGCCATGGATGTGAAGACCGCGGAGAACTATCCGTACCTGGTCCGCCACTGCCTGGAGCGCGGATGCGAGATCATCGGCCACGGAATATCGGTCAGCCGGATGATCACCGGCCAGATGCCTGAAGAGGAGGAGCGGAGCTACATCCGGACCTCGGTGGAAGCCCTCAAGCAGGCCACCGGTAAGGCCCCAACCGGCTGGTTGGGGCCGGAATACGGGGAGTCACCCAGGACGCCCCAGTTGCTGGCCCAGGCGGGAATCGGCTACGTTTGCGATTGGGGCAACGACGAGCAACCCTATCCCATGAAGGGTGATGCGGGTGAGCTGTTCGCGCTTCCCATCATGGTGGACCTGGACGACGTGCAGGCCCTGTGGACCCGGCACGTCCCCATCGACCGGTACGGGGAGTCGCTCAAAGAGTGCTTCGACACGATGTACCGGGACGGAGAGCAGAACGGACGGGTGCTGACCGTGAACCTTCACCCGTGGCTCATCGGCCAGCCTTTCCGAATCGGCTACCTGGACGATGCCCTGGGATACATGACTCGCCGGCAGGGAGTGTGGTCCGCCACCGGCTCCCAGATAATCGATTGGTACCGGCGCAACCCTCCCGGAGCCTGAGGACGTTCCCCCGCCGGCCGTAGCCGGGCTGACCCCGTGCTAGCCGACGCGTGGCCAGTCAACCCTCAGCCGATCCAGCCCGAGCGCTTCCAGCCGGGCTCCCAGCATTCGCTTGCGCATGTCCTCCACCGTAAACAGCTTGCTGCCAAGGTCGAGGGTGAACTGAATTCCGGCCTCCCTGGAAATGAGCCGGTTCTCCACGATGCTGCCCGCGGCCACGGCCTCCAGGATCTCCCAAACGGACCCGATGTCATCTTGCCCGAGGGTTGACGGGAACATCAGGTAGAGACGCCCCGTGTACGTCTCCGGCCCGGGGGCTGCCGCAGCGGGCTGTCCCGCAACCCCAGCCTCGGAAACGGCCGGGTCGACGGAGGCCGGCATGGGAATTACTCCGCCCGGCTGCTGGACACCCGCCACCGGGGGCCGCGGGGCCGCCATCTCTACTCTCAGCTCTTCCGCCGCGGCTCCGGGAGCGTTTTGCGTCGGCTCCACCCGGTGACCGGCCCCCCGGTTGGGGAGACCGGGGCCCCGCTTTCCGGGGACCGGGGTGGGTGGGCTCCCGCCGCGAATTCCCTCCGGAGCTGCTCGGCTGCCGACAGCGGCGGACCTGCTCCGGCCTCCACCACCTTCGGTGGGGTTATAGCCTCGGCCCGCTCCGTGGCCGCCGGGACACTTCCCCCGTTTTCCCCCGCCGGGGGGGCCGGGGGTTCCACTTTGGCGGCAGCCGGCTTTTCGAGGGTCTCAGGCTTCCGCCGCAGCCGTTTTCCCCCAGTGCTGGGAGGGGTGTCATCCTCATCGGAAACGTCGGGGGGAACGTCAGGGGAATCGTCCAGCTCCGCCGGGAGAGGAGCGACGGGTTCCCCCTGGATTTCCGGCCTTGATCCGGCCGGCTTGGGCATCATTCTCACTTCCGGAAATGCTTCTGCCGAGAGGTGGTCTTTCTTCAATTCGTCCAGGGCCCTCTGCCCCAAAAGTGCCAGTTCGTCGCGTATGGCTTGGGCGCCCGTCAAGTCCTCCAATGCGGATTTTCTGAGAGATTCGGCGAAGGCGGACAGATTGCCCGATTCCCTCATCTCCCTCTACCTGGACGGCCGCGGCCGCGAGGGAGGCAATCGCCTTCAGGAGCCCCGCCGTGGCCTTTTGCCGGGCCCCGTCGGCCTCTTTCCAGGCCGCTTCCTGGCTGGCCCATCGCAGATCAGCTTGGGCTCTTCGGGCCTCGTCGACCTCTTTGATGGTCCTCAACCGTTCCGCGATGCCGGGCAGGTTAGCGGTGAAACCCTGGTCAAAGGCCCGCCAGGTCACGTCTCCCAGACGCCGGGCCTCTTCCCAGGCCGCTTCGGCCTGTTCCAGAGTCTCCCGGGCCACCTCTCTCGATGCCGACGCCATATTTCGGTTGGCGAGCATCGATTCCATCCCGTCTCGGGCCGTGCCTATAGTTTCTTCAAGCTCAACCCACGTCTTGTACATTTGCGGTAGGTTTGGATTTGGAGTCCTGGAAGCCAGCGATCCCGCCGCTGGCGGCTCCTGATCAGATCCTGCCGTCACCGTTTCTTCATCCTCATCCTCATCTTCATCCTCCGGTTCATCCTCCGGCGGCCCTCCCAAATCAGGTTCCCCGCTCGACGGCGATCCCCCGGCGGCAGTCTCAATACTGCCGATTTCGTCCACCAACGGAGATGGGGTGTCTGCGGTAGTCGCATCCAGTTCAATTTCAAATTCGCCCGAGTCATCCTCCGGAGGATCCGGCCGCGACTTGCGCTTGCCGATCTTGAGTATAGAGAACCAACCCATGTTTTCCTTCCCTCCCAGGTGAACGGCCCGAAAAGACCGTGCCCGGATTCTAGCGAGAAGTTCCATACCCCAATTCCGCAACCCAATCCCGGAGTTGTATTATAAATCTGCGCCAGATGCCAGTCAACTGAATTGCGTTCACGAAGCGCCCGCCACGGAGATTATTGCTCCGAAATAATACTGCAAGCAGGTCCTACTCTTTCGGTTTGCGGCGCCACCGCCTGGTGTTGCAGCCACGCCGGTTGGACCCTTGGCGGGAGAGATTGGCGCTGCCATCCCCTTGACACTCATAGGGTGCTGTGATATTTTTCACCTGGCTTCCGTTGAGGCGCGTCCTGCCCCAAACCAAGCCCCTGGCGGTGCAGCACTCAAGATGTTTGACGATCCCAAAGCGTTGACCAACGCCAATTGGAACGACATCCATATTTGGCTTCAGTTGTTCTGGACTTATGTTCCTTTGATCGTCACGTTCGCGATTACGATGCTGGTCGCCCACGCGCTGATACCATCCCTGATAATGACCGGCCAACTACCTCAGACGGCCCACCGGTTCAGAGTTCCGCTGACCGGGTTCGCGTTTCTGGTGTTGCTCGTCGCTGTCACCATTCTGGTCCTGGGTATCGACCAAACGCTGGAAGTGGACAATTTCTGGGACCGGTACTTGATTTAGCCCCGGCGGGCCGGGCCTGGCTTCTTCCAAGTAAAGCGGCCCGATAAGCAGCCCGAAACGAATTCAATCGGATTGGATTACTGAATTGACAGACGGATTTTGCTGCCGATGGGACTGAGCGGAAAGATGCTGGCGTTGGGCGTGGTGAGCGCCGGAGTTACGCTCATAGTCGGCTTCGTGATCGTCGTGGTGCTCATTTCCTGGTTTTCCAACCCGCCCTTCGGCCTGGGGAACGCTCCGGCTCAGCCCGTGGCCTTCCCCCACACGGTCCACGCGGGAACTGTCGAGACAGGTGGAGCGGGCATCCAGTGCGAATTTTGCCACCGGAACGTGACCAAGGGCACCGCCGCCACCGTACCCGCGGTGGAGCAGTGTATGTTCTGCCACGAACAGATCGCCGACGAGAATCTGGTGGGCCTGACCAACGTGAACCTGGCGGAGATGGCCAAGGTCAGCCAGAGCTTCGCTGACGGCGATCCCATCAACTGGGAACGGGTGCACCGGATGCCCGACCACGTGCGCTTCGTCCATGAGGCCCACATCCGGTTCTTCACTCAGCAGGATACGTCGGACCTCCCCAGCGAACAGAAAGTGCAGGCGGTCTGCTCCACGTGCCACGGCGACGTGGCCGCCATGACCAAGGTCAAACCCAAGCGGTTCCAATCGCTGAAGATGGGCACGTGCCTGGACTGCCACCGGCAGAACAACGTCCCCACCGATTGCACGGTGTGCCACAAGTGATTACAAGCAAGGTTCTCATCCGATGAAACTGACGCGGCGCAACTTTCTAGCGTGGGCCGGTATCTCCGCCGTTGGGGCGGTAGCCTGTGAAGGATTTGGAATCCGTCACGGGGAACTGGATATTCAGAGCCCGGCAATGCTGCCCGAAGACCTGGTAAAGGGGTCCGATAACTGGTACGCGACCCTCTGCCGCAATTGCCCAACCGGAGAGGGCATCCTGGTTCGGGTGATGGAAGGCCGGGCTAAGAAGATCCAGGGCAACCCCCTCTACCCCATTAACCTGGGGAAGCAGAGCGCCCGGTGCGACGCCGGCCTCCAGGCTCTGTACCATCCGGACCGGGTCGCCGGTCCCATGCAGAGCAGCGGGCCCCGAGGTTCCGGCCAGTTCACGCCGGTCTCTTGGGCCAGCGCCATGGACACCCTCCGGCAGAAGTTGGACGAACGGGGCGCTGGGATGCTGGCGGTTACCGAGCCCCTGCGCGGTCACCTGGCTACCGTGGTCAGCCGCTTTTCCAAGGAAGTGGGTGGACGGCACCTTGGCTTCGAGGCGTTGGACGACAACACCTACCGCACCGCGGTCAAGAACGTCTTCGGCCAGGACCTGCTGCCCGACTTCGACATCGAAAACGCCGGGTTCCTGCTGACCTTCGGCGCCGATTTCCTCTCCACCTGGGTGTCACCCACCCGCTGGAACCAGGGCTACGGCCAGTTCCGCCAGGGAGAGGGGCGGAAGCGAGGGACCTTCTATCACGTCGACCCCCGTTTCTCCATGACGGCGGCGAACGCCGACCGGTGGATCCCCATCCGGCCCGGCTGGGAAGGACACCTGGCCCTGAGCCTAGCCTACGTCATCATCTCCGAGGGCCTGCAGGCAGATGGCGTGAACGTCGGGGCCTTGACCGGCGGCAAGGGAGCAGCGGCACTCGAAGCCTTCCGGCCCGAGGTCGTTGCCGACAAGGTTTTCCTCGCCGAGATCATCGGAGACCAGGCTCGCGTCGACACCATCCGCAGCTTGGCCCGGGAGTTCGCCGGTGGGAGCCCCAGCCTGGCCATCGGCGGAGGATCGGCGGGGGCCCACACAAACGGCCTGTTCAACCTGGAGGCCATCTACGCCCTCAACTACCTGGTGGGAAGCGTGGGCGCCAAGGGTGGCATCAGGTTCAATCCCAACAGCCCCCTGGATGAGGCGCCGGCGGCCGGAGAAACGGCCACCTTGTCCCAGTGGAGAACCGAAGTCGATAGCCTGCGGACCGGCGCCACCAAGCTGTTGCTGCTGCATCAAGCGGACCCGGTCCACGGCCTGCCCGCCTCCCTCGGATTGAAGGACGCCATCGCCGGTGCCAGCGACCTGTTCATCGTCAGCTTCTCGCCCTTCCTGGACGAGACCAGCATCATGGCGGACCTGGTCCTGCCCGACCGGGTGTATCTCGAGGACTGGGGCACCGACATCCCGGAGCCGGGTCCGGGCTACGAAGTCGTCGGGTTCCAGCAACCGGTGGTCAACCCTCTCCATGATTTGGACCCCCGGAGCTTCCCGGACCTTCTTCTGAACGTGGCCCAGGAGCTGGGCAAGGACGCCAGCCTGCCCTGGCCCAGCTACCAACAGATGCTCAAGGAAAGCTCGGACGCCCTCTTCGCCCTCAACCGGGGTTCGATCCAGGCCGCTTCCTCCGGAGAGTTCTGGACCAGGCTGCTGCAACGCGGCGGCTGGTGGGACGAAGGGACCGCCGGACCGGGAGCGATTAACGCGAAACAGGGCCTCCTCGGCGGCATCGCGGACAAGGCGGCGGAGCCCCAGTTCCCCGGCAAGGGCCTGGGCGCCGGCACGTTCTACCTGACGCCCTTCGCCCATAACACGCTGTTGGACGGCCGCCATGCCCACCTGCCCTGGCTTCAGGGGACGCCCGACCCGCTGTCGACCGTCGCCTGGCAGACCTGGGTGGAGATCAGCGATCATGACGCCAAAGGGCTGAAGGTCAAGGAAGGCGACGTCGTCCGCATCGAGTCTTCCAAGGGCTCCATCCGGGCGATGGTGTACCTGACTCCGGCAGTGCCCCCCGGCACGATCTCCGTGCCCCTTGGCCAGGGTCGCCGCAACGGGTCCGAGTACGCCACGGACCGGCCCGAGGAAGAAAGCGCGAACATCATGGACATCTTGGAGCCGAGCCAGGTTGACGGGACCGGGGCGCTGGCGTGGGCCAATACCCGGGTGACCGTGACCCCCACGGGAGAAAGGGTTAAGATAGCCAAGTTCGAGGGAATTGTCCGGGCGGTGGAAGTAGGCAATACCCACGGTGAGCGGATTATTCATACCATCGCGCCTGAGTAGCGCGCCCGAGTAGCGCACGAGTACTGATAGTAACGGGCTGGATGCCCGTAAGACGATGGCTAAACGCTGACGGCTGAGAGCCGGGTGGAATATGGTTACACCTAGGATCGATCACAAATGGGGCATGGTTGTGGACCTGGACCAATGTACCGGGTGCCAAGCCTGCGTGGTGTCGTGCCAGGCGGAGAACAACCTGCCCATCAACATAAGGGACTACTTCCAGAAGGGCAGGTCCTTCGAGTGGATCCGCATCGAGCGGTACTGGGAAGGGGAGTTCCCCAACGTAAAGGCCCGTTTCATTCCGATAATGTGCCAGCACTGCGAGAACGCCCCGTGCGAACCGGTGTGCCCGGTGTACGCCACCTACCACAATGATGAAGGGCTCAACGTTCAAGTCTACAACCGGTGCGTCGGCACCCGCTACTGTGCCAACAACTGCACCTATCAGGCCCGGTTCTTCAACTGGTGGGAGCCGGTGTGGCCGGAACGGATGAGACACCAACTGAACAGCGACATCACCGTGCGAAGCCGCGGCATCATGGAGAAATGCACCTTCTGCATCCAACGGATCCGCCGGGCCGAAATAACGGTAGAGAGACGGGAACGGAGGACGCTGGACCATGCGGCGATGGCGGAACTCAACCTTCTGCCCGCCTGCGTCGCGGCCTGCCCCACCAACGCGTTGACCTTCGCCGACCAGGGGGACATTACCGGGCCGGTCCACGAGCGCTTCAAGGAGGCCAACGAGCAGATCGAAGCCCGGAAGAGGGGAGAGCATTTGGATCCGGGCGATACCCGGGTTTACCGTCTGCTGGAAGAGATGGGCACCAAACCCAACGTCATATACCTGAAGAAGGTCGATCAATTTCCTTTGAGCAAGGATAACGCCCATGGCGGTTAACGGACATCATAACGCCGGAGTATGGGTCTTCCCCGAGGCGAACAAGGTAACCAAGGACCTGTTGGGCAAGACCTTCGTCCTGCCCGACCGGTTGGCGATCGCCATGACCATCTCGGCCATGCTGCTCGTGTTGGGGATCACCGGCTTCATCGTCCGGGTCATCGATGATGGTTTCAGCGAGCATGGGCCCTGGGGCTACTACGCCGCCGTCTTCTCGTTTGTATTCATGGTTACCGGAACCGCTCCGTTGGCGGCGGTCGCTTTCCGGTTCACCAAGAGCCACTGGAGACGCCCCCTCTCGCGAATAGCGGAGCTGTTCTCCGTGGTGAGCATCTTCACCCTCCTGATGTTCATCCCGTTGATGCTGGTGATGCCACCCATCAAGAACCCCGGCTCCGGGCCCGAGCAGATGGAGGTACGCCGCACCCTCTGGTTTGAAGTGCCCGTCGGCGCTCCCTACGTGTGGGACCTGCTGGGCGTGATCTTCCTGGCCATTCTGGGCCTGGCCATCCTGTGGTTCTCCGCGATGCCCGACATGGCGGAGGCCCGGCTGTCGTCCACCGGGCTTCGCCGGAAGGTGTACTCGCTCCTGGCGGGACACTGGTACGGCACCAAGCGGCAGTGGATCACCCAGAAGGCCGCGCTGGCCATGCTGGGCGGGTTCTACTTCATGTTCCTGCTTTACATCCACTTCATCATCAGCACGGAGTTCGGCCAGAGCCTGATACCGGGCTGGAAAGACTCGATTTTCCCGGTCATATACACGCTCACCAGCTTTCAGTCATCCCTGGGCATGATCCTGGTGATACTGTTCATTCTGCGCCGCTGGGGAGGCTACCAGGAGTACATCGGCGTGTCGCCCTTCTGGTCGGCCAGCAAGATACTCCTGGGTTTCACCCTGCTGTGGTGCTACATGGTCTTCGCCTTCGGCGTGACCTACTGGTTTGGCCGCCTGGAGGTAGAGCAGAACATCCTCAAGTACCTGTTCTTCGAGGCCTACGGCTGGGTGTTCTTGGCCAATTTCATATTCAGCTTCGCCCTGCCCCTCTTGATCCTGCTGTGGAACCCGGTGCGCCGGAGAGCTTGGGGAGCGCCGCTGGCCGGCCTGTCCGCCCTGGTGGGAGCTTTACTTTTCAACATCCGGACCTTCGTCGGGTCGTTCAATGCGGGGGACATATACAACCTGGGGTTGTCCCACGTGCCCGCGGCAGTCTGGCCCGACGTTTGGGACGTGTTCATGATCCTGGGCGGGATAGGAGGAGCTGCCCTGTTCTACCTAGCGGCAACGCGGCTGATACCGATTCTCTCCACTTGGGAGGTCAAAGAGGGCACCATGTATCAGCGGATGGGCACCTTTATACGCGGCCACTACCTGGTGTTGGCCAAACCTGAATAGGCGGCCCGGCAGTCATCCGGCGGCCCTCGAGGGCCGGCGGGGAGAGGACTGGGGAACGCCTCGGACAAATGGTTGATGGGTTACAAAACGTCTAGGAGCTTCCATGCAGGAAGGTAGAGTCCTATCGGCAAAACAGGTTAACGCGGACCTACTGCGATCGATCCTGTTCACGCCCAAGTGGTTCTGGTTTACGATCGCCATCCTGGGTATGATCGTCCTGATCGCCCTGGGCGCCACAGGCTACATGATCAACCGCGGCCTGGGAGTGACCGGGCTGAACCGGCCGGTGATGTGGGGATTCTTCATCACCAACTTCGTCTTCTGGATCGGTATCAGCCATGCGGGCGTTATGCTGTCCGCCATCCTACGGCTCTCCAAGGCCGAGTGGCGGAGGCCGGCCACCCGGGCTGCCGAAGTGCTCACAGTCTTCTCGCTGATGACCGCGGTGCTGATGCCGCTGATTCACAGCGGTCGTCCCTGGCGCCTGGTCTACTGGGTCTACACCGTGCCCTTCGTTCCCTACGACATCGCCCGCGGGGTATGGCCCAACATCCGGTCGCCCCTGGTGTGGGACCCCAGCGCCATATTCACCTACCTGACCTCCAGCATCCTGTTCGTTATGGTCGCGCTGCTCCCCGACCTGGCGGTGCTTCGAGACCGCACCACCGGGATCAGCCACAAGATATACGGGGTGCTGGCCATGGGCTGGCAGGGCAACCCGCGCCAATGGAAGCTTCAGATTATCGCGGGAGTGCTGCTGTCGGCGCTGATACTGCCGGTGTTCGTGTCGGTCCACAGCATAGTCTCCTGGGACTTCGGCATGGCCGTGTCGGTCAAGTCGTGGCACTCGACAATCTTCGCCCCCTACTTCGTGGTGGGCGCCGTCCACTCGGGAGTCTCGGCGGTTACCTTCGTGATGATACTGCTGCGCTGGGCCTACGGGTGGCAGTCTTACATCCGCCACGAGCACATCGACGCCCTGGGACGCTTGCTGATAGTGGTGGCCACCGGCTGGTTCTACTTCTTCGTGATGGAAGTGGTTTTCGGGTTCTACGGGCGGGAGGCTGACGAGATCGCGCTGCGCAGCTTCCAGTTTACCCAGCCGCCCTGGAACCTGTGGATGATCGCCTTTGTGATACTGACCTACTTCCTGCCGGTGAGTCTGTGGCTGAACAAGGGCGCCCGCCGCAACCTGTGGATTATGTCAATCGCCTGCATCGCGGTTAACATCGGCATGTGGCTGGAGAGGTTCCTGATTTTCGTGCCCGGACTGGCGCAGAAGCAGATGTTCTCCTTCGACTGGTACACCTACCGCCCCACCTGGGTAGAGGCCGTCATCATCGGAGCGACCTTCGCCATGGTGGCCATGCTGGTCCTGCTGCTGAGCAAAGTGGTCCCGCTGATACCGCTTTACGACATAAAAGAAGGGGACATCCTGAAGACCGAGTTCAAGATTGGGCGCCGGACCGTGCCCGCGGTATTTCGAGAGGATTAACGGCTTTCACCCCGAGGCACTCTCCTATGGGAGCGTGGCCGGAAGCGGGGATGAAGGGAGGATAAAGAGATGGCGAGACGGCCGATACTGGGGCTCTTTGAAGATGCAAACTACGCTGCCGAAGCGGGGGATGCCCTGCAGGCTGCGAACATATCGCCCAATGATTACGACTTCCTGACCGACGCCCCCTACCCGGAAGGGGCTTTCGGGGAACGGCCTGAGCCCCACCGGCTGTACATCTTCCCCTTTGTCGGCGCGTTGATCGGATTGACGGCGGGTATCATCCTGACCTCCATGACCCAGATGGCCTACCCCCTGGTGCAGGGGGGCAAGCCCATCCTATCCCTCCCACCGATGGCGGTGGTAACCTACGAGACCACCATGCTGGGCGCCATAATGTTCACCGTGCTCGGGATTATCTTCGAGTTCCGGTTGCCCAAGTTTAAGCTTGGCCTGTACGACACCCGCATCACCGAGGGCTACATCGGCGTCCTAGTTAACGCCGAAGAGGAACAGCTGCCGCAGGTGTCCGGCATACTTACCCAAGCGGGTGCCGTAGACGTGGTACGGGAAACCTAGGGATTCACACGGGAATGAGCAATCAGCGAACGACACAACCGAATCAACCCCGTAGCGCCGGCCGTCGAAGGGTCCGGGGCTACCTATTCGGCCTGGCTCTCTTGTTGGGCCTGGTAGCCGCCGGGTGCAGCCAGGGGGCCTATCCCCTGGACATCTTCTACGAGATGCACTACCAGCAGACCTACAAGTCTCACGAGCCACCCCGGTTGAGTGCGCCGGCGAGTTCCGTGGCCTGGTATCCCGGTCCTGAATCCACGTCGTTCACCGACGGGCGGCACCTGTACATGGTCAACTGCTCGATGTGCCACGGCCTGACCGGCCAGGGCGACGGGCCGGTGCTGCAAACGCTGGTCAACTCCTACGGCTACGAGGCCGCCGTCAGCCCGGACCTGACCTCCGACCAGGCCAAGGCCATCGGCCCCGGAGGCATCCTGGGCTTCATGCGCTCCGGCGTTGTCGCGATGCCGAACTTCAGCAAGCTGCTGACCGCTGGCGAACAAACCGCCATTGTCGAATACATCACCAGCACGCTGGCCCCGACGTCGGCAGGTATGACCGGTGCGGCTGGCGAGACCGCGACCCCAGAGGCCACACCTCCGCCGACACAGCCGCCCGATGACTCATCAGCGGCCGGCACCCTGGAGATCAGCGTCAACGGGGACGCGCTCCAGTTCGACAAAGACGCTTTAGAGGTCGCCGCCGGCAGCGAGGTGGTCCTGAGCTTCGATAACGTCTCCGGCATCAATCAGCATAACGTGGTGATCGTGAAAGCCGGGACGAAAGACGCCGTTTCCTCCCGAGGCACCGCGGCCGGTCCCGGCAACGACTGGGTACAGCCCGGCGACGCCGACGTTATCGCCAACACCAAGGTGCTAAACGCGGGCGCCACGGGAGATGTCAGCTTCGACGCCCCCGCGGCGGGCACCTACCAGTTCGTGTGTACATTCCCCGGACACAACTTCACCATGTTCGGAGACTTCGTGGTTACCCCGTAACGCCGTCTGGCCGTGGGAGAATACCGGGGTCTCAAGACGGGCACCGGTGACGGCGCTGTCTCGAGTAAGCCACGCCCCGGTTGTCCCTACGCCGCACGTACACGGCCATTGACAATCGGGGCATCGAGGGGTTTATCCTTAGCGGAGTGGTGGTGTCCCGCGTCGTCGGGCCTCAGAGCCGCGGCGAAGCACATCATCGATCCTCAACAGCAGCAATGAACCAGCTACTCCTGATGATTTCCGCAAGCCGGGTTGCTGCCTCCGACTTCAAGGGATTTTGAGCCCACCACCCGCCACGCCAACGCCAGACTTCAGCGGGCTTGAAGCCCGTGGCCTCCACTGCCACGGGACGCCGGTCGATTGGGAGACGGGTTTTCCCTCCACCTTGCCCTCGCCGTTGTCCCACCGCCAAGGGGAGCCGACGCAGGGTGTCCTGGTCCGGCTCCATGGCCGACCGGGAAGGGAGGCTCAAGCCCGGACCCCATTCCTCAACCACCGGCCCGCGTCGCCGGTCTCCGTCAAGAACCCGGGGGACCGCCCGGCCCGCCGAGACCCCCAACTGGGACTGGTATATGGGCATTCGATTGCCATCCAACTGGCCTAGGTCCCTGGCGCTTATCGCGGGGCTGCTCCCGGTGTTGCTGCTGAGCGGAGGCACCGCCCTGGCCCAGGTCCTGCCCTACGACGAGGAAGAAGCCCAGGCCATCGACCGGAGCCTGATGTGCCCGGTTTGCCCGGCCGAGACCATCGACCAGGCCCAGGTGGAGTTGGCCCGGCAGATGCGCGGAGTGGTACGGGAGATGCTGTCCCATGGCTCCAGCCGCGCTAAAATCCTGGACTTCTTCGTCGACCGTTACGGGCCCGGTGTCTTGGCCGCCCCACCCAAGTCCGGCGTTAACCTGCTGGCCTGGATCTTGCCCGTGGCCGGGGTCGTGGCGGCGCTGGTGGGCGCGCTGGCGATTCTCCGGTCGATGGCGGCCGGCGGTGGTGGAAAGCCCGCTGCCGGGCCGTCACCGGAAGACGGCCTGGAGCCTTTCCTGGAGACCGTAGACCGGGACCTGGGCCTGCTGAACGGCGAAGGACCCTCCGGGCGCCGGCCGGCCTCCATGATGTCCGAGAGTGGCGGCGAGACCCAAGTTGCATCCAACCCGGGCGCCGGCGGCGTAGGACCCCTTCGGGGCGAAGATTCTCAACCGGAAGGCGAGCGCTAGCCGCGGCTTCGCCGGTCTGGCAGGCCAAAAAGGAGGCAGGCTTCATTCCCCATGGCTGATCTAGGCGCAATCTGCTTACTGCTGGCGCTGGCTCTCTCGGCCTACGCCGCCATTGGGTCTTTGGTGGGCCAGGTCCGGGGTGTTCCAGTCCTGATCCAGAGTTCCCGAAGTGCCGCATACCTGACGGTCCTGGTGCTCCTGGTGGCGACCCTCAGCCTGGTGTCGGCATTCATCAACCGGGACTTCGAGATAGCCTACGTGGCCCGCCACAGCGATCTGGCGATGGCCGGCCGCTTCACCTGGGTGGCGTTCTACGCCGGCAACGAGGGGTCGCTGCTCTTCATCGCCTTCGTGCTGTCGGCGATGTCGGGCATCGCCATCTGGCGGGCGCCGGTGAAAGTCCGCGACACCCTGCCCTACACCACCGCGATCTTGATGCTGGTTCTGGCGTTCTTCCTGGCGGTGACGGCGTTCATGGCGAACCCCTTCGAAAAGCTGCCCTTCATCCCGGCCGACGGCGAGGGCCTCAACCCGCTGCTGACCCATGTGGGCATGTTCTTCCATCCCCCAGCCCTGATGGCCGGCCTGATCGGCATCACCTTGCCCTTCGCCTTCGCCCTGGGCTCCCAATTAGGCGGCAAGAGCGGGGACGAGTGGGTGGACCAGGGCCGCTTGTGGGGGATCGTGTCCTGGGTCTTGCTGGCGAGCGGCCTGCTGCTGGGCTCCTGGTGGGCCTACACCATTCTGGGATGGGGCGGGTTCTGGTTCTGGGACCCGGTGGAAAACGCGGGACTGATGCCCTGGCTGGCCCTGACCGCATTCGTCCACTCCATCATGGTGCAAAAGCGGCGGGGGATGTTCCGGATGTGGAATATCGTGCTGATTAACGTGTCCTTCGGCATGGCCCTGTACGGCATGTTCATGAACCGGGGCGGTCAGGTCGCCTCGGTGCACTCCTTCGGGGCCTCCACCCTGGGGTGGATCTTCCTCGTCTTCTTGGCCGTGGGCGTGCTGGTGCCCTTCGCCGTCTTCTTCTGGCGCTATCCGCTGCTCAAGAGTGCCCAGAAACTTGACTCGATGCTGTCCCGCGAGGCGGCCTTCCTGGTCAATAACTTCCTGTTGCTGGCCATCGCCTTCGTCACCCTCTGGGGCACTGTCTACCCTTTGCTATCCCGCCTGGCCATCGGCGAGGAGATCACCGTGGCCCGCCCCTTCTACGACCAGGTGAACGGGCCGCTGCTGCTGGGCCTGCTTTTCTTGATGGGGGTGGGCCCCCTGCTGCCCTGGCGCCGGGCGACCCCGGCCAGCGTCCGCCGGGCACTGCTCCTGCCCGGCCTCATCGCCGTGGCGTTGGTGGTGCTGCTGCTGGCCCTGGGCGTGCGGCAGGCGTACCCGCTCACGGGATTCGGTCTGGGAGCGCTGGTGACCGCCGGCATACTTCTGGAGTGGTCCCGGGGTACTCGTGTCAGGCACCGCTCGTCTGGGGAGAGCTACCCAACGGCGTTCTTCCGTCTCCTCGCGGCCAACCGGCCCCGGTATGGCGGGTACATCGTCCATCTATCGGTGGTAATGCTGGCGCTGGGCATCGTCGGCACCACATTTTTCAACACCCAGCGAGACGCGGTGCTGGCCCCCGGCGATAGCTTGACCATTGCGGAGTACGAGCTACGGTACCTGGGCACGCAGGAAGAGGAAAAGGGTAATCGCACCGAGTTTGTGTCCGAAGTCGAGGTCTACCGGGACGGCAAGCTGTTGACGATCATGCGGCCGGCCCGGGCCTTCTACCCCGCCTTCAGCATGGCGTCGACTCGGGCCGCCATCCGGTCGACTCCGGTGGAGGACCTGTACGTGGTTCCCAGTGAGAACCTCTCCAACGGAATGGTTGGGTTCCGGGTCCTGGTGAACCCGCTCATCTGGTGGATGTGGGTGGCGGGACCGGTGCTCGTGGCGGGCACCGTGGTCGCGCTATGGCCCCAGCGCCGCCGGGCGCCGTCCCGGGAGCCCGCACCGGGGCGAGTCCCGGCGGCCACCAGGCCCACCACGGCGTGAGGCTCGCAGGTGAGCAGCGGTCGGCCGCCAGGTTGAAGGCCGGTGGGACGGCCGGCGTTACAGCGGGAGGCCCTCTCTCGCGTATTGCCGTTCGGCCGCCTTCGGCCAGAAAAGGGCTGACAGCTGAAAGCTAGTTACTGACCGCTCAACATTCGATAGTGAAAGCAGGCTAACAGCATGGGATTGGTATTGGGCGCTGCCCTGGCCGTGTTCAGCGTTGCCATAGTGGCCTTCCCGTTCCTCAAGTCTCGTTCGAGGAATTGGGGTGAGGGTCCGGTGGTTGCAGTGGATCAGGAAGCGCCGGAGTTGGAGGCCATTTACGAGGCCATTCGCATCCTGCGGCTGGAGCACGAGTTGGGGCAGGTGCCGGACCAGCTATACCGGGAACAGCTTCAGGGTTACCGCCTCCAGGCCGCCACCGCGCTGCGGCAAGTGGTGAAGGAGCGGGAAAGCGATCCCGACTGGGCGTTGGAGCAGGAAGTACTGGCAGCCCGGTCGGAACTATGGGGATCCGGTGGAATCTCACGCCCTTGTCCCGGCTGCGGAGCGGCTTCGGCGCCGGGCAGCGGCGCCTGCCCCGAGTGCGGCGAAAAGTCCGGCCCCTCGGATCCAGCTTCAGCATGAGGGGCCGGCGGTTGGGCATACGGCTGGCCGTGCTGATCACGGCTCTGACCCTGGCCCTCGCGGCGGGAGGTCCGGACACGAGCAACGCCCAGGAAACGATCACGATCCAAGGAACAGTGTCCAACGGCACCAGCGGCGCGGCAACCCCTCCGGACCTCCCGGTATTCCTGCTGGCCTCCGACCAGGCGGGAAACCTGAGAACGGCGGACCAGACGACGATCGGCGATGGCGCCAGCTTTCGTTTCGACCAGGTGCCCCTGCTGGAAGGAGGGCGCTACCTCCTCAGCGTAGACTACCAAGGAGTGTTCTATACCGAGGAGCTGGGCCCGAATGAACTGGTTGATGAGGTCCGGCTCACCGTGTACGAGACGACCCAGGACCCGTCAGTCCTGACGGTGAGCCTCCAGGCCCTGCTGATCGCCGGTGTAGATGAGAAGAACCGGGAGATATCGGCCTTCGAGTTCGTGAGACTGAAAAACCCGAGCGACCGCACCTTCCTGCCCGGTCCCGTGGAGGTGGGGGGGGAGGGCTTCCTGGGCTTCTCGCTGCCGCCCCTGGCCGAGGACCTCAGCGTGCAGTCGGACCTGCCCGGTGGAGATATCCTGCCCACCGGCACCGGATTCGCCATCGATTCAGCCGTGGTCCCCGGAGAACACGCGGTCGACTTCTCTTTCCGCTTTTCCTACCGGGGTGACCGGGCCTCCTACCGGCAGAGCTTTATCCAGGGATCGGCCCTATTCCAGGTGCTGGTGCCCGAGCAGATGGCTTCGATCCAGGTCGCTCCTCTGGAACCGGCCCCAACGGTAAACATCGAAGGGTCCTTCTACCGGGTCTGGCAGGGTAGGGATTTCCAGATCGGCCAGGACCTGGTCCTGGAGCTGTCGAACCTTCCCGAGCCCGGTCTGGCGACGCGTCTCGGCAAATCGGCCAGCAGTGCCGCCCTCTGGCGGGCGGCCGTGCCTGGGGCCGCCGGCGCGGTCCTGGCCATCCTGTTGCTGCTCGGGATAACCGGCGCTTCGCGGAGGGCCGTTCCCTCCGTGGCAGCCGCCCCCGAGGGGATCGGCCGGGAGCCGCCACAGCGAGCCTCCCTGATCCACGAGATAGCGGCCCTCGACGAGGGGTTCCAGCGAGGGGACCTGCCGGAGGAGGAATACCGGCCCCAGCGAGACCGGCTGAAGAACCGGATATTGGAGACTCCTCAGCCCAAGGGCGGGGAGGATCAAGCGCCGCCGGGAGAACGGGAGCGGCCAGACGGCAAAGAGAGTGAGTTGGAGAGTTGAGCAAACGAGGCTGGATATTGCTGGGCTCCTCAATCCCGGTGTTGGGATTGATTGCGCTGCTGGCCTGGGCGTTGGTCGAGTCGGGCGGCAGCCCGGGCGGCCTGGGAGTCAACAATGCTTACGGCGAAATCCAGGTCGATCGTGACGCCGCCCCAGAGTTCTCCCTGGAGTTGCTCGACGGCTCCACGGTGACCCTGTCCAGCCTGCGGGGCCACGTCCTGCTCTTTGATTTCTGGGCGTCTTGGTGCCCCCCTTGCCGCAAGGAGGCCCCAATCCTGGCCCAGGCATACCTGGAATACCGGAATCGAGGCGTTGAATTCATCGGCGTCGACATCTGGGACCGCAGGGATGACGCCGAGGCCTACCTGGAGCGTTACGGCGTCACCTACCCCAACGGCATCGACGCCAGGGGGACCATCGCCATCGACTATGGCGTCAGGGGTATTCCGGAGAAATTCCTCATCGACGGCGGCGGGCTTTTGGTGAAGAAATTCGTGGGGCCGATGAACGCCGCCTCGTTGCGGGCGGCCCTGGACGAATTGCTGGCCGCGGAGCCTGCCCGTGGAACCGGCAGCGGCTCCGGCGGCGGCACTGGCGGCGGCGACGGCTCCGGCGGCGGCCGGGACTGACGGCGGCGAGGCCTCCGCATCCGGCACCCCCGGCCAAAACATCGTGGCGCAATCTTGGAAGCAGCCCTTTCGGAACTGTTAGGATAAACCTCCTCGAATCACCTCGTCTTGGGCGGCTTCGCGAACCAAGCGGTGAACTGCTATCATGAAAACTAGCAATCTTGCGCCCAGAGTGGGGAGAATATGACGCAGTCGCCGGAACTGGCGGTAGCGATGGACTGGGGCGGCACCTGGACCCGGGCGGCAGCCATCGCTCGAGACGGGAAGATCTGGTGGCAGTCGCGGGTGGCCAGCCCCCAGAAGGCCAGCCAGGCCCGGCTGTTGAAGTCGGCTGAGGGTCTGCTCCGTGAGGCGATAGAGTGGTGCGCCGGCCGGCCGGTCGCCGGGGTGGGGATCGCCGCCGCCGGCCCGGTGGACGCCGCGACCGGGACCCTGCACGACCCGCCCAACCTGCCCGAGCTAGACGGCATCTCCCTGAAAGCGCTTTGGGAGCCCATGTTCGGTCATCCGGTGTGGATTGGGAACGACGCCAACCTGGCCGCACTGGGGGAGTTTCATTGCGGGGCGGGCCAGGAGCCGGCGGCTGACGGGACCCCGACCCGGACCCTGGTGTACCTGACGGTCAGCACCGGCATCGGGGGCGGCGTGGTCGACCGGGGCAAGATGTTCCTGGGCGCCAATGGCCTAGCCGCCGAGATCGGCCACATGGCAATCGACTTGAGCGGTGAGGCGCCCCGCTGCCAGTGCGGCAACCGGGGATGCCTGGAATCCCTGGCGTCGGGCACCGCCATCGCCCTGGCGGCCCGGACCCGCCTGGCCGAGCCCGGGTCGGCGGGGTCCGTTCTGGCCACCGGGGACCTCGAGTCAATCGACTCCCAGGGCGTATTCCGGGCGGCGTCCCAGGGCGATGGGCTGGCCAAGGACATACTGGAAAAGATGGTCCAGGCGCTCTCCGCGGGCCTCGCCAACACCCTGCACCTGTACAACCCGGACCTGTTGGTCCTGGGCGGGGGCGTGACGGCGGGTCTCACTGAGCTGGAGCTTCTGCCCCGGATTCACTCGTTGATCGAGCAACGGGCCATGAGCGAGCGGCACAAAGACTTCCGCCTGGTGGCCAGCCGGTTGGGAGACTCGGTCGGTCTGGTGGGGGCGGCCACGCTGGTCTGGCAGCAGGTGGCCGCCGGCTAGACGATGTACCGGCCTCCCACCACGTTGAGCCGGTCGCCGGTGACGTAGGCCGACTCGTCAGAAGCAAAGAACAGGCAGGCGTTGGCGATGTCCTGGACCGTGCCCTGCCTTCCCATGGGCAGGGCCTTCAGGTGCTCCGGCGAACCCCGGGACACATCTCTAAACTCCGGATACCAGCCGGGATGCCGCCTTTCGGTATCGGTGGAGCCCGGGTTCACCAGGTTGGCCCGGATATTATGGGGCGCCATCTCCGCCGCGATTGCCCGGATCAGCCCCAGCAGGCCGGTCTTGGCCGTCGTCACCGCGGCGGTGCCCGGACGGCCGGTGATGGCCGCCTGGCCGCCCAGGGCGATGATGCTCCCGGACCGGCGGTCGATCATGCCGGGCAACACGGCCCGGCACAGATAGAAAGTGGCGTCGAGGTTCACGCCCAACACCTGGCGCCACTCTTCGTCGGAGACCTCCAGGACCGGCTTGTGGGGCCGGACCGCGGCGTTGCTGACCAGGATATCGATCTTGCCCAGGGCGGCGACGCCCTCCTCCACCATGCGGGAGACCTGGCCCGAGTCGGAAACGTCGGCCACGACGGTATGGACACTCACGCCGATTTCGCGGCACTCGGCGGCCACCGCCTCCAACTCGTTCCGGCTGCTCCGGGTGTTCAGCACCAGGTTGGCGCCCTCCCGGGCAAAGGTCAGGGCCACCTCCCGGCCGATGTTCCGGCTGGCCCCGGTGATCAAGGCCGTTTTCCCCTGCAGTCTCATCGTGTCTCCCCCAGCTGTAATCGAAGCAGCCAGGGGAGCCTAGCATACGCCAAGCGTTCGGGCAAACCAGGGCCGCTATCTGGGCTCTCCGTGATAACCGGAGAGCACGTCCATTACTTCCTTCCCACAGTAAACATCATCGACCTTAGCCAGTATTCACCTGCCTTGGCCGGGGCATGCTCCACCGGTCCTGCTATCCGTGGCCGGGCCGCTTGACCCCTGGGAGGCTTGATGTGACAATCTAGGCCAGACTCGGGGACCGAAAAGGTCGTTTCAGGAGGATGGGCCATGAAATGGTGCAGGTTCAAGACTGGGGAAAAGGTGGTCTACGGCATCATCGAGGGCGATACCGTCATCGAGGTCGAAGGAAGCCCTTTTGATAGCTACACCCGGACCTCCAACTCCCAGCCCCTCAGCTCGGTTAAGCTGGAGGTCCCGGTGATTCCTCCCACGTTCTACGCCGCCGGGATCAACTACCCGGAGCACGTCACCTGGGCGGCCCAGCAGGTGGGCACCCAACCCAACCTGCCCAAGCAAGCTGACGTAGGCTACCGGGCGGCCAATGCGCTGATCGCCCAGGATGAGCCCATCATCATACCCAAGGACGCGACGGAGAAGGTGCAGTACGAAGGCGAGTTGGTGGCGGTCATCGGCAAGACGTGCAAGAACGTCACCGAAGAAGAGGCCCTGGACTACGTGCTCGGCTACACCATCGGCAACGACGTCAGCGAGCGCACCTGGCAGCGAGGCGACCGGACCCTGTGGCGGGCCAAGAATACCGACACCTTCAAGCCCATGGGCCCCTGGATCGTCACGGGCCTGAACCCCGATGCCCTCCGCGTCAAGGTCACTCTCAGCGGGCGGGTGGCGATCGAGTATGTCGCGGGCACCGCTATTTTCGGGGTGCGAGCCTACATCAGTGCGATGAGCCGGTACCTCACCCTGCACCCCGGCGACGTCCTCTGGATGGGCACCGAGGGGGCCGGCGAGAACATGAAGGACGGCGACATCGTCGAGGTTGAGATCAGCGAAATCGGGGTCCTGCGGAACCCGGTGGTCCGGGAGCGATAAATGTAAGGGCGCAATGTATCGGGCGACCCTGCCTGGACCCGTAAGGGCGCAATATATTGCGCCCTTACCCGCACCGGTGAGGACCAATCAATCGCGTGCTCCCCACCGGTGGAGACCAATTCATCGCGCACCTGCCACGGACCCGTGGGCACCCAACGCATCGGTCGCTCCGGATCAAACTCGTGGGGGCGCAATATATTGCGCCCCTACCCGCCGTTATTCCGGTTATTCCCCGTGAAGGCCCGTCTCCGCAGCCCAGGCCTGGAGACCCCGGCGGAAGGCCAGGGCGCCCATGGGGGCGACAACCGTCTCCATGGCTTCGAGGATTTCCCGGGGCGTGGCTCCCTCCCGCAGCGCCACTTTCATGTGGGCCTGGATATGCTCCACGTCGGCCCGCAAGGCTACCTCCACCACGATCTGAAGCAGTTCCTTGGTCTTGCGGTCCAGAAGCCGCTGGCCGGTGTACGTGGTCTCGATGAACGCATTGAATTTCTGGGCCCACTCCAGGTCGGCTGCCGCCATGATCCGGTGCATCTCCAGCATGTAACCCCGGCCCGGTCCCGTTTTGTCGAGGAATGTCTGGGCTTCTTCTGTCGACGCCATTCTCGGTACTCCTTTTGCGGCAACTGATAGCTGCCGACCGTCGGGTATCATCTCAATGCCATGGATCCGGGTGAGCCCATTCCGGCTGACCGGTCACCGCTGAATGCTGGTTGGCCGGGTTTCGGCCTACAGCTCGTAGTGCCGACGAGCGGCGGCCTGCCTGGCGTTGTCCTCTTGGAACAGGTCGGGATGGGTGCCCTTCACCAGCGCCAGGTTGTAGGCGAAGAGCTGCAAGGGCAGCACGTAGAGCAGAGGGCTCCAGAACTCGGGGACTGACGGCAGGTTACAGGACTCGGTGGCCAGATCGGATAGGAGCACGTCACCGTCCTGCACCAAGGCCCAAACGGGTGCGCCCACCTCCAGGGAGGCCCGGGCGATGTTCAAGGCCCGCCCGTAGCCGGGACCCGGAGGCGCGATCAGGGTAACCAGGCAATTCTGGTCAACGGAGCAGAACGGGCCGTGCAGCAGTTGCTCCACCTGAATCCCCTCGCTGTCGGTGGCGCTGGTCTCTTGCATCTTCAGCGCCGACTCGTAGGCGGTGGCCGTGTTGGGCCCCCAGCCGACGGAGACAAAACGGCTCCGGCTCCTGAACCGCCGTGCGGCCTGCTGCATGGCGCGCTGGCGGGTCAGCACCTGGGTCATCTTCTGGGGCAATTCCTCGAGCTGGGCCCGGAGAAGCGGCAACTCCTCACCGCCATCCTTCCAGCTTCCCAGGGCAGTGGCCAGCAGCGCCAGGACCGTCAACGCCGCTGTATAGCTTATGGTGTCGGCCGAGCGCTCCTGCTCCACGGTATGCAACACCGCGTCGGCCACCCGGATGTGCGGCCCGGCGTCGGTAGAGGTGATGGAGACGGTGTAGGCGGCGCCGGCCTTGGCCATTTCCAACGCCTGGAAGGAGTAGGTCTTCGCTCCCCGGTGGCTGATGACGATGACGGCGTCTTCGTCGTTCAAGGGCGGCGGATAAGAGCAGAACTCGAACGAGTGCCAGGCCACGACTTCCACCGACCGCCCGACGAACCGGCGAAGCCAATGCTGGGCCACCAGGGCCGCGTTCCAGGAGGTCCCGATGCCCACCAGGTACAGGCGCCGTTTCCCGGCGATCACAGCCGCCACCTCCTGGGCGCGAGTGCCATGCATGCGCAACATCTCTTCCATGGCCTCGGGCTGACGCTGGATGGCGTCATACATGAAGTACGGGTGCTTTCGGCGGGGCCCTGGCTCCTGGGTCATGGCGGTCACCTTACGACAGGATGGTGCGTGAGCCGGTCTCCGGGAGAGGCCGGCCGGCGGACGGCTTTCGAGTCATGCCAAGGGGCGGCAAGCGGGATCCGATTACTACCCAGTCTACCAACCAACGCTGGTTTTTCCCACCCACCCGAGCAGGTGGGAGTCTGAAAGAGCCGGTGATTCATCCTCTCTCTGGCCGCTGGGTGCCTCACATCACCCCCCACGTAGGTAGAGATTCTATCGCTTCCGGCGGCGGTGCACCAGACGCCTTGCCATAACCAGCACCCAGAAGACCTGTACAATGCTTCAGGCTCCCGGCGCTACCGCCGGCATTCTTTGTCTTCAAATGGGGTTGTGCAACGCAGGCTTGCGGCCTTATATTTATTCAAACCCAGCAGGAGGGTCCATGCCGGAAGCGGATGTGCTGATCATAGGCGGCGGTATCGCTGGCGCCTCCACGGCCTACTACCTAGCCCAGCAGGGGCACCAGGTCACCTTGCTGGAGCGGGGAGCGGTCGCTTGCGAGGCTTCCGGGGTCAACGCCGGAGGCTTGGGCGGGGCCGGTTGGGGCAACTACCCAGACCTCCAAGCATTCCTGACCATGGGAAGCTTCGAGCTTTTCAAGACTATTCAGATAGACCTGGGCTACCCCATCGAGTTTCGGCAGTCGGGGCGCCTGCAGGCCATTCACACCGACGAGCAGTACGAGTATCTCCGGGACAAGGTGCTGAGACTCCGTTCCCAGGGTTGCACGGTTGAACTGCTCAGCCCCAGGGAAGCCCTGGCGGTGGAGCCCGAGTCGAATCCGGCGTTGCTGGGCTTCATGTACTCACCGGATCGCGGGCAGGCGGACCCGGTGAAAGCGACCCGGGCTTTTGCTTCCCTGGCCGAAAGGAGCGGCGCCCGCATTCTCACCAGCCATGAGGTAACCGCCCTCCGGAGTCTGGGGGCGAGAAGCTGGAGTGTAACCGCGTCGGGCCGGGAGTTTCAAGCCGGAGTCCTGGTCCTGGCGGCGGGCGCCTGGTGCGGGCCCCTGGGCGCCATGCTCGGCCTCCACATCCCGATAGTCCCGGTGCGGGGTCAGATGTGGTCCACGCCCAGCGTACCCCCCTGCCTGTTCCATACGATCAGCTCCACCGAATCGGACCTCTGTTGGGACGGCGAGCACAAGCAGCGGGACCAAGGGAACGCCGGCGCGCCTCCCCCGGACCTGACCCACGGGGCCGATACCCGGCTGACCAGACACCTTTACGGACGCCAAACAAGGAGCGGCGAGGTAATTTTCGGTGGCGATAGGCAGCTGGTCGGGTTCAAGCGGGTGCCGGAAGCCGCCGGAATCGAAGTCAACCGGGAGCAGGCCGGAGAAGTGATCCCCATGTTGCGAAGGCTTCCCATCGAGCAGACCTGGGCCGGGCTGATGCCCTTTTCTCTGGATGGAACGCCCTTAATCGGTAAGGTCCCCCAGATCGACAACCTTTATATCGTGGGGGGCTTGGCCTCCTCGGGCTTTGGCCGTGGCCCCATGGCGGGCAAGCTGGTGGCCGACTACATCCACACCGGGCACCGTCCCCAGGTACTGGAGGAATCCGACCCGGCCCGGTGCGTGGCCACCCTCTAGCTACCGTTAGCGGGCAACCCAACCCGCGTCATGCAGGTAACCCGTCGAATTGCCGCGGAGAGCGCGGAGATGGCGAGAAGATCGCGATTAACAATTCGGCGGAAAGAATTCCCTGAAGACCGCACTCACCGTTTTGCTCGAATCCATGGAGATTTCAACCGCCGGCGTGGAACCCTGAAGGGCTCCGGTCCAACCCACGAAGCTCCAGTATGGCGTGCTGTTGCAGGCCTTATGGCCGGACGGGGAGGCAGTCAATGTCACCACGGTTCCGGCCAGGTAGGTTTCGTCGGATGCCGGCAACGGATCCTGGGTGATCGTGCCGCCCGAGAAAAATGGATCGACAGAAGTCTGCAGCGTGTAGGTGGCGGACTCAGCTGGCACCACCTTGACTACCACGGACGGCGAGCGGGTATCGATGATATTGAAATAGCAATCCCCGTCAAGGCATATTTTCGTTCGGTGGTGCAGGTTCACCGACAAAGATGTGGTCGCAATATTCACCGCCTCGATGGTCCATTGAGGAATTTCGTCATACGTATTGTGGAGAACCTGGTTGGGAGAGTTGGCTTTGAGAAAGGTTGAGTCCAAGTCCAGGTAGTATTCGGCAAAGCCTCCGCGGCCGGTCGTCCTGACCGTAACGGTCGCGGTTTCTCCTATTCGCAAGGTTGCGGGGACCACCGATATTTCGAGCACCGGGGCGGGCCACGACTCCTCCACGACAGCAGTATCTTTCGGCCTTTCGCCGGGGCCGCCAGCGGTAACCTTCTCCCCCGCTGACACGGTGACTGTCACGGACGGAGAGCTGGTACCAGTGAAATTGAAGAAACAGTTTCCGTCGAGGCAGACCTGGGTTTCATAGGTCATGCTCACAGAAATCGACGTGGCCCCAATCGCAACCGCCTCGACGGTCCACTCCGTAGACGAGTCGCCGGTCTTGATCTTGAAGAATTTTGGGTCCAAGTTCAGGTAGTAATTGGGAAGGCCTCCCGGCCCAGTTACCCGGGCAGTGACGGTCGCAGTTTCACCTACTTTCAGCGCGGCGGGGACCACCGATACCTCAAGATTTGGGGTAGCCCATGACCCCTCGCGGTTGACCGTGGGGGTTGGGTTTTCCACGGGCGTAACCACCCTCGTGGGCGATGGTGTGGACGTTGGTCTGGGTGTGGATGTTGGCACGGGTGTGGCGGTTGGTTTGGGTGTAGCGGTCGGCTCCCGGGTGGGGGTCGAGATGGGCGCCAGAGTGGAAACCGGCGCCTGGGTCACCGCCGGGGCAGCCTGCAACTGGATCGGCGGCAACGTGGGCAGGATGGCGGTCTGGGTCGCCGAGACGCCGCAGGCTGCCAAGGCTGCTGCCATGGCGGCCACCAGCGCGGCAAACAGAAAACTGCTTCTCATTCTGATCCTACGATCCGTCCCCGGTGCTCTGAGAAGGCCGGACTGACCCTGGACCGATTGCGAAAAGCCTGAATATTGGCGGCCAGGTTCTCCTCCGCAAACCCGATGTGCACTACTTTCTCCTTCAAACCCCGGTTTCGCCGACTCTTTGCGCCGGAGCCTTGAATCCGGGACCGGCCCAGATTGTATTGGAGGACCCGTGGCGGTGTAAGCGTCGGACTGTGGATTGAGCCGGACAGTCTCGTCGTAGTCCTGTATGGCCCGTTCGTGATCTCCCAGGTGGATGCGGGTGTCGGCCCGGTTGAAATACACCCGCGGAAACTGAGGATCGACGCGGATGGCTTCGTCTTGGTCTACGATGGTACGCTGGTGCTGGCCTGGTCCTGAGCAAGCCAAGCCGCGGTTAGCGGGCGCGCCGGCGGCCCCCACGAAGGTAGACTAACTTCGAACCCGGAACATCTCCCCATGCCCGGGCACAATGAAGTCGGCGAGACCGGCGACCCTGGCGCGGTTGGCTCTTTGCGTCTCGGGCATCTCACTAAACGAGCGCCACAAGCTCTCATCCTGAAGGTCTTCGGCACACTCGAACAGGTCCCCGACGATGGCGATTACCCCCTGCTTCGTCCTGACGATCACGCTCACATCCTGGGTCGTGTGGCCGGGCGTTGGGATGATCTCGGTATGCTCATCCACCGGGTAGGTGTCGCCGTGGGCGAAATCGTGGAACGTGTACAGGCCGTCCTTGCACACGTCGTACGACAGAATCAGCGTTGCATTCGGGAAGAGGTTGTTGTTGCCGGTGTGGTCCGAGTGCCCGTGGGTGCAGACTACTAACTGTATGTCGGCGGCATGAAGGCTCTCCCGCCGCAGGGCTTCGAGTATTGCCTGTTTGTCCCACGGTCCCCCGGTATCCACGATGATGTTGGTCGGACCCTTGATAAGCGTGATGGTGCCGTCGGCGCGGTGCTGAGAGGGGCCAACCCGCTCGGAGTAGCCGGGTTGGATGATCGTGACCTCGGGCTCATTCATTGGATACCAACGCTCCCAAGCCTCTGAAAGCTGAGACAACGGGTGGAATTGCCGGTCAGGGCCATCCGCTTGCAAGGCGGACAACCTTGGAACCGGTGTCAGAAAACCGGCTAACTGTATCCGAAGCTTGAAATGGCCCCCATCGGTTGGACCGGGTTGGGGACCAAGTCAAGCGGGAGTCCCTCTTCGCACCCATCATGGCCGCGGGCCAATCGTCACCGCTTTCCGCGGCCGGCTGGTTTTGCAGGCAGCTCAACCGAAGGTAATCGGGCTCTCTACTTTCAAGTGAATGTCTTCCGCGGTGAGAAGCCGGTCTGTCGCAATAAGTACGTTGTAGTGGTTGGGGTAGTGCGTATCATCAAATCCAAGCAACCGGCCGATCTGAGTGCCGGCAATACGAACCGGATCACCAACCTCCATAACTCCCCCGACGGCAATTTCCGCGAAACCCAGGTAGCCAACGCGATCTATCCGGTCTCCGAGTACCGCATCTGACTGGTCGGTGGTAACGAGTTCGTGTATCTCGCCCGCAGGGATGCACCGAGTTCGAAACTCGGTCAATCTCATTCCTCGATCTGTTCGAGAGTGTGTCATCAGCGCGACGATCACCCCAGCCAATTGTCGTTTATTCATAACTGCCTCCAGTAGCGACGAATGGGATCGGCATATCGTGACCATCCGGTCTGGACCCACGAAACAGGGTATCAACTGAGCGACATCGAATACCAGACTACCCGCCCGTCTCCGGCGACCAGTTGTAAATCTTCGCGAGGGTCCCGCCCATGAGCGTGGAACGCTCCGATTCCGAGAGCCGGTCCGTGACCCGAAACGCCTCAACGCCCTGCTCGTAGGTCAAGAACTCCACCGCCCGGGTCCAATCGGTGCCCCACATGCATCGGTCGAGACCGAACGCGTCGAACACCTTGCCCAGAGGCTCCCAGATGTCCGGGTACGGGAAGGGCTGATGGGACAGGGTACAGGCTCCGGATATCTTGATGGCCACGTTATCGTATGCCGCCAGCGAGAGCACATTGGCCAGATCGCCGAACGGTTCTGGCGGCACCGGTGGCTCGAAGGGTTGGATCAGACCCACATGATCGACCACCATCCGGGTGTCCGGATGGCGGCGTGCCAGTTCACGGAAGAGAGGCAGTTTGCCCGAGCACATGACATTCACCGGAATGCCGGCTTTGGCAACGGCGTCGAGTATCCGATTGAGACCCGGGTCGTCCGCTTCGAATTCCTGGGCCGTGAGCATCATGCGGGCCCCGACCACCCCTGGTGTCCCCGCCCACTCGGCAATTTCGTCGGCGACCGTTTTCGACCGCGGATCGAATGGTTTGATCAAGCCGAAGCGGCCCGGATGTGTCGCGTATACCTCGAGTATGTAGCTGGGATCGTAGCGATACAAACTGAATGGCGAAACCAGCACGGCCCCGTCGACGCCGACCGCGTCCATCGCCGCCACCATGTCGCCGCCGGTGACCTCATCCGGACCCGTTAAGAATCCGATCCAAGGACGCTCGGGACGATTCCGTTCGAAAGCATGTACTTGTGAGTCAATTGTGGTGGTCCGAGTTGCCATCGTATTTCCCCCTTTCCGGTTCACAAGTGTTTGGTTTGTGGTCGCGACACCAGCTAGGTGCTTACCGCTGCTTCAACCCTTAGGCCGCTTGGTCCGGCGCCGACGCTTCGGCATGCGCGTTACCGTCCGTTAAGAATCCCTTTGATTTCCCAAGCTACAGGCCCTTCTTCGAGTCTAACCGGGGCGCGGGCTCCCGGCCAGCCATCGATGTCCCCCTTAACGCTGGTCCATGGAACAAATCCCCCATTTGCCCCTCTTAGCCGGAATTGCGAGCGGGAGTGTCGGCATCACTTTGAATCCAAGACCCATCGGTCGTCAAGTCCCAGCGTCGCCGCGATGGGCGGCTGACTTGCCGGTTTCTTTGGCAAACTTCGTACTTTTTCAGTCTTTCTTGGCCACTTGCCGCGAGTGAATAGGACCCTCGTTTCCGGTAATGCGTAGAGCCGCCTCCGGTTATCTTCATTTGACACTCGGCAATAAGTAAAGGGTTTCGGTAACACGATTAGAGGATCGTTGACCGGGAGCCGCTCGAGTTTCCGCACCGCCGGACTTCAACTGGATTGCCGATGCCGACCTGCCAGGACGCGAGGCGCTTGCCCATCGACCGCCGGTCCTCATGATCTTGGATCGAACCACCGGATCGAACGGGTTCCGCTTGCTCGTCCTCGGAGACCTCGGGCATAACTTGCGAAGGACTGCCGGAGCATTATGAGGATTCTCGCCAACTCCATTCGCCCGTCGTGTTGGGCAGCGGCAAGCAATTCCGGATTCTTCGCGCGGGGCAGGAGCTAGCTACCTCAGGAGAATCGGCCACTTCGGCGAATCGGATGCCTGTTGACGCGCTCGGTGCGCCGTACTATAGTCCGAGCCATCCAAGAGGGCGCAAGTTCAGGTTGATCAGGTTGATTCGGGGAATACAAGCTGAGGCATTGAGCCGCCGCTGTTGGGGAATCTCAAGATCGCAGGAGGCCGGTAAAGGGACGGGAGCCGATGGATAGCTGCTGTCAGGACAAAGCTTGTGAACTGGAGGCGCTACGGGTCCGCCAATCCAGGACTCTGTGGATCGTTCTGGGGATCAACGGAGGCATGTTTGGCCTGGAACTGATTCTCGGGCTGCTGGCCGGTTCCACGGCCTTGCTGGCCGACTCCCTGGACATGCTGGGGGATGCCCTGGTCTATGGGTTCAGCCTGTATGTGGTGGGCCGCAGCACTCGCTGGCGGGCCGGCGCGGCCTTGATGAAAGGCGTCATCATGGCGGGTTTTGGTTTGATGGTGCTGTCCCAGGCGGGCTATCACCTCATCTCGCCAGAGGTCCCAAATTTCCGGTTGATGGGACTTACCGGAGCGCTGGCTTTGGCGGCCAATGTCACCTGTTTGCTCCTGCTGACGCGACACCGCAATGATGACCTAAATATGCGTTCTACCTGGCTGTGTTCCCGCAACGACATCATAGCCAACCTGGGAGTCTTGGGGGCCGCCGCCGCTGTCTTTGCCACCGGCTCCATGTGGCCAGACCTGGCCGTGGGCCTGCTGATCACGGTGGTGTTCATGAGGACGGCGGTCTACGTGGTGCGGCAGGCGTTACCCGAGTTGCGCCGCCCGGCAGTCAGGGAGATCGCCCAAGAGTCTGGTCAGCCAGTGGTGCTGATGATCAACAAGAGGCGCTAGCTTTGCCTAGAGATGATTCCCACCACCACACCCGTCATCGCCATCTGTCATCTCTTGCACCTCGCCCTCAAACTGGTCGACCTCCTCCGGGCTGTCGCCGAGCTTGGCCGCCCGGATGGCCCGGCGCACGTCATTCGGGCGCAGGTCTACCCTCCCGGATGTACGGTTTGAAGCCGAGCCGGACGAACCGGGACTGAGGTGGACCCCATCAGATGGACGGGACTGGGGCCAATCCCAGCGAGGACCCCGCCGTGCTCCGAGTGTTCCGCTGGTAAATCGCCACCACTATTCGCGGATAGCGTTGGACAGTGGCAGGCGGCCCCGGGCTCTTGCGCTCGGCCGGGAGATGGACATCCCGTGAGAATCGGCAATTGATTGAATGTGAGGACGGTTGACGCGCTCGGTGTGCCGTTCTATAGTCCACGGCATCCGGGCAGGCCGGAACTCGTCGGACTCGGGAGTCCCGGCCGCCTCGTGACAGAAGCCAAATATGGAGGTGCAGGAATGTCGGAGCCTGTCGTCAGGACGCCACTGGCCGGTTGGCCGCACCAGGAGCTATTGTACGAGACCATAGACGACGGAAGAATCGCAATCATCACCATGAACCGTCCGGACCGCCTGAATTCCAGCGATCCGGGGATGGCGAAGCGTTGGGTGGAAGCGTGGACGACCTTCGCGGATGACGATAACTGCTGGGTCGCTATCGTGACCGGGGCCGGCGACCGGGCGTTCTCCGCAGGGCAGGATCTGAAAATTCGCGCGGAGCTAGAGGAGGAGGGCGGAGACGCCCCGTATCGACATCGCCGGCAAACCGTGGTCCCCATCGGCGAGAAGCTTGGCTGTTGGAAGCCGACCATCGCTGCTATCAACGGCTACGCGATTGCCGGAGGTTGGTCCGTGGCCCAACATTGCACGTTCCGGATCGCCGCGGAACATGCCGAGATGAACATAGCCGAGGCGCGCTGGAACCAGGGAGCGGGCTTTGTATCCACACTGACGCGGCTGGTGGGAATTGGGACCGCGCTGGAGTTCTGCATCATGGCTGATCGCAGGTTCACGGCTCAGCGGGCCTATGAGGTCGGCCTGGTGAATAAAGTCGTACCGAAGGAGCGGCTCATGGACGAGGCCATCGATTGGGCGCGGACGATCGGAAGGATGGCGCCGCGTTCGGTGCGTAACTTCAACGAACTCGTTCACCGCTGTTATTCCATGAGCACGCCGGAAGCTCAAGCCTTCGCTGCCGCGCTGGAATACAACCTGCGGGGGATGGAAGATTCGCTGGAAGGACCCAAGGCCTTCGCCGAGAAGCGGGTGGCAAATTTCCAGAACCGCTAGCGGATTGTTGCCGGTCCACACCCAAGGCGGGGCAAGCGGTGACCCACATCCGCATATCCGACGAAATGAGCTGGACGATGCCCACCGGGTGGAAGGGCTCCTGGAGGCCGTCAAGAAGCGATGGCCCGAGATTACAATCTTCAACCTACCGTGAGTCAACTCGTCGTCTTGACGGAGAGGCCCGCAGCCTGTAATCTAAGCCACCAATACCTATGACCCACTAAGAAGAGGAGTTTCGTATGACTGCCAGCACGCAAACGTATGAAATCGACGTCTTGGACGTAGAATACCTCCGTCATGGCGCTACACCCCTACTGGCGCGTCTCTTCAGACCACGCGGCACCGGACCGTTCCCAATCATGGTCGAGTTGCATGGCGGGGCCTGGGTCCGGGGAAATCGCCAGAACGGCGACGCGGCCAACGAAGCGCTGGCCAAGAATGGTGTGATAGTGGCGGCACTGGATTTTCGAGTGCCGCCGGAAGCATCGTACCCGGCCTCTCTGGCCGACATCCACTACGGGATTCGTTGGTGCAAGACCCAGGCCGCCGCGTGGAACGGCCGCCCGGACCGGATCGGCGCCATGGGCACTTCCAGTGGTGGACACCAGGCTATGCTGATCGGCATGCGCCCGGACGATCCACGCTACGCTGCGCTGTCACTCCCGGCAGGCGCCGCGGCGGTGGATGGCGCCCTGGGCTGCGTGATCCTGTGCTCTCCCGTGATCGACCCGCTGGGGCGCTATCACTATGCCAAAGGCCTGCGACAGGACTGCACCCCGCCCGCGGGGTTGGCCGACCGGGTGGTGCCCATGCATGACCAGTACTGGCAGACGGAAGAGGCCATGGCCGAGGCGGCCCCGGCCCGCATCCTCGACCGTGGAGAACGCACGGCCCTGCCGCCCGCGTTGTGGGTATCACGCAGCTACGAGGAGGCGCATCCGGCCCCAGATCGCGATGAGTTCGTCCGGCAGTACCGCAAGGCTGGCGGCCAGATCGACGTGACCGTCTTCGAGGGGGAGGGCGAGGGTCTGCTGCGAGATCTCTCTTCGCCGGTTGCCAAACAGGCACTCGAGCAGATGAGCGCGTTCGTCCATCGACACCTCGGTTAAGCCAGACAACCCGGTGCGCCGGGGTCGAGAGCGAAGCCAATTCCACGCCCTTGCCTACGTGCGCACCGGGGAAACCCTCAAGCTTTGCCAGACGCCAGCGGCGTCACCCCGGTCCCTCCGATGGGGGAACCGGCCACCCTGGGGATCGTCGAGGGCGCCACGGTGGAGATGCTGGGCGGGTACCGGCCGGACCGGTTTACCTGAGGCGCCCTTCAGCCGTTAGATGGGAATCTCGACGTCCAGCAGCGGGGTGTGCCACTGACAACCGTAGACATCGGTATCTCCGATGTCTCCCGCGGGCATTGGACGGGGCATACTGCATTTGAAGGCCGATGCGCGAGGAAACGTGACCAGCTTGCACTGCTCTTTGGGCACGCCGTACAAACGGGCAAACAGCTCCTCGTTGATGACCCCGGTGGCTTCTACCTCGTCGAAGCTCTCCCGGTTGTCGAAGATAATGTCAAAGGTCACGTAGAATGCTCCGGCGTTCTTGCTGCGTAGAATTCTGGTGATCTCTCCTAGCTTCTTGGACATCTTTTCATCCTTTTCGGCCCTTCCCGGCTTCGACATACGCGGGGTGGGCACGTAGGCTCACGGGCTTCTCCGCAGCTTACACGTCCACCATCTCGATGGAGAACGTCTCCAAGGGATCGTCCAGCTCCACGACGTGCCATATATTGAACCGGTACGCCGCACCCATATCGATATCGTGGGGAGAAAAAGGGAAAGCCGCGCTTCCCGCCGAGCACAGTTGCCCCGGAAATTGCTGATGGAGCAGACTGAGGTGCCCGAAATTCATCACAGTCTTGGCCATCTCCTGGGTCTTGGCGATGCACTCTCCGATGATGCACACCTCCCTGGGTGAGGTAGCCACCTCCTTGAGGTTCCATGGCCTCATGGTTTCGTCGCCTTTCCCGTAGACCCTGTAGAAGAACTTGTAGTCGTCGGAGGAGATGCCCAGTCCCGCCACCCCACGGTGAACGTACGCCTCTCCTCGCTCCAGGAACTCATCTATCCGGCTCAGCAAGTAGGGATCTCTTATCGAAGCGATGGTGATCGTTCGGTACCCGACCATCTCTGCCCCCTCTAGCTTGACGGTGTAGGGTTGGGGGATGTGCCGGCTTCCGCTTACCTTGACCCCGTTGCGTACCTGCTCAAACTCGGATTCCGACGCGTCCGTGATTGCTCCCGGCTCCGGCATCAGATATGGGTCGAGGTTTTCATAGAGAGTATGGGCGGCGACCCGCGGCACGGTGCACAGCCCCTCCGGGTGGGTGGGCTCGATAACGAAGTGGTCTTTCCGGATACGAGCCAAAACAGAAGTGGTCACGCCCTCCACCGGCTGCGTGCACAACGCGCCACACTCGATAATCTTACCCGCGTGCCAGGCAAACCCGGGGTCGAATCCTCGCATGATTGGAATGGCGGCGAATAGGGCCGAGTCACTGGACCGGCCGGCAACTATCACGTCGGCCCCACCCTCCAACGCCTGGATGATCGGCTCCACTCCCATCATCGCTACGATCCGGCACGAGCGCTCCACTTCGCCTTCAGTCAGAGGTGGCACGACCGCCAGCGGTTTCACCTTCCCGGCGCGTACCTTCCCTTTTAGCCACCCCTTGTCGACATCGGAGTTGATAAGAGCAATTCGGAAGTGGAGGCCCTGTTCCCGGGCCACCTCTTCGATGATGTCCCGAAACAGGAGAACCTGGGGCCACGCCCCGGCAATCCCCACCGATCCGATGATCAAAGGTATGTTCTTGGCCCGGGTGCCACGAACCATGATGTCCAAGGATTGTTTGAGCCCAATGCGCGTACCCATTGGCTCTCCGGAACCAAGGAACGCCGGACCGCAGTCGCAACTACCGGCGTCCTGAGCAACAAAGTCCGGGTCTAGATCCAAACCCATCTGAAAAAGTTCCTCAGAACCACCGGGCCCGTGTGTCAAAGAGCAACCACAAAGAGCTACCACCTCGTCGGTGCGCGTTTTTGATGCTGTTGCCATGACTCAGCCTCCCGGGCGCTGCCCTGAATCCGGTATGACACCGCCCCAGCGATATGATGCGCGAACAGTTGCCAGTATACTCTAACCCCAACCTCCGGCGGCTTCCTGCCTAGCCACTTCTAGATGTGCCGCCAAATCCGATCCTGGCGACTGGGCCTCGCCTACCGGCGCTCGAGGCTCTGATACTCGCAAGATCAGGGCCCCAATCTTGTAAACCGGCGCAGATAGCCGGACATCGGTCCCGCGCCTGACGGGCGGTGGTTCGGTCCAAGCCCGGATTTACACCTTCACCAGTTGGTTTCGGGCGGGGGTCGACGCCAATAGCTCACGCCGCTTCCCCTCTCGCAGGTAGTACGACCCCAGATTCATCCCGTTATCGCAGAGGTCCTATGATGCCGGCACGGCGGCGATGTAGGGCGATCGCACGGCCAACATTGCCTCGGGGCCGAATCAAGATTGACGGCGCAAAAGGCCGGTGTTATGGTCAGCCAGTAACCGGTGCACCCTCTCTGCACCCAATTCGATCGGGGGAATCCCGGCGCAACGGCAAGGTGTTTTGATAATGAGTGAAGGACTCTTGGACGGCATCAGGGTGGTGGACATTACCCACATGTACGCTGGTCCGTACTGCGCCCAGTGGCTCAGCGACATGGGCGCCGAGGTCATCAAGGTGGAAGCCACCGGCCATGGAGACCGGATGAGGTCCGGCCCGCCGACGATTATGAAGGACGGCAAGCTAAACTATCTCTTCATGTCGGTCAACCGGAACAAGCGTGCCATCGCCGTCGACCTGTCCACCGAAGAAGGCCGCCTCATCATCAACAAGCTGGTCGAGCGGGCCGACGTCTTGCTCGTAAACCTGCGGGCGACGACCGTCGAAAAGTTGGGCCTCAGCTATAAGCAGCTGAGTCCGATCAACCCCAGGCTCGTCCACGCTTCCATTACCGGGTTTGGCGACAAGGGGCCTTACAAGGACCTGCCCGGACAAGACCTCCAACTTCAGGCCATGACCGGCCTCATGAGCATCACCGGATACTCCGACCGGGTGTCCGTGCCCGCGGGCGACGCCATCGCGGACGCGGTGACCGGCATAATCACCGCCTTTGGCGTGCTGGCCGCCCTGCACGCCAGGGAGAAGACCGGCGAGGGCCAGGAGGTGCAGACCTCGCTTTTCGCCTCCCTCATGGCCTTGTTTCCCCAGCAGGTCTCCCTCTACATGGGAACCCAAGTGATTCCCCCCAAAGCCGAGACTGGGTCACCCCATTCCGTGCCCCCTTACGGCGTGTGGGAGACCAAGGACGGCAAGGAGATGGCCATCTCGACCTCGCGAGATGAGCCCTGGAAGCTGTTCTGCGGAGCCATCGGCCAGCCCGAATTACTCGAAGACCCCAGGTTTGACGGCATGGACCGGCGCTGGGAGCACCGGGTAGAACTCAAGGCCATCGTCCGGGACGCTCTATTGCAGAAGACCCGGGACGAGTGGATACCGCTGCTCCGGGAGCACGGTCAGTGGGTGGTGCCCGCTCGCAACTTCCAGGAGATATGCACCGAAGACACCCATCTTCGGGACAACGGGCTGGTGTTCGAGTTGGAGCACCCGGAGATGGGCGCCAGCACCTTCTTCGGGCTGCCCATCAAGCTCAGCAAGACTCCAATGACCGCCCGCACCCATGCCCCTCTCCTCGGCGAACACACCGGCGAGGTGCTCCGGGAGCTTGGCTACGGCGAAGAAGCGATCAGCCAGCTTGGCCGTGCCGGAGTGGTGCAGGGTTGAACCATCACGGAATGGCCTAACCGAAACGGTATTGAGGGTGGCTCCAAACAGGGGTTCATGACCGCCGGCTGCAAGGTCGATCTTACGGGCCAACGCATTCGTCGGGCCCGCGCTTTCGGATAAATCTAGCGGAGCCTTGGATCGTTGTGTTGCACCCTTTTTGGCGGAGTGGCGGCCAGGACCAGCAGTGCGCCCAGGGATGCGAAGAAGCCGAATCCGAAGAAGGCCCACCGATAGGTGCCGGTGGTGTCGAAAATGTACCCCGAGGTGATCGGCCCGATCGTCTGGCTCGCGATCTGGACCGGAAGGGTCAAGCCCCGGATGCTGGCCAGGTTCGTCCGGCCGTAGTAGTCGGCCCAGACCAGCCGGAGTAGAAAGTGGACCCCGCCTATCCCAATCCCCAGAGCGGAGCCCGCCGCCATTCCCCAACCCAACGACCCGCTTGCCGCGGTCCCCATGGCCCCCAAAGTGATGCAGAAGCCGGTCAAAGACAGAAGAAATCGGGTCGGCACGCGTCTCGCCCAAATAGACCATACCAGCCCACCCAGGACCTGGGAGAAGGCGAAGGTGCTGGACGTCAGGGCGGCCGCGGGCGCCGATAGACCCTGGTCGATGAAGTGCGGCACCTGGTGCAGAACAACCCCTCCCTGCACCACGAACGCGGCGGCGCCGAAGGCCGCCAAAGCCCAGAACGCCCGGGTGCGCAGGGCTTCGCCCACCGTGAAGTCGGCCTCGGCGCGGGCCGCACCGGCGGCCGGCCTAATGCCGGCAGGGCTTCCGACCGGCAGGACGGCCCTCGCCGGGCGGGGGTCGGCCTCCAGTCCCATATCCTCCGGCCTCCTGGCGATCAGCAACAGTGACGGGAGCACGGCTACGGTAATGGTGAACAGGCCCAGAGACGCCCAGGCCACCCGCCAGCTCCAGCCACCGATGATGCCCTGAACGATCAGGGGCATGGCCGCCAGCCCCGTGCCCTGAGTGACGCTCAAAACCGCCAAGGCTAACGGCCGGCGGCGCAGGAACCAGTTGCTCACCGCCGTCGCCGTGCCCAGCTCCAACGGTATGGCGAACAGGGCTCGCGCCGGCACGTACAGGGAGTAGAAGGCCCAAACGTGGCTGACGGTGGAGAGACCGACGGAACAGGAGCCAATCACCGCCGCGCTGGCCGCCAGCACCACCCCGGACCCGTAACGGTCGATCAGCTTGCCCACGACCGGCGAAATGGCGACGGCACACAGACCGCCCAGGCTGAGCGCTCCAGCAAAGAGACCCCGCGACCACCCAAAATGCTCGGTCATCGGCACCATGAACACCGACAGCGTGGTGGCGGCCATCAGCGGCCTGGAAGAGTAGCTGGTGAGGGCAGTCGCGGTCAGGACGATCCAGCCGTAGTAGAAAGGCACCGCTTGGGCCAGCCTCCGGCGGCTCCGGTCGCCTATCACCTGAGCCTCAATGCCAGAGCGATGCCGCCCCCACCACGTCCCAGCCCGTCGTCCGCCTGCCGGAAATTCAGTCGAGCGGAGCCGTTGCCCGAGCCGGACTGCACTTTCCACCCGCCGGTTGCCAGAGGGGTTTGTTGCAATGGCTGAAACAAGACGCCTTAGTATACACAATGGCCGACCGAAACCGGTCAGGGCACACCCCGCTCGGGATCACCCCCGTTTCAGCCTCACCGGGGCGACGGGGCCGGTCTCTTCGGCGGGGTACCGGCAAGCACGGCCAACGACACGAGTAATGCGCCGGCGGCGAACAGGAAGAATGCCGCTCGATAGCTGCCGGTGGCGTCGAAGATGAACCCGGACAGGACCGGCCCGAACGCCTGGCCTCCAACCTGGACCGGCAGCGTCAAGCCCCGGATGGCGCCCAGGTGTCTCCGTCCGTAGTAGTCGGCCCAGGTCAGCCGGAGCAGAAAGAGCATACCTCCTACCCCGTTTCCCAGGGCGGCGGAAGCCAGCAGTCCCCAACCCATCGTCCCGGTCAGCCCGGTTGTCAGCGCTCCCAGGGCAACGCTGAGCCCGGCGCAGGCCAGGAGGAAGCGGGCCGGGACCCGTCTCGTCAACGGGGACCAGATCAGTCCGGCCGGAACTATGAACAGGGCAAAGGTGCTGGCCAGGAAGGCCGCCGACGAAGGAGGCACGCCCTGGTCCACGTAATGGGGCACCTGATGAAGGGCGACCCCGGCCTGGGCCATGAACCCGGCGGCGGAGAAGGCGGCCAAGAACCAGAAGGCCCGGGTGTGGATGGCCTCCCGCACCGTGAAGTGGACTTCGGCCGATGCGGCGCTCGCCTCCTTCCCGGCGACGGAGGCGCGGTCCGACGGTCCCGGGGCGTCCGCCGAGGCGGGGTCAACTTCCAACCCCATGTCCTCGGGCCGCCTCCCGATGAGCAAGAGCGGCGGCAGCACGCCGACGAAGATCGTGTATATACCGAGGGAAGCCCAGGCCACCCGCCAGTCCCAGCCGCCGATAATAGCCTGAGCAACCAGCGGCATGAGCGCCAGCCCGGTGCCTTGAGACACACCAAAGAAGCCGAGGGCCAGGGGCCGGCGGCGCAGGAACCAGTTGCTGACGGCCGTCGTGGTGCTCAACTCCAACGGGCCGGCGAAGACCGCCCGCCCCGGCACATACAGCGCGTAGAAGGCCCAGACCTGGCCGATTAGGGCCAGGCCGATGGCGCAACCTCCCGCCACCAGAGAGGTCACCGCCAGAACCGGCCCGGCTCCGTACCGGTCGATCCACCGTCCCACGAAGGGAGATATGGCCACGGCGACCAGGCCACCCAGGCTGACCGCACCGGAAAAGAGGCCTCGGGACCAGCCGAAGTGGGCCGTCATCGGCACCACGAACACGGACAATGTGCTCACGGCCATCAGCGGCCTGGTGGAGAGGCTCGTAATTCCGGTTGCTGCCAGGACGATCCACCCGTAGTAGAAGGGTAATGTCCGGGCCAGCCGGCCCCCCAACGGCGCGCCCGTCATCGGGGCCGCGGCTTCAGGAAACAGCCACTCGGGGCCGGCATCGAACCGTCGCTCCCGGGCCGGCCGGTCAAGAGGCCGGCCTGAAGGCGGGGACGGGACAATCATTGGCAAACTGCAGTTGCAGTATGTATACTCGCGTACAACGTTTCATGGGGTGCTTATGCCGCGTACTTTTCGGCTGGCCATGGCCCAGATCAACCCCACCGTCGGAGACATTCCCGGCAACACCGCGCTGATGCTGGAAGCCCTTGAAGGGGCCCGGGAAGTCCAGGCCGACATGGTCGCCTTTCCGGAGTTGGCCACCACCGGGTATCCCCCGGAGGACCTGCTGTTCAAGACTTCCTTCCTGCGAGACAACGTGGCGGCCATGGAGAAGGTGGTTGCCGCCTCCCGGGGCCTCGCCGTGGTGGTGGGATACGTCCAGGTGGGCGCCGACATCTCCAACGCCGCGGCCCTGGGCTACGACGGCAAGCTGATCGACAGCTACCAGAAGATGTACCTCCCCAACTACGGCGTGTTCGACGAGGACCGCTACTTCCGCCGGGGTGATACCTGCCCAGTGTACATCATCAACGGCGTCGGCATCGGCGTGAACATCTGCGAGGACGCCTGGTACCCGGTAGGCCCCATCGCGGTGCAGCGGGAGGCGGGCGCCGAACTCATCGTGAATATCAACGCCTCGCCTTTCTACTCCGGGAAGCGCGATTACCGGGAGAAGATGATCGCTACTCGGGCCGCGGACAACGAGGTCTTCGTGGCCCACCTGAATATCGTCGGCGGCCAAGACGAGTTGGTCTTCGACGGAGCCAGCTTGGTCTGCGACATGGCCGGAGAGCCGGTGGCCCGGGGTCCCGCGTTCCGGGATTCGCTGATTACCGCCGACCTTGACATCGATGCGGTTTTCCGCTCCCGGCTGCGCGACCCACGCCCTCGCAAGGAAGACCCGACGATATTGCGGGAGATCGGCAACTCCAAGGTGATTCACGTTTCCGATCACCAGCCCAGGGAGCGCCCGCCTCTGGCCGAAACATCCCTGGCCCCGACCATGGACAAAGTGGAGGGAGTCTACAACGCCCTGGTGCTGGGAACCAAGGACTATCTGCGCAAATCCGGCTTCACCAAGGCGCTGATTGGGCTGTCGGGTGGGGTGGACTCGGCCCTTACCGCCACTGTCGCCGTGGACGCCCTGGGACCGGGCAACGTGGTCGGTATCACCATGCCCTCCCGGTTCTCTTCGGAGGGCAGCATCAGCGATTCCAAGGAGCTGGCCGACAACCTGGGCATCGACCTCTGGACGGTGCCCATTGAGCAGGCTCACCTGGCCTTCGAGGGCATGCTCGAGCCCTATTTCCGGGGCACCGATCCCAACGTGGCCGAAGAAAACATCCAATCCCGAATCCGGGGCAACATCCTCATGGCCATCTCCAACAAGTTCGGCTGGATCGTGCTGGCCACCGGCAACAAGAGCGAGATGGCCATGGGCTACGCCACCCTCTACGGGGACATGGCCGGCGGCTTCGCGATCATCAAGGACGTACCCAAGACCCTGGTCTACCGTCTTTGCCGCTGGCGCAACCAGCATGGAACGCCCCTTCCGGCGATTCCCGATGCCATAATCAATAAACCGCCCTCCGCTGAACTGAAGGAGAACCAGCTGGACGAGGACACGCTGCCCCCCTACGAAGTGCTGGACCCGGTGATCAAGGCCTACGTGGAGGAGGACCGCAGCTACCAGGAGATGGTGGCCATGGGCGCCGACCCCCGGGTGGTGAGCCAGGTGATCGCCTTCGTCGACCGCAATGAGTACAAGCGCCGCCAGGCGCCGCCGGGGGTCAAGATAACCCCCCGGGCCTTCGGCAAAGACCGCCGCCTGCCCATCGTCAACCGCTACCGGCAGTCGTAGGCGAGCGGTCAGCGGTCAAGTGTGGGTGCCGCCTCCGGCTTGGCGCCCAGAGCTCCGTGCTCAGGCGGCCCGGTTCCCCCAGGGCTGTCATTCCGAGCGAAGGGAGGAATCTCTTGCTTACGTTGAGATTCCTCCCTTCGCTCGGAATGACAATCAACTGAACCGGCGCCTAATCCGCCACCTCGACGATCATCTCTATCTCCACGCAGGCCCCCCGGGGCAGGCTGCCCATCCCCACGGCGGAGCGGGCGTGGCGCCCCTGGTCTCCGTACAGCTCCACCAGCAGGTCGGAGGCCCCGTTGCCCACCAGGAATTGCCGGTCGAACTCGGAAGACGCGTTGACCATCACCAGCAGCTTGACCACCTGCCGCACCTTGTCCAGATCGCCCAGGGCCGCTTTGATGCTGGCCAGGCAGTTCACCATGGCCAGCTTGGCCGCCTCGTACCCCTGCTGGACGGACAGCTCCCGACCCACTTTGCCGGGATGAAGCACCGAGCCGTCGGGCAATCTGGGGATATGACCCGACACAAACAGCAGGTTCCCGGTCCGCACCGTGGGGACAAAGTTGGCGATGGGGGCGCTCGGCGCGGCCAACTCCAGTCCCATGTCCGCTATCTTCTGTTCGATCCGCATCTTAAACCTCCAGCCTGAGTTTCTTTGGGAAGGGTCTGGGGAACCCTTTCTTGCAAGAAAGGGTTCCCCAGAAGCCCCTCCTAAAGAACCCGTCCTTGGCCCAATTCGGGCCGGTCGTTTGGGCGGCTTGTATTATACCCCCCCGGCTATCTCAGTTGACACGCTGGACTCGCAAAGGCAAAATTAGCCCTTGGCCAGACTTCACACAACTGCGGGAAAGGATTGAGAATTGGTAGATAACGCCCTGTCGCCCCATGGAGGAACCCTGGTGGCCCGGGTCATAGCGCCCGAGGAAGCGAGGGAGAGGATTCGCGGCCTGCCCCAGTTGGCGGTACGAGACCAGGTGGCCCGTGAGGTGCTCAACCTTGCCTACGGGTTCTTCTCGCCCCTCGAGGGTTTCATGGGCCGGGCGGACGTGGACGCGGTGGCCCGGGACATGACCCTCGCCAGCGGCTACGTTTGGAGCATCCCGATCGTCTTCGACATCTCCCAGGAAGAGCTGGACGGCCTGGGGACGAAAACGGGAGATTCTTTGCTCTTGACCTACCAGGGAGAGCCCCTGGCGGTGCTGGACGTGGAAGAGATTTTCACCCTCGACCTGGAGTACCTGGCCCGGCAGATCTACGGGACCACCGACACGGCCCACCCTGGGGTCCAGCGCACCTATGCCTACCAGGAGCGGTTCCTGGGCGGCCCGGTGACCCTGGTCAACCCGCCGGTGATCAACCCGCCCTTCGACCGGTTCTGGCACACGCCCCGCCAGCTCCGCCAGGCGTTGGCCGAGCGGGACTGGAACCGGGTCGTGGCCCACCAGACCCGCAATGTTCCCCACTCAGGCCACGAGTGGCTGATGAAGGGGGCGTTCCTGGCGGCCCAGGCCGACGGGGTCCTGGTAAGCGCCGTGGTTGGCGAGAAGAAGACGGGCGACTTCATCGACGAGGCCATCGTCCTGGCCCACGACCGGCTGCGGGAAGCCGGTTTCTTCCGTCCCGACGTCCATCTGACCTCGGTCCTGCTGTGGGATATGCGGTACGCGGGACCCCGTGAAGCCGTCTTCCACGCCCTGGTTCGCAAGAACCTGGGCTGCACCCACCACATGTTCGGCCGGGACCACGCGGGAGTCGGCAGCTACTACGACACCTACGCCGCCCACCAGGTATTCGACAGCCTGCCCGACCTGGGCATTAGGTCGGTGCTCACCCTCGAATGGTGGTACTGCCCGGTGTGCGCCGGGGTCGCCTACGAAGGGCTGTGCGGCCACCGCGAGTTGAAACAGGACCTCTCCGGGACCTTCATCCGCAGCATCATCCAGGGCGGAGTGGAGCCGGCGCCGCTGACCCTGCGCGCCGAAGTCCTGGAGGTGGTGCGGGAGTGCGCCGAGGGTTTCGGGTTCGGCTCGCCCTTCGTCACCGAAGAATACCTTCAGAACCGCACCCCGGTCATGTCCATGCCCCACCTGGACACTGCGGGTCACGGCGGCGCGGCCGGTTCCTGATTCCCGGTCTACGTTCCCGATTTCCGGTCTCCATGAAGGTAAAGGCAGGGGCCCGGGGAGCCGCTCCTAGGGGGTCCGCGGGCGTGAGTTGAATCCCAAGGGCCTGTTGTCTATAATGGGCTGACGAAGTGCGAGGTGTCTCGCGGATAGGGGGGCTGACTACTTGGCTAACCAGACCGGGAAGCGCTACGTATGCGCCCAGTGCGGCGCGGAGTTCATCGTGACCAAGGGTGGCGAAGGCGCAATCGCCTGTTGCAAACAGGTTATGGAAATCAAGAAATAGTCCGCCGACCCCTCGGCGGCCGCGGACCCGTTTCCTTGGAGGACTGACCCATGGCCAACCAGCTAGGCAAGCGGTACGTCTGCGCCGAATGCGGCAGCAGTGTTCTGTGCACCAAGAACGGTGAGGGAGTAATCCACTGCTGTGAAGCCGAGATGGAGTTGCAGCAACCCCGGAAGCTGCCATCCTCCGACTAGGCCCCTTTACCGGGCCGGCCGGCCCGCCCGACCAGGAGGCTGCATCGACAGCCCGCCGGTAGAACCGCGGACCGCCACCTCTCGATATCTCCGGCCGATATCTCCGGAGGGACCGCAGTATCCGGGGGCCGGGTGTCACTACCCGCCGGCGCGGCGGCCTCCCCCCGGCGTCCAAGACCCCACCACCATCTCCCAACGGGGTTCCGGGCCGTCTCACCTAAAACCACAGCCCGCCGACTCTCGCTGCCCGGGACTCCGGGCCGCGAAAACCGTTCGTTTCATCTCTCTGGCCGCTCGATGCTCCGTTGAACTCCCCGGCTCCGCAGTGAACTCCGGTCTGTTACTCAGGTAACTCGGTTCTAGCGGTATGTCCTACCTTGGTTCGCTCGGGATGACATGTATCAGCATCAAGTTGACCGGGCGCCGGTGTTCCGCCAACGGCTTGATACCCGGCCCGTCATCCCGCCGAAGAGCCGGCCCCGGACTGGATCCGGGGGCGGGAACCAGGCGGAGCTTATCTGGATTCCGGCCTGCGCCGGAAAGACGAAAGAGTGGAGGCCGGTCCCGCGACTTCGCCCGTGCCTCGATATGGGTACGATAGCCATCGGATGGGAAGTGGGTAGCCGCCGGAACCGGCTCCGTTGACTACCTCCGTTGACTACCCATGTAGCTCCCCGTACACTGGCGTCAGGGGCCGGCGGGACGATTCCGTCAACCGAGGGCGAGGAGCACCGGTCGCCGTCCCCGGACGCCGTCCAATAAAAGTCCTCTATCAGAAACCCGGCCGTACCCCATCCCGCCCGACCGCCCGGTGGGACCGGGAAATGTGACCGCCAACCGGAGGTTCATGGCCCGGCGGCCCTCCGGGACCGGAACCGGGAGAGTTGCCTGGCAGCCAAGGGCGCCAGAGGCGCGGCGGGGGCTTCGCAGGAGAGGTTCTATGCCCGGCTTTCGGCTGCTGGTGTGCTTCGCCCACCCCGACGACGAGGCCTTCCCCGTTGGGGGAGCCCTGGCCGCCCACGCGGCCCGGGGCGTGGATATCCGCCTGATTACCGCCACCCTGGGTGAGGAAGGGGAGATCCGGGAGGAGGGCGCGGCCACCCGGGAGACCCTGGCCTCCGTCCGGCGCCAGGAGTTGGATTGCTCCGTCCGGGTCCTGGGCCTTTCGAGCAACCAGGTCCTGGGCTACCGCGACTCGGGAATGCCCGGTACCCCCTCCAACGGGCACCCCAACGCCTACATCAACGCCACCGCCGCCGAGGTGGTGGAGCGTCTCGTCGCCGAGATTCGCCGCTTCCGGCCCCAGGTGGTGCTCACCTTCGAGCCAGGGGGCCTGTCTGGCCACCCCGACCACATCGCGGTGTGCCGTCACGCCACCGAAGCCTTCCGGCTGGCCTCCGACCCGGCGGCCTTCCCCTCCATCCTAACGGGCGGCCAGGGGCACCATGCGGCCGATCGTCTCTTCTACTGCACCCGGCCCCAGGGGTTCCGCACCCAATGGGCCCTGAAGCTGCGAGAAGCCGGGCTCGACGTACCCCTGCCCCCGCCGGAGCAGGCGGAGCACGGCAGCCCCCCGGAGGAGATCCACGTGGAGCTGGACCTGGCCGGCCACCTGGAGACCAAGATCGCCTCCATCCTCTGCCACCGCACCCAGACGGGCCCGGACTGGCCCTACAACCGGGTGCCCCGGGAGGTCGCGGCCGGCATCCTGGGTAAGGAACAGTACATCCGGGCCTTCCCCCCGGTCCGGGGCGGGGAGAAGGTGGATGCCGACTTCTTTTACGGTATGGACTCGGGGTGAAGGTCTCCTGACGAACGTCAGGCTTAGAGAGGGGAAGTAGAGCTAACGCGATAGCTCGGCCAAAGAAGGCCAGGGGTTGCCGCCACAGCCAGAGGGTTAGCGATACCACCTCAAGAAACGGGAATATGGTTGATGCGGGTCCCACGCCGGACGCCCAAACCGCCTGCCGGGAGCGCCGATTTCCTCAGGCCTGAACCGTCGGCGCGGTCAGCGACTCCGGAGAGGGCTCGAAGACCCAGACCTGGGTGGTTCCGGGCAGGTCCCCGGGGGACAGGGTGATACTGTGGGAGTTCAGCCGCCGGACCTCGGACTGGGTGGCCAGCCAGCCGTCGGGGGACCGTAGGCTAGTAGACTCGGGGATCAGCCCGGGGATCAGGTAGTGCATGGGAACGACGATTCGGGGGTTCAGCTCAGCGATCAAAGAGTCCACCTGCTGGTAGCTGAGAAGGTGGCAGGAATCGTCCACGGTGACTAGCAGCACGTCGATTTGTCCTATGGCCTGGCGCGCCGCGGGAAGCATGTCAACCCGGTTGTCCCCCAGGTGGAGGAAGCTAATGCCGTTGGCCTCCAGCCGGTACATGACGTTGGGCATGTTGAGCCGCCCGGAGCGGCCGGCGTGGATGTCCCGGATACCCCGGATGGACATATCCCGGTGTTGAAAATGCCCCGGCATCCGGAGCACCGAGGTGGTCTCGGACAGGCGATCGGCGGCATCGTGATCGAAGTGGGCGTGGGTTATCAGGGCCAGGTCGCATTCCACCCGGGGGAACCGGCGGGTGAACCAGTAGCGGTCGTGGCGGTTCCGGTAGGGATCGGCCAGCACCCGCAGCCCCTGGGCGGTCTGCCACAGAAAGGCGCAGTGGCCGTAGTAGGTCAGGGTCAGGGACCCTCCGGCGGGCTTCGGCTCCGTCACGGCGGCCGGCCTCCTTTTCAATCTTCCCGTTCAATCTTCCCGCTTGGAATTCTAACCGCTTGCCGGCCCCGGCGCCAGGTTTGCCCCAGCCTCCGTCACGGGCGCCGTCATTTCAGGAAAGCCTCGTCTCCCGGAAGTGCCTCCTCGTGGATTGCCGTCTCCGGGACGTTTCCGAGGGTTTTGGTGACAAATACTATGGGCCTGTGCTATTTTGGTATCAACTCGGAGCGAGGCGAGGGCGCCAACGGTGAACAGTGACTCAACCTTGAGGACGATGCCGTCGTCCCGCGTCCCGGCCGGGAAGAGGAAGCGCCAAGACGCCATCCCGGAGCGCCTGCTGGCCGACCTCTGGCGGAAACGGGCCGCCCGGCAGGCCTGGCTCCGCACCGGCGGCGGGGCCAGGGTGCGGGTGGTCTACCCCGGGCGCGCCGGCCATTCCGCCGGGCCCGACTTCCGGAACGCCCTGCTCGAGATCGAGGGCCTGGGCCTGGTCCAGGGGGACGTGGAGATTCACCTTCGCCAACGGGACTGGGATAGCCACGGCCACGGCAAGGACCCCAACTACAACGGGGTCGTCCTGCATGCCGCACTCGAGGTGGACTCATCCGTCACCAGCCTGCAGAGCGGGCAGCAAGCCCCCGTGGTCTGTTTGGCAGCCCTGCTGGAGGGAGGGGACCCCGGGCGCCCGGCCTGCCCCCAGCCTGTGGCCGCTACTCGAAAGCCAGGGGTACCCGCGGCCCGGCACGCCACCGGCGTTGGGAGAACTCCTGGACCGGGCCGGTGACCATCGGTTTCTCCTGAAGAGCGCCGGTTTTCAGACCTTCCTGAAGGAGCAGGAGCCGGACCAGACGCTGTACGAAGGGATACTGGAGGGGCTGGGGTACCGGAACAACCAGCAGCCGTTCCTGAAACTGGCGGCGCGGGCTTCCTACGCCGCGTTGCAACGGGCCGCCCGGCGGGTGCCCGTCGAAGACCGGGTTCCGGCCCTCGAGTCCTGGCTTGTAATACTGTCCGGGCTGTCCCCCGCCGCCGGAAGCCAGGAGCATCCGCTGCCTCGGTCCGGCTTCGGGCCTCCCCTGTCCGCCGGAGAGTGGCACTGCTTCCGGGTGCGGCCCGCAAACCATCCCCGGCGACGCATCGGCGGGGCGGCGCGCCTGCTGGACCGCTTCATCGAGGAAGGGCTGGCGGCCGGTGTGGGCCGGGTGGCCGGCGCCGGCAGCCCCAAGGAGTTGACCCTGTCCCTGGAGGTCGCGGGAACTCCCGGTGGGGAGAACGCGTGGGTCGGCCAGGCACGAGCCCGGGACCTGGCGGTGAACGTGGTCCTGCCTTTTCTCCACGCCCTGGGGGGCCGTCCCGAGGGAGGGCCCTCCGGCCGGGACTGCCTGGCTCTCTATCAACGGTTCGGGAATCTGCAGGAGAACGAGCTGACGCGAGAAATGGCCGGCCAATTGGTGGACCCGGCCTGGAGCGGCGTCGTGACCACCGCCCGGCGCCAGCAGGGCCTGCTCCACCTCCACTCCCTGCTGGGCGGCCCTCGCTGAAGAATTTCGCCGCCCCAGATCACCGCCAAGGCCGGGCGGCCCACCTCCAGTGTACTGTTTGGTGAAAAGCTTTACATCAGCGAAACTGGGCTGCAATCACTCCCCGCGACCATCCCCGATTGCATCGGGGCCGGGGCAGGCTCTTCACCGGGATGACGAACCGGCCATCAAGCCATCTGCGGGTCCACGAGACTCGTACTCGCCCTCTTATATCGGCGTTAGCCTGGTTCGTCTCTGTTGGGGTAGTTCCCAGCTTCAGCTATAGTGACTCGGTTTTCCGGCACGAGCTACTCGGGCGGAGCCGCTCCGGGGGACCACCGGATTTCCGGATCCGAGGGATCACCTGGGGAAACCCAGTACTCAGTCAGCTTAAATCTGCGAATTGTCATTCTGAGCGAAGCGAAGAATCTCAGCGTAACAATGAGATTCTTCGTCGTCCTTCCGCGGAAGAACTCCTCAGAATGACATCCTGCCAAAACCAAGTTGACTGAGTACTAGTCGGCCAGCGGAACGGCCAGGGAGAGCCGCTGCTCATCCCCGAGGTTGCGGGCGATGTGGCCGTGGCCCGTCAGGTCTTCGGCGACCAGCACGTCTCCGGGCATCAGGCGCCGCACGGTGCCGTCGGCGGTCTCGTACTCCGAAACGCCGGCCAGGTTCACCACATACTGGCGCCGGGGAGCGTTATGGTAATCGTGAACGGACGGCGAGGGGCGGCGGTTGAGGATTATCTCTCCCTCACCAACCCGGTTCACTATCCCCTCGAGCTGGTCGGGGGTCAGGTCTTCGAAATGGGACTCGCCGTCGGCTCCGGCAAAAACGCGGACAATATGCATCCTTCAGCCTCCTAAACCTGATCGGTGGCCCCGGCTCCCCACCGGTCCCCAAGCCGGGGGCAAGCGGCGAGTCCGCCGGCGCCGTGGATTAAGGTGGGTCCTCTTTGGTGGTGCCGGGGTCCTCAGTCAGCTAGGGGGATGACCGCCATGGTGCTGGGCAGGCTCCCGACGACCCGGGTGGTGTGGCCCTGCCCGGTGGTGTCCTCCACCAGGCGAGCGTCCCCCGGGCCGTAGCTGCCGACGCTCCCGTCGCCCAGCCCGATCTCGATATGGCCGGACAGGGTTATCACCCACTGGCGCCGCGGCGCCGGATGCCAGTCGATGAAGTGGCGGGCCGGCCACTCCCTGAAGACGATGCTGGCGACGGCCTGGGGGGTAGTCAGCCCCGGGTGGGATACCGGTTCCAGCTCCTCGATATGCGACTGGCCATCCCCGCCGGTGTATAACCGGTAGACGCCCATATATTGACCCCTTCCCGTGACGGTTCTTGCCCGTTGGCAGCCCCCAGCTTATCTCTTTCCGCACCGGCAGGCAACCGAGTGCCCGGCCGGCGGGGTTAGCCGGGATTCTGATCCCGGTAGTGCGGCAGCGGCCCGGTGGCTGCCGGCCAGTCTTTGCCGGTGCGTCCGGTTCGCGACCGGCTCGTTGAATCGGGCGCCGGGCCGGGCGGAATCGGTTCCATCCGGTTTTTAGGAAGGTTCCCGTTAGCCCTCCGCCGGGGAATCTCCCTTTCTCCACTGTGATAAAATGGGCTCGGACCTCGGTTTGATAGTCACCAATGATAGTCACCAGTTACAACTCACTAGCTGCGGGTCACCTTAGCCTGATTGGCGGCTCCAGCGGCGCAATGCAACCTCGGTCGGGGACGTGAAAGGAGACCCATGAACTTGACCCAACGGCGCCAGCGCTTCCGGTCCATCCTGGCCGGTGACCGGTGTGTTCATCCCGCATCGGTGTTCGACCCCATCTCGGCCCGGATCGCCGAGGACTTGGGATTCGAAATCGGGATGTTCGCCGGCTCCATCGCCTCGGGCACGGTGCTGGGGGCGCCCGACCTGGTGGTGTTGACGCTGACCGAGTTCGCCGAGCAGATCCACCGTATCTGCCGGGCCGGTGACCTGAGCCTCCTGGTGGATGCCGACCACGGCTACGGCAACGCCCTCAGCGTCATGCGCACCGTGGAAGAGCTGGAAAGCGCCGGGGTCTCGGCCCTGACCATCGAGGATACGGTGCTGCCTCGAACGTTCGGCGCCGCCGGGCAGGAGCAGTTTCTCTCGTTGGAAGAGGGCGTCGGGAAGATGAAGGCCGCCCTGGCGGCACGGCAAGACCCGGACCTGGTGATCGCCGGCCGCACCGGCGCCCTGCGGCCACTGGGGGTCGCCGAGACGATTAAACGGGCCAAGGCCTACGAGGCGGCCGGGGTTGACGCCGTATTCCTGGCCGGCGCCCGGACCGGCGAGGAGGTCAAGGCGGTACGCGCCGAGGTCAAGGTGCCCCTGCTCTTGGGGGGCGCCGGCGGCGAGCTGGCCGACCTCCGGTTCCTGGGGGCCAACGGAGTGCGCGTGGCGTTGCAGGGACACCTGCCCTTCCAGGCTGCGGTGAAGGCGGTCCACGATACGTTGAAGGCGTTGCGCGACGGGGTGCCGCCCGCCGACCTGGGCCCCCAACTGGCTTCGGCAGAGTTGATGGACCGGGTCACCCGCCGGGCGGACTACAGCCGTTGGTCGGAGGATTTCCTGAGCTGAGACCGGCCCGGCCGGTTTGGATATACCCGCGCGGTCAGGCAGGGCCCTCGGATTGACGGCCCGCGGCTGATCTCAGATAGCTGACCGCTTACTGATGCTGGAGGGATTTCGCTCAGATGTACAAGAAGATCCTGGTCCCCCTTGATGGCTCCGAGGTGGCAGACTCCGTGTTGCCTTACGTGGGCAATTTCGCCAAGCGCTTGGGCGCCAGCGTGACGCTGTTTACGGTGGTGGCGCCGGGAACGCGCGCCCGCCAATCCGAAACTGCGGTGCGGGCCGAGGCGGAGGCCCAGGCCCGGCGGCAGGCCCAACACCTGGACGCCGACGGAGTCGCGGCGGATGTCCTGGTGGTGGCCGGCCAACCGGTGGAGCAAATCATCTCCCTGGGCCAGAGCGGCGGGTACGACCTGATCGCCATGGGCACCCGGGGTCACTCGGGCATACGGCGCGGTCTGCTGGGCAGCGTGACCGACGGGGTGGTCCGTTCTTCCACCGTTCCCGTCCTGGCGTTAAGTCCCAAAGCCGTGGAGGCCGGCTCCCAGCCCAGCTACGGCTTGGAGACCATTACGGTCCCCCTGGACGGCTCGACGGTGGCGGAAGCGGCCCTGTCATACGCCCAAGACCTCGCCCAACAGTTGGCCCTGGAACTGCGGCTGCTGCGGGTGGTCTCGGTGGGAACCATGGCCTACTACGCCGTGGAAGGCGGCCCGGTGGACACCACCCCCGTTGAGCAGGAGTTGGAGGAGGATGCGGCCCAGTACCTCAACGGCATCGCCGAGAGCGTCAGCGAGCAGGGCCTGAGCGTGACCTGCACCGTGGAGCGTGGCTCGCCGGCACTGGCGATCATCGACCACGTCAAGAATACCCAGAACAACCTGGTGGCCATCTGCTCCCACGGACGGTCCGGTCTGGGACGGCTGCTAATCGGCAGCGTGGCGGACTCCATCATCCGCTCTTCCGGTGTCCCGGTGTTGGTGATCACCCCTCAAGTAGCCACTTCCCGGTAGCGCCGATCTTTCCGTAGCTGAGGTGAAGTGCCTTGAAAATTGTCTGCAACCACCTGCATTTTCGAAGCGAGGACCCGGACGGGGCGGCCCAGTTCTACTGCGACAATTTCGGTGCGGTGATCACCTCGGTGAGGCCCCTGTCAACCACCAAGTCGATTCAGCTGGAGCTGGACGGCCGGCCGTTGATGACCATCTCGGGAAGAGCCGAGGGTGAAAACCCGGTCCCGGGTTCCACCGAGCCCCGCTACGGTCTGGACCACTTCGGCTTCGAGGTGGATGACATGGCGGCGGTTGCCGCCCGCCTGAGGGCCAACGGCGTCCAGTTCAACTGCGATCCCTGGACCATGCCCTCGGGCTCCCAAGTCGCTTTCATCGTGGCTCCGGACCAGGTCAGCGTGGAGCTGATACAGAGGCCGGAGGCTTAGTAACCGTTACCCGGTAGGTATGACGCCTGAATTAGGGCCTCCCGCATCGACCGGTTTCAAATCGCGGTTTCAAATTTCCGTTTCGAATTGCGATAGTACCGACTCTTCCGGCAGCCCGGCCGGCGTGCGGCCATTCGTCAATCTCCGGGTGCATCTCGCCTCGCCTTGCTCTTTGGCCGTCTCGGTCGTAAAATGGCCTGAGACCGCAAAAGGGGGGTTCGACAGCTATGGCAAGCCTCAATCATCCATTGGAAAACGTCCGAGTTCTGGACCTGGGCCGTCACCAGGCCGGGCCCCGGTGCGCCCAAGTGCTGGCCCGGATGGGGGCCGAGGTCATCAAGGTGGAACGCCTTGGGGGCGAGGAGACTCGCTACCACGGCCCTTGGGTAAAAAAGCAGAGTTCCTACTGGGTCCAGTACAACTCGGGCAAGAAGAGCCTGAGCATCGACCTGCGAAAGGAGCAGGGCAAGGAGATCCTGCGCGGACTGGTCAAGGTCTCCGACGTAGTTGTACAGAATTTCCGGCCCGGCACCATCGAAAAGATGGGATTCAGCTACGATGTCCTCAAAGAGCTGAACCGCAGGATCATCATGGTAAACGTCTCGGCCTACGGCCAGTTCGGCCCCTACCGGGATAAGATCGGCTACGACCCCATCGGCCAGACGATGTCTGGAATCACCATGGTGACCGGGGAAGAAGGCATGCCGCCCATCCGCACCGGCGTGCCCATCATCGACCGTATCACCGCCCTCCACTCCGCCATCGGAACCCTGGCCGCCCTCCACGAGAGAGAGGTATCCGGGGAGGGACAGTCGATAGACGTCTGCCTGGCCGATACCGGCTACAGCCTCACGGAGATTCCGGTCAGCGCCTACCACGGGAACCGGAAACCGCCGTCCCGGGGAGACTCGGGCGCGCCGCCCACCGGGATCTACCCCTGCAAAGAGGGATGGGTGCTCCTCTCGGCCGGCGACCAGCACCACTGGCACCGGGTCTGCAACGCCCTGGGCAAGCCCGAGTGGCTGGAAGACCCCCGGTTCATCACCCGCCCCGAGCGGGCCGCCAACCGGGACATCGTGAACGCGGCGCTCAAAGACCTGCTGGCCACCATGACCATGGATGAGGCCATCGCTCACTTCACCAAGCACGACGTGGTGGCGGCGCCGGTGAACACGATTCCCCTGGCGGAGGCAGACCCCCACCCTTGGGAGCGGCGGGCGATGGTGGACGTGCCCGACTTCCTGGCCGGCGAGATCGCCGTGTCCGGAGATTTCTGGCACTTCAGCCGCACGCCGGCCGTCGTCGGCTCGACCCCCAGGGTCGGCGAGCACAACGAGGAGCTGATCTGCGGCCTGCTGGGATACTCCCAAGAGGACCTGGCCCGGTTCAAAGAGGAGCAGGTCATCGGGGACCGGGACGAATACGACGAAGTGCCGGGATAGCAGACCAACCGGCCGCCGGCCCCGGCTATCGCCAATCCGGGCGGTTTGGAACCGGCCATCCACTACCTGGTCCCCGCCGGTCACAAGGTAGAGACGGGGTGGATCCGGCCGGGTTCCGCCGGCGTGGCCCAATCTTCCGGAATTTTGCCGATTATGTTATGCTCAGAGTGGTGGGGTAGCCCCATCGGCAAGGCAAATTCGTGCCCGTAACCGCCGGTGGGAGGGTAGAATCCGGACCCGGCCGGCGGGGGGTGTCCCCGCTCCGTCGCGGCCCAATTGGGGGACGGCCCGGGTAGGGGCCTTAATCCACCCGAGGGGGGCGAATGTCCCGCCCGACGGCCGGTGCCGTTTTTCCGCGAAACGGCCGCTGGAAAGGAGGTGAGGACCCGTGGTTGCCCTTTTGACGCTCAGAGCGCTGGGCGCCGGAGGATTCGGGGTTCTTGGCTGGAGACTTGGCGCATTTATTTCGGAATTATCCTACGATGAAGAGCGGTTCTTACCCTGGGGGTTGGCGCTAACCCTCACCGGCTTGCCCATAGGGGCCTTTCTGGCGCCCTACCTGACCATTAAACCCTGGCGCAAGGTCGCCGATTACCTCGATTCCATTCCGGGGTCCTCGCTGATCGCCGGCACCGTCGGATTGCTGGTGGGTCTGGTGGTGGCTTCCCTGGTATCCATCCCCCTGTACAGCCTGGATGGCTGGAAAGGCTGGGGCGTGCCCGTCATCGTCAGCCTCATCCTGGGGCTATGCGGCCTGTGGCTCGGGGTGGCCCGTAGACGGGATTTGCAAGCCATATTCCCCGCCCTGGAGTCCACCAACACGACCGGCCGGCTATCCCGTAACGGGAGTATCCTGGTCGATACCAGCGCCATCATCGACGGGCGTATCGCCGACCTGAGCATCACCGGGTTCCTGGAGGGCATCCTGGTGGTGCCCCGGTTCATTTTGGACGAACTGCGCCACATCGCCGACTCCAGTGACCCCCTCCGGCGCAACCGGGGCCGCCGGGGCCTCGAGGTCTTGGGCCGCCTGCGCAAGGACAACACCATTCCCATGGAGGTGCTGGACGTGGGGGTCAGCGGCGGCGACGAGGTGGACTCACGGCTGGTCCAACTGGCCCGGACGATGAAGTCCCCCATCCTGACCACCGATTACAACCTCAACCGCGTGGCCGAGCTTCAGGGCGTGCAGGTGTTGAACGTCAACGAGCTGGCCAACGCCCTCAAGTCCATCGTCCTGCCCGGCGAGGAGATGCGGGTCAACATCGTCCAGGAAGGGAAAGAGGTGGGCCAAGGAGTAGCGTATCTGGACGACGGGACGATGGTGGTGGTCGAAGGGGGCCGGCGCTACCTCAACGCCTACCATGACGTGATGGTGACCCGGGTGCTCCAGACCGCCGCCGGGCGGATCATCTTCGCCCAGCCCAAGGGTGGCTGAGCCGTCCGTGGCCGCGTTTCACGAACAGCCCCCCGGCCTTGAGAAGGGCGATACCATGGGAGTGGTGGTGGTGGCCGCCGGCAGCAGCAGCCGCATGGGCGGTGTCGACAAGATCTTCGCCCCGGTCCTGGGAGCGCCCCTGATTGCCTACGCCCTGGATGTCCTCGAGGCTTTCCCTCCGGTGACGGAGATAGTCCTGGTGCTGGACCAAGGTTCCCTGGAGCAAGGGAGCAGCCTGGTGCGGGAGCGCGCCTACCGCAAGGTTTCCCGGGTCTGCGCCGGCGGGCCCCGCCGCCAGGACTCGGTTCGGTGCGGCCTGGAGTTCCTCAACCCCTGCGACTGGGTCATCATCCACGACGGGGCCCGGCCCTGCCTGGACCGGCCGATGCTGCGCCGGGGCCTGAAAGCGGCCCGAAAGTCCGGGGCCTCGGCGGCCGGGGTGCCGGTCAAGGACACCATCAAGGTGGTGTCACCCCGGCGCTTGGTGACGGATACCCCATCGAGGGCGCGCCTCTGGGCCGCTCAAACCCCCCAGGTTTTCCGCTATGACCTGCTGTTGGAAGCCCACCAGAACTGCGCCCAAACGGTGACCGACGACGCGGCCCTGGTGGAAAGCATGGGCCACCCGGTAAGGATGTTTCGCGGCTCCTACGAGAACCTGAAAGTGACCACCCCTGAAGACTTGGCCATAGCCGCAACGTTCCTGCAAACTCGGGCCGGCGTCCCTATCTAACCCGATGGGCAAGCTTCTTGAATGCCACCCCGTGTAGAGCGAAGGGTCTCAGGTGCAATTTGCTTGAACGTCACCCCAGGCTTGTGCTCAGTCAACTTGATCGTTACAGGATGTCACCCCCAGCGAGGCGAGGGGCCGCCGGCGCCGGCCTCTTCCACGTCACACCGAGCAGAGCAAGGGGCCTCAGGTCCTGTCCGGTACGGGCTACAGATACGCGACCTCCCGCCGGCGCGAGCCCGAGCCCGGTTCACAATCTCGGCCTGAGATTCCTCGCCCCAGTTCCACCTGGCCTCAGAATGACATGAATAAAGGCCCAATGAGAAACTTGACACGAGAATATCTGCGATTCGTTCAATACATGACACCCCGGACATGACACACCGGGCCTCACGACATGCCTGAAAGAACACCGTTCGACTTCCGGGTGGGCATCGGCTTCGACTCCCACCCCCTGGTGTCCGGCCGCCGGTTGGTGCTGGGCGGGGTCCACATCCCCCACCACCTGGGACTGGCCGGCCACAGCGACGGCGATGTTCTGGTGCACGCCATGATGGACGCCTTGCTGGGGGCCGCCGGCCTGAGGGACAAGGGCTCCCAGTTCCCGTCCACCGACCCCCGGTACAAGGACATTTCCAGCTTGCTCCTCCTGTCCACGGTGGCGGAGATGGTCCGGGCCGATGGTTGGCGCATATCCAACGTCGATGCTACAATACTGGCGCAAAAACCCAGGCTTGGAACCTTTGTTCAGACCATGCGAGACCAGGCGGGCACGGCCCTCTCGATACCCCCGGCACGCGTCGGCATCAAGGCCACCACCACCGATTACCTGGGGTTCATCGGCAGAGAAGAGGGCATCGCCGCTTGCGCGGTAGCATCACTAGTAACGGAGCTATGAGGCTTTACAACACCCTGGCCGGTACCGCCCAAGAATTCACCCCCGCGGACGGAAAGAACGTCAAGATGTACGTCTGCGGTGTTACTCCCTACTCGTCCACCCACGTGGGCCACGCCCTCAGCTACGTTGTCTTCGACGTGCTGCGCCGGTACCTGGAGTACCTGGGATACTCGGTGCGCCACGTTCAGAACTTCACCGACGTGGACGACAAGATAATCCAGAGGGCCCAGGAACGGGGCATGGGCGTTGAGGAACTGGCCGACCAGTACATCGACGAGTTCTACCACACCATGGACGCCCTCAACATTCAGCGCGCCCATGTCTATCCTCGGGCCACCCAGGAGATCACGCCCATCATCGCCACCATCGAGGGCCTGGTGGACAAGGACTACGCCTACCAATCCGGGAGCGACGTCTACTTTCGGGTCGCCCGAGGCGAGGGCTACGGCAAGCTGAGCCACCGCACCCTGGACGGCATGATGGCCGGCGCCAGGGTGGAAGTGGACCGGCAGAAAGAAAACCCCATGGATTTCGTGCTGTGGAAGGGGGCCAAGCCGGGAGAGCCGGCGTGGGACAGCCCCTGGGGTCTGGGACGCCCCGGCTGGCACATCGAGTGCACCAGCATGTCGCTGACTTATCTGGGCGAAGAGCTGGACATCCACGGCGGCGGCGCGGACCTGATCTTTCCCCACCATGAGAACGAGATCGCCCAGAGCGAAGCTTTCACCGGCCGGGAGCCCTTCTCCCGCCACTGGGTCCACAACGGGCTGCTCCAACTGGGCCGGGACAAGATGAGCAAGAGCCTGGGCAACCTGGTATCGGTGGAGGAAGCCCTGGATCGCTTCGACCCCGATTCCATTCGCCTCTACTTCCTCGGCTCCCACTACCGCAGCCGGCTATCCTACAGCGACGATGACTGTGCCGCCACCCAACGGGGCATGGGACGCCTCCGAGAAGCCCTCGACAGACCCAGCGGGGGCGCCGAACCCCTGGACCCAAGCTCCTTTCAACAGCGGTTCTTCGAGGCGATGGACGACGACCTGAACACGCCGCGGGCCGTGGCCGCACTCTTCGACCTGTCCCGGGAGATCAACCGCTACTGCGCCGTGAAGGACGTCACCGCCGCTCAGGACTGCCTCCGCAACCTGGGCGGCCTCTTGGGGCTGACCTTCAAAGACCTGGCCCCGGAAGACGGAGACCGTCCGGTGGCCGAGCCCTTCATCCAGCTTCTGCTGGACACCCGCGCCGAGCTGCGGAAGGCCAAGCAATACGCCCTGGCCGACCAGATTCGGGAAGGCCTGGACCGCCACGGAGTGACGGTGGAGGACACCCCCGAGGGGGCCCAGTGGCAGTTCCGGCCCCAGTAACAAGGTTCCGGCCCTTCGTTTTAGACCCAGGATCAATAAGCAGCCCGCTCAAGAGCAACCGGGAAGCCCGTGCTGGATAGCTTAACCACCCAATCCCTCGCCGATATCGTCGGGCAGGCCAACCTGCTGACCGGCCCCTACGACCTCGACCGGTATTCCGCCGACGCCTTGACCCCCTTCCGGGCCTTTGGCGCCGAGGGGGCCTTCGACCGGCTGGCCGACGCCGTGGTCCGGCCCAACTCGACCAAAGAGGTATCGGAGATCGTGGCCCTGGCCGTCCGGCAGCAGACGCCGCTGGTCCCCTACGGGGGTGGCACCGGTGTCATGGGCGGCACCATCCCGGTGCGGGGCGGCATCATCGTCGACCTGGGAAGGATGAACCGGGTTCTCTCGATCAATCCCACCGACCTGACCGCCGAGGTCGAAGCGGGCCTGGTGCTGCAAGACCTGGAGGAGAAGCTGGCGGAACGCGGCCTCATGCCCGGCCACGACCCGTACAGCCTTCCCATCGCCACCGTCGGCGGGGCCATCTCGACCAACGGGGTGGGCTACCGCGCGGCGGCCCACGGTCCAATGGGGCAACAGGTCGTGGCGCTGGAGGTGGTGCTGCCCGACGGCCGGGTCATGGCCACCCGGCCGGTGCCCAAGTACTCCTCGGGCCCCAACCTGAACCACCTGTTTATCGGCGCCGAGGGCGTCTTCGGCATCATCACCAAGGCCACGGTCCAAGTCTACCGGGTTCCGGAAGCCCAGGCCTTCGTCTCCGCCTCTTTCGATAGCTTCGACCAGGGGTTCGCCGCCGCCGCCGAGCTGCTGGCCCTGGGGATTCGCCCGGCCCTGTTCGACCTGACCGAGGAGGACGATGGCATTCAACTATTCCTTCTCTTCGAGGGCTTCCGGGAGGGAGTAGCGGCCCAGGAGCAGCGGTCGATGCAGGTCTGCCTGGGTTTCGAGGGCCGGGCCACCGGCTCGGGGCCGACGCTGGCCTACTGGAAGGACCGCCACCAGTCAGGGCTGACCTACAAGAGCACCGCCCTGGGATTGCCGCGCCAGGTCCGCTGGGACCGGATGGGCCAGCACGCCTTCGATTACCTGCACCTGAGCTTACCCATCTCCAAGGTGCTGGAATACCGGAGGCGATGCGGCGAGATCATGGCCGGCAGCGGCGTGAGGGTCACCGAGTACTCCATCTGGAGCCGTCCGGAGCTGTTTTCCATGCTGCTGGTGGCCGAACCCGGCGCCGGCGGCGGCTTCCGTGACAACCTGGCCCGGGTGGTGGAGCATGTCTTGTCCCTGGCTCAAGACATGGGCGGCGTGATGGAGTACTGCCACGGGGTCGGGGTGAAGCTCAACCACCTGCTGGCGCGGGAGATGGGCGTGGGGCACGATGTCCTGAAGGCGTTGAAGCAGACCCTGGACCCGGCCAACATCATGAATCCCGGCAAGCTGGGTCTGTAGGCAGGCCGGGGAACGTTGTCGTCCAAAGTGGGGCCAAGTTCGCGGGGCCGCTTGATTATGTCTGATTGGGTGAATTCGGGAGGGGGAACTGACCCTGCGCTCCCGGTTGCTTGCCGCGCCTAGAAAGGCAACTCCTGGCCGATGCCCTGTTCTTTAGCCTTGCGGTAGACCAACTGGGCCGCCGCTATGTCCTCCAGGGCCACTCCCTGGGACTCGAACAGGGTAATGGCATCTTCGGAAGGCCGGCCCGGCACCCGGCCCGCGACCACGTCCTGAAGCTCGTGGGCCTGGTCCCAGCGGAGTCTCCCCCTGGCCTCCGGCCAGATCAGGTCGCCGCACTCCGCCTTGGCCTGTTCCAGGTCGTCCACCACGATTATCCCGGACCGGGTCACCACGGCCTCATCGACTTCCCGGCGCATCCAGTGGTTGCCGCCGGCGGCGTTGACGTGGGCGCCCGGAGCCAGCCACTCGCCTTCCAACACCGGTTCTCGGGCCGAGGTGACGGCCACGACGATCTCGACGCCGTCGACGCAGGCCGCCGCGCTATCCACCGCCACCACCTCTAGCCCCAACTGTTGGCTCATCTTGGTCGCGAACTCTTCCCGCCGCTCCTGGCGCCGGCTGAAGACCCGCGCCTGGCGGATGGTCCGGACCGCGCACACCGCCTCCAGCTGAGTACGGGCCTGAAAGCCGGAGCCGATGACGCCCACGCTGGCGGCTCCCTCTCGGGCCATGTACTGGGTAGCCAGGCCGGAGGCGGCCCCGGTGCGAATCTGGCCCAGCCGCCCACCTTCCATACAGGCCAGCAGCTCGCCGGTGTCGAAGTCGAAAAGGTTAACGATATTCTTGCTGCCCTTGGGCCCAGAGAAGGAGGGATAGGCCTTGTAGCCGAAGACCCGGTGGCCGGCGTCCGCCGCCGCCATGAAGTGGAAGAAGCCGTTGGGCATACGAATGCGGGAGCGGGGCCTCAGCTCCGTCTGGCCGGCTCCGGCGTGGGCGAAGGCTTCGTCGAGCGCCTGGATACACTCCCCCATGGGCAGCAGTTGAACCACCTCTTTTTCGCTCAAAAACAGGGTCATCCCGTCCTCCAGAGAATAGGGTTAGCTCCGGCCACCCACCGCGGAGATTGCGGTGGCTGCTCCCCTCTGCCAAGCGCCGGGGTTATGATATCAGCGCCCTCGAAGAGGCCCCGTCCGCCCGCATCTCGCCCCCGGAATTACCGACTGAAGAGTGGGAGAGAAGGGCAACCGCCGCTTTTTGGACCGGCCACCAAGTATATCATCATGCCCACAACTGGAAAACGGCGGGCGGGCGGGCGGCTGCAAAAGCGAAACGTCGGCCAAAGCGTCGGCCGCCACGTTGGCGAAACCCGCTGCCATCAGCTACAATTGCGAAACCTACTGCCATCCGGTAGCATGGCGGCACCTGCCAACACCCGCCGCGTCGGCGAAACCTGCCGCCAACCGCTGCTATCGAGAATCCCACCACCAGGAGAAAGGTGGCCACCATGCCCAATCTCCGGGCGTTCGTCACTCGCCAGATCTTTCCGGAAGCCCTGGAGCTGATCGCCGGGGAGGCCCAGTTGGACGTGTGGCCCGGCGAGTCTCCACCCAGCCCGCAAGACCTCGCCGAACGGGTATCGAAAGTGGATGGAGTGCTGACCAACATCATGGACCGGGTGGACGCTTCATTGATGGACCAGGCCCCCCAGCTCAAGGTCATCAGCCAACTGGCCGTGGGACTGGACAACATCGACGTGGTCGAGGCGTCGCGGCACCGCATCCTGGTGGGCTACACCCCGGGGGTCCTGTCCAAGGCCACGGCGGACGTTGGGTTCGCGCTGCTGCTGTCGGCCGCGCGCCGCATCGGCGAGTCCGACCGGTGGGTGCGGGCCGGCCGCTGGGAAATGCAGTTTCATCCAATGTACTGGTTGGGCGCCGAGGTCCACGACTCCACCCTGGGGATCGTGGGCCTGGGCCAGATCGGCCTGGAAATGGCGAAACGGGCCCGGGGCTTCGATATGAAGGTGGTCTACTACTCCCGCACCCGCAAGCCAGACCTAGAGGAGCGGTACGGCCTGGTGTTTGCCGATCCGCCCACGGTCCTGAGCACGGCCGACTTCATCTCGTTGCACGTGCCGCTGACGCCGGAAACCCGGCATTTCATCAGTGAGCGGGAAATACGCATGATGAAGCCCACCGCCATCCTCATCAACATGGCCCGGGGCCCGGTGGTAGACTCGAAAGCCCTCTACACCGCCCTCAGCGAGCGGTGGATTCGGGCCGCGGCCCTGGACGTCACCGACCCGGAACCGATTTCCCCCGACGACCCGCTGCTGACCCTGGACAACATCATCATCACCCCTCACATCGGGAGTGCGTCCATCGCCTCCCGACGCGAGATGTGCCTGGTGGCCGCCCGCAACCTGGTCGCCGGGCTCAAGGGGGAGCGGCTGGAGCACTGCGCGAATCCGGAGCTGTACCCGGCCAAGGGGCTCTGACCCGGAGCGACTTCCCTTCCGGCAGCAACCTCGATTTCCGGTCCGGCAAAGCCGTCTTGAGGCTTTCGAAAGAAGAAGGGACCTGGAATTCCACTACACGACGCGGTGGCGGCGGCGAGCCACGGTTAGAGATGGTTTCGCAAAGACGTGGATCCGGGGGGACCGGGGGCGGTTATGGGCTCGAAATCCGGATGAGACGTTAAAGGCGGTACGGCGGAGAGGGCGGGATTCGAACCCGCGAGAGGCGGTTAACCCCTACGCGATTTCCAGTCGCGCCCGTTCGGCCGCTCCGGCACCTCTCCAGCACGGCGCGGCATTTAGAACCGGACCCAGGGCGGCACCCATTCGGGGCCTGCCGTTCCTCGGGTCTAGAATCCCATGTGGCGCCGCAGGTAATTATAGTCGGTGGCCGGTGGGGCTGTCCACCGGAAACCTGGAAGCGACTCCCAACAGGCCCCGGAGCGTGGCATTTTGCCGGTCAGTTGCGGCGGCGCCCGCTCCGGGCGGGCCTACCGGAACAGACCACCCACGGCGGAAGCGGTGCTGTTCAGCCATTGGGTTGCGGAGGTGGGCCAATAGACGAGCCAGACTTTGCCCACCACGTTTTCCTCCGGCACCGCCCCCCAGGAGCGGGAATCGTTGCTCGCCCTCCGGTTATCCCCCAGCACGTAGTACTCCTTTTCCGCGATCCGTACCGGTGGCATCGTTGATCTGTCCTTGGCGGGCTGCCACGTCTCTTCCAGAGGTTCTCCATTGATGTATACTGTGCCCTCCCGGAGCGACACCTCTTCACCGGGAAGGGCGATTACCCGTTTGACGAAATCTTTTGCGGGGTTTTGGGGAAAATGGAACACGATCACTTCTCCCCGCTTGGGTGGATGAATGGCGAAGCGTCCGTCGGGCCGGTCCACCTTCCAGAAGGGGATGATCCGGGACAGGCGCTCCCGGTCAACCTGGAAATAGACCAGCTTATTGACCAGCAGATACTGGCCCCCCTCCAGGGTCGGGTGCATGCTGGAACCGTCGACCCTGAAGTTTCTTACGGTGCTCTGGATCACCATGAACACCAGAAGGGCCAGAATGGCGGCTTCCACAATCTCTTTGATGAGGCGTGTCATTGGAATGTTTTCTTGGCGTAAATGTTTGGCGAAACCGGTTTAGCCAAGCTTCGGATCTGGCTTCACCGGGTGGCCTTGGGCGGCAACCCAGGTGTACCCGCGGGTACATGAAATCACGTTAAGATCATCCCAGTTGAATTATAACACGCACCATGGCGGTGGAATAACCGGGCCGGAGCGGCCCGTTGCCCTGGCCGGTCTTCCGGATGCCACCGGCCGGGCACAATAACAATCTTGCCGGGAGGACGTCGCGATGAGCTGGCAGTTCCAATTGCTCCACAGACCATTTGGCGGAATAACCGAGGGCCCAGTCTGGGACGGGGAGGCCATCTACTTTACCCACATTCCGGCCAACCGCATCATGCGCCTCAACCCTAACACCGGGGAGATCACCCAGTCGCGGGGCGAGACCAACCATACCAACGGGCTGGCCTACGATTCCCAGGGGCGATTGTTCGGGTGCTGCTCCGGAGGGCGCGCCATCGTACGGTTCGACCCCGACGGGACCACCGCCACAGTGGCCGACCGGCTGAACGGCGAGAAACTGAACACCCCCAACGATCTGGCCTTTGACCGGCGGGGAAGGATCTGGTTCACCAATCCCTGGAACGCGGTCAATATCGACCCCAGCGAGCGCGAAGTGCTGAACCACCGCTCGGTGCTCCGGGCCGACCCCCAGGCCGATGGCAGCTACTTGGTCACCCGGGTCACCTTCGACACCACCATGCCCAACGGCATCCTCGTGTCCGGCGACCAGCGCACCCTGTACGTGGCCGAGAGCAACTCAGAACGGGCTGACATCGACCGGGAGCTGCGGGCCTACCCGATAAACGACGACGGCACTCTGGGCCCCTACCTGGTGCTGCATTCCTTTGGCAAGGACTCGGCCGGGGTGCAGCGGGGCATCGACGGCATGTGCCTGGACGCGGAGGGCAATATCATCGCCACTGCCGGCTGGGATCGATCCGGCCCCGGTCCCATGATCTACGTCTTCTCTCCGGCCGGCCGGGTCCTGGAAACCCACCCGGTACCGTGCCTGCAACCCACCAACTGCTGCTTCGGCGGCCCCGGCATGACCACCCTTTACGTCACCAGCGTTCACGGCCATCTGTTCCGGGCGGAAACGGACCGGGTGGGCTCGGCCATATACCCGTGAGGGAACTTAACCCCGGCCCGCCCGACGATATTGCCCGCACCTCCCGCCAGGATTGCCTGACCCGGGCGGGGCGCTTACGAAAACCGTACTAATAAGCCAGGGATAAGGCCCTTGCGCGTAGCTGCCTATCACTTTTCGATGTTTCGCACGTCTTGCGCGCATTTGACTGTGGCTTTATACTGCGTTCGTCGCCTTGGTTGGAATATTCGCCCCCGGTCGTGAGACTGGGTAAGGTCGGCCGGCAGCGATGTGTATTCGCATTTGTAATATTCGCCCACGCGAAGTATTATGGTACCCAAATCAACGCGGAGAGGTGGGCCTATGGCAGTCGCAGGAATTGATGTTGGAGCGGAAACGACCAAAGCCATAATCCTGGACGATGGCCGGGTTATTGCCCATGCCATCGGGCACCAGGGCAGGCATGCCGCCTCCACCGTGGCGGCATCGATGCTGAACGAGGCGGCTCAGAAGGCCGGTGTCTCCTTGGATCAGCTAGAGCACGTCGGCGTGACCGGCATAGGCAGAGAGCAGGTGAATGGGGGGTGGCTGAAAGTGCCCGAGCCCTCCGCTCTGGCCAGGGGCATACCGCACTTCGTTCCCTCGGCGAAAACCGTGCTGGACATTGGCGCCCAAAAGGCCCTGGCGGTCGGGTGCGTGGATAGCCGGGTCCGGAAGCAGGCCAAGAATGAGAAGTGCGCCTCGGGGAGCGGCCTGTATCTGGAAGTGGTGTGCGACATCCTGGGCGTCGACATCGCGGAGATGGGGGAGTTGGCGCTGAGCGCGGAGGCGCCGGTAGAGGTGGCCCACGTCTGCACCGTCTTCGCCGAGTCCGAGATCATCTCCCTGATCCACGTCCAACGCGAGAAGCAGGAGAACATCGTCGCGGGGGTCCTGATCGGCATGGCCAAACGGCTCTACCCGCTGGTGTTGAAAGCCGGAATGGAGCAGGATGTGGTGATAGTTGGCGGGGTGGCCAAGAACAAGGGCATCAAGAAGTTTTTGGAGGAGACGGTCGGGTTCTCCGTGCTTACCACCGAAGTCCCGGAAATCGTGGGCGCCGTCGGGGCCGCGGTGACCGCCCAGGCTTCAGTTCGGGCTTCGTCAGAGGGGAGTTAGATATGTTGTTTGCTGGAATCGACGTAGGCAGTTTGACCGCCAAGGCGGCGATACTCAACGAAGGAGAGATCGTCTCTTGGGCGGTCATTCCCACCGGGCCCGACAGCGTGAAGGCCGCTCGGGACGCCCTGGCCAAGGCCCGAGCCTCGGCCTCACTCGACATGAATGACCTGAAAAGCATCGTGGCTACCGGCTACGGTAGGGAGAACGTCGATTTCTCCTCGGCCAGCGTGACCGAGATTTCCTGTCATGCCAAGGGCACCTGGTGGTTTCGCCCGGAGGTGAGGACCATTCTGGACATGGGCGGCCAGGACTGCAAGGCTATCAGCTGTGATGACAAGGGCCAAGTCCTGAAATTTGTCATGAACGATAAGTGCGCCGCGGGGACCGGGAGATACCTGGAGCGCGTCGCCAGGGCGTTGGAGATGCCTCTGGAGGAAATCGGGCCGACCTCGTTGACCGCCACCTCGGAACCGGTGAAGATCAGCGCCTACTGCACCGTATTTGCCGAGCAGGAAGCGTGGGGCCTGGTCCGCCGGGGCGTGGAAAGCTCGGCCATCCTTGCCGGGGCCTTCGACGCCCTGGTGCGGCGGATCAAGAGCCTGCTGGCCCGCAACGGGGGAATAGAGGAAGAGTTCGCCATCAGCGGCGGGGTAGCTAAGAACATCGGCATCGTATCGAGGGTGGAAACCGTGCTGGGCGTCAAGGCCCAGTTGGCGTTCGAGCCTCAAATCGTCGGAGCCGTTGGGGCTGCCGTCTTCGCCAAAGACCTGGCCTTGACCGGCGCGGTGGTCGGGGCGGCGCCGGTCGGGATAAGCATGGGGGCCGCGGGAGCAGAGCCGGTCTGAAGACCCCGGGCGAACCACGGATTGGGTAGGTAGCGCCTGCACCACTCTACCACTCCGGGGATGGGAGGGCCCAGGGTTCGGGCCCAGCACGGAGCCGGGAGGATGTAGCGCACTCAGCTAGAGAAAGGGGTGCCACTTTGCAAAACACTGAAATGGAGGCCAGGCTTCAGCAACTGCTGGCGGCCAACGGCGAAGAGGAAAGGATCGCCCGGGGGAGAGAGCTGAAAAAGCAGGGCCGGCAGATTGTGGGCTCGGTTTGTCACTTCATGGCTAACGAACTCTTTTGGGCTGGGGGCCTGCAATCCTGGCGCATCAGCGGCACGTGGCGCGCCGCCGTCCCCAGGGCCGACGTGTACCGACCTCAAAATGCCTGCGGGTTCTGTACCCACGTGCTGGAGTCCATGTTCTCGGGAGACCTGGACTTCCTGGCGGGCGCCGTCATCTCCTTCAAGGACGATGACATGCGCCGCTTGCACGGGGTGATAGAGCACAAGAAGCAGGTCCCGTTCTTGCGATACCTCCACGTCCCGCATAAAGACATCGACACCAGCGTCAACTTCTTCACGGAAGAACTCCAGGACCTGCGGAAGGCCATCGAAGACCACTTCAAAGTGGAAATAACGGAACAGACCCTGGGGGACGCGATTGGGCTCTACAACGAGAACCGCAGGCTCTTCCAGGAGCTATACGAGCTGCGCAAGCGGGACGTGCCCCCTCTATCGGGCGCCGAGTACCTGTCCATCACCACCGCGGCCTTCGGCCTGCCCCCCGACGATCTCAACCGGGAGCTGAAGGCGTTGATGCCCTACCTGAAGGAGCGAGAGGCCACCTTCGTGAGCATGCGTCCGCGGCTAATGGTCTCATCGGACCACCTGGACCACCCCGGCTACATGGAGATGATCGAGAGCGCCGGCTGTGTGGTGGCGATGGACGACATGGACACCGGTACCGGCTCCTGCTGGGGCCAGGTGGACCCCAACCTGCCGCCCCTGGAAGCCTTGGCCCGCCACTACCTGACCGACGTGCCCAATGCCCGGGCCGACTTCTGGGAAAAACAGTTGGACCAGGTGGTAAGCTGGGCCCGCGACTGGCGGATCGACGGCGTCCTTGAATTTCCCCAGATGTATTGCCAGCCTCGCCTGTATGGAGTGGTCTACTTTGAGGCCCGGATGAAACAGGCGGGTATCCCGGTGGTGACAATCCTGCGGGACTACGCGTTGACCAACATGGGGCAGCTTCGCACCAGGGTCGGCGCATTCCTGGAGGTGCTCAAGGTCCATGCCTAGCTGGCCCCTGTCCAACCAGCCCAATGCCTGCGCGCGCGACGTGGCGGGGCGGGCTGGGAGAGCCATTTTCGGGCCCATAACAACTAAATTGTAAGGGAGGGCAACCGATGAACTTTTTCGAGAGGGAAATAGCCAAGTACGAGCGGCGGGTCAAGAAGATCGAGGCGAACCCGGATCCTAATCTGCTGGCCAGCAACAAACTGCTTTACGAGATGTGGATTCACCATCGGAAGGATGAGTTGGCCGCCTGGAAGGCGGGGAAGCCCTTCGCCGTATTGGACGGGCTTGGCGCCGAGCGGATCCTTACCGCGATGGGTTTCCACACCATAGGTATGGCCGCCGACGCCGACCGCGAGGTGCCGGAGTTCCCCAAGCACTTCGAAACCTCCAAGGCCTTGGGCCTCCACGACAGCCTCTGCGACCGGATCATCGGGGGCATGGGCATGGTGTTTGACGGTGACCTGCCGGAGCCGGTCTTCTGCACCACCGGCAACTTCTCCTGCAGCCCCCACCAGTTGTCCGTTCTCGCCGTGGCCCGGCACTACAAGGCGCCCCACTTCATGATTGACATTCCAATCGACTACAACGAAGACACCGTGAAATACATGGCGAAGCAACTCGAGGAGCTTATCGAGTTCGCCGAGGCTAAGGTCCCCGGGGTCAAGTTCGACATGGACAAGCTGGTCGAGGCCCAGGAGTGGGAAGCGAAGTTCATGGCCCACCAGAAAGAGGCCTACATGCTGCGGACGACCGTCCCCTGCCCCATCAGCGGCCGGGACGTCATCCGCATGCCCCGGTTCCACCACTCCGACCGCGAGCGGTCGGTGGAGTATTCACAGATGCTGGCCCAAGAGATGAAGGTGAAGGCCGATTCCGGCAAGGGGGCCCTGGAGAACGAGAGGCTGCGCTTCTACTGGATGGTCAGCGCGCCCTTCTACGCCAACCCCTTCAAGTTCCTGGAGGATCGCGGCGTTGCCACGGTCATCTTCGAGTTCGGCGGCGCCTCCCGCTCTTCCGACTACAAGAACAGCCCTCCCGGTCTGGGCGAGCCGGAGTTCGGTCGCAAGCTGACTCCGCTGGAGGAGGAGGCCCGCTGGATGGGCTGGAACACCTGGGGCGGCGACACCGAGCGCCGGACCCAGTTCGTGCTGGACCAGGTTGAGTGCTTCAAGATCGATGGCATCGTTCACTTCCAGCAATCCGGTTGTCCCTTGGCTCTGGGCTCGGCACAGGTAATAGCGGACCGGGCCGAGGACGCGCTGGGTATCCCCAGCCTCCTTCTGGAAGGGCGGATGCTGGACGAAGAGTTCTACAACGAGGAAGAGGTGCACGAGAAACTCGAAGAGTTCATCGAGCTGTGCATCGACCGCAAGGAGATGGCCGTCGTATAGAGTTCGGCCCCCTTCTTTTTCACCGGGCAACATATTCGTACTGCCAGATCCTGGCTGGGGCGGCAACGCCGGACGAGAGCCAATGCCGCCCCGGTCACGGTTTGGTGAGGATGCTCAAAATCCCCTTAGTCCCCCATCGGTACAGGGAGAAAAGGGGAATTCCCCCCGTCACCCTCGAAGAGGCCCGACGCGAAATCCGGGTTGGCTCAAGGGCGATAGGGGTTTGTTATGAAAACTTGGATGGACTCCCCTGTTTGAAAGGATTCTCCTGTTTGGATGGAAACTCCCGTGGGGAAGGAGAGCGTGGTCAAGCGCGACGAAACCGCCCTGGGGCCCTACCGAGTCCTGGACCTTACCAACGAGTTGGGCGTCTTCGGCGCCAGGATGCTGGGCTGCCTGGGCGCCGACGTCATAAAGGTAGAGCCTCCCGGTGGCGACCCAATGCGTCGCCGAGGGCCCTTCTACCACGACTCGCCCGGCCCGGAGCGCAGCCTGTTCTGGCTCCATTTCAACGTGAACAAGCGTAGCGTAACCATCGACCTGGAGTCCCCGGCGGGCCAGCAGCTCTTTCGCCGGCTGGTCAAGACGGCCCACTTCGTTCTCGAGTGTTTCGAGCCGGGCTATCTGGACGGCCTGGGTATCGGCTATGAGAGCCTCAAGGAGGAGAACCCTTCCCTGGTGTGGACCGCCATCAGGCCCTTCGGCAGCCAGGGGCCCCGGGCTTCCTGGAAGGGCGGGCATCTGGTGACCAGCGCCACGAGCGGTTTCCTGCAGGGTACCGGCTCCCCCGACCTGCCCCCGGTCCAGGTGAGCCTGCCGGTGACCGAGCTTCTGACCGGCTCCTACGCCTGCGTGGGCAGCCTCATGGCCCATTTTCATCGCCAGCGCACTGGGAAAGGGCAGTTCGTGGACGTCTCAGCCCAGGAGAGCATGTTGCGGGCGGCGATCAACGCGCCGTCCTTCTACCGGAGCCACGGCCTGGTGGGGCGCCGGGACCCTTCGGGCCCCTATGTTCCCGGCTCCCAGAGCGAGCGGCGGCTTTTCGCCTGCAAAGACGGGTACATCACTTGCTACGTCACCTACTGGCCCGATCGCCGGGAGGTACGGGAGTGGATGGCCGGCGAGGGCATAGGCCAGGAGCTATATGGGGACGAATGGAACGAGCCGTTCGAAGAGGGCGGCCAGTTCACCGAGGTTCAGCGCGCCCACATGTATGAGCTGTTCGAGGCCTTCGCCCTGCGTCACGAACGCGACGAACTGGTGGAGAAGGGCCAGGGACGGGGCATCCAGGTGTGTCCGTTCAAAGGGGTGGAGGGGGTATCCACGGACCTACACCTTCAGGAGCGGGAGTACTTCGTCAGTCTGGAGCACCCGGAGTTGGGGACGGAGCTTTCGTATCAGGGACCGCCCTTCCGCATGGGGGAGAGCCCCTGGCACATCGGGAAAAGAGCCCCCTTCATCGGCGAGCACAACGAGGAGATATACCTGGAAGAGCTTGGCCTTTCCTCGGAAGAGATGGCCCGGCTACAACAGTTGGGAGCGGTATAGCGGCCTCAGCGACTATCACAGAAACTTTAGTGCCGACCCCAGCGGTCCTTCGACAGGCTCAGGACGAACGGATAGCGCGCTCCTGCTCCGTTCGTGGTGAGCTTGTCGAACCACCTTTTGAGATCGATATTCAGTGGTTCAGGGCAATTGGTGGCGCCAACCACCTGCCACCGGCGGCGGGCCGGGCCACCGGCAGGGGTTGAGCAGGCATTGTCGCGCCAAATCACGCAGCAGAGGTGTCCCATGGACTCGAGGCAAGCGCTGGAAGGTGTTAGGGTCATCGACTTCTCCATCGCCGGGGTCGGCACTCTGACTACCCACCATTTCGCCGACTTCGGGGCCGAGGTCATCAAAGTGGAGTCCTCCACGCGGCTGGACGTCATGCGCAGGCACGGTCCCTGGGTGGGGGACACGGCGAATGTCGACAAGGCCGTGATGTTCCACCGGTTCAACCAGAACAAGAGGGGTATCCAGCTGAACCTGAAGCGGCCTGAAGGAGCGGAGCTGGCCAAAAGACTGGTCAGTGTTGCCGACGTGGTGGCGGAGAACTGGACCGTGAGGGCAATCAACAAGCTGGGGCTGAGCTACGCGGAGTTGAAGAAGGTCAAACCCGACATCATCATGATCGCGATGTCTCTGGCGGGCCAGTCCGGGCCTTACCAGAACTTCCGGGGACACGGGCCGGTCTTGGCCGCCATGACCGGCCTCTACGAATTCACCGGCTGGCCGGATGGGGAGCCCATGTCCCCCGGAGGCGCCCTGACCGACTACTACCTGCCCCCCGTGTGGGTGACGGCGGTTATGGCCGCCCTGGAGTACCGGGACCGGACGGGCAAGGGCCAGTTCATCGACGCGTCGGACTTCGAGTCCGCCCTGGACTTACTAGGTACCGCGATTGTTGACTTCAGCGCCAACGGCCACGTCCAAACCCGCCGGGGAAACCGGGACCCCGACGCCGCGCCCCATGGCGTGTACCGCTGCCAGGGCGATGACCGCTGGTGCGCCATCACGGTGTTCAACGAGGAGCAATGGCTGGCCTTCTGTCACGTGATGGGCAATCCGCCCTGGACCCAAGAAGGGCGGTTCTCCACCGAAGCACAGCGGCACGAGCATGCCGATGAGCTGGACCTTCTGGTGGAACTCTGGACCCGGGAGAAAAGCGCCGAGGACGCCGCAACCGTTCTACAGGAAGCCGGCGTGCCTGCCGGCGTCTCCCTCGACGGCGCTCAGCTGTGGGATGACCCCCAGCTAGCCTACCGGGGGCACTTCTGGGGCCTGGACGATCCTCGGGCGAGCCGGTTCACCTACGAGTCCCCGCCTTGCCTTTTGGATGAAACCCCCGCGCGCTACCGGTCCACGGCGCCAACCCTGGGCGAGGCCAACGGCTACGTCTACTCGGAGCTTCTGGGCCTGTCGGACGGGGAGTTCGCCCGCCTGGTGGAAGAGGGCGTCGTAGAGTAAAAGATACTACCCTGGCGATCACCACCCCCACCTTCAACTGGCCCAGAGCCGGTCCAAAAGCGGATGGTGAATTTTCCGGTCAGTTGGAACTGACCCCCAAATGGGAAAGGAGAACGTGGTCAACCGCGACGAAACCGCCCTAGGGCCCTACCGGGTCCTGGACCTCACCAACGAGTTGGGCGTCTTCAGCGGCCGGATGCTGGGTTGCCTGGGCGCCGACGTAATCAAGATCGAGCCGCCCGGGGGCGATGCCATGCGCCGCCGCGGCCCGTTCTACCATGACTCGCCCCACCCGGAGCGCAGCCTGTTCTGGCTCCTGTACAACGTGAACAAGCGCAGCGTAACCCTCGATCTTGAGTCCGAGCCCGGCCGGCGGCTCTTCCGCCGGCTGGTCCAAACGGCCCACTTCGTTCTCGAGTGTTTCCCGCCCGGCTATCTGGACAGCCTCGGTATCGGCTATGAAAGCCTCAAGCAGGAGAACCCCTCCCTGGTGTGGACCGCCATCGCGCCCTTCGGGAGCCAGGGGCCCAGGGCTTCCTGGCAAGGCGGGCATCTGGTGGCCAGCGCCATGAGCGGCTTCCTCCAGGGCACCGGCTCTCCCGACCTGCCGCCGGTCCAAGTGAGCCTGCCGGTGACGGAGCTGATGACCGGCAGCTACGCCTGCGTGGGCACCATGATGGCCCACTTCCATCGCCAGCAGACCGGGGAAGGGCAGTATGTGGACGTGTCGGCCCAGGAGAGCATGATGGCGGCCACGCAGACCACCTCCGTCGTCTACAAGAGCCACGGCGTCGTGGGAAAACGGGACCCTTCGGGGCCCTATCTTCCCGGTATCCGGTACGAGCGGCGCCTATTCGCCTGTCAGGACGGTTACATCACCTCCTACGTCACCTACTGGCCCGATCGCCGGCAGGTGCGCGAGTGGATGTCTGGCGAAGGCGTGGGGCAGGAGCTGTACGGGGAAGAGTGGCACGACGTATTCGAGGAGGGCGGCGAATTCACCGACTCGCAGCGCGCCCGAATGTACGAACTGTTCGAGGCATTCGCCTTGAACCATCAACGGGACCGGCTGGTGGAGGCGGGCCAGGGCCGGGGCATCCAGGTGTGCGCGGTCAAGGGGCCGGACCAAGTGTACCAGGACCAGCACCTCCGGGAGCGCGAATACTTCGTCCACTTGGAGCACCCGGAGTTGGAAACCGAGCTGCCCTGTCAGGGTCCCCCCTTCCGTATGGAAGAAAGCCCCTGGCGAATCTGGCGAAGGGCCCCGCTCATCGGCGAGCACAACGAGGAGATACTGGTTGGGGAGCTTGAGGTCTCCCCAGCTGAGCTGACGGAACTGCGAAAACAAGGGATCGTATAGCGGCCTCAGCGACTATCACAAAACCTTTAGTGCCGACTCCAGCGGTCCTTCGACAGGCTCAGGACGAACGGATAGCGCGCTCCTGCTCCGTTCGTGGTGAGCTTGTCGAACCACCTTTTGAGATCGATATTCAGTGGTTCAGGCAAAGCGGCGGCGCCAACCACCGGCCACCAGCCACCGGCGGCGGGCTGGGCCACCGGCAGGGGTTAAGCAGGCATGCTCGCGGCAAATCACGCAGCAGAGGTGTCCCATGAACCCAAAGCAGGCGTTGGAAGGCATCAGGGTCATAGATTTCTCCATAGCAGGAGTCGGCCCGTTGACCACCCATCACTTCGCCGACTTCGGGGCCGAAGTGATCAAAGTGGAGACATCCACCCGTTTGGACGTCATGCGCCGGCACGGACCCTGGGTGGGCGGCCCTCCGGACGCCGATAAGGCCGTGATGTTCCACCGGTACAACCAGAACAAGAGGGGGATCCAGCTGAACCTGAAACGCCCGGAAGGGATGGAATTGGCCAAAGGCCTGGTGAAGGTTGCCGACATCGTCGCGGAGAATTGGACCGTGAGGGCCATCGACAATCTGGGGCTGGGCTACGATGAGTTGAAGAAGGTCAAGCCGGACATTATCATGATAGCAATGTCTCTGGCCGGCCAGTCCGGGCCCTACCAGAACTTCCGGGGCCACGGCCCGGTCCTGGCCGCGATGACCGGGCTCTACAAGGTCACCGGCTGGCCGGAGAGGGAACCCATGTCTCCCGGAGGAGCGCTGACCGACCACTTCCTGCCCCCGGTCTGGGTTACGGCGGTCATGGCCGCCCTGGAGTACCGCAACCGGACGGGCAAGGGCCAGTTCATCGACGCCTCGGATTTCGAGGCCGCCATTGACCTGCTGGGCACCGCGATAATGGATTACAGCGCCAACGGCAGGGTTCAGACCCGCCGGGGGAACAGCGACCCCGAAGCCTCTCCCCACGGCGTCTACCGTTGCCAGGGCGATGACCGCTGGTGCGCCATCACCGTCTTCAACGAGGAGCAATGGCTGGCATTTTGCCGGGTGTTGGGCAACCCGGCCTGGACCCGTGAAGAGCGGTTCTCCACGGAATCAAATCGGCGCGGGCACACCGATGAACTGGACCGGCTGATCGAGAATTGGACCGAGCAAAGAGATGCCGAGGAGACCGCCACCGTGCTGCAGGCGGCCGGCGTTCCGGTCGGTATCTCCCTCGACAGCGCCCAAGTGAGGGCTGAACCCCAGCTACGCCACCGGGGGCACTTCTGGGACGTGGAGGACCCCGAGGTTAGAGATTTCACCTACGAGGCCTCGCCCGCTTTCCTGAGCGAAACCCCGGCCCGCTTCCGGCGCCCGGCGCCATCCCTGGGCAAGGCCAACGGCTACGTTTATTCCGAACTCCTGGGCCTCTCCGACGGGGAAATTGCCCGGCTGGTGGAAGAGGGCGTCATCGAGTGAACGGGACCGCTTCCAGAAGACTCCGTCCGTCCCTCGGCAGGTCCGGCCCAGTCAAGGCTCTCGAGGATGAATCTCCCATATCTCCGTTTGCTTTGGGCCAAAAGGAGCTTCCCAGCCGGCTCGCGGGGCCTTGGGCGGGGGCGGGCCTGATTTTCACGTCGCGAAATGACGTAACGGTTCGAAATGGTATCGCATGTGGCCCGTCGCCGGTCGCGGCGGGTGAGATTAATAGACATCGAACGCGGTGTCTCTCAAAGGAGAGAACCGCTGGGCACAGGAGGAAACCATGGTTGCCCTGACCAATATGCAACACTTGAGCGCGTCCATTGAATCAGAGGAAGAGACCGATGTGGTGGTGGTCGGCGGCGGGACCGCCGGATGGGCCGCGGCCTATGCCTCCGCCCGGAAAGGGGCACGCACCACCCTCGTGGAGAGCCTGCCGTTCCTGGGCGGCACCATGACCGGGGCAATGGTCCTGGGAAGCGCCGGCTTCCGCCACCAGGGCATTGCCACCGAAGACCAGGAGATATCCTACGAAGGGGACCCGCTGGTCCGGGGCGTGGCCCAGGAGTTCCTCAACCGGCTCATCGGATTGGGAGGCGCCTGGGGGAAGAAAGACGATCCCACCGTCAAGCTGAATTTCGACCATGAGCTGACCAAGGTGGTCATGGAAGATATGATGACCGACGCCGGGGTCGACATCTGGTTCAGCGCCCAGTTCGTCGATGTGGTGATGGACGGCAACCGGGTGGCCGGGGTGCTGGTTTCCACCAACGGCGGCCTGAACGTCATCTGGGCCAAGGTGGTGGTGGATTGCTCCGGCGACGGCGCGGTGGCCCACCGGGCCGGGGCGCCCTTCGAGGTGGGGCGCGCGTCGGATGGCCGTCCCCAGGCGTCCAGTCTCTACTTCCTGGTGGGTGGCGTGAACATCCAGGGCGTCCTGAACTACTTCAAGGAGAACCCCGACGAGCTTCGCCGGGAGAGTTCCGCCAGCAAGAGCACCCCCGAGGTGCTGGAGCAAAGGTTGAAGGCCGGCATGCCCCTGATGTTCCAGGGGTTCAAGAAGGTGCATCACCAGGCCATCGAAAACGGCGACTTCCCGGTGGCCCTGGGCGCCAAGGGTCCGGTCTTTCAACTGGGGCCCTTCCGCACCATCTGGCGGGGCGGCCGGGCCGACCCCTACATCACCGCCCACAACATGGACACCTCGTTCGGCATCATGCCCACCAACCGAAAGGAGCTGGCCCAGGCCATCATGGCCTCCAGGAAGTTCATTCTGGGGATGGTCGCCTTCTACCGCAAATACATTCCCGGCTACGAGAACTGCTATCTGCTGCTCTCCGCGCCCATGTTCGGAATCCGGGAGAGCCGGCGCATCACCGGGGATTACATCCTGACCGAGGCGGACGCGATGGAAGGGCGGGAGTTCATGGACGCCGTTGGCCGCTGCGGGGCCTACGTTGACATCCACGACGAGGACGGCGGAACAAAGCCCACCGATCTGCGTGAGGTCGGAGGCGAAAAGGGCTGGTTCCACATTCCATACCGGGCCCTCCTGCCGAAAGACGTGGAGGGGCTGCTCACCGCCGGCCGGTGCATATCCGCCGATCACATAGCTCAGGCTTCCGTCCGGCAACAGTCCGTGTGCATGACCACCGGCCACGCCGCGGGCGCCGCCGCGGCCCTGGCGGCTCAGGAGGGCACGACCCCCAGAGACCTGGACGTGGAAGTCCTACAGACCGCCCTCCGAAATCAGGAGGCTATAATCTAACCCGGAAGCCGCAAGCCGGGGGCGAGGGGAGTCGTTTCTCGAAAGGGCCCCGGGCTCTTCACCAAGGAAATACTGAAGGAGGGGAATATGACTGCACCAATGAATGGAATACGAATCCTGGAGTTGACCCGGGTGGGTCCCGGCGCCTTCTGTACCAGGCTGATGGCGGACATGGGCGCCGAGGTGATCAAGATCGATGGGCCCGACGACCCCGTTCGAGGGTCCCGGGGCACCGACCGGGAGCAAAGGATTCGACGCCAGGGGCTCGACCGCAACAAGAAGAGCATCGTCCTTGACCTGAAGCAGGCCGCCAGCCAGGAGGTTTTCCAAAAGCTGGCCGCCACGGCCGACGTGGTGGTGGAAGGGTACAGGCCGGGGATCGCCAAGCGGCTGGGCGTGGATTACGACACGATCCGAGCCATCAACCCCCGGATCGTCTACTGCTCGCTCAGCGGCTACGGTCAGACCGGGCCTTACAGCCACCTCCCCGGCCACGACCTGAACTACATGGCCATGTCCGGTGTCCTGGACATGCTCGGCACCCGGGGCGGCCCGCCGGTCGAGCCCCTCAACCTGATCGCCGACCTCTCGTCGGCATCCCTGCACGGAGTCATCGCGGTCCTGGCCGCGCTGATGGCCCGGCAGCAAACGGGAAAGGGCCAACATCTCGATGTGTCCTACGTCTATGGGGTGGTCAGCATCATGAGCGGCTCCGGTGCCCTCTACAGCCACATCCTGGAAGGTGTAGGCCCCAAGCGGGGGGAGCCCGCCACCGCCGGCTCCTACCCTTACTACAGCGCCTACGAGACCAAGGATGGGAAGTGGTTCACCATCGGGTGCATCGAGCACCACTTCTGGGAGAACTTCTGCCGCGTCATCGAGCGGGAGGACCTGCTCCCCTGGAAGCAAGCCCCCGAGCATCAGGACGCTCCCCCCACCGAGGAGTGGGACGAGGTGCACCGGGAGCTGGAGAGAATCTTCATGACCCGGACCAGGGACGAATGGTGGGACCTTTTGAAGGACCACAACATCTGCATCGGCAAGGTTTACACCATCGACGAAGCCTTGAATGACCCCCAGATCGTGCAACGGGGAATGGTAGGGGAACTCGACGACCCGGTGCTGGGCAAGATACGCCAGATAGGCGTGCCCATCGGCTTCTCGGACACGCCCGGACTCACCAACTTTACGCCCGCGCCCGAGTCCGGCGCGCAAACCGATGAGATTCTGAAGGAACTGGGCTACGTTCCGGGCGACATAAGCAGTATGAAAGAGGCTCAGGCCGTGGCCTAGGCCCTCGGCGGGCAATCCCTAGCAGCGGGACGTCAGGGAAACCCTCCCTTTCGAGAAAGGGTTTCCCTGGCCCTTGCCAAGAAGCTCCAAACCGGCGGGTGGCGGGGTTTTGCGCGGCGTCGGCCGATCTCACGGAAAAAGCCGCAGGGAGGCGGGGAATCATGGATTTGACCATACCTGAAGAACTATGGATGGTGCAGGCCACCGTCCGCAAGTTCGTGGAGAACGAGATTATCCCTTACGAGCGGGATTACCACGACGATTTCGAGCTCCCCGACGAGATCAGGTTGCCGCTAAGGGAGAAAGTGAAGGAACTGGGGCTGTGGAATCTGGGCACGCCTACCGAGTTCGGAGGTGGCGGCCTCAACACTTTGGGCGTGCTCCTCGCGGAGAACGAGACCCGCAAGACCTGGCTTTCCACCAGGCTGTTCGAGTCCGGGGCCAATCCTCTGCTCTATGGGGCCAGTGGCTATCTCAAGGAAAAGTACCTGTATCCCACCCTTCGTGGGGAGCTGCGAGGCGCTTGGGGTCTCACCGAGCCCGGGGCCGGAGGAGACCTGGCCGGCATCACCACCAACGCAAAACTTGATGGGGATAACTACGTCCTCAACGGCGCCAAGATGTGGAACGGGTGGGGCCACAAGTGCGACTACATGATCGTTCAGGCCCGGATGAAGGGCACCCAGCGGCGGGAGGGAATCAACCTATTCATCGTCGACCGGAACACCCCGGGCTTCGTAGTCCGCCCCCTCTACATGATGGGGTTCTCCGAGACATCCGAGTCCCATTTCGAGGACTGCGTGGTGCCCTCCGTTAACCGCCTTACCTCGGAAGGCAAGGGATGGGGAGACTCTCAGGTACACCTGTCGCGGACCCGGGTCAGGAACCTTGCCTGGTCCATCGGCCCAGCGGAGCGGGCCCTGGAGATGGCCGTGGACTACGCCAACCAACGCTCCACCTTCGGCGAGCCCCTGGCCAACCGCCAGATGGTCCAATGCAAGCTGGCGGAATCGATGGTGGAGATCCACGCCTCACGGACGATGATGGTCGACCTGGCCTGGAAAATCGACAACGGCCAGGACGTCAGACAAGAGCTATCCATGGGCAAGTTCTACGTCTCCGAGATGGCGGCCCGAGTCATCGACCGGGCCATTCAGATCTTCGGGGCCGCGGGTTACTCCAAAGACCTGCCCCTGGAGCGGCTGTACCGCGACGTGCGGGCGATACAGATAATCGAGGGTCCGAACGACATTCACCGCTGGATCGTGGCCCGCAACCTCCTGAGGGGATACCGCAAGGTAACGGAGTAGGCCCCGCTCCGGAGGGCGGTGGTCTCATGAAATTGGTTTTGCCGAGTCCCTAGGGGACATCATATTGCAGCGTGCCAAATAACGGCTTGGGAACTATCCCAAAGTGTGGTTCGACAAGCTCACCACGAACGGAGCGGGAGCACCTTATCCGTTCGTCCTGAGCCTGTCGAAGGACCGCTGGGGCCGGCACTCAAGCTCTTGGCTTGGATACTTGGAAACTAGATTTGTGAAGAGGAAGTGATGGATCTAAAGATACCCGAAGAACTGCGGATGGTGCAGACCACCGTCCGCAAGTTCGTGGAAACCGAGATCATCCCCTACGAGCGGGATTACCATGACGACTTTGAGCTGCCCGACGAGATTCGGCTGCCCCTAAGGGAAAAGGTGAAAGAGCTGGGGCTGTGGAACCTGGGAGTGCCCGAGAAGTTCGGAGGTGGCGGGCTCGACACCCTGGGCATGTTCCTGGTTGAAACCGAGACCCACAAGACCTGGCTCACCGGCCGGATTTTCGACACCATCGTCTTTCCGGCGATGCTCTTCAGTGCCAGTGATTACATCAAGGAAAAGTACCTGTACCCCACTCTGAACGGTGACCTGAGGATCTCGGTGGGGCTATCCGAGCCCGGGGCAGCGGGAGACCTGGCCGGTATCACCACCACGGCCCGGCGCGATGGGGACAACTACGTCATCAACGGCGCCAAGCTGTGGAGCGGGTGGGGCTACCGGTGCGACTACATGATTTTCGTGGCCAGGATGGAGGGCACCCAGCGGCGGGAGGGGATGACCCATTTCATCGTGGACCGGGGCACCCCCGGCTTCGTGCTCGACCGCCCCGTACCGATGATGGGCTACTCCGAAACCTCCGAGTTCCACTTCGAGGACTGCGTGCTCCCTTCCGTCAACCGCCTGACGCCGGAGGGAGGGGGTTGGGGGTTTGCCCAGGGGGTACACCTGGCCCGGTCACGCGTCCGGAACGCCTCGGAGACCCTTGGCCCCGCGGAGCGGGCCCTGTCGATGGCCGTGGACTACGCCAACCAGCGCTCCACCTTCGGCGAGCCCCTGGCCAACCGCCAGATGGTCCAAGCAAAGTTGGCGGATTCGGCCATCGACATCCACGCCGCGCGAACGATGATGATCGACATTGCCTGGAAGATCGACAACGGGCTGGACGCGCGGTATGAGCTGTCCATGGCCAAGGTGTTCGTCCCCGAAATGGCGGCCCGGGTCATCGATAAGGCCATCCAAATCTTCGGGGCGGCTGGCTACTCCAAGGACCTGCCCCTGGAGAGGCTCTACCGGGACGTCCGGGCGGTGCAGATCCTCGAGGGGCCCAACGACGTTCACCGATGGCTCGTGGCCCGCAACCTCCTCAAGGGGTACCGCAAAGTGGTGGAGTAGGGCCGGAGGCCCAACCCGGCGGAGAACTCGTAAGCGAATAAGGACCACCTGTTGGCCTTGGCCTGTCGCCCTCGGTCTCCAGCGATGCCAGGCGCACCGCCCGGAGAGAGAGAAAGAGAGAGCCCGGCCAAGACCAAATTCCAGGCCCGGTGGAGAAAGGAGTATCGAACCATCATGGCAAAAGCGTTAACGGGAATTCGAGTCTTGGACCTCACCCACTATCAGGCGGGACCGTCTTGCACCCAGGTCCTGGGATGGCTGGGCGCCGACGTCATCAAGATAGAGCAGCCGGGCATGGGCGACCCGGCCCGGCACGGCATGAAGGACCGGGAGGATAGCGACAGCCTCACCTTCCTGGTCCTGAACGCCAACAAGCGCAGCATCACCTTGAACCTGAGGACCGGCGAGGGCAAGGAGATCTTCCATTCCCTGGCCAAATCCGCCGATGTGCTGATGGAGAACTTCGGCCCGGGCACGGCGGAACGTCTAGGGATCGGCTATGAAGCGATGAAGAAGGTGAACCCCCGCCTGATCTACGCCTCGGTGAAGGGATTTGGCTCTTATGGCCCCAACGCCAGCTTCAAGAGCTTCGAGCCAATAGCCCAGGCGGTCTCCGGGGCCATGAGCGTCACCGGATTGCCCGACCAACCCCTGCTCAACGGGGCGGCCATCGGAGATTCGGGAACGGGCATCCACTGCGTCGTGGGCATCCTGGCGGCGCTGGTGCAGCGTCAAGCCACCGGTGAGGGCCAGCAGGTTGAGGTCTCGATGCAGGACTCGGTGCTCAACCTGTGCCGGGTCTACCTCCGGGACCACCAGCGACTGCAGAGGCCACCCGCGTCCACCGGCAACTGGTTCCGCGGCGCGGTGCCCAGCGGCATCTTTAAAACCAAGGGAGGGGGGCCGACCGACTACGTGTTCGTTCACGTCCACGACCAGCCCATGTGGGAGGTTTTCGCCCGGACCATCGGCAGGGAAGAGCTGGCCAAGGACCCCAAATACGACAGCCAAGATAAGCGGACGGAGATCCGCGCGGAAGTCGAAGCCATGACCGAGGCGTGGACCTTGCAGCGCGACAAGCAAGAGGCGATGCAGGTCCTGGCCGGGGCCGGCGTACCCTGCGGCGCGGTGAACGATACGGGGGACCTCGTGAAAGACCCCCACCTCTGGGAGCGGGAGATGATCGTGGAGCCGAACTACCCGACTCGGGGCCCCTTCCTGACCGTCGGCTGCCCCATCAAGATGTCCGGGTCGCCGGTCGAGGTCACGTCGCCTCCCACCCTCGGCGAGCACACCGAAGAAATCCTGGCGGAGGCCATGGGTTACGACGCAGACCGGGTTCGTCAGCTCAAGGAGAAGGGAGTCGTCTAGGCGAACCGGACTCCCCAGCAAAACAGAGAAGTAACAAGGGGGTGGCCGAAGCGCCCGCCCCCTTGGGGCCAAACCAGAGCATTTGGGAAAAATCTTACGCACACCTCTTGGGCCACGCGACGGGAGGAAAGGGAGAAATAAGACATGGCAACGAAACCGGAAACAGTGGTCACCGATGTCCTGGTGATCGGAAGCGGCGGGGCCGGGACCCGAGCGGCGCTGGAAGCCAGGCTGGCCGGCGCCAAGACCGTCTTGGCCGTCAAGGGCCGCTTCGAGTCAGTAGGGGTCCGCGGGGCGGGCGCGACCGCGGTAGGGCTCTCCGAGGAGGGAGCGTTCTTCTACTTCGATCCCGAGAACGGCTATCCGCTGATCGACCCCAAGGAGTGGGGCCCCATAAGCCTGGAGGAACTCCTGGATCTCGACTACCAGGTCATCATCCAGGTGGGCTTGGGCATGGCCGACCCCAAGGTTGCCCGAGTGCTGATGCAGGATGTCATGGAGCAGCGCCAGCAGTTGGAGGCGTGGGGAGTAAAGATCTACGGCGACCGCTTGAGAGGGCACGGGGTGCCGTTAGTCGCCGCGCTCCGGCCCCTGGTCCTCGAGAGCGGGGTGGACGTGCGCGAAGAGACCGCGATCACCGATCTGCTGATGGACGGCGGCCGGTGTGTTGGGGCGGTGGGGGTCGACTTTCAGGGAAATCCCCTGGTTATCCAGGCTGGTGCGGTGATTCTGTGCACCGGCGGCGACGCGGCGCTGTACCTCCACAACTTCCATCCGCCCTGCGTCACCGGGGACGGCTACGCCATGGCCTACCAGGCGGGGGCTACCCTGATGAACATGGAGTTCGGACAGCTCTTCCTGTCGACCTTGCCCGCCGTAACCCATCCCAGCTCCGTCTGGCTCTTCCAGCAGGGCGCCAAGCTCAAGAACGGGCTGGGTGAGGAGTTCCTGGCCAGTTACCTGCCGCCGGGCCTGACCGTCGACGAGGTCTTCGCGGCCCGGACCTACCAGCCGATGTTCACCTCTTCCAACGTCGGCAAGTGGGCCGACATCGCCATGGTCAAGGAGACGATGGCGGGCCGCACCGGCCCCTACGGCGGGGTTTTCATGGACATGACCGGCCCGGACATAACCCAGCGGAGCATCTACAACCAGGACTTCCTGGCCCAGCGGGGCGTCCGCCCCAGCCAATGGCCCATGGAGATAGTGGTCGCCCGCCATTGCTCCCACGGGGGACCGCGCATGGACGAGCAGGGCCGCACCGACATTCCCGGCCTGTACGCCGGTGGCGGCGAGGCGGGATCGGGGCCCCACGGCGCCGACCGCATGGGCGGCCACATGCTGGGTTGCGGCCAGGTTTTCGGCACCAGGGCCGGCCGCGACGCCGCCCGGTTCGCCCGGGAGAGCGCGGCGGGCTCCCTGTCCGCCGGTGTGGTGGACCAGGGGTTGGAGCGGATAAGGAGCCTCGATTCGCTGCAGGGGAAGATCCGGCCCACCACCGCCAAACTGGAGCTGCAGCGGCGGGTGTGGGAGGACTTGAACGCGGTGCGGACCGAGGCCGGGTGCAACCGGGTGCTGGAAACCGTGGCCCGGATTCGGCAGGAGACCATCCCCCAACTCCACATCAAAGAACCCGCCGACCGGATGGAGGCGATGGACCTGCTGAACATGCTGGTCGTAGCGGAGATGTCCGCCAAGGCGATCGCCATGCGCACCGAGAGCCGCGGCGGCCACTACCGGGAAGAGTACCCGGAGCAGAACGATGCCGAGTGGCTCAAGGTCATCACCGTCCGGCAGGAGAACGGCCAGATGGCCCTGGACACCCTGGCCATCGACCCCGGTTGGACCGACCGCTCGGACCTATTGAAGAAAGTCAGCTTCGCCGGCAGCCGCAAGTAAGCGGGCCGGCGCCGGTCTGGCGCCCAAACGTGGCTGACCCCGGCGAGTGCCGGGGTCAGCGGACCCAAGCAAATTTGGCAACAAGGAGGGCTGGTGATGTCGGATTCTCCATTTTACGAAGACGTGAACATCGGCGATGAGCTTCCATCCCTGAACAAGGTCATTACCACCGGCATGCTGGTCAGGTATGCCGGCGCTTCCAGGGACTTCTCTCCGCTGCACTACGACCAGGAGTGGGCCAACGAAAACAACGTGTGGGGCGGCATCATTGCCCACGGTATGGTGAAGACGACTTTCACCGCCCAGCTGCTCACCGATTGGGCGGGACCCTCCGGCACCGTGCGGGAGATGAAGTGTTACTACCGGGGCCCCGACAAGCCCGGCGACACGGTGATGATCCGCGGCAAGGTGGTCAACAAGCTGGAACAAGACGGCGAACACCTGGTTGAGGTGGATACCGAGGTGGTGGGCACCGAGGAGAGGATAACCACGCCCGGCCACGCGGTGGTGGTTCTACCTTCCCGGGAGCACCCGGATGAGCGGCCCAGTCTGGTGCGGATTCTCAGCGACGAGGCGCGTGCCCAGCGGGTGGGCTCGATCCTTGGAGAGCAGTATATGGAGGCGGCCCAGATTGAAGCCCACATGGGCGTGCCTTGGACGCCCTACACGGCCCACGTCGACAGCACCTGGATCACCATGTTCGCCGAGGCCACCGAGGACTTCAACCCGCTGTACACCGACCCGGAGTACTCCAAGAACAGCCTTCACGGCGGCGTCATAGCTCCGCCCACCTTCTTGGCGGCCCTCGACCCCAGCTACCGCCGCGGGCGGGCCTCCGCGAAACCTGAACCCAACGTGGCCCCCAATACCGCCAAAGGGGGCGGCAACGGCTGGGACGAGTTCCACTGGTACTCGCCGGTTCGGCCGGGGGACACCATTACCGCCTACGGCCAATGGAAGGAAGTCTACGACAAGACGGGCCGGAGCGGGGCACTGAGGTTCCTGGTGAGGGAGATCGAGTACGAGAACCAGCGCCGCGAGCTGGTGGCCCGCAGCCAAGGGGCGGTGGTTCGGATAATCTAGCGGCCGGTGAGAACCGTCCTCATGCCGGTTGCTATCGCCGCCACTGAATTGATATACGCTCGGCGGGCTGCACCAGTGCTCCTGCGAAACAAATTGGGAAAAGGGCCTGGGCCGCTCCGCCGAAGGCGACGCGGCGAGGGCCCTTCTTTCGCGCCTGGAAAGGCGCGGCATGAGGGCCGGCTTGCCGGGCAAATTGTAAGGAGGGACCTATGACCACGAACGAGACTCCGGTGAAATACGAGAAGCGGGGCCACAGGGCCTACATCACCCTCAGCCGGCCTCGAGCGCTCAACGCCATTAACAGAGAGCTACGGACGGCCCTGCGGGATATCTTGATCGATTTCCGGGACGACGACAATCTACTGGTGGCCATCGTCACCGGCGAGGGCGGACGGGCCTTCTCCGCCGGGGCCGACCTGAAGGAACAAGATCAGGCCCTCAGCAAAGGCGAAGCCCGTGCCATGCCGATGTGGCCGTTCCGGGATGTCAACCTGTTCAAGCCGGTCATCGCCGCCATCGACGGCTACTGTCTGGGCGGCGGGCTGGAGCTGGCCCTCCAGTGCGACATACGCATCGCCACCCAGGCTTCCGCCTTTGCCCTGCCGGAGCCCAGGAACGCCGGGTCGACGGCCGGCTTTGGCCTCTACTACCTCTCGCGGGCCATTCCCGTGGGTGAGGCCCTGTACATGCAACTCACGGGCATCCACATCGACGCCGAGCGGGCTTACCGCATCGGGCTGATCCAGAGCGTGGTGCCCGACCGGGAGGCCCTTTTCCAGGAGGCGGACCGGATCGCCGGAGAGGTCGAGCGCTGCTCGCCCATAGCCGTCCAGACCATCAAGCGGGTCATAACCCAGACCCGCGACCTGCCGTTGGACACCTCGGTCAAGCTGGCGGAGCCCCTCCGGGCCATCGTCGACCGGACCGAGGACCGCAAAGAGGCGGTGAGGGCGTTCGTGGAGAAGCGGCAGCCCGTCTGGAAGATGCGCTAGTACTCGTTGGCTCGAATGCTGGCAGATGTCATTCCTCGCTTCGCTCGGAATGACATCGTGTAAGAAACGAGTTGACTGAGTACCGGCAACCAGCCGCCGAGCCTCCTCGGAACCGGCGGCGGTTTCCGGGATAAATTCCCAGCAACGCAACCGGCCCGGCGCCCGGGAGTGGAGTCGTCGATTGTGAGCGGGATGCCCCCGCGCAGGCGCGTGTTGACCCCACTGGGACATGGACCTACAATGGGGCTGCCTGCCCGGCGGCGCCCAACTCCGGCGCCCAAGGCCTGATGGCCGGGGTTGATGGCATAAAGTAACTCGATGAGGCGAACCCATCCCCAACGGAGGTGCCTACGTGGCCGAACATTCGGAGTTTCCCAAGATCACCGAAGAGGAGCTGACCCGCCTGCGCCAGTTCGAGGGCAAACCCCTGCAGGTTAAGGAGCCCTTCAACCGCAACGCCAGCATCGACACCATCGCCCACTTTTCCTTGGGCATTGGGGATACCAACCCCCTGTTCAGCGACGAGGATTACGCGAAAGGGACCCGCCGGGGAAGTGTGGTGGCTCCACCAACATTCCTCTTCTCCTGCTTCGGCCGCGGCGCACCCCAGGGGTTGGCCGGCGTCCATGCAATGTGGTCCGGTGCATCCTTCAAGATGGCGGGGCCTCTCCGGGATGGGACGGGCATCCGGGGCACGGTAACGCCCAGCGGCCTCACTCCCAAGGAGACCAGGTTCGCCGGCCGCGCCATCCTCCAGGAGTTTACTTACGACTTTACCACCCCGGAGGGACAGGCCATCGGCCAGGCTACGGAGTGGCTCATGCGGACCGAGCGGGACGCGGCGGTGTCCAAGGGGAAGTACACCTACCTGGAGTCGGCCAGCTACACGCCGGCGGAGATCGACCGGATCTTCGCCGACTACGACTTGGAGGAGGTAAGGGGCGCCGAGCCCCGTTATTGGGAGGAAGTGGAAGAGGGCCAGGAGCTGCCCCATGTGGTGAAGGGCCCCCTGCGGGTTACCGATAATATTGCCTTCAAGATCGGCTGGGGCTTCCGCCCCTTCGCCTTCGCCCACAAGATAGCAATCGACTACTACAAGAAGCATCCCTACGCCTTCGTCGTCAACGAGGCCGGGATCCCGGACGTGCCCGAGCGGGTGCACTGGGACCCCGACTTCGCCCGCCGTGTTGGAGTGCCCGGCGCGTACGACTTTGGCCCCCAGCGGGTATCCTGGTTATGTCAGGTGGTCACCAACTGGATGGGGGACGACGGCTTCATCAAGGATTTCTGGGGGGAGGTCCGCCGCTTCAACCTGAACGGCGACACTACTTGGCTCAAGGGCCTCGTCAGCGGGAAGCGGAAGGAAGGCGGAGAGGCGCTGGTGGAGTTGGAACTCTGGGGATATGACCAGCGTGAAGAGAGAACCATCCGGGGAGGCGCCACGGTAGTGTTGCCTTCGCGGGAGTGAGGGCCTCAAGACACGGCCCGGGGCCAACGGCTGGGCCCCGTTCCGGCACCGTCGCCCCACTGGCTCCGAGAGCGTGGACGCCGTTGGGGCGGCGGCAATGGCGAAGGGACCATGCCTGAAGCCGGTCTCCTTCCCGGTCCTGGTTAATGGAGCCGCCTTCGCTCGCCAAGGGCGGCGCGGGCCTTGAGGATGACCCCCCTCCTTTGCTTGCGGCGGCTGCATCGAGAGTCTTGGCGAAGCCTTACCTGTCCCACCCTACCGGGCGATAGGCGCTCCTACCCCTGGTGGCGCCTGCGGGCCTGGCTGCCCCTGAAATGCGCAACATCCGGACGCCAAAGCCCCGCTGGGTGAGCGGCCAATTGAGGAGGATCCGATGGCTGGAGCGCTGGACGGCTGCCGCGTGCTCGACTTCACCAGGGTGTTGAGCGGCCCCTGGTGCACCATGTTGCTCAGCGACCTGGGGGCCGAGGTGGTGAAGGTTGAGGAACCGGGCAAAGGGGATATCTCCCGGGAGTACGGTCCTCCGTTCGTCGCCGGGGAGAGCGTGTACTTCATGGCCAACAACCGGGGCAAACTAGGTATTACGCTCAACTTGAAGCATCCCCGGGCCTTGGAACTGATGCGAAGCCTGGTCGCCAAGGTTGACGTGGTGGTCCACAACTTTCTCCGTGGCTGGATCTACCGGGCGGGCCTGGACTATGACTCCCTGAAGGCCATCAATCCGAAGCTGATTTACTGCTGGCTCAGCGCCTATGGGGAGGACGGCCCTTACGGGGAAAAGGGGGCCTTGGACCTGATGGTCATGGGGCTCGGCGGGGCCATGAGCGTGACCGGGCAGCCCGACGGCCCTCCCATCAAGTCCTCGATTTCCTACGGCGACATCCTGTCCGGGTACAGCGCGGCGCTGGGGATTGTGGCGGCGCTGCGGGTCAGGGACCGGACGGGTATGGGGCAGCAGGTGAGCACCAACTTGCTGGACTCGGCCATGGCGCCGCTGGGCGCTCTGGCCGCCGGCTACTTTGCCACCGGCAACGTGCCGGGGCGCACCGCCCCCGACAGCCACCCTTCGCTCTCCACCTCGGGCGCCTACCGGACGAGCGACGGGTATATGAACATCAGCGCTACCACCGACCGGGAGTTCCCCAGGCTGTGCGCGGCGATGGGGTTGGAACACCTGGCGGGGAACCCCGACTATGCCACCAACTCGGACCGGGTGAGGAACCGGAAGCAGTTGCGGGAGATCCTCGAGGGGGTCCTCGCCACCAAGACTACCGGCGAATGGGTGACCCTCCTCAACGCTCAGCAGGTACTCGCCGAGCCGGTCAACACGGTGAAGGAGGCCTTCTCTCATCCCCAGGTGGTGCACAACCAGATGAAACAGACACTCCAGCACCCCACCGCCGGCCCGGTGAGCGTGCTGCGCATGCCACTACGGATGTCAGAAACGCCGCTGACCCTGCAGGGCCCGCCGCCCCGGTTGGGAGAACACACCCGCGAGGTGCTGGCCCGCTACCTGGACATCGGCGACGAGGAGTACGCCCGGCTCCAACAGGAGGGGGTGGTGTAGCCACCGGCGGGTCGGTGGAGCCCATTGGGGAGTTTTCCCCTTGACCCACCCCAATAATCCGCCCCTGGGCGTCATTTCAGCAAAGCCGGATAGCTTGGAAGGAGAGCTAGATGCCTGGAGCGCTGGAGGGACTACGCGTCCTGGACTTGACGGAGCGGGAAGGACACCTCTGCGGGCGGTTGCTGGCCGACCTGGGCGCCGAGGTGATCAAGATCGAGCCGCCGGAGGGCGACCCGTCGCGGCACGTGGGCCCCTTCGCGAGTAACAGTTCCGGCATCGAATCCAGCCTCACCTTCATCAACCTCAACACCAACAAGAAGAGCGTGGCCCTGGATCTGGACTCCGAGGACGGGCGTCAGGCCTTTCGGCTACTCGCCCGCGACGCCGACGCCGTGGTCGAGACCTTTGCGCCGGGGACCCTGGAAGCCTGGGGCCTGGACTACGAGACCCTCAGCCAGGAGAACCCGGGCCTGGTCATGGTGTCCATCTCCGGCTTCGGGCTTTCGGGCCCGTACCGGAACTTCAAGGCTCCCAGCATCGTCTGCACCGCCATGGGGGGTGTCATGTCCCTGTGCGGTTTTCCCGACCGGCCGCCGCTGGCCGAGGTCCAAGACGTACCCTACGACCTGGCCTCCGCCTTCGCAGCCTACGGCGCGCTCTTGGCCCTGCGTCACCAGGAGGCCACGGGCCAGGGACAACGGGTGGAGGTCTCCTGCCAAGAAGTGTCGGCGGGCCAGCAGCACATCCTCGTCAACTACAGCTCCAACGCCACGGTCCTGGAACGGGCCGGCAACCGCACCCCCGTGGGGGGAGGCATGCCCTACGGGATCTACCCAGCCGACGACGGGTTCATCCACCTGGTGGTCATCGCCACCGCCCACTGGAGGAGCTTCGTGGAGTGGATGGGCAGCCCGGAACTGTTCACCGATCCCATGTGGGACAACCGCCATTTGCGCATCGCCAACCTCGATGTCATCGAACCCATCACCATGGAGTTCACCCAGGAGATGTCCAAGGCGGATCTCTTCCTCCAGGGTCAAGCCCACCACATCACCGTGGGCCCGATCAACCGGCCCGACGAGTTTACCCGTGACCCCCACTTCCGGGAGCGAGACCTGGACGCCGAGGTCCAGCACCCCGTCATCGGCCGGCACCGGGTGATGCGGGCGCCTTTCCGGTTGAGCGACACCCCGGCGGAACTCTTCAGACCCGCGCCTCTGCTGGGGCAGCACAACTCAGAGGTGCTGGCGCCGAAGCCGTCATCAAGGCCCGCAGCTTCGCGACGCCGGCCGGCCCGCCGCTCCAGAACACCCTCGGCTCCTCTGGAAGGCATTCGGGTCCTGGACTTCACACTGGCCATCGCCGGCCCGTACCTGGCCCGGCTCCTGGCGGAGAACGGCGCCGAGGTTATCAAGGTCGAGTCCCGGGTCCGCCAGCAGCGCGGGCGCATCAGCCCCGGCCTGGACCCACGCATCATCATGCAGCAGAAGGTCACCTTCGACGAGATGAACCGCAACAAGCGGAGCATCGCGGTGGACATGAGCACGGTGGAGGGCCGGCGGATCATCAAGAAACTCATTCCCCACTGCGACGTGGTGCTGGAGAATTTTAGCCCCCGGGTCATGGACAACTGGGGCCTCGGCTACCAGGAGCTCCGCACCTTGCGCCGCGACATCCTGATGGTGCGGCTGCCAGGGTTCGGCACCACCGGCCCCTACCGGAACAACGTCGGCCTGGCGGCGGTGGCCATGGGAATGACCGGCATGTACCACCTCTGGTCATATCCGGACAGCCCCGAGCCGGCCGGGCCACCGGTTTGGACGCCCGATTACCTCAGCGCGGCCTTCGGCGGCGTGGCGGTGCTGGCGGCCCTCCGCCACCGAGACCTCACCGGCCAGGGACAGCTCATCGAGCTGAGCCAGGTCGACGCCACCGCCTTCGCCATGGGAAACGTGTACCTGGACCACGCCGTCAACGGCTACCTTCCCCCGCCCATGGGCAACCGTCACCGGTACCTGGCCCCCCACGGCGCCTACCCCTGTAAGGGAGGCGACGCCTGGTGTGTTATCGCCGCTCGAGACGAGGGTGAGTGGCAGGCCCTCTGCCGGGTGCTCGGGTCCCCGGCCTGGTGCCAGGAGGAGATGTTCTCGACCATGGAGCAACGCCTGTCGCATCAGGACGAGCTGGACGAGCGGATTGGGGAGTGGACCAGGGATTACACGCCCCACCAGGTGATGCTCATTCTTCAGAAAGAGGGGGTCCCCGCTGGCGCCGTCCAGCACGGTGAGTCGCTATTCATGGACCCTCACCTGCGGGCGCGGGGCTTTCTCGCGTCGGTGGATGACCCGGAAATCGGACCCGTCGAATACCCGGGGACCTTTGTGCGGTTGTCGGAGACGCCGGGGAGAGTGGAACGATGCCACGCCCTGGGAGAGGACAACCTGGCCGTCATCGGCGGCCTCCTGAACATGTCGGAGGAAGAGATCAGGGGCTTGGAGCAGTCCGGCGCCCTGGCGTGACGGCCCCGGCGGCCATTCGAGGGCGTTGGGTCGGCCCTGGATGGAATAGGCCGGAGAGGGAGACCCCCCCCAACCCCCCTTTACGAAAGGGGGGCTATGGAGGATTTCTCACGGGAGTCTCAAACCGCGCCGGAGGCTACTGGGACCGAATCAAGGCGCGCCACCCTCGGCGTCCCTTGCCTTTAGGGCACCACCTGAATCCCCTTTTTACCGTCGAGCAGAAGCTCGCCGATGACCCGTGCGCCTTCGATGCCGGCGGCTTCCAGCTCCTTCAGCAACGCATCGGTCCGGTCCTCCGGCACTGATATGAGAAGGCCACCGGAGGTCTGGGCGTCACATAGGAGCAGCCTGGTGTTCTCGGACACGTCCTGGTGCCAGCGCACTCGTTGTCCGGCGCCTTCGAAATTACGGTGGGTGCCTCCGGGAACGATTCCCTGCTCGAGCAGCTCCCACGCTCCCGGTATCACCGGTATGTCCGACAGCCGGAGTTCGGCCCCGGCGCCGCTGGCCTCCATAATGTTGTTGAGGTGGCCGATGAGGCCGAAGCCGGTGACGTCGGTGCAGGCGTTCACCCCCACCTTGAGCATGGCTTCCGAAGCCGCCCGGTTCAACTTGCTCATCACGGCCACCGCCCGCTCCATCACCTCCGGCGACACCCGTTCCTGCTTGCCCGCCGTGGTGATGATCCCGGTGCCCAGTGGCTTGGTCAGGACCAGCCGGTCCCCGGGCTTGGCGCCGGCGACGGTGACCTCTTTCCCGGGCTCAACCAGCCCCACGGCGGCCAGACCGTACTTGGGTTCCCGGTCGTCCACCGTGTGGCCGCCGATGATGAGGCACCCCGCCTCTTGGGCCTTGTCGGAGCCACCCCTCAGTATCTCCCCGAGAATATTCTTGGGGAGTTCCACCGGGAAGCCCACGATGTTCAAGCCCAATAGAGGCCTGCCTCCCATGGCGTATATGTCGCTGAGGGAGTTGGCGACGGCGATGGCACCGTAGTTGTACGGGTCATCGATGACGGGAGGGAAGAAGTCCACCGTCAGGACCAACGCGGTGTCATCGCCAAGGCGGTAGACTCCTGCGTCGTCCACCGTCCCGGTACCCACCAGGAGATCGGGGTGGGTTACCACCGGTATATGCTTCAGGACCTCGACGAGGTCCTCGTGGCTGAACTTGGCCGCTCAACCGGCGCAATGGGCCAAGCTGGTCAGCCGGATCGGCTCCGCTACCATAACCTTTCCTTTATCGTTTCGATTAAGTGAAATTATAGCATGGCAGCCCGGGTTTCGAGCCCGTCGCGGCGGTGCCCCCGTAACCGACTCCCGGCCCTCGGGGAGGAGACCCGGAATGGAAGCTCCTACATCGGGACTCGGTGCCGGCCGGAATAAAGCGGGCACTCCGGTACCTACGGAAGCCACCGCTTGCGCTCCGGATTTGGAGACGATAAGGTTGCCCTGACAAAGTCTCTGAACGATTGACCCAGACATTTTCCCTGAGCTACGACAGCCTGTGGCAGCAGAAATGGGGCAAGACCATTGGTGGTCAGACTCTGATAACTACCGGCCTCAACCTTGACGGCAGGTCATTCCCGCAAGAGACCCGATCCATAACAGGCTCACGTACGGTACTGCTGCCTCTGGCCTCGCTGGTTGGCTTTGCCGGGGCTCCATGCCTCCGCCACCTGATGAAATGGGAAATCCCGGATTATTGGTTACAGCAGCAATGAGGGTCAAGATGCCTCATCGTGAATTGAAATGGGAAACGTCGAATTTAAGGAGGGTCTCGAAATGAAGGACCCCAATATGAGTGGATATATCGCCAGCGCACTCGTTCCCCATGACGCGAGCCTGGACATAAATGAGCAGGAATACGTGAATCACCTGAAGGAAATCAGCAAGGCGGAGCAGTTGTGCGGAGTCTACGTAAATGCTTTGGTTGGGCAAGTCTATACGTTGGAGCCGGAAGAGCGCCAGAGACTCATCACCCTCGCCAGACAAACAATACCGGCATCAATCCCCATCATCTCCGGCGTGATCGGGCACAGATTGAAAGAGGTGGTTCAAAGCGCGCGAGAAGCTCGGGAAGCAGGCGCCGATATCCTCGAGGTGATGCCGCCCTTCGACGTCCGGCCGTTCCGAAGGCTGATGGGTATGGCCGACGTGCCATATCAGTTCTTCAAGGACCTGGCCCGAGAAGTCGATATGCCCATGGCCATTTTCAAATACGCGGGAGAGACCGGGTCAGCATACTCAACTGAAACCCTGGTTAGAATAGCTGAGGATATCGACCAAGTCGTCGCGATGAAGGCCAGTTGTTACACCTGTGCCGACTACTATCAATTGTGGAATAGCCTCAAAGGCAAACTCTCAGTATTTGTCACCGGTGTAGATACCGTGGATATGCTTGGGCAAATGATGATCGGTTCTGACGGTGCTCAGGCCGGAATCATGGCGATCGGCCGGCACAACTGGAGCCGTTTCATATCCCTTTCCCTCGACGGAAAGTACACCGAAGCAAGAAACCTCTATATGGAAAAGCTGGCCCCCATCGCAAATCACATCTATGGGGCGCCCTTACGAGCCGCCCATACCGGCCGGACTGGCGGGACCACGGCCCTCATAAAAGAGGCTCTCGTGGCGATGGGCACATTCACCAGCGCACGGGTGAGGCCGCCGGATCTAGATGCGACCCCAGAAGAACGTGAGAGTATAAGAGGTCTTCTGAAAGGGCTCCGATTGCTCCCGGAATAGCCCGGCCAGGTGTTCGGCGGCAGCGCCCGTTGGATACATCCGGACTCGAGAATTTTGTTCGTTGACCCTCAGATAGACGGGACCCGCGGTCGTCCCAAGATGAACGGCTGTGTGAGCCACGTTTTCTTGAGGGGGCCTGGGGGAGCTTCTTTTACGTAAAAGAAGCTCCCCCAGCTACTCCACCGGTAGACAAACCCTCCTCTCCAACGCTACCATCCCCCTGTCATAACCGGCCGAGGGGAGACCTTTGGAGGAACATCATGCCCATTCGTGGAGGGTACCGGCCTCACATCCTGCGCATCGATCTCCGGGAGGAGACCGTCGTCAAGGAACCCCTCCCCAGCGAGGAGGTCCTCCGTAAGTATGTGGGCGGCACCGGACTGGGTCTGTACTATCTGCTGCGCGACGCTCCCCAGCAGGCCGAGGCCACCGACCCGGATGCTCCCCTCATCATCATGCTGGGGCCGTTGACGGGGACCCCCGCCGTCAACTCATCGGATTGGACCACCATCTGTTTCAACCTGTCTATCCCCTACTCCGCCGGCGTAGGCCACGGCCACGGCTTCTGGGGGGCATTCCTAAAGCACGCCGGGCATGAAGGCATCATCCTCACCGGCCGGGCCGAGAAACCCTCCTACCTCTGGATCGACGATGACCGGGTGGAGATCAGGGACGCCACCCACCTGTGGGGCCTGAGCACCAGGGAGACCGAGCGCCGCCTCAAACTAGAGCTGGGGGACGAGGAGAACATCAGCGTCGCTTGCATCGGCCCTGCCGGAGAGGCCCAGCTCCCCGGGGCCATGGTAAAGGCGGACCGGAACCACGGCTCCGGGAAGGGGAGTCCGGGGGCGGTGATGGGGAGCAAGAACCTCAAGGCCATCGCCGTGCGGGGTACCGGCGCCGTACCCCTGTTCGACCCGGCCGGTTTGGTGGAAACCTCGGCCAAATGGGAGGAGAACCTCGCCCTCTCGGCGCCCTGGCTTCAGGACGGGGGCATGACCCGCAGCTATGGCGACCCATGGGGCAAGGCCCTGAGGGTCGCGGCCAAGAACATGACCGACCCCGAATGGGGCTCGGAGTTCGCCCAAAAGTATGTCGACGCCTGTGCTCGCTGGAAGATCACCCCACAGCCATCCTACAACTGCAAGATTTCCTGCGCCTACGACGTGGAGATAACCGACGGGCCCTACACCGGATTCGTGGGGAGCCCCTGCGGAGGCGCCGAGAACATGGAGGGGGCCGCCGCCATCATCGGTGTCGACGACCCCAACGGCATCGTGATCATGACCGACTATTACGATGCCATGGGGCTGGAGTCGGGCCAGTTCGGCACCATCCTGGGCGCGGTATACGAAGCATACAATGAAGGCATCCTCACCCTGGAAGACACCGACGGCCTGGATTTGACCTGGGGCAACTGGGAATCGGCCATGGAACTGATCGACCGGACCATCCGGAGGGAGGGCATCGGGGCCAAGCTCGCCGGCGGCACGAAGGCCATGCCCGATGCCCTGGGCGGCGAGAAGGGGCTGGAGGAGGAGATGCGCGCCAAGGTGCTGGACATAAAGGGCGAAGGGGTGGTGATGCACGACCACCGGCAGTTCTGGAGCGTCTTCTTCGGCGAGATAGTGGCCGGCACCGGGCCGTCTATCCAGGGGACCGGCGCCGACGCCAACCCCCGCCCCGAAGTGGGGTACCCTGAGAAGACCCCGGGGGTGGCCCACGACACCGAGGAGGCGCTGGGCAAGGTCGAACCCGTCCGCAAGACCCAGTTCGCCAAGCTGTGGAACGACAGCCTGGGCGTGTGCATGTTCGGAGTCCGCGGCGTCAAAGAGTCCACGAACCTCACCAGCAAGTGCCTCGCCCAGGCCGTCGGCTGGGAGGATTTCAGCGCGCAAGAGGCCCTCGACGTCGGCGAGCGGATCACCAACCTGATGCGCTTGGTGTATGCCAGGAGGGGATTTCTAAAGTCGGACGAGTTCGACATTTCACCCAAACACCTGGAACCGCCTCCCGCCGGACCGTCCAAGGGGCTGAGCATCGAACCCTACCTGCCCGCAATGGTCGACGAGTACTATCGCCTGCTGGGCTGGAACGTGGACACGGGGCTGCCCACACCCGAGACCCTCAAGCGGCTGGGAATGGAAGAGTTCCTGGGGGACGTTAGCTAGTACCAATTATCGGTAGCAGCCGTTGGATTATCCGCTCGCCCAGAGCTTGTGGAAGGGCGGGGAGGGCGGTGGTTCGACAAGCTCACCACGAACGGGGAAATTCCGTTCACCCTGAGCCAGTCGAAAGGTGCCGGGGCCTGTGGTTCAACAAGCTCACCACGAACGGGGAAATTCCGTTCACCCTGAGCCAGTCGAAAGGTGCGGAGGGCGGTGGTTCGACAAGCTCACCACGAACGGGGAAATTCCGTTCACCCTGAGCCAGTCGAAGGGCGCCGGGGCCGGTGGTTCGACAAGCTCACCACGAACGGTATCGGAAACGCTGATCATCCGAAGGAAGTACTCACGGCAGGCCGGTGGCCGCCACGTCCCCAGCGCGGCGGCTCCGAGCGGACCGCCATGATATAATCGTCGAAGAAGCCGGGCTACCCCGAATCGAAGGCCCAGGCCTCACTTCGCACCATCCCCAAGCACGAAAGAGGAGAGACCCGTTGCGCCCCTTCGATGAACTGCTAGAAGAATCGGCCGCGCTTCACGGGCACCTGTGCCCCGGACAGATCCTGGGGGTGCGGCTGGCCATGATTGGCTGCCGGGAGGTTGGCATCGACGAGCCGGTCAGTTCCAAGTCGCTCCTCGTGTACGTGGAGATAGACCGTTGCGCCACCGACGCCATCCAGGCCGTCACCGGGTGCAAGCTGGGCAAGCGAACCTTGAAATTCCTCGACTATGGCAAGGTGGCGGCCACTTTCCTGAACCAGGACACGGGCAACGCCGTCCGGGTGCTGGCCCGGGACGACTCCCGCGACGCCGTGGCGGCCTACGCCCCGGCCGGCATGGACAAGAAGGCGGCCCAAGACTACGCCTACAAGGTGATGCCGGAAGAGGCACTTTTCATTCTGGAACCGGTCCGGGTGGATGTCCCCGGCACCGACCTTCCGGGCCATCCGGTGAGCCGCGTGGCCTGCGACCGTTGCGGCGAGGGCATCAACGACGGCCGGGAGGTGCGGCAAGAGGGGCAAACCCTGTGCAAGCCCTGCGCCCACGGGGCCTACTACCAGCCACTGGGGACCGCGCTCGGGTCGAGGGAAGGCTGACCATGCCTCCAGTAGTCGCGGTGGTCGGCAACTCAAACAGCGGGAAGACCACGGTGGCGGAGTCATTGATCGCGGCGCTGGCGGCCCAGGGATACCGGGTGGCGGCCATCAAGCACTGCCCCCACGGCCACGACATCAACCGCGCCCAGAGCGACACCCACCGGATGTTCGAGGCGGGGGCCAGCACGGTCATCGCCTCCTCACCGGACCAGCGCACCAGGGTCGACCGGACCGGCGGGGACACGCCGTTGGAATCGATTATCTCCACCCTTGGCTCGGGAGTGGACCTGGTGGTGGCCGAAGGGTTCAAGAATAGCGCCGTCCCCAAGGTGCTGGTGGTGCGCGGCGGGCCGCCGCCTCCCGTTGAGAACGTCATAGCCACGGTGGGAGACAGTCAGGAAAGTGAACCCAACGGGGAGGTGCCGGCCTACGGTTTTGAAGAGGCGGACAAGCTGGTATCCCAGCTAATCGCCCAGGTCTTCGAGGCTGGCCCCCCGGCTCCGGCAGTCTCCCTCTCCGTGGACGGCAACCCGGTGCCGCTCATCCCTTTCATCAGCGCGATCATGTCGGGAATCGTGGGCGGCTTCCTGGCCACCCTGAAGGGCCTTCCCCGGGACCCCGAGGAAGTTCAGATAACTATAAAGGGGGGCGCCGGCGCCGCCGTCTCCATAGTCGCGGACCGGACGCCGGTCCCACTCGCCCCATTTCCCAGCGGAATCCTGGCGGACATCGTGCGCGGGCTCCTGTCCAACCTGAAAGGCCTTCCCGAGGACCCGGCAGAAACTCAGATAACCATTCACGCGGCCGGCGGTCCCGGCGGTCCCCCACCCCCGGGGCGCACCTCTAAGTAGCAATCTCCAAAACGTTGAGTGCTGGCTCCAGCGATCCTTCGACAGGCTCAGGACGAACGGATAGGGCGCTCCTACCCCGTTCGTCGCTCCTGCCCTGTTCGTGGTGAGCCTGTCGAACCACCTTTTGAGATAGTTCCTTAGCAGCTGTCCGGTGTGCAATTTTTCCCCAGGCCAATCCGCTTTGTCATTCCGAAACTGCCGCAGACAACTGAGGAATCTCAGGTCATGAAGCCGAGGCGCCGGCTTGGGCTCGGGGTGACACATAAAAACGCCGGCACCTCGAGTTAGCTAACCGGCTGCGTTTGCATCACTCGCCCGCCCGCTACTCGATCTCCACGTCCACCGGCACTATGCCGTCGAAGTTCTTGCGCAGCACGTTCCACCCTATCTGCGGCTGAACCCGCCCAGCCTCGTCGGTGGCCCGTGCCATGATGGAATACTTGCCCGGGCTCTCCGCGTGCCAGAGGTGGGACCAGCGCTGCCATAGCCACCGCTCGTGGGGCAGTTCCCGGTGGGCGTCCTGCCAGGTCTCCCCTCCGTCCACGCTCACCTCCACCCTGGTGATCCGGCCCGCCCCGCTCCAGGCCAGCCCACGAATGACATGGGCGCCGCGAGGGAGCGGCGGGTCGTCGTCCCTGGGCTCGGTGATGAACGTCTTCACCCCCATGGCGGTTATCATCTTTTTGTCGGGGTCATCAGGCGTTTGGCCCAAGTAGAAGTACTGGTTCTGATAGTACAACTTGGGCAGGTGGTCAAGGACTTCAAGCTTCTGCAACCACTTGACCGACCAGTTACCCGACCAGCCGGGAGTGACGAGGCGCACCGGGCCGCCGTGGATGTGCCTGATGTACTCCCCGTTCAGCGCCCAGGCCAGCATCGTGTCCCGGTCCAGGGCCTTCTTCAACGGCAGGCTTTTCTCGTAGCTGATCTCTTCATCCGGAATCGCCAGGGCCCCGTGCATGGCCCACTCGGCGGGCAGCCCCCGGTCGAAACCCTGGGCGAGCACGCTCACCGCGCCGGGCTTGATCCCCGCCTTCTCCAACACCGTCGCCAGCGGTACGCCGGTCCACTCGCCGGCACTCATGATACCTTGGTGCTGCGCTTCCGGGTCCAGCCTGTTGGGTTTTCCCTCCACATGCTCGCACCGGTTGCAGCCGTAGGTCTCTCCGCCGCTCTTCAGGTAGTCGAAGAAGTCGGCTTCGCTGCCCGAGCATTCATGGACACAGCGGACTGTGGCCCCCGGGAACCTCTGAAGCTCTTCAAGACTCAACTCGATGGGCCGCTCCACTTCACCACCGATGGACAGGGACCAGTCGTCGGGGTGGACCGGGTCGGGGGCGTCCAGCTGCACGACAACGTAGCGCAGGTCGGTCGGCGTGATGAGGCCCTGCAGGTCTCCGACCGACGTTGCCACCCTGACCACCCTACCCTGAGCATCCTTCCTCACATCGAGGCTGGGTCTCTTCCGGTCGGCCCAGCCCATGATGATTTCGCCCTCTATCTCACGCCGGTCTGCCACGCTGAACCTCCAGTATCGGCCGGGATTTCCCGCATAATGCCGCCCGCATCAAACCGGCGTGACGGGCTCCACCTCAACCAGGCAGGTGTTGTAGGTCTGAGAGCCCGATGGGGAGGAGCGGTCAAGGGTAAGGACATTCCCGCAGCCCGCCTGATCGGTGCCCGTCTCATCTGGAGTGTACCAGGCCCCTTCCAATATGGAGACGGCGCCGAGGACGACGCGGCCGGTGACCTTCACCGGGAGCACGGTGGCCCCGCGTTGGTTGAACACCCGCACCAGTTGGCCATCGAGAATACCCCGCGCCGTGGCGTCCTCCGGATGCATCCACACATTCTGCGGATCGACTTTGGCAAGTCCCGGCTGGTTGGCGAGGATGGAGTGGGCCCGGGCTTTGGACTTGGCTGAAATAAGCTGTAGCGAGTGGATCGTGTCGGGTTCATCGACCGGGATATAGGTCGGGATCGGGGGGACAGCGCCGAGACCGTAGACGTCCGGCTGGCCCGCCAGGGTCGTGGAGTAGACCTCGATCTTGCCCGAGGGTGTGGAGAACCGATGGTTCTCCGGATCCCGGATCTGGGCGGCGAAGGAGACGGGGTCGGCAGGCTCCGGCAAGCGGGCCACGCCGTTCTCGCGGAACGCCTCGAAGTCATCGATCTCGGTGCCCTCGCAGAACTCGCGCAGCCAATCGATGTCGGAGGCCTTGTCGTTGAACCCGGAGAGGCCCAGCCTTGCCGCCAGATCGGTGAAGATATCCAGGTCGTCGCGGCACTCTCCCATCGGCTCGATGGCCTGGTTCATGAAGATAGCGTAGGGCGCTATCTCGCCCCACGACGTGCAGATGTCGTTGCGCTCCCAGAAGGTCGTCGGCGGCAGGAGGATGTCGGCGTACCGGGCCATCGGCGTCATGAAATGATCGTGAATGACGATGAACTCGATGTCCTTGCTCTTGAGCGCCTCGCCGATCTTGCCGGTGTTGCCGAGCTGGTTGAGCAGGTGACGGAACGCTGAGTAGACCATCTTGACGTCGGCCGGGTAGCCCCCGGCGCGGCCCTGGTTCAGCAGGTCGGCCAGCTCCGCGGCGGCGACGGGCGGGCCAATGGGGTTCTTGCCCGCGGGTAGCCCGGAAAGGCCGGCGCCCTTGGAGCCGCCGCTAAGCCCCGCGTTGCTGCCGGGGATGCCGATGTTTCCGGTCATGGCCGCCAGGGCGAAGGCCGCCCGATGGAACTGCTCACCGAAGGCGGTGCGGCCGGGCCCGTAGCCGCATTGCAGTGCCGCCGGCCGGTTCGTGGCGAAATCCTGGGCGAGATCGGCGATCCTCGCCGCGGGGACCCCGGTGATGGCCTCGGCCCATTGGGGCGTCTTGGGTACGCCGTCGGAGAGGCCCAGCACGTAGGACCGGAAGGAGGAGCCGGGAGGGGCGTCCGGCGGAAGGTGCTCCTCGTCAAAGCCCTGGACATAACGGTCGAGAAACCCCTGGTCCTGAAGTTCCGCGGTCAAGATGACGTAGGCCATGGCAATGAGCATGGCGGAATCGGTGGACGGCTTGATGAAGATGTGCTCGTCACCAACCGTGGCGCTGGTGTGGGTCATGCGGGGGTCAACGCATATCATCCGGACTCCCTGCTTCTTGGCCCATTTCAGGTACTCCAGCGTTCCGGTGCCGAAGCTGCCGTCGCCGGGGCTCCAGCCCCACAGAATCATCAGCTTCGAGTTCCGGTAATCGGCCCGCTGCCGCCCCAGCCTGCCCTGGGCATTGCCGTACTGGCCAAAGGTGTGGCGGGCCGCGAAGACCTCGGCCTCGCGGGATAGGTTGCCCCACAGTTCGGTGCTCCCGCCGAACATGTTGAGCAAACGCCGGAGGGCGCTGGCGCTGTGGAGGAGTCCCGCGCCACCGCTAAGCGAGCAATCGAGGATGGAGGCCGGCCCGTAGGTGTCACGGATCCGAAGCATCTGGCTGGCAACCTCGCCCAGGGCATCGTCCCACGAGATGCGCTCGAACCTTCCCGACCCGCGCTCGCCCACGCGGCGCAGGGGGTGCTTGAGCCGGTCGGGATGATTGACGTGGGTCTCCGACGCGAAGCCGCGAACGCAGGCGTAGAGGGGCGGAAGCTCCGGGTTCCAGCGGCCCGGCTGGGTGCTGATCTTGACGATCCGCCCGTCGCGGACGTGGGCGTTGACTACGCAGCGCCCGCCGCAGGAATAAGGGCAGGTGCTGGTCACGATGCGCTCGCCGGGGGCTTCCGGCCCTCGTGGTTTTTGATAGATCGTTTGCAAAAGGATCACTCCTTACCCAAGCTTTCTCGCCCCGGATCGATCGTCTAAATCCGGGCAAGGCCGGGCTCCGGTGGTACGGGTGCCCCGGCCCGACGGGATGCCACAACCCGTCCGACAATGTTGGACTCGCTGTCCCCACATGTCAAGACCGGATCCTTTTAGGAAAGTAGCGCCGGCGGCCTGCCGCGCCGCCTCACCATCCGGGGTGGCCGCGGTTTGACCCGGACCCTCCCGCGCGCCGGGCTTGCGACAGGCAGGATTGTTTTACGGATTCAGGAGTTGATTCCAAGAGATCAGCGTTAATCCCGCCGCCTGATTGGATCAAGAAAGGCCTTTCAGCCAGGTCGGCGTCGGGTCGATTGACGCCATGGCCGGTCACTGTTAAACTGCCCGCGTTGAGAATAGGGCCAGTTTTCCCGGCCGGGTTTCACGGTAATCAGCCGGGAGTTAAAAAGAAGCAATACCTCGAAAAAAGGGGCAGATCGAATCTCGCCCTTCTCAACTGCAACAGGCCCCGGGTCCCAGGCCACCCTTCGCCACAGCCACCGGCGAGCACGGTGGAATCGCGGGAGCCCGGCAAGAGCCTCACCCTTTCGGAGATGTCCCGCCGGCCAATTCTCCAGTCTGGAGGTGTCCCATGATCCAAATGGTCAAGGATGAACAGACTCAGGATGATGCCTGGATTCCCAGCGCCTGCGCGGTTTGCTTCAACCAGTGCAGCATCAAGGTGCACCGCAAGAACGGCGTGATCGTGAAGATCGAAGGCAACCCGGATAGCGCCATCGGCATGGGGCGCCTCTGCGCCAAGGGCATGTCCGGAATCACCATGGTCTACGACCCCAACCGCCTCACCGCCCCCGTAAAGCGCACCAACCCCAAGAAAGACTTCAACGAAGACCCGGGTTGGGTGGAGATCAGTTGGGAAGAGGCCCTGGATACCATCGTCGATAAGATGAAGAAGATCAAGGACGATGACCCGCGAAAGCTGGTGGGCACCCCCACCGTGCTGGGGAACAGCAGCTTCGGCTACTGGTTCATCAACCTCTTCATGAGTGGGTTCGGCTCCCCCAACTCTTTCAGCTCCAACGGGCACCAGTGCGGCAACGCCGAGCACGTTCTGGTCGGTGCGATGCACGGCGCAACCACCTCCATGCCGGACCTGGAGTTTTGCAACTACCTCCTGGTATTCGGCGCCGGCATCGGGGGCCACTCCTACTACGCCTTCACCAGTAACGCCCAGAAGATGGCCGACGCCCGCGCCCGGGGGATGAAGCTGGTGGTGGTTGATCCGGTCCTCAACGGCGTGGCCGAGAAGGCCGACGAATGGGTCCCCATCCGTCCCGGCACCGACGGGGCCATGGTCATGGCCATGCTCAACGTCATCCTCAACGAGACGGGACACTTCGATGCCGGGTACCTGAAGGCCCACACCAACGCTCCCTACCTGATCGGCTCCGATGGCTACTACGTGAGGGACCCCGACGGCGGCAAGCCCCTGATGTGGGACGCGGCGGACCAGACGGCCAAGCACTACGACGATCCATCTCTCGGCGACCCGGCCCTGGAGGGCGTCTATACCGCCCACGGAAAGGAGTGCCGCCCGGCTTTCGTCCTGCTGAAGCAGCGGGCGGCGGCCTGGACCGTCGAGAAAGCGGCGGAGATTACCAGCGTGCCGGCGGACACTATCCGCCGGATCGCGATCGAGTTCTCTCAGGCAGCCAGTATCGGAAGCACCATCGTCCTGGAGGGTCGGGAGCTTCCCTACCGGCCGGTCTGCGTCACCTATTTCAAGGGCTCCCATGCCCACAACCACGCCTGGCTCACCTGCCTGGGGTTCGAGATGCTGTGCGAGGTGGTCGGCGCCTGCGACGTTCCCGGCGGAATACTGGGCACCAACCCGGTGTGTGAAGGCCACCCGGACACGGGTATGCCCAACTGGGCCCCCTGGGCGGGGCCCGACGGCCTCCTGGCGCCGGGGGTCTGGAACGGACAGACGTCGCCGGGCCTCCGAACCGCCGCGCCCTATCCACCCCGGACCCCGGTCCCACCGGAGCGGGTCACGCTGTCGGACCTGCTGAGCACCGGGATGTCCGGACACATTCCAGTGCTGGCCATGCAGAACCTGGACGGGTTCAAGATCCCCTACACGCCGGAGATGCTCTTCGTCATCGGGCCCAACATCATCTACAGCTTGGGCAATCCCGAGGTGACGGCGAACTTCATGAAGAAGATGTTCACGGTGGCGTCCAAGCTGTGGCTGGACGAGACCACCTACTTCGCCGATATTGTCCTGCCCGATGCCTGCTACCTGGAGCGCCTGGACCCGCTTCCCAATACCATCACCCACCACCATCCGGCGGGCCGGGGCAACTTCACCCACACCATCCGCCAGCCCATCCTGAAGCCTCCGGGCCAGGCCCGTTACTTCTCCGAGGTCATGCTGGAGTTGGCCGACCGCGTGGGGTTCCGCGCCGACTTCAACAACCTCATGAACCATTTCTACGGCCTCAATCCCCCCTACGCTCTGGAAGGAGATGTCAGCTACACCTGTGAGGAGATCGCGGACCGTCTCTACAAATGCTACTTCGGGCCCGAGCGCGGCCTGGAATGGTTCAAGGAGAACGGGGTGGTCACCTGGAAGAAGAAGATAGAGGAAGTGTACTGGAAGCCCTTCCGCCACGTCCGCGCTCCTATCTACTTTGAGTGGTTCAAGAAGACCGGCGAGGGGATCCAGGCCATCCTGGACGAGCTGGGCGTAACGGAGATCGACACCAGCGACTACGATCCCCTGCCCGACTGGAAGCCCTGCGGCGCGCTGCTGGCCAAAGACGAGGAGTACGACCTCCAGGCTGTCTACCACCGGGTGGCCCACCACCAGTTCTCCTACACCTTCGAGAACCCCTGGCTGGACGAGATCTCGGCCGGTGACCCCTACACCAACTACGTCGCCATCAACTCCGAGACGGCCAAGCGCAAGGGCATAAAAACCGGGGACCAGGTCTGGATAAAATCCAAAGAAGCCGGAGCTTCCATGGGTGAAGCCAAGGTGGTGGAGGGAATCCACCCGGAGGTGATAGCCGTGGCCAACAACGGCGGCCACTGGTCCAAATACACGCCGGTGGCCACGGGCAAAGGCACCTTCTTCGAGGCGCTGATGCCCATGGACTGGGCCCACACCGACCCGGTGGTCACCGCCATGGACGCCGATGCCGCGGTGAAGATTGAGAAGGCCCCGAAAGAGGACGCAAAACATCCGACCCGCTGGCTGCCGGGTATCGGCGGAAAGTTCAGGAAGATTTAGGGCCACAACAGGGTGGGGCGGACGAAGGCCCCCCCAAAAACCACACCAGAGGGCACAGCAATCGGAAGGCAAATGCACCGCCACCAGCTAAGAACAGCATGGACGTAACCATCCGCTTATTCGGCATCCGGAGAGAGTTGATCGACCGGCCTTCCGTGGAAGTGTCGCTGCCCGAGGGCGCCACGTTGCGCAACCTGCTGGAGACCCTGGGCGATCGGTTCGGAGAGCGGGTCCGGCATCAGCTTTTCTCCGCCGACGGCCGGCACTTGGGAGACACCATTTGCCTGGCGGTAAACGACCACATAGTGGCTGAAGAGGCCCTCGATACCCCCCTCAAGGACATGGGGGCCGACCAGCCCAGGGTGTCCCTGTCGGTGGTCTTCGCCATCGCCGGGGGTTGAGGGCTCACGCAGCGAGGAACTATCGCAAAAAGTCCTTCGACAAGCTCACCACGAACGGGGCAGGAACGCCCTATCCGTTCGTCCTGAGCCTGTCGAAGGACCGCTGGAGCCGGCACTCGAGGTTTCGGGATAGTTGCTAAACCAGGGAGGGAACCACAATGCATTACGGGATGGTCATAGACCTAAAGCGGTGCATCGGCTGTTACGCTTGCGTGGCCGCCTGCCGCGCGGAAAACGCGACCGGCACCGGGATAACGTTCGCCCGGGTCCAGCGGCTGGAGTGGGGGAAGTACCCCGCCGTGAAGCGGATGGCCCTTCCCCTCCTGTGCATGCACTGCCAGGACCCGCCCTGCATGGACGTCTGCCCCACCGGGGCCACCAAGCAGCGGCCCGACGGCATAGTGTGGATCGACAAGGACCTGTGCATCGGCTGCCGATACTGCATGCTGGCCTGTCCCTACGCGGCCCGGTATTTCAACGACCGGGAGATCCCTTACTTCGCCAACGGTATGCCGGGGAATGGCAAGACGCCCCCCCACAAGACGCCATTCGAAGAGCAGGGGTATGCCCGGCACACCCTCGGCACGGTGGAGAAGTGCGATTTCTGCTCGGCCCGGGTTGACCAGGGGCAAGAGCCCGCCTGCGTGGCCAACTGCCCCTCCAAGGCCCGTATCTTCGGCGACCTGGACGATCACACGAGCCCCGTCTCCGGCTTGATCCGGGACAAGGGCGCGGCCGCCCTGAACCCTGAGGCCGGGACAAACCCCTCGGTTTTCTATCTGCCTCCGTAGGACAGGTTCACGAGAGGCGTCGGGCGATTCCGCGCCTGGATGATGTCACCGTAGGGGCGCAATATATTGCGCCCCTACCCCAGGGGACCGGCCCCAGTTTTGAAGAGGTCTCCTGATAATGCCCTTGGGAGGTCGCACCATGGACCAGCCAATAGGCGAACGCCAGACCATCTGGGGATGGCAGATCGCCCTGTACCTCTTTCTGGCCGGGGGGGCGTGCGGGGCTTACGTGACCGGCGTGGCCGCCGAGTTCGCCAGCCGCACCACCGAGTGGGACCCTATCGTGAAGATCGGGGTAACTATCGGGGCTCCTCTGGTGGCCTTCAGCACGATCTTCCTGGTCTTGGACCTGGGCCGGCCCTTCGGCTTCGCCCGGGCGGCGTTCCACCCCCGTACCTCCTGGATTTCCCGGGGCGTGTTCATCCTGACCGCGTTCATCGTCGTCGGCATGATCCACCTTGCGCTGGTCTGGGCGGAGGCCTCTGAGAACGTACTGCGGGGCATCGGCATCGCCGGTGGCGTGCTGGCCGTCATGACCATGGTCTACACCGGCCTGCTCCTGGGAGCGGCGCGGGCCATCCCATTCTGGAGCACGCCGGCACTGCCCCTGCTGTTCCTGACCTCCGCCCTTTCCGCCGGCATGATGAGCGTCACCCTCATACTGTCGATCTACATGGTGTTGGAGGACAAGGTGGTGGCGGCCGAGAGCCACCTGCTCAGAGCCGACATCGTGCTGCTGGTCATAGAGGCATTCGTGGTGTTCAGCTACCTGTACCTGGTGCGAGCCAACCTGGCGGCCAAAGCTTCGGTAGACTCGCTGGTCCGGGGAGACCTGTCCGTTTACTTCTGGATCGGCTTCATCGTCTTGGGACTGATGATACCCCTGAGCATGGAGCTGACGTTGCTCGAGTCTCTGGAAGACGCGGGGCTGGAAGAGCGAATGGGTGTAGCCCTGTTGGGCCTGATTCCGGGCCTAGCGGGCGGGTACATGCTGCGCCACCTGGTGATGTCCGCGGCGATCAAGGGTCCCCTGGTGGTCGTCGGCAGGCTGGTTCCCCTTCCGGGGAGGCCGCGGCTCCTGCCCTGACCGGGAGCGAGCCCGGCGCATCCTGAACCCCGGCCGCCGGGCGGCGGGCGCGGATCGGCAATACCCGACCGGGCGTCTATTGCGCGGTGGTGCCGCCGTCGATCACCAACTCCGATCCGGTGACGAAGGACGCCTCGTCGGAAGCGAGGTACAACACCCCGTAGGCGATGTCGTCCGGAGTCCCTATCTTGCCCAGGGGGACGCGGCTCACCCTTTCTTGGAGCTTGTCAGGGTTGTCCAGCAGCTCCTGGATGAAGGGGGTGTTGACGGGGCCGGGGTGGACCGAGTTGCACCGGATGTTTTCCTTGGCATGCTGGATGGCGGTGGCCTTGGTGAAGAGGCGCACGGCCCCTTTGCTGGCCGTATAGCCGGCGGAGCGGCCGATGCCCACCAGGCCGGCGGCGGAGGATATGTTCACGATGGACCCTCCACCGTTTCGGCGCAGGGCGGGAATGGCGTACTTGGTGCCCAGGAACACCCCCGTCGAGTTCACACCCTGCATGGCCTCCCAATCCGCCAGTGAAGTCTCCTCAATGGGCCGCGTGCCGATGGAGATCCCCGCGTTGTTCACCAGGATGTCCAGCTTCCCGTAGGTCGCCTCGGTGTGCTGAATCGCCCGTTTCCACTCCTTTTCGCTGGTGACATCCAGGTGGATGTAGGTGGCTTCGCCGCCCATCTCCCTGATCTCCGCCTCCAGCTTCATCCCTTCGTCATCCGTGATGTCGCCGAAGCAGACTTTGGCGCCCTCGCGGACGAAGAGCCTGACCTCCGCGGCCCCCTGACCGCGGCCGGCGCCGGTGATGATGGCCACCTTGCCGTCTAGTCGTCCCATGTTCCACGCTCCTTCATTCTTCAAGTGCTCTCCCGATCCGCGGATCCGGCCCGAAGAGGCCGAGTCCGGCTTGGGGTCTAGCCTAGAAACTGTCATTCCGAGGAGTGAAGCGACGAGGGATCTGGGGCGGGGGTCCTCCGTTGCAGCCCGGACCCACCACACCAGGCCCCTCGCTCAACTCGGGGTGACATTGTCCTGAGCACTTTTAAGGCAATCCCACCTTCACGGCAGGAGAGCCCGGGGCGTCGGGGCGATCGACGCGCCCTAAGCCGCGAGTTGCTCCTCCGCCAGACGGGCCGCCGTGAGGATGCACTTCCGGCAGACCCGCTCCGGGACGTCCGACTGGCGAAAGGCCTTGGACCCCTCGGCGGTCGATAGGTCCATTCCCGTCAGCTCCAGGCAGATGGAGCTGCCCATCTCCTCCTGGAAGCGTCGCAGTATCTTCTGGCTGCGTCCGTACGCGGCCCGGTTGTCCTCGTCGCCGCGGGTGCGCCCGTGCTTGAGGCCCACCGCCATGACGGCTCCCACCAGTGCGCCACACATGGCGCCTCCTCCACCCACGCCACCCCCGAACCCGGTGGCGATTCGAGGCGCGTCTCCCGCCTCCAGGCCCGCGCTCTGGCTCACGGCCAGAAGCACCGACTCCGCTCAGTTATACTTCTGAGCCCGTAGTTCCAGGGCCCGTTCTTCCGCTGCGGTCATCGTGCACCTCCTCAGCCTGTACATCATCTTCCGCTCGCACGAGTATGGCGGCTCCTCCGGCGGGCGTCAACATGGGCCCGCCGGTTCCGGCAAAATTGGAAGCATTGACAGCCCCGATGCGTGTCCTTACACTCCAATTCGTCCAGTCAATTCGTCAGGCCGCGTCGTCTGGGCCGGCGTCTGCCGGGTGGACCAGGGTTTCCGGCCGGAGACCCTGGCTTTACCGCATCGGCCCCGGCAAGCGGCAGATGCGCCCCGCTTCGTACCGGGATGCGAGTCCGGATAGCGCGTACGAAGTGTATCCGGGCGGCCGGGCGCCTCGGCCCCTTCAGTAACCCCATCGCGGGAGGTCCATCATGGCAATAAAAGGCGGTTTCCAGAACAAGGTCCTGGAGGTAGACCTGACCACCGGGACAACCAGGTCCGTTCCTCTGCCCTCGGAGGAGGTACTGCGGGCCTATGGAGGCGCCACCGGCGTCGGCCTGTATTTGCTGTCTCAAGAGATCACGCCGACGATGCGCCCGGTCGACCCCGACTGCCCATTCTACGTGTTCACCGGCCCCCTCACGGGTACCATGGTGCCCAGCGCCACCCACTGGGTACTCGTCAACCTGAGGGAGTGCCCCGACTACCACGTGGGCTTGAGCCACGCCCACGGGTATTTTGGCGCCCGGCTCAAGCATGCCGGCTGGGACGGCATCGTCTTCCGGGGCGTTTCACCCAAGCCGGTGTATCTCTGGATCGAGAACAATCAGGTCGAGTTGCGCGACGCCGGCCCCTTCTGGGGCCTGGATACCTTCGAGACGCCGCGCCGCATCAAGCTGGAGTTGGGCGATCCCCTCCAGATCAGCGTCGCCTGCATCGGTCCCGGCGGGGAGAACCTGATCACCGGGGCCGCGGTACGGTCCGACGGGGTCTACACCGCGGCCCGGGGCGAGGCCGGCATTGCCTGGGGCTCGAAAAAGCTCAAAGCCATCGCCGTGCGGGGCACCGGCCGGGCGCCTATCGCCGATCCCGCGCGCCTGATGGAGGCCTATGAGACCTGGAACCGGGCGCTATTTGCGTCGCCCCACCCGCCGACGACCCGGCAGGCCCACTCGGTGGTGCCCGGAGCCCACGCGAACCTCGAAGAACACGGCCGGGTACAGGGAAAGAACTATACCGACCCGGAGTACCAGCTACACTGGAGCCGGCGCTGGGTGGAGGATTCCCCCAAGTGGCGGGTCCGCCCGGTGGGTGGCTTCAACTGCGACATGTCCTGCCATCACGAGACGGTGGTAACCACCGGCCCTCTGGCCGGGACCACGGTGTCGGGCTACGGCGGCGAGATCATCCAGGCAACGGGGCCCAACCTGGGCATCGACGACCCCGGCGTGGCCCTAGCCATCACCGGCATGGTGGACGGAATGGGGCTGGATGGTGGAGAGGTACCTCGCAACATCGCCATGGTGATGGAGGCCTACAACACCGAGCGGCTCAACCGCGATGAGGTGGACGGCCTGGACCTGACCTGGGGCAACTACGAGGCCGTCATCGAGCTGTTGGAGAAGACGGTCCGCCGGGAAGGCATCGGCGCCTCCCTCGCCAAGTCGCCCCGGGAGTGCGGCCGGGAGCTGGGCATCGAAGACCTGGCGGTCCACCTGAAGGGCACCGGATTCAACGACCACGACCTGCGGATGCACCCCGGCCTCATCTTCCAGATGCTTATCGCCGGGGCCGGGCCGGTTTGGCAGACGGAGTTGGGGCTGGTCTACCCGCCCCGGAAAGACGGCGTCCCCGACATGGGGTACGAGTACCTGGACCCCAAGAACCCCGACGGGATGGTGGAGCCCATCTACCAGGGCCAGCTCCTGAAGCTCTGGGACGATACCCTCGGCGTCTGCTATTTTGCGCTGCGAGGTGCCCTGGGCACCTGGGACGCCGCCATACAGGCGCTTTCCGCCGCCGTCGGCTGGGAGGGCTACACGCGCCAGGAGGCCTTGAAGACCGGGGAACGCCTGGTCAACCTGCAACGCCTGATGGCCCTCCACCTGGGCTATAAGCGGGAGCACGACTACGACGCCAGCCCCCGTATGCTGGGAGGCCTGGACGCCGGTCCCGCGAAGGATAAGACGATACCCGCCGGCCCGCACCTGGAACAGTGGTTCCGCGAGTACTACGAGTGCCTCGACTGGAACCAGGACACCGGTGCGCCCACCCCGGAAACCCTGCAACGCCTGGACATGGCCGGCCTCAGGGTCGGCCGCGCCGGCGCTTGATGGGTCGAGCGGCGGTGATTTCGCCCGGTTGCCCGGTCGACCAGCGCCGCCCCCAGGGCCGGCGTCCCGTTTTTGCAACCCTCATTCTTATATTAGGTAAGCGCCAATGACGAACACCCACATAGATTCGGTGTCAGGAGATTCAGCCGACATCGATGCGATCAGAGCGACGGCCGGCGGCGGCCACGATGTTCCAGTCCTGATGCTCAATCTCAACCGTTACACCCCGGCTGCCGCATACCCGAACGGCGAGGAGTATCGAACCTACGTGGCCGTAATGATGGAGACGATCGCTCGAGTTGGCGGCCG
>JASLXV010000031.1:0-9791 GCA_030740155.1 Dehalococcoidia bacterium | reverse complement strand
CCGGGGCATGGCCCGGGCCCAGGGTATTCCCGACTACCCCATCGCCGTCGTCTCCCACGACATGGGCGCCATGGCGGACATGCACGACGACGACGACGTACAGAAGATGGCCGCCGCCGCCGCCCCTCAGGTGGAGGCCATCCTTCTGGGGAAAGAGTAAGTCCCCGCACTACTCCGCCGAGGTCTCAGTCCTTCGACAAGCTTCCAAAGCACTGTCGAAAATAGTCGAAGTTCCTTCCTGGTATCGCTCCTCGGGCGTAGGGTTGCCCAGGGCGAACGGGCCCGGCAGTGTCAGGACGAGCCCTTCGGCGGTGTGGGGGTGATTGGCCAATCGCCCCCACGGGACAGACCCGTCGACTCACTGTGGCCCGGTGGAACAATAGCCGCGAAAACCAAATTGCCAAATCCATCTGAGCCCTGTATAATGCGGCTCGCGACGGGTTTGGGAGTGGGCACAAGGCGGTACCCTCGGCAACGTCGAGAAACGTCCGGGAATCTCCGGCCGAATGGCCCATTCAGACAGGGCCGGGCATTATCAGGCACGGTTCGGACACGGCCGGTGACGGCAAGGATCGACGCTGGAAGCTAGTATCTGGAGGAATTTGTACAGTATTTTCGGAGCCCAGGAACTCATGCGCTCGGCTGTTTGCTGGCGCTCCGAATTGACTCGTCCACTGGGAGCAGCAGAGGCGGCAAGCATGCCCGTGGTTGCACCCAAGAGGCACCGGTGATCTTGACCACAGTCACTGGAGGCCAGAGCAAAAGACCAAAACTAGGCAGCGAGGTGGACCATGAGATTATGTGACTCGTTCTCGGTTTACGCTTGGCGAACATTGGGCTTGGGGCTCGGGCTCGTGCTCTTGTTTGCAATTGCGTGCGGCGCTTCGGCGACCGCAACCCCAAGACCGACCAGTGCGCCGGCGGCCACGTCGGCCCCCGTGCCAACAGCGGTACCGGCGGCGACGGCTGTGCCACCAGCCCCTGCAAGTGCGGCTGTGGGCAAGCTAACGCTGATGCTCCCGCAGTTGGGAAATGAGCGGTGGGACAACCCGTTGCAAAACGGTGCGGTCCTCAGCTACAACCGACTCCAGGGCGCGGAGCTTGCCGCCAGGGACGAGGACTCGAAGTTGATACCCGGTTTAGCCTCGGAGTGGGGTCTTTCCGCCGATGGGCTGACCTGGACGTGGACGTTGAGGAAAGGGGCCAAGTTCCATGATGGGAAGGAAGTGACGGCTGAGGATGCCTTCTGGACATTCCAGCATTACTTTGGCCATGATGAGACCCGCGGCGCCTTGGACATCGCAATCGCCGGCGGTGTCCAACGCTGGGCCAAGAACACTGAAAAGGTGACGCTGGCCGGCGACACGATGAGTTGGACCATGGTGAGTGTAAATTCGGGGTTGGCCGCCGAGATGTCCGAAGCGGGGCCCACTGCTTACAAGATCATGCCCAAAGGGGGGGACAAGTACTGGGAGGAACAGGATTCCGCCGACTATGATAAGAACCCCATTGGCGCCGGACCCATGGTGCTGACGAAGCAGGTTATCGCCGACCGGATGGAGTTCGAGCGTTTTGACGACTACTATTACCAGCCCGCCAACGGCCTCCCCGAGGACCGGAGGATGAAGTTCGCGGAGCTGGACCTGCTCCTGGTCCCCGAGGAATCTACCAGGGTGGCCGCTCTGCAGGCCGGAGAAGCCGACATTGTTCCGGCGAGCCTGGAAGGGCGGGATCAGATCGAGGCTGGAGGCGGTCGCCTGGTGTTCGGAAGGGAGGGGAATTACCTGATGGTGTACACCGTGGGAGCTTGGAAACCCGAGTTCCCCGTCACCGACAAGCGGGTTCGCCAGGCCTTGGCCTACTCCATCGACAAAGAACTGATGCGGGACAACCTCTTTGGCGCCGAGGTGTTCGAGATAAAGGGCTGGTCCATCGTCACCCCCAGCAGCCTGGGATACACTCCTGCGGCGGACCCCTTTCCCTATGACCCGGACAAGGCTCGAGCACTGATGGCCGAGGCCGGCTACCCCAACGGGGACAATTTCGGCACCCTTATTGTGGACACCTGGGTCTCCGCTTCGTTCCCGTTCATGACTGAGTCGGCCCAGTTGGCCGCCTCTTTCTGGGAGAAGGAGTTGGGGATTGATGTCGATGTCAGGATCGGAGATGAAGCTGACATCAAGAAGAGGGTCCTTACCGAGGAACTCTATGGGCACTTGCTGTGGCGGGACAATGAGACCCGGATGGATACGGCAGGTGGAATCAACTATTGGCTAGGGGATCCCAAGCTTGATTCCCGCCTGCACGAGGACCAGAGTCTCTTCGACCAGATCCAAGCTGCTGCTTCGACCATCGATCCGGCGGCACGGAGCAAAGCGTACAACGAGTTGGTCCTGAGACTGAAGGATGAAAGTTACCAACTGAGTTTTGGATACGTCAATATTCCTTGGGGTGTGGGGCCCAATGTCGCGGAGTGGACTCCATTCTCCCTAGCTCTCTATCCCTCGGCCCTGCATACTGTAGTCCTGAAGTAGTAACCGCGGCGGCGCGGTAACGTACTAGCTAGACCGCACGGATGGAGGCCCAAGCCCCACCCAACTCAAGCTGGCCGGGGCTTGGGCCTCTCCTGGAAAATCCGGTTGGCCAAGTACCTCGCATAGCGTGAAGTGCGGCGGCCAATCTTTGGGCAGCCACGGGGCATGATTGCCGCATTGCAACCTTCCCTCCTGAGGGTGGGTTGCCTTGTGGCCTGGCTGCCATAGGCACTAGGCGTGTACTCGCACCAGGCGTGGAAACCGTCGATGCAACGTTTCATTCTCTTGAGGCTGACCCAGGCAATACTTACCCTGTGGCTTCTGAGCCTGGCGGTATTCCTGAGCGTCCACCTGACGGGGGACCCGGCAGCGTACCTGCTGGGTCCGGAGGCCGGGACTTTCGAATACGAGCAGATCAAGAAGAACCTGGGCTTGGACCGGCCGCTCATCGTCCAGTACGGGTCCTTCATGAATGACCTCATTCGGCTGGACTTCGGCGAGTCTCACGTCCTGGGGCGTTCCTCCCGGGACATATTAATTGAGCGCATCCCTGCAACCCTGCAGCTAGCCGGCGCGGCATTCGCGATGTCCTTAACGTTCGGCGTTCTGCTGGGAGTCTTGTCCGCCATAAAGCGCGACACTATCTTCGACACCTTCGGTAAGTTCTTCGCCATCCTGGGGATCGCCGCGCCCCAATTCTGGGTCGCCATTCTGCTGATCATGCTGTTTGGCGCCAGGCTGGGATGGCTTCCCACCTATGGCCGGGGTGGCCTGGACCACTTTGTTCTCCCGGCTTTCGTGCTGGCATGGGGTGGGATGGCCGGCATGGTGCGCCTGACTCGGTCCAGCATGCTGGAAGTCCTGGGCAGCGAGTACGTAAAGTTCGCTCGAATCAAAGGGCTGCCGGAAAGGGTGGTGATATACAAGCACGCCCTGAAGAACGCCGTCATCCCGGTGCTCACCTTCTCTGGCCTGACCCTGGCGGGCCTGCTCAACGGGTCGATAGCGGTGGAGATTGTATTTGCCTGGCCCGGTATAGGAAGGCTGATGCTGCAGGGTATCCAAACACGGGATTTCTCCATAGTGCAGGCCACGGTCTTGGCCGCGGGGTTCTTCTACATCGCCACGTCCCTCATCGTAGATATCCTTTACGCCTACGTGAATCCGAGGATCCGGCATGAATCGTAGGTGAGGAGGCTGCTTTGGCTTCGGAACTGATACTTGCTCCCAGCCGTGCAGCCCGGCTCAAGAGTCTGCCCGGGCGGGTCCGGGCCCTCAGACTGCCTTGGATCCCCCTCATCATAATGATTATCCTGCTGATATGCGCCGTTTTTTCAGAGCTGCTTTCTCCCCACAATCCTAGGGAAATCGACATACTGGATGCGCGAGTGGCGCCGTTCGAGGGTTGGACATATCCTTTGGGCACCGATGTCCTGGGCCGTGATATGCTCAGCAGGCTTATTTTTGGCGCCCGCACCGCAGTTGTCATCAGCTTGGTGGCTCTGGGCGCGGGGGGGATTGTGGGCACCTTTCTGGGCTTGATCGCCGGTTACAAGGGAGGATGGATCGACGTTATCGTAATGCGGCTGGCGGATGCCGCCCTGGGCTTTCCCACCATTCTGGTAGCTATGTTAATCGTGGTCCTATTTGGCGGCGGCATATGGAACATCATCCTGGCCGTGATGATAACCGTCTGGGCCAGATTTGCCCGCATGATAAGGGGGGATGTCCTGAGCATAAAAGGCCTGGACTTCATTACTTTCGCCCGGGTTGCCGGGCTTCCGGCATGGGTGATTATCGGCCGGCACATTTTCCCCAACACCATCAACACTCTGATGGTGATAACCAGCCTTCTGGTGGGACAGGTAATCCTGCTGGAGGCCGCTCTCAGCTTCCTGGGACTGGGCTTGCCGGTCGGGGACCCAGCATGGGGCATAATGGTGTCAGAAGGGCGCATCGTAATCGTCAAAGTATGGTGGCTATCTCTGTTCCCGGGGCTGGCCATCACGATCGTGGTATTGGCTCTCAACTTCTTTGGCGACTGGCTGCGGGACAGGCTGGATCCCAAGCTGAGCCGGATATGAGCACTGCTGGAGGGCCGCTGCCTTGACGCAATCTCCGATCCTCGAGGTACAAGATCTCAAGACCCATTTCTTTACTCGCACCGGAGTGGTCAAAGCTGTGGACGGGGTAAGCATCCACTTAAATGCGGGCGAAACCCTGGGCATAGTGGGCGAGTCCGGGTGCGGGAAGAGCATGACCGCCCTGTCCATCATGGGCCTGGTGCCTCAGCCGGCCGGGCGCATCGTGGGCGGAAGAATCCTCCTAGACGGAGAAAATTTGCTGGAGAAGACCCAGGCGGAGATGCAGGAGGTCCGGGGCCGGAAGGTATGCATGATATTGCAGGATCCCATGACCTCGTTGAATCCGGTCTACACCGTGGGAGAGCAGGTGGTCGAGACCCTGCGGATGAGAACCGGGTCCCGGCTCGGTGACTTGAAAGAGCGGGGCATCGATCTGCTGAATAGAGTGAAAATCTCCTCCGCCGCGGAACGGATGGGCAGCTTTCCTCATCAGATGAGCGGGGGCATGAACCAGAGGGTCGTGGGCGCCATCGCCCTGGCCGGTGGGCCCAAGGTGCTAATCGCCGACGAGGCGACCACCTCACTGGATGCCACCATTCAATACCAGTACCTGCAATTGCTGAGAGACCTGCAGGCGGATACGGGGCTGTCCATCATCTTCATCACCCACGACTTTGGCATTGTAGCCCATATGTGCACCCGGGTGGCGGTGATGTACGCCGGCAAGGTCGTGGAAACCGCCGGGGTGCGGGACCTGTTCAATAATCCCGCCCACCCGTACACCGAGGCGCTGATGCGGTCGGTGCCAAACGTGGAGGAAGATGTGGACCACCTGTACTCCATCGAAGGTCAACCCCCCGCCCTGGACAAGCTGCCGCAGGGGTGCGCCTTCGCCGACCGGTGCCCCCACGCCTACGACCGGTGCCGGGAGGCGTACCCTGAGCAGTTAAAGGTGTCCGAAGGCCACTCCGCCTCTTGCTGGAAGCTGGCATGACCCAGCTGCCGACAGCCCAATCCAACGATGCCGTGGTAGAGGTAGCGGACTGCCGGAGGCACTTCTCGGTGACCAAGGGGTTGTTGCTACGTAGATTGGTCGGCCTGGTTAAAGCGGTGGATGGAGTGTCCTTCGAGATCCATCCGGGTAAGACCTTCAGTTTGGTGGGAGAGTCGGGCTGCGGCAAGACCACCACCGCCCGGCTGATTCTTCAGGTGGAGAAGCCAACGTCGGGCGCTATCAAATTCAAAGGTAAGAGCCTGGCCGACTTCACCAGCGCCGAATATATCGAGTACAGGACCTCGGTGCAGGCTGTTTTCCAGGATCCCTGGGGCTCCGTGAACCCCCGCATGCGGGTGGGCTCAATCATCATGGAAGCCTTGATTCACCACCGACGCCCCTCCAAAGGAGAGGTCAAGGAGCGGCTAGAGCAGCTTCTTCAGGATGTAGGGTTACACTCCTTCCACGCCGATTACTTCCCCCATGAGTTCAGCGGGGGACAGCGCCAGCGCATCGCCATTGCTCGGGCCCTGGCCTTGGACCCCAAGCTGATCGTGCTGGACGAGCCGGTTTCTGCCCTGGATGTTTCGATACGGGCCCAGATCATGAACCTGCTGCGGGACCTGCAGGAGCGGTACAGCGTAAGCTACCTTCTGATCGCGCATAGCCTGGCCACCGTGCGCTACATGAGCCACGACGTTGGGGTGATGTACCTGGGGAAGATTGTGGAAAAGGCCCCCACCCGAGAGCTGTTCAACAATCCGATGCACCCTTATACCAAGGCCTTGATCGCCGCGGCCCTCCCTTACCATCCCGACTCCCAGCGTGATGGGATGGTCATTTCGGGGGAAGTCCCATCGGCCCTCAATCCCCCTTCGGGGTGCTCCTTCCATCCCCGCTGCCCTTTCGTCATGGACCGGTGTTCCGTGGAGACTCCCCAGCTTCGCGAGATCGCCCCGGGACACGTCTTGTCCTGCCATCTGTATTCCCCGGAAAACGGAGCATACCCAGCGGAAACCGCAAAGGCGCCCTAGCGGGCGCAACGAGCAAGCGGTTGGGGCTTAATACCCGGCCGGGTTTACCCTGACCCATTCTGACCTGCCTGGAGGCCAAGGGTGGGTCGCGGGAGCCCCCAGCCGACCGAACACCTCGGCCCGGATGCGCCAGCGGCCACGGCCCTACGCTGTACCTAAGCCCAAGGCGTACCAAACCGGAGAGACGGGCGAAATTGTCCAGGCGGACACCCTGGATGTGCGTCCTCTGCCCGGGGTCATCCTCAAGAACCTTACCGCCCATTATGTAGTCTCCCGCTGGGATGTGCTGGAGGCCCACTCGGACCACGGCTAGCACGGCCCGCGCCTTCCTAGATGGCCTCCAGGCTCGGCTGCCTTTCCCTCTGAAGGCCATTCAGCCGGATGGCGGCAGCGAGTTCCAAGCCGTGTTTTAACGAGCCCGCAAACTGGGCAGAATTCACCTCTCGGTCCTGCCTTCCAGGCCCCCAAGCTTGAAGGTCATGCGTAACAAGCCCCACGGACCCATACCGAGGAGTTCTATGAGGTCTGCCCCGATGATTTGGAGTTCGCCCCTCCAAACCGGGGCCTCAGGGAGCGGGTGTACAACTACATGCGGCCCCACCAGTCACCGGGGGACCTGACCCGCTTCGAGCATCCCGGTAAATCTCCGGTAAATCTCAAGGACGCAGGTGAAGCATTTTCGATCCTCTCCGCCAACTCCCAACCGCCAGGGGAGTCAAGGCCTGAAACCCCAACGGGCGCCGACTCTGCCCGCGGGAACTGATGAGCTGGTACCATCGGGCGAGAGGAGAGGAGAGGATGCGGCCATACACAACCCCAAGCAAGGAGAGAATGTGTCACCAATCTGCTGTACGAACACCCACAGTTGTCAAATCCTTATGAGGATAGTATAATGCCTCCTTCGATGGGACTTGGCGTGAAGCCTGTTCCCGTATGCTCGTTAGCTTAGAACAAAGGCGCCGGAAATCCTCAGCCAGGTGACCGCTCTTTTGAGGCTCGGACAGGGTTGGCGCGACGGTGCCGGTTGAAGGGCGCTGGTCGCCATCTTGTTAGAAAGCCCAGGTCTCACGATCGGTGGAATTGAGGAAGACATCACTCGGGCCTAGCCTGAACTGGCCTCGGGGTTTGCAGGTGATCCTCTCTTCCCGGGGCGGATGGGGCCGGTGACGGCGATGGCCGACGCTGGACGCTAATAGCTGGAGGAATTTGTATAGTATTTTCGGATCCCCGTATCTCGGGTGCTTGGTGATTGCTGGCGCTCCGCATTGAATCGCCCACTGGGAGCGGCAGAGGTGTTAAACAGGCCCCTGTTTGCACCCCGGAGCACCGGCACTTTTGACCACAGTCCCTGGACGCCAGGGCAGATGACCAAGATTAGGCAGCGAGGTGGACCATGAAATCTGGCGACCAAAGCAGGGCGCACATACTACGGCTTATGGGCCTGGGGCTGGGGCTCGGCCTCGTGCTCTTGTTTGCCGTAGCTTGCGGCGCCTCGGCGACCGCAACCCCTAGACCGACCAATACAGCAGTTCCGGTAGCAGCCACGGCAGTGCCGGCGGCAGCCACGGCGGTGCCGGTCGTACCAACATCGGCTCCGGTAGCCACCCAGGTGCCGGCGGCCACCGGCCCCACCGGTAGCCTTATTCTGGCAACGTCAGACTGGGGCAACGAGCTTTTCTCCGACCACGACGTGCGTGGTGAGGGCGGCCTCTACCAGGGACTGGCCCATGACTTCATCCTCCAGGGTGAAGGCGGTAAGAAAGTGGTGCCGGGTTTGGCCACGGAATGGAGCTTCACTCCGGACGGGCTCACCTGGACCTTCGTAATGCGCGAGGGTGTCAAGTACCACAACGGGGATATAATGACCGCGGAGGACGCGGCCTACGCCATGGAGGAGAACCTGGGCCCACGGGCGGAGACGGAGTCCGTTTCGCCCACCAACGCCAATATGTCCAGGGTCACCGAGCCCTGGGTGGTTTCGGGGCCCAATTCCATCAGCGTAACTACCGACACACCCCAGACCTTCCTCGCTTTCTACCTCTCGGAGATGTTTGCCGGTCCCCGCGGCACGATCTTCCAGAAGGCTTACCGGGAGAGCGTGGGACGGGACGGGTACAACGACGACCCCACCCCAGGCACAACGGGTCCCTGGATGCTGGAACAACATGACAAGGGGTCACGGATGCTGTGGTCGCGGTTCGCCGACTACTGGAAGCTCTACGAGCGGAACCACAGTTACCAGAACCTGGACATGCGGCTGATCCCAGAGCTGTCCACCAGAGTAGCGGCCCTTCGCGCCGGCGAGGCCGACCTGGTAGAGGCCAACCTTGAGGTGCGGGACCAGGTAGAAGACGCCGGCGGGCAGATCATCTTCGGCCCCGAAGCCCTGTATCTGTGGTTCCTCAGCGAGGGCTGCTGGCCGGACAACGGGACTGGTCATGCCCTGGACGTACCCTGTGACAAGCAGGAGTTCCGCCAGGCGCTGGACTACGCCCTCGACAAAGAACTGATCGCCGAAGAGATCTACGGCGGCGAAATGGCGATCATCGAAGGATGGGCCCACGTCACCCCGGCGTCCCTGGGATACAAGCCGGACCTGGACTCCTGGCCCTACGATGTGGAAAAGGCCCGGGAATTGATGGCCTCTATCGGCTGCGCCGAGGGCAGTTGCTTCCCCGACCCGTACCAGCTATACACCTGGGAGGCAGGGGAGTTGCCCTTCGTGCCCGAGGTGTCCCAGCTGGTCTGCGCCCAGTGGGAAGAAGCCTTTAGCATCAACTGCGAGGTCGAGGTGGGTGACTCGGTGTCCATCAAGGACAAGATGCACTCCTTCGAGATCGCGGGTTTCTTCACCGCACGGCCCAACGAGGCCCGGTTCGACGGCGGCAGCATCATGTTCAGTGGCTACGCCTCGCCGCAGCCCACCAGAGGCATGAACGCCGACCTGAAGGCTGTGGTCCAAAAGGCCACCGAACTCGTCGGCACCATGGAAGAGCGGCACGAAGCCTACTACCAGGCAAACAAGGTCGCGCGGGAGCAGCACTGGGAGTGGAGCTTGTTCTACACGAACTCCCCCTGGGCAGCTGGTCCCAAGGTCAAGTCTTGGTCGCCCTCGGCGATGGTGCCCTACGCCAGCGCCCTCTGG
>JASLXV010000030.1:0-50627 GCA_030740155.1 Dehalococcoidia bacterium | reverse complement strand
CGTGTCAACTCACGAAAGAATGTTACCGAGAGAGGGTTGTTCACTCATTTAGGAATGTTACCGAAGGGATGGAGCCTTCTCCCTTCGAGGTGCCTGTTGCATCTCGGGTTTTTGCCATAGGCGCGCCAAAGCCTGATAGATGGTTTCTCGAAGCTGTCGCGGGTTCGTCTCCGCATAGAGGCGGGTCAGCCGCGCCTCCTGCTCCGGTAAGAGTACGCCGCTGGCCAACAGCCGCTGGTAGGGCGTCTGGGCCCGGTCCCACCGCCGCTGGAGCTTCCCGTTCACCGAGTCCTTGCCCACCAGGTGCAGTACCGGCTGGAACAGGTTGTAGTACACCCAGAGCTGGTCATAGAGCGCATTGAGGGCTGCACACTGTCCCCAGGTGTCCAGCCGCTCGTAGCCCAGATAAGCCCGCACCAGGGTCGCGTTTTTCTGCTCCACGAACCGGTTGTCGTTCTTCCTATAGGGCCGGCTCCGGCTGAGCCGCAGTCCCGTCATCGCCTCGCCGAAGTATCGGAACAGGTGGTTGTTGAAGAACTCGCTCCCGTTGTCGGGATGGAGGCGGGTGATGGGAAAAGGCAGCCGCACTTGCACCCGCCGGAAGCCCTCCACCATGGCTGCCTGGCTGCGTCCCAGCACCGCCACCCGCTCGCTCCAGCCCGTGGCGATGTCCACCAGTTGCAGGGTGTGGACGTACTCCCCGATAGTGACCGGGCCGCAGTGGTGGACCAGGTCGGTCTCGAAGCTGCCCGGCGCCTGGGTGGCCCAGGAGAGACGCTCCATGGGCACCTGCCGAAGCAGAAGGTTAGGCGGCTGGGGCTTGCGTCGCGGTAGCTTGGGCGTATCTTGCTGGAAGCGCTGTAGAAGCCGCTGTACCGTGGCCCGGCTTATCGTGGCTAAGTGCTCTTCCGTTTCCGCCGTCAGGGCCAGCTCCTCCCATCGGGCCAACTGCTGCGCCGTCGGCAGCAGGGCCGGGGTCAGGCGCTCCGCACACACGTAGTCCAGGCTCTCCCACACCACCCGCACCGCCTCGGCCACCGCCGCCCCGTAGCGCCTGCGCCGCACCCGAGGTCGTTTAGGTGCACGCTCCAGAGTCGGCCCGTGCATCAGCCGTAGCAAGCTCTTGCGGTGCAGCCTAGTCACTGCCCCCATCTCCGTCAGCAACGCGCTACGCTCCACCCGCCCCGCCTGCGCGTACCTCGGCGCCACCAACTTCAGGTACTTCCGTCTTTCGTTCACGCTCATCTTCTCGTCGATCGGCATCGTCCCCCTCAGTAACATTCTTACCTGAGTGAACCATACCCAGCCCAGTAACATTTTAAGTGAGTGAATACGCACCATTGCCAGCCAGACAGCCCCAGGGTACACTAGCACCGGTCTGATCCAGGTGCTTCGCGGGCCCCCAAAACCGGTAGGAGGATTGACGAGCCATGGCGCTTTTCTTGCGGAATGAAGACGTACAACAGTGCGTAACAATGGACCACATGTTGGAAGCCATCGAGTCGATGCTGGGCCACTTCGGCCGAGGCGAGGCAATGAACCTGACCCGGCGCAAGATCAACGCCAGCGGAGGGACGCTGTCCGTCATGGCCGGGGGCCTGTTCTATGACGGAGTGATGGGCGTCAAGACCTACACGATAATCAAGGGGAAATACTCGTTTCAGGTCAGCCTGTACGACACGGACACCGGTAAACTCCTCTGCTACACTCAGGCCAACCGGCTGGGCCACCTACGGACCGGGGCCACCACCGGCATCGCCGTCAAACACCTTTCCAACCCCGATTCGGCCACGGTGGGCATCATCGGCACCGGGAATCAGGCGCCCACTCAGCTTGAAGCGGTGTGCAAGGTCCGAAACATCAAGCAGATCAAGGCTTACAGCCGGACCAAGGAGCGACGCGACGCCTTCGCCCGTTCCATGACCGAGAAAATGGGAATCGAGGTGGTTTCGGCCTCCACCAACCAGGAGGCAGTTACCGGCTGCGACATCGTGATCTGCATCGCCAACACCATGGAGCCGGTGGTGGCCGGCGAGTGGCTGTCGCCAGGGTCGACGCTGATCGCCGCCGGGCCCACCAGCTGGCGCGCCAAGGAGGTGGATGACGCCACCTTCGACCGGGCCTCCAAGGTATTCATCGACTCCCCGGAGCAGGCCACCATCGAAGTGGGCGACATGGCCAGCGCGGCGGACCGGGGCGCTTTCCAGTGGAGCCGGCTCCAGGAGTTGCGCCACGTCGTGGCGGGTGGGACACCGGGCCGGGATACGGCGGACCAGATCATCCTGGCCAAGCTGATGGGCACCGGAGTGGCCGACGTGGCCTCTGCCAAGCTGGCCTACGACCGGGCGAAGGCCGCGGGCATCGGCCTGGAGATGGAGTGGTAGACGTGGTCTACGAAAACCGGTGTACGACTCGACGATGATTTGCTATACGGACCCAGCCAAACTGGGTCCGTATAGCTTCAGGGGCTCGGCATTGGGCAATCTTTGCAGCCTCTGTCAAACCGCTGGGGTAAGAAGCAACTTGGTCCCAGATGCTCACCCAGCGGCCCTGGCCACAGATGCGGGCAGCCAATGGGTTGCCACTGACCGGGGTTCGCTTCCCTGAATTGAAGTGGCGCCACCCGCTGTATATGTAGTACCCCCGGTGGTGCCGACGAGCGGCCACAGGCGCTCTCCCTAAACCCCGTTCAGGTACTCCTCGGTACAACGAATGTTGTAGTTGGTCTTCTCCGCCAGCAGGCTTTCCACCGCCGCCCGGGCCGTGTCCAGTGCCGTGAAGATGGGGATTCGCCGTTCCACCGCCGCTCTCCGGATGTAGTAGCCGTCCCGCAGCACCGAGCCCACACCGGTGACCGTGTTGATGACGGCGCCCACGCTGCCGTCTTCGATAACGTCCATCACGTTGGGGTGCCCCTCGCTCAGCTTCTTGGTGGTCATGGTAACCGGCATTCCCATGGCGGCAATCATGGCCGCGGTGCCCTCGGTGGCGTAGAGACGGCAGCCCGCCCGGTGCAACTGGCGGAGCATCTGCACCGATTCAGCCTTGTGCTGGTCGGCGATGCTCAGCAGCACTCCCATACCTTTTTCCAAGTTCAGGCCGGCCGCCAGGAGCGCTTTGGTGAGGGCGCTGGAAAAGTCCCGGTCAATGCCCATGACCTCGCCGGTTGATTTCATCTCCGGTCCCAAGTGCCAATCAACGCCGACCAATTTGCCCATCGAGAACACCGGCGCCTTGATTCCCACCAGTTTCTGGATTGGCCACAGCCCGTCCGGATAGCCCTGCTCGGCCAGGGTTTGGCCCAGCATCACCCGGGTGGCGATGGCGGCCACGGGCACCCCGGTGACCTTGGAGATGAACGGGATGGTCCGGCTGCCCCGAGGGTTGACCTCCAAGACGTATACGGAGGTGGCCTGATCGCCGTCCGAGGGCAGGTGCGGGCTCCGGTAGGGGGCCCCGCCGTGGATCACGAACTGGATGTTCATCAGGCCCCGGATTCCCAGAGCCAACCCGATGCGGGTGCTGTAGTCCACGATGGTGGCAACCTCTTCCTTGGTGAGGTTCAGGCCCGGGTAGATGGCCATGGAATCGCCGCTGTGCACTCCGGCCCGCTCGATGTGCTCCATGACGCCGGGGATCAACACCTGCTCGCCGTCGCAAATGACGTCGACCTCGCACTCTTTTCCTTCCAGGTAACGGTCGATGAGCACCGGCTTGTCCGGGGACAATTCCGTCGCCATGGTCAGGTAACGGATCAGTTCTGTGGCGTTTTGCACGATCTCCATGGCACGGCCCCCCAGGACGTAGCTGGGCCGCACGACCGCCGGGTAGCCGATGTTCTGGGCAACCTGTAAAGCCTCCGCCACCGAGGTCACGGCGGCGCCGGGGGGCTGAGGTATGCCGAGGCGGGACATGAACTCCTCGAACTTGTGCCGGTCGGAGGCGATATCGATGGCTTCGGCGCTGGAGCCGAGGATGGGCACCCCCACCAGGGCAAGGGATTGGGAGAGGTCGATGGCCGTCTGGCCGCCGAACTGCACCACCACGGGTGGCGGCTGGTCGTCCACCGCCTCGTTTTCCAGAATATCGCGTAGCGCCTCCTGGTCCAGCGGCTCGAAATACAGCCGATCCGAAGAGTCGAAGTCGGTGGAGACCGTCTCCGGATTGGAGTTGACCATTACGCTGGAGATCCCCGCCTGGGACAGGGCCCAAGCGGCGTGGACGCTGCAGTAGTCGAATTCGATTCCCTGGCCGATGCGTATCGGGCCACTGCCGATCACCACCGCTTTCTTGCCGGGGAGAGGGGGGGCCTCGTTCTCCCGGTCGTAGGTGCTGTAGTAGTAGGGGGTTACGGCTTCGAACTCAGCGGCGCAGGTATCCACCATCTTGTACACCGGCCGGAGCCCCCACTGGTGACGAGTGTTGCGGACCTGCTCCGGAAGCATGTCCGCCAGGGTGCCGACCTGCTCGTCGGAGAAGCCCAGCCGTTTGGCCTGGAACAGCAACTCCTGTGTCAGCCGCTCCGACAGCAGCCGTCGCTCCATGGCGACAATTCGGTCCAGGGCATTGATGAACCAGGGCTCTATCAGGGTGCGCCGGATCAGGGTTTCCCGGCTTACGTCCCGGCGGAGGGCCGCCAAAATCGCCCAGAGGCGCACATCGTTGGGGCCCAAGGGCAAGTCGTCCAGGGAGAACGCCCCATCACCGCGCCAGGCCGGGTCTTCCCACAGCAGGGTGCGGCCGCCAAGCTCCAGGGCGCGGGCCGCCTTTTGCAGGGCGGCCTCGAAGGACCGGTCAATGACCATAACCTCGCCGGTGGCCTTCATTTGGGTGGTCGTGGTGCGGTCGCCGTGGGGAAACTTGTCGAAGGGCCAGCGGGGGATTTTCACGACGCAGTAGTCCAGGGCCGGCTCGAATGCCGCCTTGGTCACTCCGGTGACGGCGTTGGGTATTTCGTCCAGCCGCCTTCCCACCGCAATCTTGGCCGCGACCCGGGCAATGGGGTAGCCGGTGGCCTTACTGGCCAGGGCCGAACTACGGCTGACCCGGGGATTTACCTCGATCACGTAGTAGGGAGACTCAGTTTCCCAGGGAAGCCCCAGGATTTCAGCCACCTGGGGATGGGGCTGCAAGGCAAATTGGACGTTGCACCCGCCCTCGATGCCCAGGCCGCGGATTATCTTCAAGCTGGCGCTCCGCAGCATCTGGTACTCTTTGTCGGTGAGGGTCTGGCTGGGCGCGACCACGATGCTGTCCCCGGTGTGGACGCCCATGGGGTCCAGGTTCTCCATGTTGCAGACGGTGATGCAGTTGTCGGCGCCGTCCCGCATCACCTCATATTCGATCTCTCTCCAGCCAACCAGGGACCGCTCCAGAAGGACCTGATTGATGGGGCTGGCGGCCAGGCCGCTACGGGCGAAGGCCTCCAGCTCTTCCCAGGTGTTGGCGACTCCGCCGCCGCTGCCGCCCAGGGTGTAAGCCGGTCGCACCACCAGGGGTAGCTCCATCTCGGCGGCCTGGCGCCGGGCTTCCTCCATCGAGGACACGGACACGTTCAGGGGCTCGGGCTCGTCGATTTCATGGAGGAAACTGCGGAAGAAATCCCTGTCTTCCGATTTTCGGATGGTCTCCAACGGGGTACCCAGGAGGCGCACGGACTGCCTCTCCAGCACCCCCGCGTCGGCGAGCGCCACCGCGAGGTTCAGACCGGTCTGCCCTCCCAGCGTCGGCAGGATTCCGTCGGGCTTCTCCCGCTGGATGATCCGCTCCAGGACTTCGACGGTCAGCGGCTCGATGTAGACCCGGTCCGCGATGCCCTGGTCGGTCATGATTGTGGCGGGATTGGAGTTGACCAGCACGGTAGTCACCCCTTCCTCTCGGAGGGCTTTACACGCCTGCGTCCCCGCGTAATCGAACTCTGCCGCCTGCCCTATGACAATTGGCCCGGAGCCGATGACCAGCACTTTTCCCGGCCTCGTAGAGATGCTTACCTCCTTGGCCCCACCCTCAAGGCACCTCTTCGTTTAGGCCGAGCCGTCAGGCCGTGGGAAGAACGCCGGGGAGATCGATCAACTTGTGACGTCCCAAAGCGTTGAGGGTCTGAAAAATGAAAGACCCAAGGAGCCGTCCGTCCGGGTCGGAACGAAGAATATCCGGGCTCTTCTGCTCGACCCTGGGCGGGACCCTGAACTGGACGAAACCGTCATCCAGCTTTTCCAATATTATCCGCCCCACCGGTGTGAGGGGAAGACCTTTTTGTTCATAGTCGGTTGACTCAACCACCATGTCCCAGCGGCTGCCCAGCTTTGCTTTACCGGGCGCCAGGGAAAAGCCGTGCCCTTCGAATGAAAACTTGGGTACTTCACGATGCAAAAAAGAAATAATACCTGACAAATCCGTAGGAATCTCCATCTCCACCCCATCCTCCAGCAACACCATGGCAAAACAAGACATATAAAAAAACCTCCGCTAGCGTGGACGCTGAAAGATCGATTCACGGTTGGTCATTTAGTCATAGGCATCCCCCCTAAGGTCGAGGACCTGATCTATCTACTGATGAAAAATTGCACAGCGACTAGCATAACATGGCTCCTTGGGCTCCGGGCACAGTTTGCCAGGGGCATTACGTCCATTTCTCTCGCCTGGCTATATCACTAGAGACCGGTGGAGTCATCCATGAGTTGGAGGAACCGGTCGAAGAGGTACTCGTTGTCCAACGGGCCCGGCGAGGCCTCCGAGTGGTACTGGATGGTGAGCAACGGCAGCTCCCGGTGCCGGAGCCCTTCAACGGTGCCGTCATTCAGACTGATGTGAGAGGCCTCTAGCCCCTGTGGCAGGGAATCGGCCCGGACGGCAAAACCGTGGTTCTGGGCTGTTATGTAAACCCGCCCGGTGCCGAGGTCTTTGACCGGGTGGTTGGCGCCCCGATGGCCGAACTTAAGCTTGAACGTGTCGGCTCCCAGTGCACGGGCGGCTATCTGGTGTCCGAGGCAGATACCCATAATGGGTACCCGCCCCAGCAGCTTGCGCACGTTGTCCACCAGATAGCCGAGCAGTTGGGGGTCTCCCGGTCCCGGTGACAAAAGAATTCCCGAGGGGCTGAGGGCCAGCACCTCCTCAGCGGACGTGGTGGCCGGAACGGCAACCACCTCACAGCCGCGCTTCCGCAGCAGCCGCAGGATGTTGTACTTCAATCCAGAGTCAAGGACCACCACCCGGTGCTTCTCTTCCACTCCCGGCGCCATCGGAGAATCTACCCAATGATAGTTCTGCTCGGTGGTGACGGTGCGGACGAAGTCCACATCTCCGTAGGGGGTGATCTCCGCCAGCCGGGCGAGGGCGGACTCCGGAGAGTCCTGGGTGATGATCCCCATCATCACTCCCCGGCTGCGGAGGCGGCGGGTAATTGCCCTGGTATCCACCCCACTGAGGCCGGGAATGCCTTGAGACAGAAGATACTCATGAAGCGTCCGCCGGCTGAGTCCGTGGCTGGGAAGGTCGCAGTGCTCCCGGACGATCAGGCCCCGAACCTGGATGCGGCGGGACTCGAAGTGCTCATCGCTGATGCCGTAGTTCCCCACCAGGGGATAAGTGAGGGTCACCAACTGACCGGCATAGGAGGGGTCGGTCAGCATCTCCTGGTAACCGGTCATGCTGGTGTTGAACACCACCTCCCCGTGGCCCGTCGCATCGGCGCCAAAGGCATCTCCGGGGTGGACTGAGCCGTCTTCCAATACCAGGTACGCTTGCCTGGCCTCGGGCGCATTACCGGCCATCAACTATGGTCCCTCGGCCACCGGATGCACGATCTGAGCGCCGGTTTCGCCCTCGGACAACTCGAACACCACCCGGCCCTCGACCATGGTGAGGGCCACCCGGCCCCGCAGCGTCGTTCCCTCCAGGGGAGTGTTCTTGCCCTTGGACTCGAAATCCGACGGGTCGACGGCCCATTCCCGGTCCGGGTCGAACAACACGATGTCCGCGGGAGTCCCCGGCCGTAACGTGGCCAGATCGGCGAATTCAGGGCCCAGCACCCGGGCCGGCCCGGCGGTCATCCGCTCCACCAGGAGGTGCAGCGGCAACCGGCCCTGGTGCACCAGTTGCAATCCCGACCCCAGGGCCGTCTCCAGCACGCTGATGCCGAAGGCCGCGTCCTGGTACGTCACTTGCTTGCTCACAAGCTCGTGGGGAGCATGGTCGGTGGCGATGCAATCGATCACCCCTTCGGCCAGGCCCTCCACCAGCGCCTCCACGTCCTGCTGGCTTCGCAAGGGAGGAAAGACCTTGGTGGAGGTATCGTAGGAAAGCGGTCCGGATTCCCCCGTTTCCGCACCCCGGTTGCCCAGGACCCACTGGTCGGTAATGGTCAGATGGTGGGGGCAAACCTCGGCGGTCACGTTTATTCCCCGTTCCTTGGCCTGGCGCAGCATGGGGACGGTTCCGGCGGTGCTGACGTGTGCTAGGTGCAGGTGTCCTCCGGTCAGCTCCGCCAGCGAGATATCCCGGGCCATCATCGCCTCCTCGGCGGCGGCCGGGATACCCGCCAGCCCCAGCCGGGTGGCGGTCCAGCCTTCGGCCATCACCCCACGGGGCGCCAGCGAGCGCTCCAGGCAGTGATTGCTGATGGGCCGGCCCAGGTCAACGCTGTAGATGAGGGCCATCCGCATCAGGTTCGAGTCGTAGACCGGGTCGCCATCGTCGCTGAAGGCAACCACCCCTCCGGAGGCCAACTCCTCCATCTCAGAAAGCTCTTTTCCTTTGCGGCCCTTGCTGACGCAGCCGATGGGATACACGCGCACCGGGGAATCCTCCCTGGCGCGGCGTTGAATGAACTCCACCACGGCGGCATTGTCGATGGGCGGCTCGGTGTTGGGCATGCAGCAGACGGCGGTAAAACCCCCGCGGGCGGCGGCGCGAGTGCCGGTGGCGATGGTCTCTTTGTACTCGAAGCCGGGCTCCCGGAGATGGCAGTGAATGTCGATGAACCCCGGCGCCGCCACCAATCCACGGGCTTCGATAATCCGGCTACCCTCCGGCGCCTCCCCGGCGGGAATCCGGCCGGTGGCGAGGATCTTGCCGTCCCGGATCAGGATGTCCGCCACCTCGTCCACTCCGCGGCTGGGATCGATGACCCGAGGGCCTCGAATCAACACCGTTTCAGAGTGCATATCAACTCCAATCATGATTCAGGCAGCCGGCCCTACAGCGCTGCATCCACCGGTTTCACCGCTTCACATCTTAGCACGGCCCCGGCCAAAATTGTATGAGGGATGGCCGTTTCAGGGGTGGAGAGCCAGAGCCGGCTTCCGGCGACGACGGCCCCTTTGTTACGGCGAGGGCTCATTCTCGGGTGACCGGCGTGGCCCGATGCTTAGGAATCAAAAAAAAGGCCCCGGCAGAAACGCCGGGGCCTTCTCATCTGGTCCAACAGGCTAGTTGCTCGAGTCCTTGACCTTTCGCAGGTAAGGCTTGACGGTGTCCCAACCGGCGGGGAAAAGCTCCTTCGCCGCATCGTTATCTACCGACGGCAGGATTATCACGTCTTGACCTTTCTCCCAGTTCGCCGGCGTCCCGACCTTGTGGTTGGCCGTCAATTGGCACGAGTCGAGAATGCGAAGCAACTCATTGAAGTTGCGTCCCGAACTCATGGGATAGGTCAAGCTCATCTTGATCTTCTTGTCCGGGCCTACCAGAAACACCGACCGGACCGTCTGATTGTCCGCCGCGGTCCTTCCTTCGCAGGATTCCCCACCGTCTGCCGGTAACATGTCGTAGAGTTTGGCGACGTTAAGGTTCTCGTCAGCGATGATCGGGAACGCGAGCTTGGTCCCGGCGAGTTCCTCGATATCGGCGGACCACTTATGATGATCATCCACCGTATCCACGCTTAAGCCGATGACCTTGCACCCACGGCTCTGGAACTCACCGTCAAGCCTCGCGACGGTGCTAAGCTCGGTCGCGCAGACCGGAGTGAAATCCTTTGGATGGGAGAACAACATGGCCCACCCATCTCCCATCCAATCGTGGAACCGGATACTGCCAGTGCTGGTTCTTGCATCGAAGTCGGGAGCCGGGTCGTTTATCCTTAATGACATCTGTTGGCCTCTCCTTAACGGTCAGTATTTTCCGGCTACGGGCCGAACGTCCCCTCAAGTTTCGGCAGGCGCAATTTTTCCCTTCCAAGCGGTCAACCTTTTGGTCTTGCGACTTAACTCCAATTAAATAATAGTTAGTTTTCCCCAATAAAGCAACTAGATCACCTTTTAATTAATGAAGCGCCGCAGTTCACGCCGGTCATTGCAGGGGCTACGCGACGTTTGATCTCCCGACGCATACGCCGGCGGCGGCCGCCCGCATACTCATTTTGCCTCCTTGCTCTATCGAAGTTATGCTCAGGTTGCAGAACTCAGATGCAAAAAGGCACGATGAGATTCATCCAATTTGCCGGTGGCCGCACCTCCGGCAGTAGCGGGAGCCCTTCGAGGCCGGAGGTGTGCTATCCCACGGGCGCATTTCGCTACAATATCTGCCCAAAGATCAAGCCGGCGTGCCAACTCCTGTTGAGGAGCAGGCAGCGCCGGCTTTCTACGGAGGCCGTTGGATTGCCGAGCTGGCAAATACCTCAGGTCAGTACTTCCAGCTTCAGCTTGTTCAGAAGGTCCCAGTCCAGGGTCACGCCCAGGCCCGGTCCCGGCAGGGCGTGGGCGAAGCCCTCGCTGTCCACCTCCAGCTCCTCGTTGATGCCGAACCTGTACACCGGCGCCCCCTGGAGCAGGTACTCGTAGTAGTCGCAATTCTTGATGGACAGGACGATGTGCAGGGCCGCTACGTTGCCGGTGGCGGTGGTGGAGGTGTGCACCTCGCAGTTCTTGCCAAAACCCTCGCACATCACCGCCAGCTTCTTGACTCCGGTGATGCCGTCCTTCCAGCAGTCGCTTCGCAGAATGTCGCCCACTCCGTAGGCCAGGTAGCTGGCGGCTTCCTGGAAACGGAACTCGTTGGCGTCGCTGATCGCGATCGGAGTATCCAACCGTCGGGTCAACTCGGCCATGTGCTGCATGTGGTAGGCCCGCATCGGGTCTTCGAACCAGTGGTAATTCAGCTCGTCCAGCGCCCGCCCTATGTGCAACGCCTCCTGGTAGGTGAAGAGCCGGCTGCAGTCCACCATCAGGTCATAGTCCTCCCCGACTGCCTGCCGCGTCGCCTGGCAGGCCGCGATGGTGGCTTTGGGGGTCTTACCGCCTACGTGGAGCTTGTAGGCGTTGACGCCCCGCTCCTTGAACGAAAGGACCTCGTCGGCGTAGGCTTGCGCGTTGTCGAATACGGCGGAGGAAGCATAGATGGGGGCTTTGTGCCGTTGCGCTCCCATCATGTGATAGATGGGCATCCCGGCGATCTTGCCCGCCAGGTCCCACAGGGCCACGTCCACGGCGGCGATGGCTGGGCTTCTGATTACCATGTGCTCGGACATGCGCCATAGCCGGTTCCAGATCCACTCCCGGTCCTCCGCGTCTCTCCCCAGCAGTTCCGGCTTGGCCTCATTCATCAGGCCCTCGAAATAGATCCTGGTGCCCCGGCTTGAGTTGGCCAGAAAAGCGTTGCCCTCCACCCCTTCATCGGTGATGATCCGGAGGACACCCAACTCCTTGGTGCCCGTCTTGATGTTGATGTCCGATTGAGTGTTCCAGTCGGGCAGATCCCACTTGACCACCTGAAGCTGAACGTCCTTGATTTTCACGATCTTACCTCCTCTAATACTGGCGGCCCGGGCAACTGCCGCGCCTTAGGTCCGGTGTCTAGGGGAGCCGGGTTGAAAAAACCACCGCGGCGGCGATAAGGGTCCACCGTTTCATCTAATAAACAAGCTGGCCAACAGGCTCACCTTGCGCCGGCGTCATGCCCGTGAATTCTGGTACGGCGATGAACGGTCCGGGAGGCCCGTACGCCGGCACCCCCGATAATACGCCCGTTTCTATGGGAAGTCGATAGTAATTCGCCCCACCGGTCAGAGGGCTCGGCCCGCCGCCGGGAGCCTGGAGCCTGGGGCTCGGCGGCTTGACATCAACAACGGTGGGTGTAGGCTAAACACGGCGATTCCGTGAGCCTGTGGTGGCGACGGGCCTCTGTTCTCTCCGCGGATTTGGGCGTCGAGACGCCCACCTTGCAACGCCTGAAGGAGACGCCTGGGGCGTTTGGCAAGGGCAGGGAGCGATGCGGCAGGCACCGGCCCCCATGATGCAGGTTTTCCCGACTGAGAGGAGGATACCAGAGATGGCAAAGCTAGAAGTCTTGAACCCGGTGGCCCAACTGGCTGCAGAGTTGGGTGAGCCACCGCCGGCACCAAAGCGGCCAAGCAGCCTCCAGGGCGCCCGCGTGGGCCTGTACTGGAACCGGAAGCCAGGTGGCAACTTCGCCCTGGAACACGTGGGACAGCGTCTAAAGGAGCGCTTCAGCGTCACGGAGGCGGAACTTGTTCACTCCCGGAGACCCATTGCCGACGACCTGATTCGCGAACTCAAGGAGACCCGGGACGTGGTGGTGGGCGCAACCGCGGATTGAGGCTCTTGCACGTCGTACCTGGTGTACGACATGGTAGCGCTGGAAAAGGCCGGGCTCCCCACGGTATCCATCGTCGCCCGTGGGTTCGAATCCGACTTTGAGACCTCAGCCCGCATCTTCGGGTTTCCTCAGCTTCCCTACGTCGTTATTCCGTATACCATGACCAGCCGTAGCCGCGACGAGGCGGCCATCGACTTGGATGGGGCCTTCGACGAGCTGGCCGCCACGATGGTCAGCCAACCCTGTGACCCAGCCTCCGCGAAGAAGGTCCAGGTGGTCCAGGCTTCGCGGGAGCAATTCGAAGCCGGCGATCTGCTCAAGGGGTGGGAGAATTTCAACGAGGACTTCATCGAGCGGGGCCTCGGCGACGGCTTTCCTCTCATTGCCCCCACGTCCGAGCTGGTGGATTCCTTCCTGAAGACCGTCAAGCGGGACCCGCTGGAGGTCCTGGGTTATCTGGCGCCCGGCATTGGCGCGGCCACCGTGGAAAAGGTAGCCATTAACGCGGCGATGGCCGGCTGCAAACCGGAGCACCTGTCCATCATGATCGCCACGGTGGAGGCCATCACCCAAACGCCCCAGAACATCTTCCCGGCCCGAACCATCGCCATGTCCACGGGCCCCCACGCCATGATGATGCTGGTCAACGGGCCCATCGTCAAAGAGCAGGGCATCAACTTCGGCCGCTGCACCCTGGGTCCGGGCAAGCTGGGACGGGTCAACACCGCGCTGGGCAGGGCCCTGCGGCTCATCTTGATGAACGTGGGCCACGCCTACCCAGGCAGCGGAGACATGGACACCATCGGCAGCCCAATCAAGTACAGCATGTGCGTCGCGGAGAACGAAGACCAGAACCCCTGGGACCCGTTCCACGTGGAGCGGGGCTTCCAGAAGGACCAGAGCACCGTCACCGTCTTCGGGACGATCGACATCATCCACAACGCCAACTACCAACGGGACTCCGGACAGCTCCTCCTGTCCTGGGCGGCACGGGCCTCCGCGGCCGGCCATTACAACTCCATCTTCCCCACCCGGGAGGAATGGGACGCATCCCACTACACGATGCTGATGGCCCCAGACCATGCCCGCACTCTGGACCAGGATGGCTACACCAAAGCTACCATCCGGGATTTCATGTGCCAGAACTCCAAGGTTCCGCTCAAGCACCTGGTAGCCAGCTTCCTGACCGCCCTGGATACGCTGCCGGAAAGCGCCAAATGGATCCTGCAACTGGACCCGGACACCCTGATGTCCACGGTGCCGGTCCCGGAAATGCTCCACATCCTGGTAGTGGGCGGTCCCACCGGGAAGAGCGACCTGGTGCGGAACATCGGGGCGCCCACCATCACCAGGGAGATCAACAGCGCCGCCTAACGGTGGAAGCGGACTCCTAACCAATAGGGGAGAATGCAACGGGGCCGGTGGCGGGCGAGAAGCCTGCCACCGGCTTTTTTAGACTGGGACGCGGTCCTTCGGCGGTGCGGGGCGGTCCTGAGATAAAAGCTAGCCGGCAGGCCAGACTCCCCGACAGGACTTGACACGGGATACACGCGCAACTAACGTAGGGTTGTCGCAAGCGTTTCCCACCACAATATCCAGGGGCTGGAGAGGAGGCTATCATGGTCGCCACCGTGAGAGATAACAAGCTGATCGAGGAAATCGATGGTGTGGTCCTTAGCGAGCGGATACAGCGCTTGCGGGAGAGGCTTTTCGAGACCTCCACCCGGGTAGCGAAAGAGCGGGCATTGATAGCCGTTGAAGCGTGGAAGGAGAGCGATGGCAAGCCCGCCGAGATCCGGCGGGCCCACCTCGTAGAGAGGATCCTGAAGGGCGTCCCCGTGGTCATCCACGATAACGAGCGGCTGGTGGGAAGCGAGACCCCCTACTTCCAGGGGGTCCATCCGCCGGTTGACCTCGACCCAACTATCGTGCTGGACCATCTGAAGGCGGGAAAGATCACCCTGTCATCGGACGCTCACGAGGCGATCTACACCCAGGACGACCTGAAGATTATGGAAGAGACCGCCCGCTACTTCGAGGGCAAAACGGGCGCCGATTTGGTGCGGGATGCCCGGCAACGGCTGTGGGGATCCTGGTGGGACGACTTCATCGATGTGTGCGGCACCATTCCCTACGAGCGGCATCCCATCGTCTCCGGCGCATTGCTCTACGAAAACGTCATGGCCAAGGGGCTCAACGGTTTCATGGAGGTGGCCCGGCAGGGCCTGAAGCGCCTGGCGGATGGGGCCAGCGACTCGGACCAGCCGGAGAAGGTGTGGTTCTGGGACTCGGTGCTGATCACCTGCCAGGCCCTGATTGAGTTCGCCGAGCGCCATGCCCGGCTGGCCCAGGAGATGGCTGCCACCGAGAGTGACCCCGAGCGCCGGAAAGAGCTGGAGGAGACGGTCCTGGTCTGCCGGCAGGTGCCGGCCAACCCCGCTACTACCTTCCTCGAGGCCCTGCAGGTGATCCGCTTCGCCCATGTGGGAGTGAGGCTGGAAGGTGGCTGGGGCCCGAGTCTGGGGCGGCTCGACCAGACCCTCTACCCCTACTTCATGAACGACCTGCGGGAGGGCCGCCTCACGATGCAGGAAGCCACCGACCTGCTAGCCGAACTGTTCAACTACGCCGCCCGCGACCACGCCATGTACTCCCTCAAGGACGCCCAGAACGGTCAGCAGAGTTCTTCCATCATAAATATCACCATCGGGGGGGTCACCCGCGAAGGGGATGACGCCTGCAACGAGCTGACCTACCTCATCCTTCACCTGGCCGGGCTTCTCCGGTTCGCCCAGCCTCAGTTGACCCTCCGGCTGGCCGGCTCAACGCCCAAGTGGGCCATGATCAAGTCCATGGAGACCAACCGGAAGATCGGCGGCGGCATACCCCAGTTTCATAACGACGACCACATCGTCAAGTACCTGACGGACCTCGACGTGCCCTTGGAAGACGCCCGGGACTGGGCGGCCAACGGCTGCTCTCAGCCCTTTCCCGCCAACTTCCGGTGCTACTTCCGGCCGGCCTTCAAGATAAATATGGCCCTGGCCCTGGACCTGGCGCTCCACAACGGAATCGCCCCTCGAAGCGGCAAACTTGTGGGGCTGAAGACCGGGGACCCCAGAGGCTTCGATACCTTCGACAAGCTCTACGGCGCCTTTGAAAAGCAGTACGAGTTCATCCTGCGGCGGTCCCTTGAGCAGACCCGGATGGCCCACCGGGCTGAGGTGGCCATCTATCGCATGCCCCTGCTCTCGGTGATGCTGCCCGGATGCCTGGAAAACGGGATGGACGTCATGATGGGCGGGCAAGGAACCCACCCCACGTGGTACGCCAAGGACCGGGCCATCGTGGATACGGGCGACTCGCTAACGGCAATCCGGACGCTGGTGTACGACCAAAAGCGGCTCACCATGGACCGGCTCCTGGATGCCCTGGACAGCAATTTCCAGGGAGACCGGGGCCAGGAGGTTCAGGTAATGTGCCTGGCGGCCCCCAAGTATGGAAACGAGGATGCCCAGGCCGATGGCATGATCCGCCAGTTGGGCAAGGACTCCGCCGCCATCATCTTCTCCGAGAAGAACGTCTTTGGGGATAAGCACCCCATCAACCGCAATGGCGTGGGCTGGCATTACTACGGCGGCCATGGAGTGGGGGCCCTTCCCAACGGCCGCAAGAAGGAGGATGCTCTCACCGACGGCTCTCTCTCTCCTACCCAGGGGCGGGACGGCAACGGGCCCACCGCCGTGCTGAACTCGGCGCTGGCGGTGGACTTCAAAGAGGCGGCGGTGTCCATTCTCAACCAGAGGTTCCCCATCACCATGGTGGCCAGCCAGGAATCCCTGGAAAAAGTGGCTGCCCTCACTGAAAGCTTCATCCGCGGCGGGGGAACCCATATCCAATACAATTTCCTGGACCGGCAGACCCTCGTAGCCGCCAAGGAACACCCGGAGAAGTACCGCGACTTGGTGGTCCGGGTGGCGGGGTACAGCGCGTACTTCATCCACCTGGCGCCCGAGGTCCAGGACGAGATCATCCGGCGCACGGAACAGGAGCTGGCGTAGGCGAGCTTTAGATACTAGCCGCAAACCTGCGCCGGTGATTCGATAGGCCGATCCTGAGCCCAGCCGAAGGGCCCAGCACGAGCGGAGAAGATCCACTCGTCCCAGGGGAGCAAACGCGGCTTGCCCGCTACGCTTCGCCCCGGGACTGGAACGGGTAATCGTGCCTGGAATCTCCCGCGCCTCTGGGTCGTCGGAGACCGGCCTTCGTCGGCTTCGCGGGGCTGACTATCGCTCCGGCCCGGACCTTTCGTTCAGGTTGAATCGCACGTTTAGCGGCCCCAGCGAACTGGAAAGGGTCACGAGAATCTGAGAACCGCCAAACGTGGTGAACTTGAGGCCGGGGGAAGCGACGATCACCGGCGGACTGATGTCGCAGGGAAATCCAGCCTGAGATAGCTGAGTTGCGGCGTTGCCGGTAATCATGTTGGCAATCTCGCCAATCGCGGAGAGCCCCAACTTGTCCCGGTAGCTTTCGACATCCTCTCCGATCATCCGGCGGACCACGGCGAGCGCCGTCTCATTGCTGAATCCGTAGAGGACATTCCCTTCAATCCGGCCGCTGATACCGATAATCGCCGTCAGGTCATCGGTGGTGAACTGGTTTGAAACAACCTGCGCACCCGCCATCTCAAGACATTCTCCCAACTCCTTGGTCCAAACGAGTTTGGCTGGAGCCAGAAACGAGTTCACAAACTCCTCTTTCACCTCGAATTTCCTCCTGCGAACAATACGCCGCTAAGTTTGCGGATTTCTTGGGCCCGAACCCACCCGAAAAACTGATCTATACCCGATGATCAGCCCATCACAGGCCAAGCGTCGAAATGACTCACGAAACGCGGTCGGGCGTCCTCTGCTCGCCCAGTTGGAAACGGCTTGGCGTGGCCGTCAACCGGAATGTTGGGCGTGAGAGCGTCCTGGCCCGCCTCGATCCAGAACCCGCATGCAGGACACGAAGATCCTGTGACAAACAAAAACAACGGCGTCTCAGCCGGCCCGGTAGCCGCAATCGGTGTCTCTGGGCCGGCCGAACAGGCAGGCAGAAACTGCGCGACCCGATGGGCAGATTTCGGCGGGAATGCCTGGGCGTTTCCCTCGGCCTGGTCCTGAGCGCCAAGTGGACAGAAAATGATGGCGTCTTCAGCTACGCAATCACATTGTTGAGGGCAGAGTGCTTGCAGAGCGGGTGCCTTCCGGAGACGAGAGTCGCCTTGGTAAGGCCCAAGAGCCCTCACCAAGCACCTCTACCCCTCAACGCAGCGAGGCAGACCATGAGGCTGCCTTAACACTACTTTATCGAAATGGTCCTTAAGTTCAAGTGCCAGCCCTGGGAGTTGGTCCACCGGCCATGCCGGCGCCGGTAGGCTGCTCTCGAGAGCTTGACCGGCGGCAGCGGCAGGAGCAAGATAGTTGAGAGGTGCCGGAACATCCGGACCGGGCAATTCGCGTAACCATCAACTTGAAGGTGTCGCCTGAGCGTGAGAAAGAAGAGGGACTGGCCAGCTTTGAGAAATTCGGAATGGCTCTTTGAGCACGTGATTCCGCGCGGTACGCTGAATGCTGAGTAAAGCTGGAAGCCTGGAATCGCCGGAAACCGTTCTGGGACGGGTCTTCAACATTCAGCGCTTCTGCCTTCACGATGGGCCGGGCATTCGCACCACCGTGTTCCTCAAAGGATGCGCCCTGGGGTGTCTGTGGTGCGCCAATCCCGAGTCCATGAACAAAGAAGTGGAACTGGGCTACATCGCCGCCCGGTGCACCAAGTGCGGGAAGTGCGCCCCAGTCTGCCCAGAAGAGGCGATCACTCTGGCGTCCGACGGGCTGCCCCAGATCCGGCGCGACCGGTGCACCACTTGCGGAAAGTGTGTGGAGGTTTGTTCGGACGAGGCCCTGGCTATCTACGGCCAGGAGATGACGGCGGGCGAGGTGTTCGGGATCGTCCAGCGTGACCGGAATTTCTACCAGGGATCGGGGGGCGGCGTCACCCTCTCGGGCGGAGAGCCCTTGCTGCAACCCAATTTCGTTTGCGCCCTGTTCCAGCTATGCCGGGAAGCGGGTATACACACGGCTATCGAGAGCGCTGGTTTCGTCAACCCGGCTGTTCTGAAGACCGCCCTCTCCCTGACGGATTACGTGCTGTTCGACCTGAAGCACATGGACCCTCAAACTCATCGCACGTCTACCGGCCAGTCCAACGACCTGATTCTGCGGAACGCCACCACCCTGGCCGCATCCGGGGTTCCGGTTCGTTTTCGCATGCCTCTCATTCCCGGCGTCAACGACACGCCGCGAAACATCGAGGAGACGTCGGCCTTTCTGCGAGAGGCGGGAGGCGGCGAAGCCCGGATTGAACTCGTCCCATACCATCGCCTCGGCGAAGGAAAATATGGGGCCCTGGACCGGCCGTACTCCCTGAGCGGATTGGCCATGGCCTCCCTGGAGACCGTTGATCAGGCGCGCCGCATCTTTGAAGAGTGCGGCGTCCGGTGCACTGTGTCCCGGTAGACCGCCGGCAGCGATACGTCGCGCACCCCCCACTAGCCATCCCCCGGCCTCGCTTAACGGGAGTCCATCCATATTCCCTCTCCCGTGATTCTAAGGACCTGCGGGAAATCCTCCGTTCGCCCCGGGCCTCCATGCCTTCTTGGATGGGCGGGAATATGAAAGCCGGCCGGGCAATGACATCGCCAAGTTGATTGACATCGTTATTTGTTAGAAGTAATATGGGCCATCCGGCAGAATGGCAGGGGCAAAATGGTGAAATTCGGACTGTTTTACCTATTCAGCGACTTCGGAAACATCACTCAGGAGCGGATCTTCAGCGAGGTCCTGGAAGAGATCGACTTCGGAGAGAAACTGGGTTTCGATTCCGTGTGGCTCCCGGAACACCACTCTTCCGTCTATGGCACGCTGGGGAACCCAATGACCTTCGCGGCAGCCGTCTCCCAGCGGACCAAGCGAATGCTCATCGGCACGGCGGTGATGGTGCTCCCCTTCCAGCATCCCCTGCGGCTCGCCGAGGATGCTGCCCTGGTCGACGCATTGAGCGGGGGCCGCTTGCTCCTGGGTATCGGCCGGGGTTACCAGGCCCCCGAGTTCGAGGTTTTCGGTATCCCGCAAAATGCTTCCCGGGCCATGTTCCTGGAATCGTTGGACATCATGATAAAAGCCTGGACCGAGGATACCTTCTCCTATGATGGCAATTTCTGGAAGATAAAGAACGCCTCGGTGTACCCCAAGCCGGTGCAAAAGCCGCATCCTCCCATCTACTGGGCGGCCATCAGCCCCGCCACCTACGAAGTGGCGGGCCTGCGGGGCTTCCCGATCCTCCGGGGACCCAACTTCACCTCCATCAGATCGGTGGAGGAGGCCTATGCGGGCTACACGGCCCGCCTGCGAGAAAACGGCCACGATCCAGACCAGCTGGACCTGCCATTTTCCTTGAAGGTCTACGTGGCGCCCACCGACGCGGAAGCCAAGGCGGAGATGCACCACGCCCTATGGTTCTACCACACCCTGGCAAAGTTGCTACCCGGGGCGCCGGACCGGCCGACCCCGGCGGGGTACGAGCAGTATCCTCGAGACCCGTCGTTCCTGGGCGACCTCACCGTGGACCAACTGTGGGATGCCGACGTGGGCTTGGGATCAGGGACTGTTTTCGGGTCACCGGAGCGGGTCATCGAGCAGCTCCGTTTCTACTCGAGCCGCACCCGCATCAACCACTGGATGCTCTGGTTCAAGATCGGGGGGTTGGAGCACGAGAAGGTGATGAAGTCCATGGACCTGTTCGCCCGGGAGGTAATGCCCGCGCTCCGGGAGGAGCCGGCGAAAATCTAGCACCCGGCTTTCCGGACGCCAAAGCGACACTGATCGCGCAGCAAGAAAACTTGCTCCAAGGGTGCTCCGACTACCTCCAGACACGCTTTTGCACCACTTGGCGGGACTAAACCCGAGCCGTAACTGCGAGAGAACCTTTCGGCCCGCTAGGGTCAACAAGAACGGGAGGGTTCTCCTCCCTCGCTACTCGCAATAATCACTTGTTTTACCTTCTTTCCCGGTGGGGAAGGCGCGCATCAACTCGCCGTGGTCTCCGGGAAGGTAGTCAAAGAAGCATACTCCGAAGTGCCCGAATTCCTTATCGCCGGCATAGATATCAGCCCAGGCCGGGTTCGGTGTGACGTTGTTTGGAGTGCGCACGTCGTACAGGCCAAAATCGACGAAGATATTCGACGGAGGAATCCCAACCGAAGTACCGACGACTTCTCCTTGTTCTACCCACAACGGAGGGTTGATATAAGTCGTTCTGCTGTCCCCGGAGGTGGCCGGCGGCAGGTCCTTGAGCGCCTCGGAGATTATTGGGGACACCACGATCACGTGATCGAAGCGATAGAAAAACCCGCAGGGCACCGAGAAAAACAGCAAGTACTGGTTCTCGCCGCTCTCCAAGTATTGGCTTGCTTGCACCAAGTGTGCGCCGGCCGGAGCGCGAACCGTGACCTTATTGCCGGCGCCGGCATCAAAGCGGAACCCGCCATGGGCAACGTAGGCGCCGCGTACCTGGCCGGGCCACAACGCCATGGTTACCATACCTATGTCAACTGGTGTCCGCAAGACGAAGGGCTCCGCGCAATCTGGCGGCGGGCCGGTCGGCGACCAGGCCGTCCCGCTGAACGACCATCGTACATCTGATGCGGCGTCGGATGTGTCCCCATGGGTGTCACCGGGTGCACTCGGCGGCGTTTCCTGGGGTTCCTGAGTGGGTACGGGCCAAGTGGGAACGGGCGTGGTTGCGATGGCGGTACCGGTACTGGTACCGGGCCGATCTGATTCCCGGACGAGGGTTTGGGTGATGGTGTCGGTACGGGCACCGGTAATAACTGTGAGGTCGAGGGCGATAGACTGGTTGGTCACTGCCGAGGTGACGCTTTCCAGATGCCAATGTATTTTTGCTTTCTCGCCGGGCCGCAAGAGCAAGGGCTCTCCCTGGTAGGAGGAGGGCGGGATCGATATGAATTCGATTCGGTCCTAACTGAAGCGAGAGGGATACCGTTCCCAGGTGCCGCTGGATTGCGCCCGTGGGCTTCCGTTCTCCGTGAACGTTATCCGCGGCGCCAAGAATTCAATGGCCGCGCCGCCTTCGTTGTAGGCAAGTATTTCCGTCTCGTCCGCGGAGAGATTGCTCCCATCCCCGAGCGGCCAATAATATTCAAGCGTTAAACCGTTCAGTTCATAGAATACAGAGGTTTGCGCCTGCCCGGTACTGTCGGCCGGTTGCGTTGCCGCATTGTGGGGTTCGCCGGTAGGATTCGCGGTGCCCGGCTGAGGCGATGGTGGGGGTTGGGTGCTATCGATTGAAGCTGGCGAATTGCCTCTTGCAGGCGCGTGCTCCGGCGTACTTGTTGCAGCGGGCGATGCCATGGGACTGGACGAAGGGTTGATCCTCAAAGCCGGCGCGGCGGTTGCCGAGACCGCCGGCTGGGTGGGCCGCACGGCGGCAGAGGCGGTTGTCGGCTCCGCAGCCGGTTGGGTGGGCGCTCCTTAGCATGAGACAAAGAGCAAAGGAGCAGATGCGACTACTAGACCGAATGCCAGTCTTTGGAACTCCACTAATCGATCCTAGCAAATCCGGGTGCTAATTTCGATACAGGGCCTGAGTCAAATACCCCGGTAGTTTCGATAACCGGCCTTGGGGTGCCGGCCCTTATTCGTGAATCCTTACCCACACTTCCAAGGCAAGGACCAGCCAAATCTTAACCCCGTGCCGAGGCCATAGATTGCCTCGGTATTGCAGCCATTCCTTCACCACACCTTGGTCGATGTAAGGCCGGACGCGAGCCTTGCGATCGAGGAGCGTTTGGCGAGCGAATCTTCGTAATCCGTGTTTGAACCAGGCCTGCACCGGTACCAGCATCCCGCTTTTGGGACGGGTCAAAATCGGCTCAGGCAATAGATCGGCCACGGCCCTCTTGAGAACCGCCTTTTCCGTGGTGCCTGCCAGCTTATGAACCGGGGGAATTTGGAAGCCGGCCTCGACAATACGCCGGTCGAACAAGGGTGAACGTCCGATCAACCCATTCGCCGACGTGAGGTTACTAACTTTGGTCAGGATATGGTCGGCGCCCTTCAGACGAACATTGATGTGCATCAACCGGTTCAGGTATTGAGGCATCTGCCGGTTGGTCAGGAAGGGAGCGAGTATCTCTTCCTGGGGCGGCAATTGTTCCAACGCCGATCGGATATCCCCGTTCAAGAGCCGCGGCAGATCGTCGAAGCACTTCTGGTACGAGCGTAAGTAAGCTGCCGATTGGCCTCCTTCAGGCCCATACAACTCGTTGAGCAGCATTGGCAGGTTCTTCGGCCCACCGAAGCAGGGGTCCCCACCCTCTCCGTTGAGAATAATCTGGGTGTCCTGCGATGCTATCTTCCCGAGGAGGCAATTCGGGACCGTCAAGGGGTCGCCGATTGGATCATCCAGTTCACCCGTCGTTTCCCAGAACGCTTCTTGAATTTGCTTTTCAGTCACCGTCAGAACGTGATGATGTGTACCACAGTGCTCTGCCACCATCTGGGAAAACGGGAGTTCATTCGGATACTTGGAGCCGAAATTGATGGCGTAGGTGTGTATTGGCCCGGGAGCGTCACGCGCCGCCAAAGCGGTGACCAGGCTGCTGTCCAGCCCGCCGGAGAGGTAGATGCCGACCGGCCCCGAGTTGGGCAGCCGTACCCGGACGCTTTCCTCCAATAGAGGCCTCAGCCTCAGGGCGTGGCCGTCGATGGAATCGAGAGGATACGGTACCCTTTCCTCCGGCTCCCAATAGGGCCGCAACTCTCCCGATGGTATCCGAAGCGCCACGCCGGGTCTCAGCTCGGAGATGCTCTGCCACATGGTTTCACTACCGGGCACGAAGGCGAAAGTCAGGTAATTCCGGAGCGCCGTTAGAGAAATGTCCTTCGGCACCCTGGCCAATGCGCGCACCGCCCGCAACCGGGACCCAAACCACCAACGACGGCCATCGGTGGCGTAGTACATGGTCCGGGCCCCGACGCCGTCGCGCAACAAGACCAGTTGATTCGCTCGAGAATCACAGATGGCGACGGAGAACATTCCCAAGGCGTGACGGCCGGTATTCTCCCCGTAGCGTAGGTACAACTCGGCGAGCAATTGGCCATCTTCAGAACCGGGCGATTCCAGTTTCCGGCGCAATTCCTCAGCATTATCCAGAATGACCTCACCGCTCGCCACGACGGTCCCGGTCGAGTCGGTCCAATCGGGTGCACTGGCGAACGCCACTGTCCCGTCGTGCCAGGTTGGCTCGGCGCCGAACGAAGCCAGCTCGTGAGCGGACTCGCTTCCCCCGAGTATTCCAACAAAACCACTCATGGCCTATCCGAAGCTGTCGTCGTCGCCGAAATATATTGGGTAGTACCCGCCGCTCATCGCGTACTCTTGCCCGCCCTGGGAAGTATCCAACTCCGCCCCTCGGCCGAAACCTTGGTATATGGCCCGAATGAGGCGGGCCGGTCGCAACACCGCAACCTCCGCGACCAATCCCTTCTGAAGCCAGGCCAATTCGACCTCCGTCAGCACTTCCCGCACCTCGGGTGGAGGATATTGCTCCGTACCACTAATTGTGAAGAGTCTCATGGCCTTGGCGTGCCGTGGGCTCAGTCCCAGGTCTAGGACCTTCACGTTGGTATCCGGAAACCACTCTTCACTTCGTAGCGTCAGCGGAAGCGCGGAGCCTTCTGCCGAGGCATCGTGTAGAGCAAACACCTGGAGGTCAGGGTTCCGGCGAAGCATGGTCATTACCGTATCTTTGATCCCGAAGGGATAGCCGTCCACGCTGAGGACGGCACAGTTGTTCTCAAAGTGGAAGTTGTTGGCCACCAGCATCGCGGCAATCTCGGCGTTATCCGTTGCCAAGGCTCTATCGAAACTGCAAGAGGTGGTATCGGGATCAATCTCGTGAGCCTGAAGTGCCTGTTCACCGTTGGGGGGCACCATTTTCTCTATCACGCCGTGCGCGCGCTCCCAGGTTCGTTGGTAGGAATCGCGAAAAGTCGGATACGTCATCTCTGGACGGGGTGTGCGGCGCTTCGAAATGCTGCTGACAGCTACCCCGGCACCTACCAGCAGGGCCGCCGCCCCAAGGCCAACGAGGAAGGGGATAACGCTCGACGACCCCAAGGCAATGAACCCGCTTGTAATAGCCGCAACGACCGCCATTCCGTAAAACACTCCACCGGCGTCGTTCAATCGCCGGCGCCGCAAGCGGCGCTCAACCTCGTACCACAACTGACGTGGGGTGAAAAACACGGTGTTCTCTGAAGAGACGTTCTGGATGGCACGATCAAAAAACGGGTCTCCTATCTTGTACTGGTCGGTCTTGGGCTCAAAGCCGAATCTGTGTTTACACTTTTCGCATTGCCCGCCGTTAGCACTACGTGCCGGGTATTTCGTGACGTGGTCGCAGTGTACGCACTTCATGATTAACCTCCATTCGAGCCGGAGGACGGCCAGGAGACTGGCTTCTCCCGCGTATCTAGCCAGGTGTGCAGCATCAAGAGCGCCCTTAGCTTCTCGCCCACGCGCCGGTACCGGTATTGCCCCGGCTCATCGTTCCCCCGGCGCAGCTCTTTGATGGTCGCCGGATTGAACCATCCGTCCCGCTTTAGGCGACTGGGCGACAGCCTGCGCTTTAACTCTCGCTTCAATGGCCCAAGGCACCACTGGGTCGTGGGCACGCCCATGCCGCGCTTTTCCCGCCAGACCACCTCCGGAGGAAGGTACGGTTCGGCGGCCTTCTTGAGCAGATACTTCTCGCACGCACCCTGGAGCAGCAATCCCGATGGCAGGCCGAAAGTCCACTCGGTGAGAGCCCGGTCGAAAAATGGCGAGTGCACCCGAAGGCCGTGGGCATCAGCCAACAGTGTGGCGCGGGGAAGGATGTTCTGTGCCCCCTTCAGCCACAAATTGACCGCCCGCAAACGGTGTAGCAGGGTTGAGAATCCCTCAGCGTTCAGCGCGTCCCTTACCCAATGGCCCGGGTCGGCCGGCCCGGCCATGCGGTGCGCCTGCTCGGTGTACATTTGGTCTGTGAGGCCAAAGAAGCGATGGTAGGTGTTAAGATAAGCTTGCTCCCGGTCTTAGCCAGTTCCCCCGTAGAGTTCCGCGGCAATCATGGGCTTGCTGGTCCAGCCACCAAGAAGCTGATCTCCTCCTTCGCCATTGAATATCGTGCCCGCTCGCCCGGCGGCTTCCTGTCCGAGCAAGAATATCGGGACGGTGACACCGTCGCCAAAAGGCTGGGACAGGGCAGCCGCCGTCGGGGCCAACGCTGCCTCTATTTGAGCGGGGTGCGCCGGCACGATGTTCAATTCCCGTCCCAAATGCGTCGCCACCTGTTTGGCCACAGGCAGTTCCACATCAAAAGGAGGTCCGAAGTCGAGTGTATAAAGGTGGACCTTCACACCGAGGTCAACCAGTAACGCAGCGATGAGGCTGCTGTCCAATCCACCGGATAGAAACACTCCGACTTCCCGCTCATCGCCCAATCGGCGGGCAACCGAGTCTCGGAGCAGACCGCGCAAGGTAATGACGGCCTCTTCCTGATCGATGTTCTGATGCTGATGCTCATGCCAGTTAGCCGAGCCATCTGATCTCCCCTCACCGGAGGCGCAAAATCTCCTTCGGCTTCCGGAGGGGAGCTTTTCGATACCATCGACAATCGCGAGCGGGGTCGGTACGTAGGAAAAGCAAAGGTAACCGTGTATCGCTTGGGGGCTCAGCACTTTCGGGATATCCGGATGCCTTTGCATCAGCCGCAGGTCGGAGGCGAACCAGAGAACAGAGCCCACGCGCGCGATGAATACCTCGTGAAATCCAAAGGGGTCGCACGCGAGGGTAATCGTCGTGCCGTTGGGGTCGCTGTTGCCGTCGAATTTGAAGTTGAATGAAGCCGAGCATCCGGCTTCAGCGTCAGAACCTACTCGTGCGGTGACAGTTCCGGGGGGACCCGTGGCAAGCTCGGCGGGTTCACCGGCGCCGCCGGTAATCCCGAGCCCGAAGCCTTCCCGCGAGTAACACCGGGTATCATGGCTCGTGCCATTGTCGCCGGCATCACTTTGGGCGCCGGCGCCCAGAACCCCCCGCAGTTCTCCTGCATTCGCCGGACCCAGGTAGCCGATCCAAGCACTCACCGGAGATTGGTCTCCTGTTCAGATGGCGGCGGCTCGTCCTCAGAGGGTAACGCATTGTAGACCGGCGGCGCAACAATCGTCCATTTTGGAGATATTGGAAGGATTCCAGTGGGGTTTGCCGTCTGGGAGAGGGTTTCAATATCCTCCGGGCCCCCTGCCGGTCTTATTGTCGCTGACGCTCTACGCTCTATCCGGGCGCCCCGAAGGAATGGATTCGGCAGGGGGCTCGCTGCTACGGGCCAGGAGTTGTCGAAGGGTAGTCAACGCCACCACCACCGTCGCGGCGGCAACCACCAGGCCGCCGAGACCGAGGGCGGCGGGCACTCCCACCGTTTCCCCCATTCCCCCCATCAACAGCCCGCCGAGGGCAGTGGCGCCCCAGGTGAACTGGTGGATGCTCATGACCCGGCCCCGGAATTCGTCCGCCGTGAGGATCTGTATCACGGTGATGCCCATGATGTTGAAGACCACCTGGAACGCGCCGATCAGGCCGATGCTGACCGCGGCGCCCGGGAACCAGGCGAGCCGCGAGAGCACCAGCAATCCCAGGCCGGAGCCGAACCCGGCGACGACCAGGAACCTTGCCGGATGCACCTGAACGCCAAGGACCGCGACGATCATCGTGGCGGCAAGCCCGCCTATACCCGCGGAGAGTAGTAGCCGGCTGTAGGTGTCGATATCTCCGGAAAGAATCTTGTCCGAATACACGGGTAGGAGCGCTTCGAAGGAGTTGCCGAAGATGCCGGCTATCACGCCAAGGGCGATGACCCCGGTGATGATTGGATTGCGGCGCAGATATCCGCACCCTTCTGTCAGGCCCTGCAGCACCGTCGCGGGACGCTTCTCCGGCCGGTGGCCGTGGGGGTTCATGAACGCCAGCGCCACGACGGTCAGGGCATAGGCGGCGCCGATCAGGAAGAACACACCTTCGAGGCCCCACAGGTCGACCAGCGGCGCCAGGATGGCCGGTCCGACGATGGCCGCTCCGCCAAACACGATTGAGTACAGCGCGATGCCGCTGGCCAGGTGGTGTTGAGGGACCAGTGTCGGCAGCATGGCGGACCGGGATGGAATGTCGAAAGACAGCAGGATACCGGTCGCCACCGAGATCGTAAACACGTGCCAGGGCTGGATGACGTCGCTCGCGATAAGGATTCCGGTCAGCAACGATAATGCGGCAAACATCGCCCTGGTCACCCGGACCAGCTTCAGGCGATTGACCTGATCCGCCACGACTCCGCCCCATATTGAGAACAGTAGCACGGGTCCGAGGCTGGAGGTGGCTACGAGGCCCACCATCAGCGGAGAATCGGTGAGTTCGTGCATCAGCCACAGGCGGCCGTAGGTGAGCGCCCACATGCCGATGTTGGACAGGGCGGCAGCCAGCCAGAAAAGCCGGTATTCCCGATACCGGAAAGCGACGAACCCCGATGCCCCAATCACCTTATAGCCGGCATTGACCGCACCATATCGCCTGTGCCCGAGTCCGTAACTCAGTCCACTCAATGATGATAGCTATCATTCTGGCCGATACTTCTCAAGAACCAGCTTGATTGAGTACTGGTCTCTCGTAAATGGGTTGCTACCCGCTCCGTCATCCCGGCGAAGGCCGGGGCTCAGCCGGCGCTTCACTGGATTCCGGCCTTCGCCGGAAAGACGGTCGTCTGGGTGACGCGGGAGACCGCCTAGGCTGGTGTCTCGTACCCAGTTCGGTACCCGATCCGTCATCCCGGTGAAAGCCGGGATCCAGTCCCCGCACCTCTGGGTTCCGGCCTTCGCCGGAAAGACGGTTGCGGGAGAGGGGATGTCGCCTAATCTTGCCAATGTAAAGCTATCCACAAGACAGTACACCGGCAAGGCCGCCCCGGACCGTCGGCGCTCCCGCCTATTGATCGACGACGGAGCCATCGATGTTGAGGCGCGATAGGACCTCTCGCGGCCTGGGCGGGTACTTCTCCTGGGCTCCCTCGGCCAGCTCGATTCCGATGCCCGGCTCCGTTGGGATGATGAGGTACCCGTTCTCTAGCTTGATTGTGGTCTTGACGATCTCACTCTTGGGAGGCTCGTGCTCGCCGGTGGGATACTCTTGAAGGGCGAAGTTCGGTATGCACGCCGCGAGCTGAAGGCACGCGGCGGTACTGACCGGGCTCAGGGGATTGTGGGGCACCACGCCCACGTAATGGGCCTCGGCGATGGCGGCTATCTTCTTGCCGTGGCTCAGGCCTCCGGCCATGCACACATCAGGGCGCACGTACTGGACCGCTCCCCGTTTAAGCAGCATCGCGAACTCGTGGATTGAGTGGAACCGTTCCCCCGTGGCGATGGGAATCGCAATGTGGTTGGCCACCAGCTCCATGGCATCGAAGTTGTCGGGCAGGATGGGGTCCTCGTAGAAGAAGGGGTGATACTCCTCGATGCCTCGGGCCAGCACGATGGCTTCCGCGGGGCTGAGACGGCGGTGAATCTCGATGCACAGGTCCACCTCGTCGCCGGCCGCTTCCCGGTAGGCGGCCACCGTCCTGATGGCGTCCTTGATCTTGTCGACGTGGGTCTTGAAGAACGGGACCTTCCTGGAGTCGTCCAGGAAAGGGGTCAGGTGACCGACCGCCGTGAAACCCTGGGCTCTGGCGTCCCGGACGCCCTGGATGAGCTTCTCCTTGGTGTCGCCGCGGACGTGGTAGTATACTCGTGCCTTGTCCCGGGTCTTCCCGCCGAGGAGTTGGTAGGCCGGCACCCCGAAGTGCTTGCCCGCGATGTCCCACAGCGCGATATCGATGGCGCTTATCGCCCCCATGATCGCGGCGCCTCGAAAGTGGCTGAAGCGAACCATGTACTGCCAGTGGTGTTCTATACGGAGGGGGTCTTGACCCACCAGGTACCGGGCCAACGCCTTGATGGCGCCGGCCGACGCTTCCAGGAATCCCCAGGCTCCCGATTCACCGAGGCCCGTGATTCCTTCATCGGTGCGCACCTCGACGAACAGATATCTGTCGATGGGGATTGCGTCCACGGCGATGATCTTCATCTCTACTCCTTTTCGGGGCAATAACTCAACACTGTCATTCCGGGTTGTCATGCCCCGGTGGCACGCCCCCGGCAGACGAAAACACTGATGCCCCCCTCTCCCATCGGGAGAGGGGCTGGGGGTGAGGGCCTATTCTCAGAGCAGGTGCGAGGTTCTTCGATCCCAGCCCGGACCCACCAGCCAGACCCCTCGCTTCACTCGGTGTGGTACCGTCCGGAGTGCTTTTGCGGCAAGCCCCCTCTCCGGGGCTTTCCCCAAAGCTGAGCGTATTCTATTGGAGTCCGGGAGCATTGGGCAAGGCACCCTGGCGCGCCGGGAGCCGGCCCATTGACGCCGCCATTCGACAAAACAGGCGGTCCACCGCCCATTCGGCCGAATTCGTAGTAACATATACGCGATGTGACGGCCTGGCGGCCCGATTCGCCAGGTGAACATTTAGCCCGATGAAGACGGTTCGACACGGTCGAGTCTGATCGACGTTCCTGCCTGCGCTTTACGCGGGACCAAGAGAAATTGGAGGACAAATTTTGACCATCGACGTGGCCACCGGGATCACCCGGATTCTCAAGCAGGAGGCCGTGGAATGGGTCTCCACGTTCCCGGTCTGCCGGGTCAACAACGGACTGGGACGTGAGGGTATGCCCTTGCTGATGATGAGGGACGACCGGTACGCCGTCGCCGTGGCTGATGCTTTTTCTCGGATAAACGCCGGGTCTAAGATCGGCGTCTGCACGTTCCAGGGAGGGGTCAACGCCGCAGGATTGCAGGTCGCTTATGCGGGGATGGCCCAGGCCTACGAGGACGGCTCCCCGGTGCTCTGTATCACCGATGGAGTGCCCGCCGGGGCCACGGAGAACAGCCAGTTCGACGTCACGGCCAGCTTGAAATCGGTGTCAAAATGGTATGGCTACCTGGATAAGCCGGAGCGGCTGCCCGCGTTCATGCGCCGCGCCTTTACCATGCTGCGGACCGGCCGGCCGGGCCCCGTGGTGCTGGCCATCCCGGACGCCAATGCCCAGTACGACGAGGCGGCGGACCCCTATGTTCCGGTTAAAGGCTCGAAGTCGGCGCCGGATCCGGCCGACGTTACCGCCGCGGTCGAACTGCTGATGAAAGCCCTGAACCCGCTGATCTACGCTGGTGAGGGTGTCATTTACGCCGGCGCTTCCGCCGAACTTAGATCGCTGGCGGAGCTGGCCAACGCACCGGTGGTCACCACGCTGAAAGCCAAGGGAGCCATTCCCGAGGACCACCCGTTGTTCGTTGGAGTCCGGGGTGACCAGGTCGATCACTATCTGAATAAAAGCGACCTGGTGCTGGCGGTGGGGTCCAGTCTTTCGCCGGGCCGGTTCAGCCACGGAATTCCCAACGCGGTCAACAAGACCATCATCCACGCCACCGTGGATGAGTTGCACGTGAATAAGGCCTACCCCACGGCCGTGTCATTGATCGGCGACGCCCGGTTCACCCTGCAAGCGTTGGCGAAGGAGTTGTCGGACAAGACCTCAGGCCAAGGCAGGCCTCCCGGAAACGTGGCGGCGGAGATCAAGTCGGCCCGCGATCAGGCGCTGGCCCAATACCGGGAGGCCATGGCCTCCACCGACAAGCCCACGAACCCGTACCGGGTCTATGCCGGGCTGATGGAGGTGCTCGATCCCCACCAGTCGTTCGTCACCCATGAGTCTGGCAACACCAGGGATCAGCTCAGCACGGTGTACGAGACGTTGGCGCCTCGGGGATTCCTCGGATGGGGCAACGTCTCTTCACTGGGGTTTGGCTTGGCGGCGGTTATCGCGGCAAAGATTTCGTTTCCGCAGAAGCACTGTGTGGCGGTGACCGGAGAGGCCGGCCTGGGATATATGATGGGCAATTTGGAGGTGCCGCTGCGCCGAAAGCTGGGCATCACCATCGTCCACGTCAGTAACGGCGGCTTTTCGGGCTACGGCCCCGGATTCTGGGGCGAAGGCCACGACCCGTTCACCCACACCGTGCTGGGCTACGACGAGGTCGATATGTCGAAGGTTATCGGGGCGTTGGGCTACCACGCCGAGCGGGTCACGGAGCCGTCCGAGGTGGTCCCAGCCCTCAAGCGGGCGACGGCGGCCAACGATTCCGGCCAGCCCGCTTACATCGAGTTCGTTTGCAGTCAGTACCCCATCTACGGTAGATGGGTCAGCAAGTAGTGGAGCCACGCTCCGGGTGACGGATCGGGGCAGGATAGGTCTGAAACAATCCGGCCTAGAGGGCTAGCCGATTTAAACATGGAGGATTGGGAATGGCGGCGGTCAACACCGAGATACATGGTCAAATAATGCTGGTTCAACTGAACCGGCCCGACCGATTGAACGCCTTGGGCACCGCGCTTCGCACTGGGATGGCGGATGCGTTCATTGAATTCAACAACAACCCTGAACTAGAGGTTGCCGTGCTCACCGGCACCGGGCGCGCCTTCTGTGCCGGTGAGGACATGAAGGAATCTCTGGAACGCGGCGAAGCGGGAAATGCTTCGAATCCGATTGCCAACCCCTTCAACGATGGAACCCTCGACAAGCCGGTCATCGCGGCCGTCAACGGGTTCGCCATGGGTGGCGGGTTCATTATGGTGGAGCGGACGGACCTGCGGGTTGCGGTTCGCGGTGCGGTGTTCGAGGTGTCCGAAGCAAAACGGTGGCTGCTCGGCGGCTATTACCATGGGCTGTTTGCCGGCCTCCCCCACCCCGTCGCTACCGAAATGGCCCTCGGCTTCCGCTTCAAGGCCGAGCGGCTCTACGAGATTGGGTTCATCAATCGTTTGGTCGATCCGGAAGAGCTGTTGCCCACGGCATTTGAGATGGCCGAGCATCTACTAACCCTGCCTCCCGCATCCCGGGTCAATACGATTCACATGATGCGGCAGATGCGCCCCAAAGTCGCTCCCGACCTGAGCCGTCTGGCCGCAGCTCTTAAAGAGCACGGTGACAAGTCGGATTTGATGGAATCACGAAAGGCATTTGCGGAAAAACGCAAGCCCAACTTCAAAGGCTGGGTGAACCCTGAGGACCGCTATAAGATACCCCGCCTTGAAACGCTGGCTGACGAGCCGAAGCCGTGACCTGCCTTTAGTTTTTGTGCCACTCGTTATGTCATCCGGCCAAGGGTCGGTCATGCCCGGAACACCGGCTCGATGGCAGCGGGGCGATAGGACGAGGGAGAGTGAAAGCTAGGGCGGCGAAACCGTGGCTAAGTCCGCCGCGCGGCCACGCAACCACCTGGCCATAAGACACAATGCAATCGCGGTCCCCGTTGCGGCAAAGGCATTGACCAGAATATCGCCAAAGGAACCGGAGCGCCCCATGGCGAAACTCTGGTGGTACTCGTCGGATACTCCATACATCGTGGCGAACGTGGCGGCAGCAACTGCCCACCGCATCTGACAAACCGCGCCGGCAGATTTCCAGCTCCCTACGCTCGCCATGGTTAGGCAGCAAAGGACGCCGTAAAGTACCAGGTGTGCCGCGTAGCTTTGCAGGACGCCCATCCAGGCGACGGTCGGCGACTCCAAAGGCCTGGTCACCTCAGCTTGCGACAACGAGGACAGATAGAAAATGAGCCCCATCCATGCGAGCACGGCGCTGCTTGCCGCCACCCGGCACAGCCATGGATTGATCATGCCTCGAGAATGGGAGCCACGCTTTCCCCCTTGGGGTCCTTGCGCCCCGAGTGCTTCCTGCCTCTAAGACGGCGGTCCACAGTTGCCCTTCTTCAACCCGGCTCAGACGTCTCGTAAAATGTTGCGGGCGATCACGGACCGGTGGACCTCGCTGGGCCCGTCGGAGATGCGCAAGCCCCTGATGCAGCGGTAGTGGACCTCTATGGGCAAGTCGGTGCTGTAGCCGGCGGCGCCGTGAATTTGAAGAGCCCGGTCGATGACCTGGGTGGCCGTCTCCGTGGCGAAAACCTTCACGATGGCGGCGTCGTGGCGCGCGTCCAGGCCCATCTCCGCCTTCCAGGCAGCCTGGTAAACCAGGGCCCGCATGGCTTGCAGGCCTATCTCCGATTCGGCCAGCATGAACTGGATTGCTTGGCGGTTTGCCAGGGGCTGTCCAAAGGTAGAGCGGGTCTTCACGTACCGGAGGGCCAGGTCCTGGCAACGCCCGGCTAGACCCAGGCTCTGGGCGCCGTACAGATAGCGGTGGGTGGTCCACCGTGCCTGGGACACGCCCCAGGCCCCTCCTTCAGGCGTCGTCCGCTGAGCGTCGGGGACGAAGCAGTCTTGGAAGAGCCATTCGCCGAAAACCGTGTGGCCCATCGCCGGAATCGCGCGGACGAGGGTGCACCCTGGGGCGTCCCGGTCCACCACGAACAGGGTATGGCCTTCCCGCCGCTCGGTTCCCTTCATGCGGGCCAGCACCGCAACGTAATCCGCGTCCGGGGCGTGGCCGGACCAAATCTTGTGGCCGTTGAGCAGGTATCCGCCTTCCACCTTCTGGGCATTGGTGATTATCCCAGCCACGTCGGACCCGGTGCCAGGCTCGCTGAACGCGGTGCAGGGACGCTTTTCGCCACGGATCGTGGGATACAGGTACTTGTCCCTGATGACGTCGGAGTCGTAGTAGAGGAACTCGTTCACCTTCGGACCCGTCATGGTGCGGGCCAGAACGCTACGCCACGTCTCCTCGGTGACGACGGCAATGCCGATCTTGTCGAGGCCCCCGCCTCCGTCTTCCACCGCCACCATTGGCTGCCAAAACCCAGCGGCCTTCACCTTCTCTTCAAGGGGACGCAGCGCCTCGTCGGGAAGCTTGAATTCACCCTTGTACACCTGTTCCAGGGGGATGACCTCTCGCTCCACGAATTGGCGCAAGGTCCGTCCCAGCATTGTGTGGGCTTCCGAAAGTGCGAAATCCATCAGCCACCTCCTCAACAGGCGTACAGTAATTGTCTCAAACTTTGCCGTCAAGGGGCGGCGGGGCGCCTCTCGACCCGCAGTCAGGCCCAGCCGGACCATCCCAAGGGGGTAACAAACTCGAATCCATGCCCGCCCAGGGCGTCCGTCATTCCGGCGAACCGCGCTGCTTGGCCACGAGCACCAGCATGCTGCAGGCCAGGCTCACCGCCGAGAACACTATGAAGATCAGGGAATAGCTCTCCCGGAGATCGAAGACGATACCGGCCAGCAGCGGCCCGGTGGACTGGCCGAGCAAGACCCCGATCTCGCCCACTCCCCTGATCCTGCCCAGCTGCGTCCTGCCGAAGAAGTTGGCATACATAAATGAAGGAATTACGTTGGACCCGCCGGTGACCATCCCGATCATCACCGCAATCACGAACGCTTCACCGTTGGAGCTTACCGACAGCAGGTAGAGCATACCCACGGTCTGAATGAGCAAGATCGCCGAGTAGGCGAACCGCGCCTCTACCTTCTCCAGCACCCAGCCCCACCCCACGCTGGCGGCGGCGGCGACTATCCAACTCACGCTTATGGCCGTGGCAGCCATGCTCGAGGAGAGCCCCTGGTCCCGGTAAAAGGCCCCAATGTGGACGTTCACCCCGGAATTCACGAAGAAGATTGCGAACCCCATCACGAACAGGATCCAAAAAGGGACGGTACCCATGGCGTCTTTCAGCTTCCATGAATGATCCTCGGGCGTCGCGGCGCCGGCAAGCACGCGGGTGGGCCGTTCTCTCGGTTCGCCGTCGGGGCTGAGCCCCATGTCCTCGGGGCGCTCCACGATCAAGAACAGGGTGGGTGCGAGGGAAACAGCCAAGACGATTAGCCCGAGGGTGATCCACGCCACTTTCAGGCCGTAGTTGTCGATCAGGAGCGCCGATGCCATGGTGAACAACAGTCCGCCGATGGCCCCTCCCGCGAAGACTATCCCGATGGCCCTACCCCGTTTCTTGATGAACCATTGAGAGACCACGGTGGTGGCGCCGATGGGCGCCGAAGTATGGAAGACCACGCGGGCGGCGCCATAGGCCAGATAGAAGGTCACCGGAACGGTCGCCCAGGCCAGGGAAGCTATGGAGACACCCAGGATCATGACGCTGATCACCAACAGCGGGCGTGCGCCAAACCGGTCGATGGCCCAGCCGATAATGGGCGAGATCAGCAGCGACGCCAGGGCCCCGGCACTGACCGCACCGGATATCATGGTGCGGGTCCATCCCAGTTCTTGGGACATCGGATAGATAAAGACGGTCAGCGTGGTTATGGCGGGGGCCATTCTGGCGAAAACGGCGGTGCCGGAAGCAGCGGCAACCACCCATCCGTAGTAAAAGGGAAGTTTATCTTTTAGCCGGTAAGCAAGACGCATCCATTCAACCTTGGGCGCAGACCTCCCATAGTGTACCAGTGTTCTGCCGGGTGGCCACCATGCCGCCGGTACGTAGCCAACTTAGTGCTGATAGTTGTCATGCCGGGTAGGGCCACCGTCATTTCGAGCGAAGCGAGGAATCTCAGTGTAACAAGGCCGGGAGCCGCCTAACACCTCTCTGGATTTCCCAGGCTCCGGGAATTCCGGTTTGCTCCGGAACGAGAGTAATGGGGAGGGAATTTCGCGCATCGTTGCCGAGTTAACGCTACTTACAAGAAAATAAACCAGGGGCCGCTTCCGCGGATCGTCTGGGACCCTGGTTGAGAGCTAGCCCTGCCGGAGCCGGGCCGAGATTGACGGCGTGGGAGGCTGGTGATATGGTTCAGCCGGTTGCCGGAGCACCATTAATTGGGTGCACCAGATTTACGCCGGGAGGCCCCGGCGCAACACGAGGGTTTCAATACATGAGCGAAGGATTCCTGCACGGCATCAGGGTCGTGGACCTAACGCATATGCTGGCCGGCCCATACTGCGCCCAATGGCTGGGCGACATGGGCGCCGATGTTATCAAAGTGGAGGCCACCGGCCAAGGGGACCGGTCGCGAAACTCAGCCCCGTCGATCATGAAGGATGGCAAGATAGGCTACGGCTTCCTGTCGATGAACCGGAACAAGCGCGCCATCGCCGTGGACCTCTCCACCGAAGAGGGACGGCTCATCATCCACAAGCTGGTCGAACGGGCCGACGTGTTTCTGGTCAACCTGCGGGCGACCACGGTCAAGAAGCTCGGGTTGAGCTACGAGGACCTGAGCCGCATCAACTCCAGGCTCGTCTACGCCTCCATTACCGGCTTTGGCGACAAAGGGCCGTACAAGGACCTGCCCGGCCAGGACCTGCAGATTCAGGCAATGGCCGGCCTGATGAGCATCACCGGCTATAAGGACCGGACCTCCGTGCCCGCGGGCGATTTTATCGCCGACGCGGTGACGGGGATACAGACCGCCTTCGGTATCCTCGGCGCCCTCTACTCGCGGCACGAGACCGGTGAAGGCCAGGAGGTCAAGACCTCCCTCTTTGCCAGCCTCCTTGCCCTCTACCCTCAGCAGGTCGCCTTCTTCATGGGGAACAAGTTTGCCGCTCCCAAGGCAGAGAACGGGTCAACCCACTCCCTGCCTCCCTACGGGTCGTGGAAGACCAAAGACGGAAAAGAGATAGCCATCTCGACCTACCGGCAAGAGTATTGGCTCAAGTTCTGCGTGGCGGTGGGACGGCCGGAGATGGGGGAAGACCCCAGGTTCAACAGCATCGAGGAACGCTGGGCGCACCGGGATGAGCTTCAGAGCTTCGTCGCGGAAGTGCTGCTGGAAAAGACCCGGGACGAGTGGGTCCCGCTGCTCCGGGAGCACGGCCAGTGGGCAGTGCCGGTGCGGACCTTCGAGGAGATCTGCACGGAGGACACCCACCTCCGAGATAACGGGCTCATGTTCGAACTGGAGCACCCGAAGATGGGCAAGAGCACCTTCTACGGATTGCCCATCAAGTATAGCAAGACCCCCATGACCGCCCGGAAACACGCCCCCCTCCATGGCGAGCATACCGGGGAGGTGCTCCGGGAGCTGGGCTACAGCGAGGAAGAGGTGGACCAGCTTTCCGAGGCAGGCATAGTTCAGGGTTGAACGGCTACCGCGGCTCCGCGAACGCCAGGCGCGCTTCCTCCACCACCGCCCGAGTGTTGGCCGCCACGATATTGTCCTCTACAGACCCTCTCCGGACTGGGGTCTTGGATCCGCGTTCGCCGACGGAAATCGCTTTCATCAACATCGGGCTTCCCGGCCCCGTGGGCTTGCCGTATACCGGTGATATTCGCCGTCGGCTTTCGATAGAGGAAGAGTAGTGGTCTCGCATGGAGGATAGGTCAGCAGCCCCCAAGGCCCGTCGCAAGATATTCTTCGGTTGGAAGATCGTGGCGGCGGGCGCAGTCCTCAACGCACTGGGCGGCGGCGCCTACTGGACCGGCTTCGCAGTCTACTTCCTGCCCGTGACTCGGCAGTTTGGCCTGAGCCGGGCGACCACCTCACTGGTCAGCAGTCTGGGCCGGCTGGAAGGGGGATTCGAAGGCCCTCTGGCGGGCTATATGGTGGACCGCCTCGGCCCCCGGAAGATGGTGGCTTTCGGCGGCATCACGGCCGGGGTGGGGTTCATTCTGCTGGGCTTCACTCAAAGCTTCGCCATGTTCCTGCTGGTGTATGTTGGGGTCCTCTCCGTGGGTATGAATGCCGGCTTCAACCACGGTATAGGGGCCGCGATCAACAATTGGTTCGTTCGCCGCAAGGGCTTCGCCATGTCCGTAACCTACATGGGCCAGTCGATTGGTGGCGCTACCATCACCCCGGCCGTCGCCTTCATCGTGCTCAGCGCCGGCTGGCGGACCGCCGCGATCATTTCGGGCGTGATTATGCTGGCCCTCACGATTCCCCTGTCCTTTGTGATACGCGGTACCCCGGAGAGCATGGGGCTCCTGCCCGATGGAGACCTGGAACCGCCCTCTGCCCGGCCGGCTGTTTTGGCCGCGAAGACGTCCCGGTTCAGCCGCCATATCACGACTGTCAATTTCACGATCAAAGAGGCGTTCAGGACCCGGTCTTTCTGGCTCCTGACGTTGGCGATGGGCCTGCGGATTGCGGCCACCTCCGGGACCAACGTTCACCTGGTGCCCCTGGTGGTGTGGAAAGGGCAATCGGAAGCCACGGGCGCCTTTATCGTGGCCTTCGTAGCCCTTATTGCGATCCCCCTCCGGGCTATTCTTGGCTGGATCGGAGACAAGTGGGCCAAACAGAAGATGGTGGGCATCACCATGCTCCTGGGGGCGGCGGCTCTGGTGATTCTCCTCCTGCCCGGAGGCGGGCTCTGGCGGCTGCTGGTCTTCGCGGCCCTTTTCGCCTTTCCCGAAGGCGTCATTGGCATGTCCTGGTCTCTGGTCGGAGACTTCTACGGCCGCAGAAGCTTCGCTACCCTCAGAGGCGTAGCCAACGCCGCGGGCAGCTTTCTGTCCGCCGGCACGCCGGTGTACTTGGGTTGGAGGTTCGATAGTACCGGAAGCTACCGCGACGCCCTCATCCCGATAATTGCCTTGTATCTGATCACGGCTCTCATCTTCTGGAACCTCCCCAAGGCCAAGCTTCCCAAGCGGGTGACCGACTCGCTGGCGGTTGAGGCAGCCAACGGTTAGTAAGAAGCCGGATCCGAATCAGCGGGAATCCCGGCACGGCGCAAGCTGAACCGATCGCTTCGCGCCTTTGAAGAGAAGGTTGACAGCGCACTTGGATTATCCTACCTTGGCGTTGATCGAAGATCGTTACCAGAGATCGGAGCGGGAGACATTGAGCCCCGCCGATGGCCCTTAGGAGGAACGACCGATGGGTAAGGCACTAGAGGGAATCCGAGTAATCGACCTGACTCAGTTCGAGGCGGGTACGTCGTGCACCGAAACTCTGGCCTGGCTGGGAGCCGATGTCATCAAAGTGGAGGAGCCGACCCACGGGGACCCGGGCCGTTACGGAAACTCCGACATGCCCGGCGTGGATAGTGGCTACTTCATCAACCTGAACGCCAACAAGAGAAGCATCGCCCTCGACATGAAGCAGCAACGGGGCAAGGACATCTTCTTTGAGCTGGTGAAGCACGGCGACGTGGTGGCGGAGAACATGGCGCCCGGCACCCTGGAGAGATTGGGACTGGGCTACGATGTCCTCAGTGAGGTCAACCCCAGGATCGTGCTTGCCAGGGTGAAGGGTTTCGGGACCTACGGGCCATACGCCGAATACAAAAGTTTTGATCCGGTCGCTCAGGCCTCGGGCGGATCAATGGCCGTTACCGGTTGGCCCGATGACCCTCCCATCCGTCCCGGCGCCAACATCGGGGACTCGGGCACCGGGATTCACGCCGCATTGGGAATACTGGCGGCCCTATATCAGCGCCAGGCAACCGGCAAAGGGCAGGTGGTGGAGGTTTCGATGCAGGACGCGGTCGTGAACCTGACCCGTGCCGCCATGTGCAACTTCAATGAGACCCACAAGGCCCGGCCCCGTGCGGGCAACAACCCCCAGGGCGTGCCGGGAAGCCGTACCTATCCCTGCAAGCCCGGAGGCCCGGACGACTTCGTGTACATGGCGGCCCAGCCGCGACGCACCAATCTGTGGTTGGCCCTAATGCGATCCGTTGGCGGTGAGGAACTCGCCGGCAATCCCAACTACGCCGATCCCAAATGGGTCGTCGAGCATACTGACGAAATCAACGAGCTGATCCAAGCCTGGACCATGGAGCACACCAAGTACGAGGTGTTCCACATCCTGGGGCGAGCGGGCGTGCCCTGCGGCCCAGTCATGAACGCCGAGGACATCTATAGCGATCCACATTTGGCGGAACGCGGGATGATCGTGACACTGGAGCACCCGATCCGTGGACCCTTCCAAATGCCCGCTTGCTCGATCCAGCTTTCGGACTCGTTCGTACCGCCGAAGATTGCTCCGGCACTGGGCCAGCACACGGACGAAGTGCTTCGAGAGCTGCTGGGGCTTGGCGACCAGGAGTTGGCGGAGCTACGGGAGCAACGGCTGATCCCGTAACCGGCCGCAAAGTTGGCACACACCAAGAAGCCCGGGCTTAGCAAGCCGCGAGGCCGCCCCGCGTGTTCCTGCGGATGGCCTCGCGGTTTTCCGGCACAATGTTTCCGTTCCCTAGAACATTCCAAACGCCGTAATCTACCGTCGCCCCAGCATCGGTAACGACCACGCATTCGTCGTTGACCGGGTTCCAGGTTGCGACCAGATCAGCGACGATCAGAGCCGGGGCGGCCATCGCTTCCGCGCTACACTTCAGCTTAACCGTCGAATCCCAGGCCTGGGCCAGGGCGACATGGAGCTTGAGTTCGCCGGTAATACCAGACCGACAGGGTGCTAATCGTCGTCGTCATCATCGTCATGCTCTTCGCCGCCTTCGTTCCCCTCGGTGCCGAAGGTGGCTTCCAGCCCTCTTATTAGCGAGGCTCGTTCGAGGCCGGATAGCCTGCGTTTGGGGTCGGGTATCGGGTAGAACCAGGGAGGCATATCCCCCTCTCGTAACTCTTCCGCCGACTCATCGCCCTCGTCTTGCGGCCGGTCCCATTCGGAGTAGTTGAGCTTTGCTCGCCCCTTGTCAACGTCCCTCTGTATCAGCCAGGACACAGGAGCAATATTCGAATACCAGGGCCAGACTGTTTCATTGCTGTGGCAGTCGAAGCAGGCACGGACCGCCAGCTCACGGGTCTGAGGACTATCCCAAACTGGCTCCAGTCCCACCGGCGGGTTGGTGTGGTCACGCCCGTACGGGACCGCTTGAATCACCAGGGAAAAGACTGCCACGCCACCGAGGGCGATGAGTACACCAAACACCAGCGCTCTTTTCACCGCACCCTCTCGTGGGGTCGCCGCGGCCCCACTGTCGGAAATCAAAGTAACTCCCCTTTGCTCAATTGGCACCTTCAATTGTAGTGGCCGGCGCCCAGTTTACGAACGGTCTTCCGTGGGGCCTTCTCGCCAGCCAGCAACGCTCGGGGGAGAACGTGGCGGCCTGGCCTTGATCCAGCCTCCGGTGCGGCCGTCTTCCCTCGAGGTATTGCCGCAACCTGTTGGAGCACGGCCGTTGGGCTTCCTAATCCGGGCTAGCGAACTCCCTTGGGATCAGGTTCTCCTCGGCGGGACCATGGCTCGCGCCATTCAGCCCCTTGAACCAGTCGAAGATTCCCAATGGTATCGGTATGATCGTGCTGGTCCTCTCGCTGGCCATCTCCACCATGGTCTGGAGGTATCTCAGCTGAAGCGCTATCGGGTGCTGCGAGATCACGTCGGCCGCCAGGGCGAGGGCCTCAGCCGCCTGATGCTCTCCCAGGGCATGAACGAGCTTGGCCCGCCTCTCCCGCTCCGCTTCGGCCTGTCTGGCCATGGCCCGCTGCATCACTTCGGGGAGAAGAACGTCCTTCACCTCGGCCACCGTCACCTTGACTCCCCAGGGCTCCTCTGTTTGCTCGTCGATGATGGCACGCAGCCTCTCGTTGATCTCTTCGCGGCGAGTTAACACTTCGTCCAGCTCCGACTGGCCCAGGACGCTTCGCAGAGTGGTCAAGGCGATCTGGATCGTGGCCCCGGCGTAGTTTTCCACGGCGACCACGGCGGTCGCTGGATTTTCCACTTTGAAGTACACCACCGCGTTCACCCGGATCGTCACGTTGTCCTTCGTGATCACCTCCTGGGGTTCGAGCACGAAAGTCACTATCCTGGTGTCCACCTTGACCACCCGGTCAACAAAGGGGATGATCACCCGGAGGCCCGGTCCCCGGACGCTAAGCAGTTTCCCGAATCGGAGCACCACAAGCCGTTCCCACTGCTTGACCACCTTTATCGCGATGCCCAGCAGGGTCAACAGCATCAGCAACCCCACTATTACGATGGCGGTGTATAGAGCTAACATTGCTGACCTCCCCTGACAGTCTTGGCGATGGTCTTGGGCCGTCCCACGTAGCGGATGTCTATCTTCACACCCGGCCATCCGCTGCGGCTTCCATCGCCGCCCCGGCTTCCCGGTGAGTCCTACCCACAGCTTGGTTCATTCGTCCGTGGGGCAGTCCTGCTGCTAATTCCAGATGTCCGCCGCTCGCAGGCCAGCCGCCGGACCGTCTTGGAGACCTCGCATCCCAGCCTCGCGGCACTCGGGCTCCCGGCCGATTGCGATACTCGTCACAATCGGTGTACATTAGTGTAGAGCCGTGGAGATTATCCAACATCCGAGGAAACCCTTCTTCGGCAACGGGTGAAAACACTTACCTAAACCAGGTAGTTTCACGACCCCCTTCGGCATATGTGGGATGCAACAATGATGGTGGCGGTGGGTGAGTATGGTGCCGATAACGATAGTGCTGGCAGAGGACCACGCCCTGGTACGCGAGGGGACCCGCGGCATCCTGGAGCGGCATGCGGATTTAACGGTGGTCGGCGAAGCCGAGGATGGTGAGGAGGCGCTGAGCCTTCTAGCGCGCCTCCGTCCTGATGTCGCGATTCTGGATATCCGGATGGCGAAGCTCACCGGGATCGAGGTCGTTCGCCGGATGAAGGAGTGCGCTCCCAACACCAGGGCGCTGATACTAACCGCCTACGATGATGACGACTACATTCTTGCCTTGATGGAAGCCGGCGCCGCCGGGTACATTCTGAAGACCGCGAGGGCGATCGAATTGGTCAGGGCAGTGCGGTGCGTCAGTCTGGGCGAGCCGGTGCTCGATCCGGCCATCGCGATGAAGGTTGCTCGCCTCTGGGCCCACCAGGGAGTCTCGGTCGAACGGGAGTTCGCCGAACAGCTCAGCCCTCGGGAAAGAGAGGTGCTGGCGCTTGCCGCCGGCGGGCTTCGGAACAAGGAGATAGCAGGCAAACTGCAAATCAGTGTCCGCACGGTGGAAGGGCATTTGAACAGCACGTTCGTCAAACTTGATGTCTCATCCCGCACTGAAGCGGTGCTGTTCGCAATGTCCCGGGGGTGGGTTAGCCTCAAGAGGCTCGACCATGAATAGACCGGAACTGGGTGCGGTTCGAGCCGCAGGGAACCTGTCGAGCCTGAGCCCTCTGGACTGGACGGAAAAATGGAAGCACCGGCTGTATCCGTATCGTCCTAGGCTCAGAAGCAGGCAATTCTGGGTGGTCCAGGGCCTTGTATTACTGGTCGCCGCGGTACACATCATTTTTGAGATTCTTGAGGCTCTGGACCATGGCCACCGTTATGTCCCGCTTTTTTACTTCCTCCCCCTCTCGATGTTCTTCGTTCCCATGGTCTACACAGCCCTTAGATTCGGGCTCCCCGGCACGCTCGCGACAGCCGCTTGGTGCTCCATTCTCGTCCTGCCCAGCCTCTTCCTCGCGCATGATAACCTCGAGCGCACGGCCGAGTTTCTCCAGGTAGCCATCGTCATCGGGGTGGCAGTCCTGGTGGGACATCGAGTTGACCGTGAGAAACAGGCACGAGAACGCGCGGAAGCCGTTGGCGCCGCGCTCAAAACATCAGAGGGAAAGTACCGGGGCTTGTTTGAGTCCAGCCCCGTGGCTATTCTGGTTCTTGACCAAGGCGCTATTGTCCTTGAAGCCAATCCGGTGGCCGGCGATCTGTTTGGTAGGGCTTCCAGCAGCTTGAGGGGTATGGCCGTGGCTGATCTGCTTGGAATCGACGGCGCGCAGAAACTGTTGCACCCGTTCCTGAAAGAAGGGCGAAAGGACGCCAACCTAATCCTCGAGTCCGGGGGCGGTTCGAAGGTCTACCTGGAGCCGTCCCTCACCCTAACCGGCGAAAATGAAGTCAGCCCTGTCACTCAGGTCCTTCTGAGGGATGTTACCGAGGAGCGGCATCGACAGATGGGACTGAGGGCGTATGCCGCACATATGCTGCGGGCTCAGGAAGACGAGCGCAAACGGATTGCCCAGGAGTTGCACGACGTGACGCTCCAAGAACTCATCCTCCTGTGCCGCCGGTTGGACCTCGCCGAGAGCGCTTGCGGGTCCGAGTCCACCTCGGTGAGTGACGAACTCAGAGAAGCCAGGAGTTCCGCGGAGCAGGTTGTCGAGGGGCTTCGAGACTTGACCCGGGCGCTCCGGCCGCCGGTCTTGGAAGACCTGGGGCTGGTGACCTCGATCCGCAGGCTGCTGGTCGAACTTTCGGGAAGGACTGCTACAAAGTGGCGGTTCAAAGTGACTGGAGAAGAGCGGCGGCAGTCAGCAGAAGTTGAGTTGGGCTTGTTTCGTATCGCCCAAGAAGCCCTTCACAACGTGGAACGCCACGCCAACGCCAACCGGGTGGCGGTGAGCGTAACCTTTACCAAGCACGAAATTACATTGGATGTGACCGACAATGGGATCGGCTTCATCCCTCCTCCCGGTTTGGCAAGTTTTGCCGCCACCGGTCAACTGGGGCTCCTTGGTGTGCAGGAACGGGCTGAACTCCTGCGTGGCCGGTTCGAGATCCGGTCCAGCCCGGGCAACGGTACCAGGGTAACCGCCTCCATTCCTGTCGCAGAAATTGTTATAGCCTCAAGACAGGATTGACCGTGAGAGCCGGCCCCGGCGAAGAACCCGCTGCTACCAGAGTCGTTGACTAGCCGTGTTCGGAGGTTCAGGCCCGGCCAGCCCAACGAAATAGCCCCTTGGTGTCGGGGCACCAAGGGGCCGGGGCCGGTGCTTCTAGCCGGGTCGACGGGTTGGCGTTGGGCGACTCTGATCGACCGCTGCCAACCCGCCTGCCTGGTTTCTGAGGTGCCTGAGCCGTCTAGTCTCTCTTTACACCCATGTCCGCGGTCCGGTAAGCCGACCAGGCCTGGGTGACGACCTTTACGTCCGACTCCACGATCACGTTGATGACAGCGGGCACGCCGGACGCCGCGGCGCGTTCCAGCGCGGGGCGGATGTCTTCCGGCTTCTCGACGCGCTCACCATAGCCGCCGAAGGCCTCCGCAATCTTCTGGTAGTCTCGAAAGCCCATGTACTGGCCGTAGTTCGTCTCCCTCATCTCCGGCGCCCGGGCGCCGATGCCGGCGTTGTTACTCACCACGGTGATGATGTTGATGCCTTGGCGGGCCGCCGGCTCCAGCTCCATGCCGTTGAAGCCGAAGGAGACGTCGCCGGTCAAGGCCACCACCTGCCGGTCCGGGTGGGCGGCCTTCGCCGCGATGGCGAAGGGGATTCCGGTCCCCACGTTACCCCAGGGGCCGGAGTTCAGCCTGCTGCCCGGCGTGAAGCTGGGAATCGACTGGCGGCCAAAGTTGAGAATTTCCGTGCCGTCCACCGTCAGGATGGCATCCCGGTCCATGAAGTCCCTGACCTCTTTGCACAGCCTGAGGGGATGGATGGGGACCGCGTTGCTCTCCATCTGGGCCTCCTGCCGCTCCTTGTTGGCGGTGTCCTGGGCCCGTAACTTGTCAATCCAGGCGGCATTGGCGCCCTTCCTTCGGTCTCCAATGGCCTCCGTAAGCTGCTGGAAAACCGTCTTGGCATCGCCGACGATGCCGACGTCCACCGCCCGGTTGTGGCCGATTTCCGCGGAGTCGATGTCCACCTGTATCACCTTGGCGTTCGCACTGAATCTGGGAGCCTGGCCGAATGCCAGCATGTAGTTGAACCGGGTGCCCATGACCAATACGACGTCGGCCTCCCGGAATGCCGCGGAACGGGCACCCAAGAAGCACATCTCATGGTCATCGGGGACGATCCCCCTGGTCTGGGGCGTGGTGAAGAACGGGACGTTGGTCTTCTCCACGAACTCCTGGAACTCCTGGCTCGCCTGAGACCAGAATGTGCCGGTGCCGGCGAGGACTATGGGTCGCTCCGCCTTGACCAGAATCTCCGCCGCTTCCTTGACAAGACTGGGGTCCCCGGCGGGCCGGATCGTGGTGCGAGAGCGCACCGGGTAGATCACTTCACTTTCCTCTACCTCTCCCTCGATAATGTCCACGGGCAGGTCCAGGTAGGTTGGTCCCGGTTTCCCCGAAACCGCATGCCGGAAGGCGTCGCTTATGTACTCGGGGATTCGCCTGGTCTCCAGGACCCGGTCCGCCCACTTGGTGATGGGCTTGAATACGGCCAGCTGGTCAAGCTCCTGCCAGCCTCCCTTGCCGAACAGGGCCATGGCGCTGGACCCTCCCAAGGTTATCACCGGGCAGCAGTCCACCAGGGCGTTGGCAACTCCGGTCACGGCGTTGGTCGCGCCGGGCCCGGCAGTGGTCATGCAGACGCCGGGCTTGCCGGTCACCCGGGAGTAGGCGTGGGCCTCCATTGCGGAAGCCTGCTCGTGCCGCGTGTTGATGCCCTGGAGGCCCACCGCGTGGCAATCGTTGATGATCCCGCCTATGGGGCCGCCCCTGAGATAGAAGAAGATATCCACTCCCTCATTCTTCAGGGCCCTGGCAACTATGGTAGATCCTTTAACCGTAGCCATATTTCCTCCCATTTTCTGGTAAAGGCTCCGAGACCGACTCCAAGATCTGGTGGTCGGGTTGGCGACCGCGGCTCTGGCGGCCACGGCGGGCAATGGTCCGAATTGCCCCCCATCAATCTAACAGAACCTGAGGAAGGCGCCATCCTCGACGAGGACCATACTAGTGTTCTTGATGAACGCCGTCAACCTTCGGTGCAAAGCCTATCCAGCCCCATTCCCGTCTTCAAGACCGGTTGGGCAAGTCTTTACAAGGGGGATCGAGATCAATTATCCACCTTTCTCGCAGCCAACAGTCCTGAGGCACTGAGATCCAGACCCACTCTCAGAGCCGGCATGCCATAGGCCCGCAGGTTCGATCATCTTCGCCACCGGCACCCTAGCCATAGGCGCCCGCCAAAGGGTCGAGAACAAGACCCTGCGCCTCATATCGGGGAAATCCTTTATTCGTCTTGGCAGCAAACGCTTGCTGGAGTGGCGTGGCGGCTCTCCCCTTTCTTGGTTTCGCCTTGTTCTGTATCGTTGATAAGTATGGAACACCCACCTTCGTTGTTGGCCACCCCCCAACGTTCAGGCAGGGGTTATCCAGACGGGCCAAGGGTGTTAACACACTGTTTCCCGCGATTGGTCCGTATTACATTCCACGTATGAGAAACTGCGAAATGCGTATTCAAGGCGCCAACGTCCAGTTGCGAACGTTGGCGCACCTAGACGTCAGCAAGACGCACCTCCATTGGAAAAGGAATTCCGAGGCCGCCCACGGCACTGAATCCCAATGCTCTGAGCCCGCCAGTCAATCCTTGCGTCTGTTCGCCATCGTCGCCAATGACGGGGGCAGCTACGTTGGAAACATAAAGCTCGGCCCGGTCAGCGCCAGGCATGGGATTGCCAACATCCTGGTCAGGATTGGGGGCGAAACATACTGGGAAGAAGGGATCGCCACCGAAGCCATTCGGCTGGCAACCCGATATGCTTTCTCGTATCTTAGTCTCCGGCGCCTTACCGCGTCCGCCAGTGTCCGCGATGTGCTGGCCGTTCGGGCCCATGAAGAGGCCGGCTTTCGGGTTGAAGGCGTGCGCCGGGGTCAAAGCCTCGGCAGCGGATCTGTCGAGGACCAGGCTATTATGGGGATGGTGGCGGCGGACTGGATCGCGCAGTTGCCTCTCACTCTGCCGATACATCTGACATCCGAGGAATACCTGGCCGCCTGAGACCTAATTCGAGTCCACTGGTCCTTCGCCAAGGCCATAGCTTGGCGTACCTCGCAGGCGAGATGAAGGTATGCGTCACTTGCCGTCGAGGCCCAGTGCGGCCGGCCCACGCGCTTTCCCTGACCTGAAACCTCCCGTGATCTCGTCCTTTCCTATCTGAGCGCCGTATTACGTCGCGTTGTAGAATATCGAGGATGGATAGCAGCACTTGCTTGCACTATTATCGTTTCATGATAAGATATTAGTATAGTGAAATCGTACCAGCGCTCAGCACTGGTGTAAGAGAGGTACGTAATGAGTCCCAGACAGGAAGTGGTCCATGTCGCCGTCGCCTCGGCGCATCTGGCCAGCAACATAGTGCACCGGCTGCATATCCATGCCCCGGCAGAAAAGGCGGTCCCGTTCCAGGGGTCCGCTCCTTCCGAGGCGAACCTGGCGAAACAGCAAATGTATCTGCCGACGTTCAACGGCCTCTAGGCCTTGGCGCTCTTGGCTTCTCTCCGGAACTTCCTCGCCTCGACCGCTACTCGCCGTCCTGGTTCCCCGGCGGCCGGGCGAGGTGATTGTCCGAGGTCCCGTGCCGCGCCGGCAACTTCGGGGTGCGCTCGTCGATAAACCCTCGCTCGAATACGGCTACCGCCGCAGCGCACTCCGAAGTTAAGTCGCCCGTTGCGGTGGACGCGCCTATCGGCGGGCGGTGGCGATAACCTCTGGCTGGCTCCGGTTCAACCAGCCCGGGCCGCGGAGCCGGGCTTCGGGATGTCGATACTTATCCCATTAAAGAAACCGGTGAAAGAAAGCCGGCAATGCGGTGGATGCGGTGTGCCGTGGCTATCAACGCCATCCTGAAGCTTCTTGCCGGCGCCCCTCGACCGCCACGGGATTGGCCGGGCACCTGTGAGGCCGCGCTACGGGCGCCCGGCGCTACAGGGCCGGCCTCCGAGTATGCCATGGGGTGTTCTGCTCGTAGGCGTGGGCCACCTTCAGCAGCGTCTCTTCTTGGAAAGGGCCGCCGCCGAGCTGGAGGCCAATGGGAAGGCCCAGAGATGTAAAGCCGCAGCAGATGCTCAGCGCGGGCATGCTTGCCAGGCTGAAGGCGGTGGTGAGCATCCACGGGTTGCGGCCGGCCTTCTCTTTACTGTCGATTGGGCCGGCGACATACATGAAGGCGCTGCCCGGCACTATCTTCAGGGCAGGTATCCCTGATGTCGGCGTCAGCACCACGTCCACCTTGTCCAAGGCTTCGAGCAACTGCTGGCGGAGGAGCGCGCGCAGCTTTTGGGCCTTGTAATAGGCCAACGCGGGGACACAGCTCCAGGTGAGATATTGGATCCGGTTATCGTGCCCGATCTCCTGCAATCGATGCCGCACCAGTTCCCGGCTAGTGGTTGGAGCTTCTATCCTCAGGGCGTCTGAAATAGTGCGGGAATTCCCGGTAAGGGGGATGGAGATTTCCTCCACCGACGCTCCTAACTCGCCCAAAACGTTGATCGCCTGGGACACCGCCCCTCGGACCTCCGGCTGAACCACGTCGGAGTACATCATCTCCTTGATCACGCCCACCCTGAGGCCCTTGATATTGCCGTCCAGGGCTTGCCGGTAGTCGGGCACGGGGAGGGTCGACGTGTGAGGGTCTCTGGCGTCGTGACCGGCAATAGCCTGGAGCGTGATGGCGCAATCCTCTACCGTTCGCGTCAGGGGTCCGATGGTGTCCATGGACCACATCCCCGGCCTCAGGCCGTAGCGGCTGACCCGGCCCCAGGTGGGACGGAGCCCCACCACGCCGCACCAGCTTGCCGGTCCTCGGACCGAACCGCCGGTATCCTCGCCAAGGGACGCGGCGCACAGAAAAGCGGCTGGAGCCGCTCCCGAGCCGCTGCTGGAGCCTCCCGGGATATAGTCGAGGTTCCAGGGGTTGCGGGCCAGCGGGAAGCCGGTAGTAGGGTCGGGGCCGCCGAGGGCGAACTCGTGCATGGCGAGTTTGCCCAGCAGGATGGCCCCGGACGCCTTGAGCCGCGCGGTCGTCGTGGCGTCCTCAGTGGGCACGCGGTCCGCCAGCACCTTCGAGCCCGCGGTAGTGGCCACACCCTCTGTGTCGTAGAGGTCCTTCAGGGCGATGGGGATGCCATGCAAGGGTCCCTTGTAGTCGCCACGCTGGATATCCGCCTCCGCGTCCCGAGCGTCGGACAGCGCGCTTTCTCCCAGGACTGTGATGTACGACTGAAGTGTGCCATCGAGCCGCTCGATGCGGTCGAGGAACGCGCGGGTCAACTCCACCGGC
>JASLXV010000029.1:0-21617 GCA_030740155.1 Dehalococcoidia bacterium | reverse complement strand
TTTCTCCCCCTTTCTCTGGCCCAGGTTACTAACATTACACCTGGACCAGTTTTCGGGGGGCAGGTCAACCTTGGCAGATCGTCTGACTCCAGCCCTTGTAGGACTAACATAACAAGTGGTACAAGTACTGGGGGCAGGTCAGGAGCATCGACCTTGATGATGGCACAGTTGCTATCCTACGCGCCCACCTGGGCAAGCAACTGCTGCGTCGGATGGAACTGGAGGCCGATTACGAGGACAACCGCCTGGTATTCCCCGGTCCTTTGGGAGCGCCTCTCAACCCGATGACTCTCACCAGAACTTATCAGGCGTTCGCCAAAAATGTAGGACTGCAGGAGGCAAAGATACACGACCTCCGCCATTTCCATGCCAGTGTGATGCTCCAGAACGGTCAGAGCATGGTTCTGGTAAGTAAGAGGCTAGGACACCGCAGCGTGACTACCACAGCCGATGTCTACGCCCACTTACTACCAGGCTGGCAGAAGGAAGCTGCCAACGCCTTCGCCAAAGCTATGGAGAGGGGGTAGCCCGGAGCAATGTCGGCAAAATGTCGGCAATTCCGTGGTTCCATGGACTCGTCAACCAGGAATCAGCTACGAAAATAGGGTTGAAGAGGAAACTGGTGCCGAAGGTCGGACACAATACCTACCCCGCCACCGGAGAGAACCGGTTCATTCCCCCTTTTGTAAAAGGGGACAAAAGGGGGATTTCCCCCGTACCAACCTTTAAGAAGTCGTGAAACATTCTATAAGTTGGCCCCGGCCTGTTTTGCGGCCGGGGCCTTTTCGTTTCATGGCAGGGCGCTCCAGAAGGGGCCCGTGGCCGCCCAGCTACCCTCGGGGCATGCCGAGGCCACGGCGGGCCACCATGTCTCGCATGATCTGAACGCTGCCGTGGTTTATCCCGGACTGGAAGGCGCCCATGATGTTGTGGGCGTACAGGCCGTCTTCGATGGCGTCTTCGGAGCCGCTCAGTAGCTGGGCGTAGGGCCCCAGGATCTGGCTGATTGCCTCGGTGATCCTGACGCCGTGCTCGGGCGCCCAAACCTTTTCCGCCGAGCCCTCGTAGGTAAAGTCGTTGCCATGCTCCCAGATGGACATGCTGCGCATGGTCATCAGCCGGCAAACCTGAGCCTCAATCCACATCTCCGCGAGCTTGTCCCTCACCGCCGGATCGTCGGTCACCGAGTGGCCGTCCAGGTCGTGTTCCTTGGCCCAATTGATGAAGTCCTCATCCCTGTTGATGGACCTCACCAGCCGGCTGGCCCCTACCCGGTCCAGGTTCAGGCCCATGGCGCCGACGTACCAACCCCGGTTCTCGTCTCCCAACAGTGCCGATAGAGGGACCCGCACATCTTCGAAGAAGGTCTCGTTGGTCCTCGACGCGCCGCAGTTGGTGCCTGGGGGCGCTGGAGGATCGTTCTGAATGGTCCAGAGAGGGCGCACCGAGATGCCCGGCGTATCCATGGGGACCAGGAAGATGGAGATGCCTCGATGCCTTGGAGCATCCGGGTCGGTCCGGCACATCAGGTAGATGTGGGTGGCGAAGTGGGCCGCGGAGGTGAACATCTTCTGGCCGTTGATGACGTATTCGTCGCCGTCCTTCACCGCCCGGCACTGGAGGCCGGCCAGGTCGGCGCCCCCCTGGGGCTCGGTAAACCCCATGGCAAAGCTGATGTCCCCGTTGATGAGGCCGGGAATGAAGTGCTGCTTCTGCTCCTCACTGCCCGCCGCCAGTATTGCCGGGGCGCCGCTGCCGACTCCGCCCATGGCGATGCCGACCCGGACGAACTCCTCCTCGACGATGTACTGGTCCATGCGGCTTCCGTCCTGGCCGCCGTACTCTTTGGGCCAGCACATGCCAACCCACCCCCTCTCGGCGGCCTTCCGGTGCATCTCCTTGAAGTGAGGCCACTCGCCTCCCTCCGCCTTGGTCTGGACCTCCGCCAAGACCTCCGGCGTAACGTTCTCATCAATGAACTTGCGCACTTCCTGGCGAAGGGCTTCCTGTTCTGGTCCGTATCCAAAGTCCATGGCGTACCTCTTGCCCTGTTGCGTTGTGGAGATCTCAAGGACGAACCACAAGGAAGCCCGGCCTCGACGGCGACTCCAAATTTACATTCCCCGGATCAAGGGTGGAGGCGTGGCCCCGGCAAGGGCCTCGGGTTGATCTCTTCGATAGGCCTTTGCCCCAAACCTGTCGTTCCGAGTAGTTGATCCACACTGTCGTTCCGAGGAACGAAGGGACGAGGAATCCGGTGCGGGGTTCCTCAATCGGAGCCAGGGTCCACCACCCCGGACCCTTCGCCACACTCGGGGTGACGTTCTCCAGGGTACCGTGGAGGCAATTTCATGGGGAGGGTTTTCCCGACCCTCCCCATGGGTCCTGGTCTGGTACTCAATCGCCGGGTGATGATCACCGGCCGCGGATGCCGGTCAATCCGCCTCAATCGGATTGACTAGGCGCTAGCTCATAGCCTTCCATTTCTTTCCGATCTCGTCGGGTTTCTTCATCTGGTAGGTGCGCATCCTTTCCAGCAGGCGCCCGTCTTCGTCGACGGCGGTGGCCTCGATGACCAGGTACGGCTTGTCCCGGCGCCAGTACTTGTTGGCGATCCGGCCGGTGACCTTGATCTTCTTGCCAGGGATGGGAGGATTGTAGAATTCCACTTCGGACCCGGCGTTGACCCCGCCGGTGTTGTCCTCGTACACCATGGCCAGCGCCGTGCTGTCGTGCGTGACCGCGACGGTGGGGAAAGATCCGTCAGGGTCTCCCACCGCCTCCCGGAACCGGTCCAGCACCTCCTGGCTCAGGACGTACTCGTAAGAGCCCAGGTCCTCGCCTATCTCTATCTTGTCGAAGTCGAACAGCTTCAGCCGTGAACCAGCCATATGCCCTCCACCTCCCTGGTCGAGACTACAAACTACCTATACCACGCGGTAGTGAGGTAGTCAATGCGACCCGGCGGCGGACCCAGGGCCCCCTTTCAGGCCACCAATTGGGTTCCAGTTGAGGCGGTTCCCCGGGAGATTCCCGGGCCGGCCAGGTAGAGGTGTGGGGTGATGAGCCGGCAACATCGAAGTGGTCGATGTCGACAGCGTCGGGACTGTCTCCACCGGAGGTACATAAGGCGGGAGGCCGGCGCTGGGCTCGGCTGTGTGTGGTAGCTAATTTCGGGGGAGGATTTTCAGGGGAACCCTTTTTTGCCGGGAAGGGTTCCCCCGGCGCAACCTAAAGAGCCTCGGCTAGCTTTGAGGCCACCATTTTTCCTTTACGACAATGGGTTTCTTTACCTCGAAGGTACGCATCTTTTCCAGCAGGCGCCCGTCCTCGTCGATGGCGGTGGCCTCGTAGACCAGGTAGGGCTTTTCACGTTTCCAGAACTTGTCGGCGATTCGGGACGTGACCATGATCTTCTTGCCGAGGATCGGAGCGTTGTGGAACTCCACCTCGGCCCCAGCATTGACCCCGCCGACATCGTCATCGAACACCATTTCGAAGGCGGTGGTGTCGTGCTTGACCCCGATGGTGGGCAAATCCGCGCCGGGGTCATCAACTGCTGCTCGGTATCTGTCCAGCATCTCCTGAGTCATGACGTACTCGTATGATGCCAGATCTTCGCCAGCCTGCACCGTTTCAAAGTCGAACTTCCTTTTCGGGGAACCAGCCATGCGGTCTACACCTCCCGGGTCGAGGGTACTTGACTACCTATACCACGGCCTCATGAGGTAGTCAATGCGACCCCGTCCGGTCCGGCCGGGAAACTGATCGGGCTTCCAAACGTGTTCCCCGGCCGGGCTTCCGCCGGTGTCCTCGCGCCTTTTGGGGCGGAAGCGGTGAAGCCAAGAGGCATTCGGGTCCCGGTGTCAGGCCAGGATGAGGGTTACCGCGACGCTGAGAGGAAGGTGCTCTGAGAAGAGGTCCATAGGGCAAACAAAAGGAGTTCAGGGGTGATGAAAGGCCGTACCGAATTAACGGCGGGAGCTAGGAGACGAGCAGTGAAGCCCTCTCCCCGGACGAGCGTTGGATCTGATGGTACAACCGCTGGGTGTCAGGCAGGGGCTCCACCCCCAGCGTGTCGGCCAGAGCCTGGGTGCAGGCCTGATACTGGGCCAGCGCTTCGTCCCGGTGTCCCTGGCGCCAGAGGTATAGCATCAGTGAGCGATGGAGGCTTTCCCGGCAGGGTTCCCAAGCCAGCGCGTTACGGCACGCCCGGGCTGCATGATCCAAGTCGCCCATCCCGGCATAGATGGAGGCCATTCTCACCAGGGTTTGAAGGAATACCTCCCGCAGCCGTTCTCGCTCCGCGGCGCACCAATCGGCGTAGAGGTCTTCCTCCAAATAGTCGCCCCGGTACAGATCGCGTGCATCCCGGTAGCACCGCAGGGCTTCATCCAGCATGCCCCGGCGGGCCAGGCCGTTCCCTTCACGGACCAGATCATCCAGGGCCTCGACGTCCAGCCGTACCGCTTCAGGGCGCAAGAAATAGGCCTCGTCCGCCGTGCCGACGATCTCCTCGTCGATTCCGGCGCCGCGGAGTTCGCGACGCAGCGAACAGACGGTTACCTTCAAGCGCTCCCACCCGCGCCGTTCCGGAGCCTCCGGCCACAGGCACTCGATCAGCCGCTCCCGGTGGACGACACGGCCCCGGTTGGTGATCAGGTATTTGAGAAGGGTCAAGGCCTGCTTCCGTTGCCATCGGCGGAAAGGGACATCACAGTCATTCACGGAGAGAGCGAAACGGCCGAGGGTGGAGATCCGCAAAACGGTGGGCGGGACCTCCGGCTGCGAGACCTGGTGCAGAGGCCTGATAAAGATCATGGCCGTGGGTTTACCGTCGTTGGCGGTGCTGGGGACGGCCATGCTGCTCAGGGCGATTGGCATCCAGTGGCCATCTTTGTGCGGGGACAAACAGCTACGCGCGGCGAAAGGGGTCCCGTGACCGAAACCGGTCATGGCCGGACAGTTGGGGGAGCAGAGGGGTTTCCCATCGGGCAAAAGGGCCCTGAGGACCTGGTGGCAATAGCGGCCGATGACCTCCTGAGACGGGTAGCCGAATAGGGCTTCGGCCCGGGTGTTCCAGGCGACCAGCCGGCAATCGCCGTTCACGGCAAAGGCGGCGTCGGAGGCGAAATAGACCAGGTTTGCAGCGTTGTTCATGCCTGTCCCCATGAGGTATCCAGGACGTTGAGCGCAGCCAATGGGCTATTGTGAATCTTGGAACTAGTATACCATCGAACCTGGGTAAAGGACACCCCAAAATGGGCTGAAGGGGTGGAAGTGGACCGGCCAGGCAAGGGCCGCCGGGGGTGGAGGCCCTAATTTCACCGCAAACGGACGCCATCAGGCATTGACCCGCCGAGGACCGGCCCCGTCACCCGGGCTCTTGCAAGACCATCGCTTGGACTGAGTCCGGGCAGGCTATCGAAAATTCCAACGAAGCTTGCACCGAGGCAGGCACCTCGTTCCGGGGAAGGGATTCGAAACCGAGCCGTTCGAAGAAGGCCTGAGCCGACTCCGTGAGCAGGTAGATGGTGGCGGCGCCATGCTTCCGGGACAGGGCCATGGCGGCGAGGACGATCCGATTCCCGAGGCCGAGGCCGCGCCACGACTCATCCACGGCCACCGAGCGCAGCAACCCTGCCGGCCCGTACAGCTCCATCGCGGCGCTCGCCACGATGCGCTCCTCTTCCCGCCCGACCAGCGCCGTGGACAGGTGGTCCGCGTAGCCGACCAGCGGCAGGCCGCTCCTTTCCAGGAGGGCCTGGACCTCGGGCAGGTCTTCATCCCGAGCGGGCTCTATCGACACTTCCAACAGCGAATTCATTGCACCGTTACCGAATTAAGACCTTCAAGATAGGACCAGTCCGTCTACCGGCCCGGCAGCAAACCCGGGACTTTCAGATCTACCCCTGCCGGGGGTCACCAGGACACGCGGGCGGCATCGACCGGCTCCCGGTCCCGTTTCGGGAGGCGGCCGGCCTTCCCAACTATGCCGGCCGCCAACCATCTTCGGACAGACCCGCGGATCACGCGCCGTTGGACAGCCCCCGGTTGGCCAGGATACCGGGTATCCCTTGCTTTTCCTCATCGGTCAGCGGCCGTAGCGGCCTGGTTACTGTGTCGCTGTCCAATATCCCCATTAACTTCAGCGCCGCCTTCATGCCGGCCAAGCTGGCGGCGTTCGGTCCGCCACCCTTGGAGAGACGCGCTATCCCGGCCGCGATCAGTAACTTCGCGTTGCACTCTTTCACCGTGGCGGCGTCACCGGCCTCACCGGCCTCCCAGCCTCGGGCGGCGGCCGCGGGGGCCAGATTCGCGAGAGCGGGGATCACCCCGTGGACCCCAACCGACCCGGCGCTGGTGATGCGGAACATGGTGCCGAGGAACCGCAGAAGTTGGAGATCTCCCTGCTCGCACATCACATTGAGTTCCGCCAACAACTCGCCCGCGCCGGAACTGTCCTTCACTCCGACCACGGCCCCTTCGCTGGCCAACGTGGCGATGGTGCCGGGGGCGACCGCCGTTTTGACCGTCTGGGGAATATTGTAGACCCAGAGGGGCAACCCGGAGCGGTCCTTCAGGTAACGGTAGTGGTCGAGCACTTCATCCTGCGCGTTCGGGAAGTAGTACGGGGGAGTGACGGCCACGCCGTCCAGTCCCATCTCCTGCACCGCCAGCGCCATATTGAGCGACAGTTGGGTGCTGGCCTCCGACACGTTGCCAATCACCGGTACCCGGCCGGCAACTTCGTCCACGCACGTCTCGATGCTGATGAGGCGTTCTTTGTCGGACAGTGACGCAAACTCGCCCGTCGTGCCTGAAATCCAGATGCCGTGGACCCCGTTGTCGATCAAGTAGTTGATCAGCCGCCTGAGAGATTTCACGTCCACGGTTTCGTCGGGGTTCAGCGGAGTCAGAATCGGGACGACAACTCCTCGAATTTCGCTGTTTGGCATGATTGCTCCCCACCTCCTATGGTTGGTCTTGGCGTGCCGCCTCCGGCACGGTTTGAGCCTAGTACTCAGTCAGCTTAAATCTGCGAATTGTCATTCTGAGCGAAGCGAAGAATCTCAGCGTAACAATGAGATTCTTCGTCGCTCTGCTCCTCAGAATGACATCCTGCCAAAACCAAGTTGACCGAGTACTTGGGTGCGTCCCATCATTTGAACCGAGATGGGGCCTGAATACCGAAAGTATCCCGCGGTATCGTCCGGCGCCGGCCCGCCCGCGGGACCCGATGATTCTTGAGCAAGCGTTCCGGCACTCCCAATTCTAGTGGCCCCTTAGCCACGGCGCAAGGAGTCGCCGTTTTGAAGCGGTATTCGCTGGCCGGGATTGCCAAATCCCAAGCTTCCGCGTCCGGCCCGCATCGGCCTCTGGTCCCGGTCGGCGATGGCCGGTTGGCCATCCCTGATTGGAAACTCATGCCGCCTCGCCGATTTCGGTTCCCACGGGCCTCCCCTGACCCCATTAACGCCGGCGGTCCCGCCGCGGGGCGAGCGCAGCCGCCGGAATCACTTTCATTCAGAGTTGGTTCCGTCTCACCCTTCGTGTCCGGGGTGTTGACCGGGAACGCCGGAACATCTATGTTTATCAGGTCCGAATTGAAATGCAATTCAGCCGCCGGTCGATGGATCGGCAGAATTCCCAATAGTCCCCCAAATAGACCCCGGAATAGACACAATGGAGCGACAGGATTATGAACGTTGTTGAGGCGGTGGCCCGGATTCTGAAGACCGAGGGCGTCGAACTGGTGACCTGTTTCCCGACCAACCCATTGATTGAAGCTTTGGCTAAGGAAGGCATCCGGACCGTCATGTTCAGGCAGGAACGGGGCGCGCTCATGGCCGCCGATGGGTACAGCCGCATGAACGACCGGAACAAGTTCGGTGTGGCCATTTCACAAGGCGGTCCCGGCTCTGAAAACTCCATGGGCGGCCTCGCCCAAGCCTTCGCCGACAATATTCCGATGCTTTATCTTCCGGGCGGCCCACCACTCAGCCAGCGGTCGGTCCGCCCCAATTTCTCGCCGGCGCGCACCTACCGCACCGTGTCCAAGCAAGCCGAGGTTATCTACCAGGCAGGGCAGGTGGGCGCGGTCATGCGGCGGGCCTTCCATGCCCTGCGCAACGGGCGCGGCGGCCCGGTGATAGTGGAGATTCCAGCCGATGTTGGCTCCGAGGAAGCCCCGGACTCCGCGCTCAACTATCAACCGCCCAAACGGATGCGGCAGTCGCCTTCCCCCAGCGACGTGGCCGAAGCGGTAAAACTGCTGCTCAACGCCAAGAAGCCTCTCATCTGGTCCGGCGCGGGGGTGCTCATCGCCTCGGCAACCGAAGAGCTGCGGGAGCTGGCCGAGCTTACCCAGATACCGGTCTTCACCACCATGCCCGGCAAGTCGTCATTCGACGAGCGGCATCCCCTCTCCCTGGGGGCGGGCAGCCGCGCGACGTCGGAGGCCGCGCGGACCTGGATCAAGGAATCCGACGTTCTTTTCGCCGTCGGTTCCAGCATGACCCGGACCAACTACGGCCAGCCGATTCCCGATGGCAAGGTGATCATCCACAGCGTCGAGAGCATCGAAGACATCAACAAGGATTTCTCCGTTGACGTTGGCTTGCCCGGCGACGCCAAGCTGACCCTCCGGGCGATGATTGAGGAGGTCAAGGCACAGCTCGGCAGCACGGGAAGGAAGGACCAAAACGGTGTGGTGGCGGAGATCGCCAAGATCCGAAAGGAGTGGATGGACGAGTGGTCGCCCCTGCTGAACTCCGACGAGGTGCCCATCGGTACCTACCGCGTTATAAGCGAACTGGAAAAGGCACTGAACAAGGAGAACAGCGTCGTGACCCATGATGCCGGCGCTCCCCGGGACAGCATGGTGCCCTTTTTCACGGCCTCCACTCCTCACAGCTACATCGGCTGGGGCAAGACCACTCACCTGGGTTTCGGCATCCCGGTGATGATAGGGGCCAAGCTGGCCGCACCCGAAAAATTCTGCCTCAACCTCATGGGCGACGCCGCCTTCGGCATGTCCGGCCTGGATATCGAGACCTCGGTCCGGTCCGGGGCGGCCATCACCACCATCGTGTTGGACAACGGCGGCATGGCCACTTATCCCGGTGGCTTTCCCACCGCCAGCGAACTCTACGGGGTTACCCGCATGGGCGGTGACTACGCCAAGATCGCCGAAGGAATGGGAGCCGTGGGCATCACTGTCACCCAGCCATCCGAGGTCGGCCCGGCCCTGGCCAGGGCGCAGCAGCTCAACCGGGAAGGCAAAACGGTCTTGCTGGACATCCACACCAACATGGAGGCCCGCCGGCCCTACTGATAACCGGCGCCAGGTGCAGCGAAATCCCCCTGGGTCCCCCCTTACAAAGGGGGATCACGGGGGATTTTCTTGTCTTGAGTTTTGGCCGTGCGGGCTCAGAGAAGCCGGGAGCTTTCGGTGGCGAAACCTCAGGGCGATGAGCGGGCATCTCTCCCACCGGCAACCCCGCGTCTCCAAGCCAATACGGTTGAAGACACCCCTTCAGCTACCGGCCCTTGTACACCGGCGCGCGTTTCTCCAGGAACGAAAGGATGGCCTCGCGCCGGTCCTCGCTGTCGCTCGTTGGGGCGTTAGCTTCACGCTCCAACCGGTCAAGCTCTTGCAGGTCGGGGAGGTGCCGGTTCTGGACTTCCTTGGTAGCCCGGACCGCCAGGGGCGGGTTGGAAGCAATTTCCAGGGCCAGAGACTTAGCGGATTCCAACAACTCGTCGGCCGGGACCACCATGTTCACCAGGCCCACCCGGTAGGCCCACTGGGCATCGTAGATGCGGCCAGTGAGGGCCATCTCCGCGGCTACTCCCGGCCCCACCAGAGCGGGCAAAAGGTAGGAAGCGCCGTTGTCCGGCACCCCGGCGCGCTTGATGAAGATGGAGGAAAACCGGGCTTTGTCGGAGGCGACGCGGATGTCGCTGGCCAGGGCGATGGATAGTCCGGCGCCCACCGCCACGCCGTTGACCGCCGCGATGACCGGCTGAGGCAGCAGCGGCAGGCGCGGGGCCACGGCGGTCCTGCTCTCGGAGAGGGCCGCGTCCGTGCTCTGTTTTGAGGGGTCTTGTTCTTGTCCCTGGGACAGGCGCGCGGCCTGGTCGCCCACGTCGGCGCCGGAGCAGAAGCCCCGCCCCGCCCCCGTGATGATCAGCACCCGGGTATCGGGAAACTCCCCGGCCACCTCGTCCAGGGCCAGGTTGAGTTCGGACCTCAACTGGTGGTTGATGGCGTTCATCTGGTCCGGCCGGTTCAAGGTGAGGATAGCCACGTGGCCGATCCTCTCCAGATACAGGGTTTCGTAGTTCATTCGACCTCCTTCCACTCTCTCCGTTCGTCTCTCGCGGGCCGGACTTGCCTAACCCGCGCGACATTACGAACACCGGGCGAATACCGGGCGAATACCGGCAAACCCACTTCCCGTTCGATCCACCAGGTTGATCCATGGGCCAACCACGCCCCAGTCTATCAATCAGCGCCACCCGGCGTGGCAACGGGAAGGTGGCCACGGCGCGGCGGGACTGGATATTCCGGAGATGATCGGAGGTCTCATCAACCCGTGGCCGGAAGACCTCTCGGGGAATCTCAGACGGGTGTCGTGATGTAGGGGCGGGTTTGAAACCCGCCCCTACGGCGGCATTCGCATCCTGATGCGCAATTGCGAAAAACCTCTCCTGATCCGGGATCAGGAAGAAGCGCTGCTAGAGGTTCAGGGCCTTCAGCCCCGCCTTGGCGATCACCTCATCGTCGATGCCGCTCGGCAGACCGCCAACGGCCATCGCGCCGACGACAGCGCCGTCTTTGAGCACGGTAACCCCGCCGGGAATGGCGATGAGCTGGGGGTCACCGAACGACTCGATCGTCCGGCCCGAGGCTTTCAGTTGCTCGGCCAAGGCCAGCGTATCCATGCCTCGGACGGCCGCGGTGTAGGCCTTGCGGAGGGCGAAGCTCGGCCTCAAGCACCGGTCCATGCGCGCGTACGCAATCAGGTTCCCCGCGTCGTCCACCACCACCATGTCTACTTTTTTCCGGTTGGTGTCCTTGTTGTACTCCTCGGTCATCGCCGTGATGGCGGTGTGCGCCTCCTCCAGGCTCAACATCGGCTTGTTATACATCGAAACTTCCTCCAATGGTGGGTTTAGGCTCAATATACTGTCAGACCGGGGCCATGTAAAGGGAGGAGAGACAATGTCCCGCCAAGACGCCAGAATCGAGCGGTCCTGGCACTGGAAAGCGCGCCCCTAAGGCCCCGGCTCCGGCGGCTGTCCCTCCCGCTTCAGAGCCTCCGGACAAGTCCGTAACTTGCCCCCTTGGATTGACAAGCTCGGCACTAGCGGAGGAAAATTCGTCATATACGATCCGGCGAACCTGGGGAGAGCCGCCGGCCTTCCTCTCCCGGCCAGAATGGTCTGGCCGGATGAGTTGGTCTGGCGGGATTAGAAGGAGGTTTCGAGAAATGACTGAAGAGAACCCGCGGTTGCCCGCAGACCGGTCCTTGGCGCCGCTGCGGGCACGGCCCAAGATCAGCCCCCAGGCGGCGCGTGAGGTCCGCCGCGACACCCCCCTGCGCAGGGCTCGCACCTGCTACGGGCACCTGGCCGGGATCGCGGGGGTTGGGTTCATGGACTCCATGCTCGATCTTGGATGGCTCGACGAAACCGCCGAAATCGGCCTCGACCGCCAGGTGCGGTACACCCTCAGCGCCGCCGGAGCACTGGCGCTAGACGCCCGTGGCGTAGACGTCGCCTCCGCCAATAGATCCGGGGGGCAATTCGCCTTCGGCTGTCTGGACTGGACCGAAGGGAACCAACACCTGGGAGGTGCTCTGGGCCGGGCGCTGGTGGTCTGCCTGATGGAGCAAGGCTATCTAGCACGAACGGTGGGACGCCGGGAGGTCACCCTACGCAAAGGCTTGGACGGTTGGTTCGAGCACGGGCCCTCTAGCCAAGGCTAACGCATACCGATTAGCTCCACTTCGAATCGCAGCGCGGCGCCCGGGGGAATGACACTTCCCGCGCCCCGGCTCCCATAGGCCAGACTGGGAGGTATGATCAGCTCCCGATTGCTCCCCACCCTCATGGAACCCACCCCCTCGTCCCAGCCCTTGATCACCTGCCCCCGGCCTATAACGAACTCGAAGGGCTCACCCCGATCCCGGGAGCTATCGAACTTGGTGCCGTCCATCAGCCAGCCGGTGTAGTGGACCACCGCGGTCGCGCCCACCCGGGCCTTTACCCCCGCTCCCACGGTGAGGTCTTTGTATTGCAGCCCCGAAGGCGTGGTAACGGTCGAGCCGGAGCTGCCCCCGGACGAGGGACTGGAAGAAGTTGGGGTTCCAGACTGGCCACAGGCAACCACCAGGGGAACGAGGGACGCGAGAAACAAGAACCAACGCATAAAAACGACCTCTGTCTCGGCTTATCCAGGGCATAAAATAGTAGCACAAACCGCGGCCGTGTGATGGGCGGGAGGTCGATGCGGCGCAGGAGCCCGTCAGTAACAGCAGACGGCGTTCGAGCAGCACGACCGGGCGAGAGTGTCTGGTTGAGCCACCGGACGGCGGATCGTAAGTGGCGCCGGAAGAAGCAGCCTTCCGTCTCGCTAAACTCCGAGCCCCCGGTTGAGCGCCGGGGGCCTTTTCTTAACGTGTCTTAGCCCCGGACGCTGGACTGCTCCCAGCGGCGAATGACCATGAACGGGTGACAGAGGAGAAGTCCGAAAGAACCGACCTTCTGGGCCGTAGATGAGACTCCGCGCCAAGTCAGCTTCACCGCAATGATCGCCAGCACCACCGGGACTCCGAATAGCAACGCCAGGTAGATGATCGCCCTGGTGGTTTTGTCGAGCGTCATATAGAACCGCCTCCAGGCTGTTAACGTCTCTGGTGCGCTCGAGAGACTTCCCATGAATTGACCCGGCCGATGACCAATACGGTGCCGGCAACGCTCGCGAATACGATGTCCCCCCGCGACCGCTCATTAGAGATGTGCGCGCGACTACTATACGCCCCGAAGCCACCCAGTTGGAGGGTGCCAACACCTGCCCGCACCGGGTGAAGACACCACTTTCTCGCCAACGATAGCCCGGCGAGAGGTGACGTGACGCCTGAGTAGCCCGGCGAATGGGGGCCAACGCGAGTGGAGCCAACGGGTGGCGAGGGTGGGGCCGTGGCTCTCGACGGCAACCGGAGAGCCGCGCCGGGTTACCGCGGGCCCTAGATTACTGGGACGACTTCGCGCCCGGATTCGACGTCATAATGGGCCGGTGACTACGCCGCCTTGGGACCGGGAGTTGAAGCGTGTCTGCCGGCGAGAGGGAAGCGATAACGGCCAACCTCCCCGACATACCCGAAATGATCCGTTAGGCCCTAACGCCCGCCCCGGACATCCGATCGGCAGCGCACAATACCTCCCATTCCAGGTGTTACCGGCCCCCGTCCTCCATCATCGCCGACGCCCCACAAGTTCGTCAGCCTCCGCTACCTTCATTGAGGAACGCTTTGATCGACTCGGGTTCCATCAATGGGTAAATCCCAAACTCGGCGGGTATGATTTCCGCCCATTCGTTGAGCAAGCGATGCAGTGTTTCATGAGAGTCCACATCGAACACCGCCACCGCTCCCCGGCCGGTCCGCGGGAAAATAGATCGGGCAACCTAGTGATCCAGTTTGTCTTGAATCCACGGCCAAAATTTCTTCCGTTGCTCGCGAACCTCCGATGGGCGAGTTGGCGCCGGCGTGCTAATCAAAAGAAACAGCATTTTCACTCCCCAAATCTAGATCGGTTCGAGGTCCACCATCAATTTCGTGCACTCCAAGCATTAGCGCTGATCCCCATTCTAGCTGTTTCCGGCAGCCCGGGTGCGCACCATTGTCGCCGGCGGTCTGCATTAGAATTCGTGTGCGTGACGATGGAGTCGGGCTTGGCTGGGACAGGCGGTACCAAAGACGTGCGATACTAGGCGTTGGCTGCGCCCAGCCCAGCGCCAAAGTGAAGAGAACTCACCAGAGGGAGGATACCATGGCACTTGATCCGGCGCTTCAGGAGTTGGTGGAAAAGGCTGCGATCCGGGAGTTGATGACCAGATACGCGAGGAGCAACGACCGGCGTGACTTTGACTCGATGACGTCCACCTTTACGGCCGACGCCTACGCAAGCTATGGCGATTGGGAACGCCAGGGCGTCGAAAACATCGTCGGCAGACTCGCCTACAATCGCCCCCATCGTGCCACCCATTTCTTGGGCGACCAGGACATCCGGATCGACGGTGACTCGGCCGAGGTGGAGACCTACGCCATCGCCTATAGCCGCGTCGAAGGTACCGAGTCAATGCGGATGTCAGGCCTTCGCTACCAGGACAAGATGGTACGCCAAGACGGTCAATGGCTGGTCCGGCACCGGGTGTTGCTCACGGACTGGCGCGCCTTGGTTCCGCTAGACCCTTCCTTCGGGGGCTAGACCGGCGGCGGTTAGACCGGCGGCGGTAACCCGGGCCCAATTCGTTGTTCTCGCGGAAGCCCAGCCACTGCCCCTATTACCTCTGGCAGCGAACATATTCAGCGAGGAAAATCGCGCCGCTCACGATGATTATGGCGAGGCCGACGTTGATGTTGAGGTTGTCGGTGGTGGCAACGAGCGCCCCGGCGAGCATGGCGATCGCGGCGGCAAGCAAACGGGCTTGTGGGTTGGTCACGGGTGCTACCTCCCGATGGGTTTAGGACGCAACAAGGGGTGCCTTGAGGAAGATGTGCAGGTTCCGGTCAGCCGGAGTGCCCGGTTACCGGCCGGCATCGGGCACTTTCTGATCCTTGCCGATGGGGATGCCAAGCTCGGCCAACAGGCGATCGAGCGTCTCGCGGAATCCAGCGTCCACTACTTGCTCGCCCGCAGGCCCCCGGGTGATTGCGCCGATTTCCTCGAGATGCCTGAAAGAAATGTTGAATTCCTCGATAAGCTGAACCGACGGCCCTCCCCTTTTGGGTATGGTCTCAGGGGCATCCAGCAATCCCTTGAGGGCCTGCAACCCTTCGGTCCCCCACCTTCCGTAAGCTTCTTTCAGTGCCTCACGCTGGGTGGCATCGCCATGATTTCGCAATGCAGGCGCCATCGAGGCTTTTAGACGCCGGATTCTCTTGGGCAGGACCTCTGAAACGAAGATGATAATGACGACGCCGGCAAAGACAACCAGCGACGTTCCAAGGAAGTACAGAGGAATCCGGGCCATCTGTATCAGCCAGCCACCCGAGAACAGCTCTGATAAGAAGCTGGGTTCCTTCGCCTGCAGAGGAATTCGAGACACGGAGATTTCCTCAATCCCGGCAATCTTCCCCTGCGGGGAAATGACCGGGGTCTGCCCTTTCACGTGCAGGACCAGCATGTCAAAGGCAAAGAACTCCCCTTCTTCGAGAATGGTCTTGGGGAACTCAACCAAGTCGTCTCCAACCAGCTGGGGAATCGCTTTCCGGCCCAGATAATCGGAGCTGCTGCTCATCGGCCGTGCTTCGATCACCTTCCCGTCCGTCACCTGCAATCCCCAAATTTCGCTTGAGTCGTAATGAGATTGGAGGATATCGGTTTCGCCGGTATTCACCACTCGTATCGAATAGATACGGAGATTCAAGTTTCCCTGTTGAATGTTTTCGCCTCGGAGCGTTATCTTGAGGTCTTCGACCGGCGTGCGAACGTCAAGAACGTCGATGGTATTGAGGATTTCATAGGCCATTCCGGCATCTCGCTGGTCCAGGGCCGAGAGACCAAAGAATACCGAGAGGAAGACCGGAACGGCGAAAGCGACCACTGCGAACGTTTCACGTTTGTGGTGCAGTACGAATCGTGCGAATCGTCTCATATGTTTCTGCCCGAACGGAGCGGCCTGCCCATCAGGTCCCTCGTATTTTCGACCTGCTGCCGGACGGCCTATCGCCCTGGGCGCTCCGGCGGATCGAAACTGCGACAGGCCGCGAATGTCAGATTCACTGGGTTACGGGCATTGTATGCACGGGGCGGCTCTCTGACAACCTCTCCGGCCATTTGCCTCGCTCAGGGCGGCCGTGAGAGGGCCGGGGAATCGCTGGTAGACTCGAGTTCTAACGCTCCGTGGGCTGCCCGGATGAGTTTGTCCCCAGCCACAACTGGGTGCGGGACGGTGACTACGGCGAGGTCGGACCGGGTTGGCGGTGCACCGAATCGAATCTCCCCAAGGTGAAAGGGCAAACTCACCGGCCGGTGGAGGCTTCTCAGGCTATGGATTCCGCTACCCGGCTCGGGAGGCTGGGCCTGGGGAGTTTCCAGAACAACAGGGCCGCAATCAGATACATGCCAATCATGGGGGTTATGGCCCAGTAGTAGCTGCCGGAAGTATCGTAGACCCAGCCCGCGAACACCGGCATTCCCATGGACATTATGCTGGATACGGACGTGACACCACCCCGAAGGGTGGCAAAGCTCTTCCTGCCGAATAGCTCCCCGATTAGTGCCCAACCTAGCGCGCCACCACTCATGGGAGCGGCGAACATGACTGTGAAGATGAGCAGTTGCCACAGTTGCCCTCCGCCCAGGAGGAGAATCGACAGACTGGCGACCCCAAAAGCAGTGGTGATGCCGAGTATTTTCTGGTTGTCCCATCGGTCAGCCATCCAACCGAGAATCAACCTGAGCGGGATGGAGGCGAAGGAGATAGCTGCTATCATGAAGGCTCCCATGGCCTCCGAATGCCCCTTCCACACTATCAACGGAACCAGATGCACGAACAACCCGGAAGACCCTGACATTCGCAGGCCAATGGCTACCGCCAGGAGCCAGTAGGTCGGGGTTCGAATCGCCTCTCTCGGATTGAAGTCCACGGTCGCGATTTGCCGACCAGACCCTGACGACTCGTTGCCTAGGGAGTTCTTTCGGGCGATGGGTGGATTCCGGTCCCCGTCGGGTAGCAGGCCCATGCTCTCCGGAGAGCGGCGCATCACCAGGGACAGGGGGACTACCACGGCAATCAGGACTATGCCCGATATGACCGCTGCACTTCGCCAACCCAGAGTCAGCACCAGAAAAGCTATTCCCGGAGCGATGACCACACCACCCACAGAGAAGCCCATGGAGGTTATGGACATGGCAAAGGCCTTCCGGCGGATGAACCACTGATTGACCGCAGCCATGACCCCCTGGCTGAAGCCGGAATAGATACCCAAGGAAAGAACTCCGACATACACGAGGAGGAACGAGGCAAAGCTGTGAGTGAGGGCCAACAGAATGAACCCCAGCCCGGCCACAACACCGCCGATGGCTATCATCGTCCGGGGGCCGAGGCGATCCACCAGGTACCCGGCTACGGGCCCTACAACCCCGCCTTCCAAACGCCCCAGGCCGAACACCAATGAGGTGGCTGCTCGGCTCAGGCCAAAGTCCCGGGTCACAGGAAGGAAGTACATTGGGAAGCCAAAAAAATAAGTGCCATCCTGTAGCGCACTTATCACGCCGCCCGCCGCCACAATCCACCAGCCATAGAACACCTTGGGACGTGCTCGGGAATCGCTGGACACCGACGACCTATCCTGCATGTAAGCTCATTCCACTATTCTGGGAAGTCCGCAGGCCCTTCTCGTATTTCAAATAGACGGGTATATCCCCCGCCGGAGCCTCAAGATTCGTAAGCCCTGCCCCCTGCCAATCGCCCGATACATCCGTCCGGCTGGATGGCTCACGCCGAACAAACAGGAGCTTTCCGGTCGGTACCGTCTCTAGAATAGCAGATGGCCGGGCCGGGACCCGGTTTTCGCGGGTCTCTTTTCGTGGCAGTTCCGTACACCGCCCATTACCCAATTCATGGCGAATGAAGGGGCTCTCCTCCCTGCTTGGTGCGGCTACAATCGCACGTCATCGCCAAGGGGGAGGACGGGAAGGAGAGGGAATCCACGAATCTACCCTCGAATTTCCCTCGGAAGGGGCGGCCCTGGCCACACCTCATTGGACCAGGCCCGGACCCTGTCCCAGTCCCTGTCGAACTTGCCACCCTCCGCCACCAACGAAATCAGAAACCCAAGCCTCATCCGCCAACGTGCCAACTACCCAAGTCGCCATTTTGGCCATATAATGCCACATCATGGCGGAAGACCAGGGCAAGAAAGAGGATCAGTTCGGTTTCACCCCGGAAGGGGAGACCTTTGGCTACATCTCGCTGGACCAGGCCAGATCATTGGCCGTGCAGACAGCCAGGGAGACTCCGTGGAACTCTGGACAACGATTTATTGACACGCCCATGGTTTTCACTGTAACGGAGTCCGGTGAGGATGAGGACTACTACACCGTTATCCTATTGTTCCGGCCTGAAGCTGGAGTCACTGGGACACCTGGCCGGGAGAAATTCTTCATTTCCAAAGGAGGAGAAGTTGTTCTCCGTCAAACCCTCGACCCTCCGAGAACCAGGGGTAGATGGCCTCAACTAACTGCCATAACCGGTATTGCCGTGGTTATCGTATCGGTGGCGATAGGAGCGTTAAGTTTATTCGGCGGTGGACCTTCTGGTGCTCACTCTCCTCTCACACCGACCCCAGCACCTACATTCGCCGCACTACCTAATGCCACTTCGATGCCTAGTGCAACACCATTTCCATCTTCCACCGAAATTGCGATAATAGCTGTTTCGCCGACCGGTACATCGGTGCCCACTGAAACGCCTGTGCCAATACCCACGCCTGCACCCACACCCATTCCAACCAGCATGCCAACTTCTACTCCCACGCCCGTACCAACTTCAGCAGCAATTCCACCACGTACACTGACGCAAACGCCCAGTGCAACAGTAGTCCCGTCTCAGCCCCTTGCGCCAACGCCTACATCTACGCTTATTCCAGTTCCCTCGCTCAGGCTAGAATTGTTGAATAAGTGGGGCCTCTTTGGCAACGAGCCCGGCGATATGAACAGACCTGATGGAATAGCTCTCACAGTAGGCGGAGCCGTTTACATAGTAAACAGCAGGAGCAACGAAGTTCAACTCTTCACGAGTGACGGCGGGCTTATCGGCGAATTCGGCTCCCGCGGTGATGGCCCAGGCCAATTTAAGTCGCCACTAGATATTGCAGTTGACTCGGTCGGAAACGTGTACGTCAGCGATACTGGAAATAATCGGGTACAGAAATTCAACGAAGAATGGCGCTTTATGTTGGCGTGGGGCTCGGAAGGCGGGGATGTCGGCCAATTCAGGACTCCTAAGGGAATCACGGCAGACAGCGACGGTTTTGTGTATGTAGTTGACAGTGGCAACGGTCGCATCCAGAAGTTTACTGGGAACGGCCAATTTGTCTTAACCTGGGGAACCAAAGGCGATGCACTTGAGCAATTCAGGTCCCCTCGGGGCATTGCTACAGACTTGGCCGGTAACGTTTATGTTGCCGATACTTTCAACTACCGAGTACAGAAATTTAGCAGCGAGGGTGATTTCATTGCTTCGTGGGGGGGGGCTTCGGAGGACGAGGAACTCCCGAGTCTCCCGACGAGATTGCAGTCGATGGCGAAGGCAATATCTATGTAGTTGACCGGCAAGCCATCTATCTCCTGGATGTCGATGGGTTTCGAGTTCTCTGGGACCACGACAGCTTCAGGGTTGGTGGTAGCCCTGAGCAAAGAGACATTGCAGTGGATAGCGACGGCAACATATATGTGGTAAGACCAGCCGGCAACCGGCTGGAGATCTATGGCAGGAGAGCGGTCTCTGTTGCGCCGATTCCCACACCCACACCAAACCTTGTGCTGACGCCAAGTCCAACGATGGTGCCGCCCAGATCCGGCTTACTTTCCTCGAGGGAAGCGGCCCCCAATGGAAGCCTTAGATGTAGCTGAGCGGTCCTAGCCATGGCTGAAGCTACGGCATGTTGATCTCGTGAAGGAAACCTGGCAAGTCCCCACCGTTCGTCAGAGGACCAACGACCCATCACCAAGCAAGTAGCCGAAACAAATTGGAGGCAACTATGCGCGTTATCAGAATTGCTGAAGTTGAAATAGTGCCGATAGACACGGCCACCCCAATCCCCGGTTGGACCGGCGGAGAAGTGCGCCGAACTCGCCAACCTCTGCTACCCGAGGGAGCCAGCAAAAACTTCAACAGCAGCATCGTGAATTTCGAACGGGGAGCAACCACCGGTTGGCACGTCCACAAGAGCGACCAAATCCTGGTCATAACATCGGGAGTCGGAATGGTCGCCAACGAGACCGAGGAACACGAGGTGGCCGTGGGTGACGTGGTACACATCCTAGAAGGGGAGAACCACTGGCACGGGGCGAAGAAAGAGTCCTACATGTCCCACATCACCATTACCGCCGTGGACGGTTAAAAGCCACTGCAAATTCCGGTAGCCCCTGGCCTGGTTGGGACCGCGCTTGAATTGAAGGAGAGCGAACCTTTTCTAATAATGAGCTTCGATCCAACCGGCTACCAGTGTTCTGCGTCCGGGGCAAAGCCGATCCGCAACTAGAAGCCGTAATATGCAGGCGCCGATGGGCCACCAGCCATTGCAGTCAGTGCGCATGGAGCCGGAAGCGCCACGGCTTACGACGAATCGAGCGAAACCAGCCGGAAACGCGGCAGGCCGGTGGCTGGAAGAAGCGACACGGGAGAAGGCAGAGGGAGCCGGCATCAACGGAGACTAAAATGGCATCCCCACGGGAGATAGCCGCCCAGGCGGTATCAGCCGAAGCGCTGGCCGGTCTGGCCAGATACGAAAAGTGGAGCGGGCGGGGGGATTCGAACCCCCGGCTTTTTGCTTGGGAAGCAAACACTCTACCACTGAGTTACGCCCGCTTGTTCTTGAAGCTAATTACAGCGGATAACTGGAGGAACGTTGACGCAAAACATTTGCACAGCGCGTAATTGAACGGTGTTCTGCGGTCCTATTTTGCGAGGTTTTTGTCATGCGTCAAGCTCCTTCAGCACTTATTAAATCAGGCGGCGACCTGGGCGTCAATATCGATTCCTTCGGGCGGCACGTCCGGGCCGAGAATCTGAGCCATCAAACCTTCGTCGCCTACGTCGGGGCTGCCCGGCAGTTTTATCAATACCTGATCAACCAGGGGATGCCCTTGGATGTGTCCGGCATCAAGCGGGAGCACGTCGAGGCGTTCATTACCGACTTGCTGGGGCACTGGAAACCCGCCACTGCTAACAACCGTTACCGGGGCCTTCAAAGCTTCTTCAAGCGGGCTGTTAGTGAGGGTGAAATCAAGGAGTCCCTGTTCAGGTGTGGCGTTTGACGTTGATCCACACGGAAGCTCAGCGTATTTGACCGGAGCAGTCCTCTGCTTTCGCACCCAACAAGAGCCTTCTCTCGAGTCAACCCTGATCAGGAACTCACGCCACTTACCCAGTTTCGAGTCTTCTCACTTCCGAGAGCGTGGTGTTATCGCTGACGGCCTACAGCCTCAAACTCACTACAAGTGGGCCCTCAATATTGACCTTCCCCCGAAGTTAGTATCGCTGGTTAGTAGAGTCCGACTGCTGCCTCAGCATACTCCCTCGGCGATCTGCCGTTCAACGAGCTGTGGGGCCTGACCTCGTTGTAGTCCACCCGCCAGTCCTCGATGATCTCCCT
>JASLXV010000028.1:0-1812 GCA_030740155.1 Dehalococcoidia bacterium | reverse complement strand
GCCGTCATCTCCGGGCGGAGAACTTGAGCCCGAGGACCCAGGAGACCTACACCGAAGCGGTGCGCCAGTTCGCCCGGTTCGTCGCCAGTCAAGGGATGCCGCAGGACGTGGCCAATATACGGCGGGAGCACGTCGAGGCTTTTATTGCTGACTTGCTGGACCGCTGGAAAGCGGCCACCGCCAGCAACCGGTATCGTGGCCTCCAGACGTTCTTTAAGTGGTTGGCCGAAGAGGGCGAGGTCAAAGAGTCGCCCATGGCGCGGATGAAGCCGCCTAGGGTGCCGCTGGACCCGCCCGACGTGCTCCGCGAGGGACAGTTGAGGTCGCTCTTGGCCACTTGTGATAAGGGACAGTCCACCGAAGACCGGCGGGACGCGGCAATCATCCGGGTCTTCATAGACACCGGCGCCAGACTGAGCGAGATTACCAACCTAAGGTGGCATCCCACTGACGCAAGCCTAAGCGACGTGGAACTTGACCAAGGCATACTCCGAGTGTTGGGCAAAGGGCGAAGGGAGCGGGTGCTTGCCGTTGGGAAAAAGACTGTCCGGGCCTTGGACCGCTACATTCGCAAGCGAGACATGCACAAGGACTCGGAGCTTCCCCATTTATGGCTGGGCATCAAGGGGCGAATGAGCGAATCGGGTGTCAGGCAGGTAATCCGGCGCCGTGGCGTCGATGCTGGCCTTGGCCGGATTTACCCGCATCAGCTGCGCCATTCATTCGCCCACAGTTGGTTGAGCGCAGGCGGCACGGAAAGCGACCTTATGCGGCTGGCCGGATGGAATTCCAGGACGATGGTTGGACGCTACGCAGCGAGCGCGGCAACAGAGCGGGCGGTGGAAGCCCACCGGCGCCTCGGTCCGGGCGATAGGTTGTAATACTCCTTGGCTAGAACAACATGGGGAGGCCCGAGGCATGCCGAAGATAAACCAGAGAAATCAAAGGCGTCGCGATACCTTCAAGTGGAAACGTCGGGGTGGTGACCGCCGAATTACCATCGATTGCCCTAGGTGTCACAGGAAGGTGGGCATCCCTGTGGATGTTTATCAAAACGGCGTAGAGAGCGACCAGGATAAACAGTTGACTACCCAGCAGCTTAGAACGGGCGTCGGCGGGAAGTCCGCTAAATCTACCACCCTTGCCAGTCTTATCGCCGCTTCTACTGCGACGGGAGATAACCCCCGGGTGAACCCGTTGAATTTCATCTGCGAATCCTGCGGATACAGGGAAGGGGCAACGGCTTTCAGACCGGAGTTTAAACTCGTGCCAGGAGACACTTGCAACGATTGAACCCGTTATGTTAACCTGAACTCAGAAACTGAATAGCGGTCAGCCGGTCCCGTAGTCAAAGACCAGGATAGATTCGGGGCACACTCCGTACAGGTATAGGAGTGTGCCCCGTGATTTTTGTCCGAACCCCCCTCACAGCTGGACAGGCAGCCTTCATCCTTGGCTGTAGCCGTGCCACCGTCTGGCGATTGGCAACTGCTGGCCTTCTTCAGGGATGGAAACTACCCGGCGGCGCCTGGCGGTTTCCTCCAGAAGAGGTTGACCGAATAAAACACGAAAAGGATCTCCAGCAACGGGCGGTGATCCAATGACCGCCGCGCAGGCTGCAGGAGGGCCTACCCCTTCGTTTGATCCCAAGGAAATGGCCTTGCGGGGCCGAATCGGAGCCTACCGACTCCACGCCACCCACGACCCCAAGGAGACCACCAAATCCGCCAGGACCGCTTTCATGGCCCGCTTTGAGCGAGAGGTGGATCCTGAGGGTGCCTTGCCTCCCAAAGAACGCGCCCGTCGGGCTGA
>JASLXV010000027.1:0-21601 GCA_030740155.1 Dehalococcoidia bacterium | reverse complement strand
GCACATCGCCGATGTCCGGCACCTTTCCCCCGGGGTAATAGGCCTCCATGCTGGTCGGCCAGCCCGAGATGGGTGAATTCTCCAGGTTGTTCACCAGGGCGCGGTGGAGGGTCGCCGGGATGGGGAACCCACCTTCGGCCAACTCCAGCGCCGGAGTGACCACCTGCTCGAAGCTCATGGTGCCGTACAGCTTGATGGCCGTCAGCCAAGCATCGGCGGCCGCCGGGGTAACCGTTCGCATGACCCCTTTAGGCAGGTCGCCGTTGACGTGGTTGTTGTAGTAGTCGATGCTGGCGGCCTTGGGCCAAACGCCCAGTCCGCTGATGGTCACCGTTTCCCCTCGCTGGGCGTCGTGCAGGATGATGGGAGCCACCCCGCCGAAACTCGTGTATTGGGGCAACGTCACGTTGATTACAATCCCGGCGGCTACCCCGGCGTCGGTGGCGTTTCCGCCCTGCTCCAGGATGCGGTAGCCCGCGGCCGTGGCCAGGTAATGTCCCGCCGAGACCATGTGGGTGGTGCCGGTTATCAGGGGCCGGTAGCTTCTGAGTCCGATAGCCACAATACACCTCCTGTGAGGGTATCCTTAGATTTGGTTCCGCGCCATGGCCGCTGCGGCCCGGAGTCTGCCCGGCTGGTCCCCTGCCTCTTCTTTCGGGACAGAAGAATCAAGGGGTTTGAGGAAACACCAGACGGGGAGTTCGGAGCGGCCCGGCATCGTTGGACGAAATGATACCGTCGGCGTGGCCCGGTGTCAACGGAGGCCGGCCCGCGGCGTAGCTAGGGCGGACCGAGGCGGGACGAATGGGGCACAAATCTACACGAACCCCCGAAGCTCCACCGCCCTGGCCACCCGTTCCACGGCGATCTCGAAAGCGGCCTGCCTGTAGGTAATGCGATCGGCGGAGACCCGCTTCCTCACCTGATGGAACGCCTTCGTTATGGTCTTGCGCAGCTCTTCGTTGACCCGTTCCTCCTCCCAGTGGAATTCCTGCAGGTTCTGGGTCCACTCGAAATAGGAGACGATGACCCCCCCGGCGTTGACCAGGATGTCAGGTAGGACCACCACGCCGCGATCGTTGAGAATCTCGTCCGCCACCGCGGTCATGGGGCGGTTGGCCCCCTCCAGAATGTAGGATGCCTTCACCCGGGGAGCGTTTTCAGAGGTGATGACGTTGTCGATGGCGGCGGGGACCAGTACCTCGCACTCCAGCTCCAGCAGCTCGGCGTTGGTAATACGCTCCCCGCCGGGGAAATCCGCCACCGCGCCGCCGGCCTGTCTGTGTCCCAGCAGCTCGGTGATATCCAGCCCATTTGGCGCGTAAACCCCTCCCTGGACGTCACTCGTCGCGACTACCTTGCAACCCATGGCGTGAACCAGCCGGGCCGCCCAGGACCCGACGTTCCCGAACCCTTGTATAGCAATCCGGGCACCGGCGGTGTCCAGGCCGTAGACCTTGGCAGCCTCCTCCAGCACGTAGGCAACGCCGCGGCCGGTCGCCGGCTCCCGGCCCAGCGAGCCGCCGAGTTCCACGGGTTTGCCCGTGACGATGGCGGGGGAATGGCCGTGGAGCTGACCGTAGGCGTCCATCATCCAGGCCATCGTTTGAGCGTTGGTACCCAGGTCCGGTGCGGGAATATCACGGTTGGGCGCCAAGAGGTGCGCGATGTTCAGGGTGTAGCGGCGAGTGAGCCGGTTCAGCTCCCTGATGCTCAGGCTGCCAGGGTCGCACTGAACGCCGCCCTTGGCGCCTCCGTAGGGAAGCTCCACCAGGGCCGTTTTCCAGGTCATCAGCGCGGCCAAGGCCCGCACCTCGTCCAGGTCCGCCGCGGGATGATACCGCACGCCCCCTTTGTATGGCCCGCGGGCGCCGTTGTGCTGAACCCGGTACCCGCTGAACACCTTAATTCGCCCATCGTCCATCCGAATTGGGACCTGTACCTGAAGCTCGCGCCAGGGCCGCCGCAGCATATCTCGGAGGCCACCGGACAGATTGAGCCGTTCGGCAGCCCGGTCAAAAAAGAGGTTCACCTGTTCGAAGGGAGTCATTGCCTCTTTCAATTCCATCGGCGGGGCCTCCTCAAGTGCGCACCAAATAGCGGGGGACACGGCTTCCCACTATCTCAGGATAACCGAATTGGGCGCTAATTACGCGTTCGTTCAATCTGATGTTTGATGGGTAAAAACGGTAGCGCCTTCTGGCCACCAGCCGGGTCACGGCTGGCAACGGCCGGGCCGCAGTCGTCCGGTCGAAGTCTTCCGCCTGCCCACCACCAACAACAGGGAAGGCAAGACCAGCAGGGCGGCCCCCGCGGCCATAAGAATCATCGTGGCGGTGATGATCCCGTAGGTTGAGAACATGGGCATGGGCGCGAAGCTCATCACCGCGAAACCGGCCACGCTGGAGGCCGCGGAGCCGGTCAGGGCCACGCCCGTGCCGCCGGCGGCAGCCCGGAGGGCGGCAACCGGGTCGGGGTCCCGCCGCCATTCCTCCCTGAAGCGCTGGGTCATATGGATAGAGTAGTCGATGCCCACGCCGATGGACACGGCGGCGACGGTGGCCGTGACGAAGTTCAAATGGAAGCCGGCCAGGTACATGAAAGCGTAAAGCCATGAGACCACCAGGCCGACCGGAATTATGGTCACCAGGGCAAAGGCGAATGAACGCATCCAGATGACCAGAATCACGAAGCAGGCCACCACCGCCAATGGCAGGGAGGTACTCATAGCACGGGTGGTGGCCTGGAGCATCGATTCCCGGGTGAAAGGGGAGCCGGTCAGCCCGGCGAAGGACACGGTGGGCAGCTCCCGCAGGGGCGCCAGGTCCCTCTCCAGGGCCTCCCGGGCAACGCCCACCCTGGCCTGCTGCCGGGTACCTAGGATACCCAGGACGATGATGGTCCCCTGGTCCTGGTTCGTGGCGGGGTTATGGAAAAGGGTCTCCCGGACCTGGTCGGAGTCGTACGCCAGAGTGTCCGCGTCCAGGGGAACCCCTGCCGCCACCATGTAATCGTAGGCGGCCCGCACCTGGGCCGGGGTGTCGGGAATCCGGTCTCCGTCGGCGTCGGTGATGGCCACGCCGGTGCCGGCCAGCACCCTGGAGCTGGCGTACTCGTTGGTGGTGATGCGCGAGAGCAGGGTGAGGACCGTCCGGAGGTACAATGACACTTCCCCATCCTCGGTCTGCCCAACCGCCTCGTTGTCGCCCAACCGGTCCAGCAAGGCCTGGATTCCGGCCAGCGGCTCCAGGGCCGTCAGGTCTCCTTCGATGTACAGCACCGCCGGCTCGCCGGACAGGGCCGGGATGGTGTGCTGGTCCAGCTTGTCGAGGCTGACCACGAAGTCCGAATCGGCGTCGAAAAACTCCTTGACGTCCATCTCCGGCTCGAGCTGGAACGCCAGGTAAGTGGCGGCTACGGTCAGGAGAGCGACGGCGGGCAAGACGGCCCAACGGTGGCGGGCGAACAGCACCACCAGGCCACGGACAATGTCTCGGGCCAGGAGGCCGTACCTGGATGAAGGATTGGGCCGGCTTCCGGCGGGGGCCCCGGGGTTGGACGAGGCGTCTCCGGCGGCCGTCGCGATGCGCTCACGGCGCTGGTCCAGCCGCATGATCACCAGGGGGAGGAACATTCCCATGATGATATAGCTGGCGAACACGGCGACGCCGGCGGCGATGCCGAAACCGATCACGGTCTCGATGCCCGAGGTTGCGTTAGCCAGGAAGGCAACGCCGTCGGACAGCATGGCCAGGGTCAGCGCCCCCAGCACGCCGGCGAACCCGGACACCAACGCCAGGGAGGGCTGGTGGACCCGCCGGCGCTCTTCCTGGTAGCGGGCCACGGCGTGAATGACGAAGTCCACCCCCAGGGAGATCATGGCGATGGGGACGATGAGGTCCAGCGTCAAGGACGACTTGAGTCCCAGCAGGTTCGACCCCCCCCTGAGCCAGACCAGGAGCATGATCAGCGCCAGGAAGGTGAGGCCCACGACCCGAACCGAGCGCAGGGTCAGGCCCACCACCGCCAGCACCAGCACCACGGTGGCGGCGATGAAGGGGACCGCGGTACGGCCCTGCTCCTCCGACTCCAGGTTGATATCGATGGCAATGCCCCACAACCGGAAGCTGGACTGGTCTCCCCGGAGGATCTCCTGGACCCGGCGGTTGAATCGCTCCTTGCCCAGGGTAACCTCGTCGCCGGCCGGGCTGATGGTGAGGGGGCCGCCACCCAGCTTCTGATTGTCCGAGGCCACGAAGGCCGACAGCGCCTCCGCCCGCCAGTACTTGATCTCCCGGCCATCAACCAACCGCAGCTCGAAGGATGCGTCCTTGGATAGAGAGTCACGCATCGGCTCGCCGGTGGGGCTCTCCAGGATTCGATGAATGGCCTGCTTCACCTGGCCGTCGGTGGCCGTCTCCAGGGTGGCCCGGACCGAAGGGTCCAGCCGGAGCACGCCCTGCACCGCATCGGCGATGGTGAAGACGCCGAATATCTGGCGTTCATTGTCGGGGTCGTAGCCGTTGTAGAGGAGCGGCCCCAACTCGGACCGGCGCAGCGCTTCCTCGTTCAGGTACAGCTCCCAAAGGGGTTCCTGGCGCAGGATGTCCCGCTCCCGATCCTCGATGATGACGCTGGTGATGTGGATCCGGGGCCGGAAGCGGTCGTTCACCTTCTTCTGAAGGTCGAAAACCGGTCCGCCCGGTTCTTGGGACGCCTGTTCCTCCGGGGCCATCAACACCAGAGGCACGGCCAGGAGGCCGGTGACCACCAGAACCGCGGCGATGAACCACCCGGAGTGCCGCGTCAGAAGTTCCCCGATACGTTGCCCGGTGCTTATTGCACCACCTCACGGCTTCGCAGGTCCTCAACCTGCTCCAGGGAATATCCCATGCCGAGCAAGACTTCCTCCGTGTGCTGGCCGGTGACGGAACCGACGAAGCGTATCTGCCCCGGCGTCTCGGACATGCGCAGGGGGATACCCACCTGGGATACCTTGCCCTCGGGAAGGCCCGGCGCCTCCACCTCCACCACCATGCCTCGATGGGCCACCTGGGGGTCCGCCAGGGCTTCCTCGATGCTGTACACCTTACCCACGGAGATGTTCTGGTCTCTCAAGAGTTCGAACCATTCATCCCGGGTCCGGGTGCGGAAGGTGTCTTGCAGGAAGCCGAGGATTTCCTGCCGTTGTGGACCCCGGGCGCGTTGCTGCGGGACCAGGTCTTCCCGCCCCATGGTCCGGCAAAGGTTTTCCCAGAACCAGGGTTCGATGGCGGCGACGGACAGGTATTTGCCGTCACTGGTCTCGTAGACGTTATAGTAGGGAGCGGCCCCGTTCAGCATGCTCCCTCCCCGTTGGGGCGCCCGGTTCCAGGCCAGCATGTTCGATATGACGCCCTCCAGCATGTACAGCACGCCGTCGGTCATGGCGATGTCGAGGTACTGTCCTCTTCCCGTGCGCTCTCGAGCCATCAGGGCCGCCAGGATGGTCACCGCCGCGCACAGGCCTCCCCCGGCGTAGTCCGCCATCAGGTTGAGGGGGATTGACGGCTTTTCCTCTTCCGAGGGACCGATCAAGCCCAACGCTCCGGCCAGGGAGATGTAGTTGATGTCATGTCCCGCCAAATGTTTGTAGGGCCCATCCTGTCCGTAGCCGGAGATGGAGCAGTAAACGATGCGCGGGTTGATCTCCTTAACCTTCTCGTAACCCACCCCCAGGCGTTCCATCACTCCTGGACGGAACCCTTCGATCACGACGTCGGCGTCCCGGATCAGGTGGTAGAACAGCTCCAGGGCCTCGGGCTCCTTCAGGTTCAAGCCAATACTCTGTTTGTTCCGCCGTAGCGAGTTGTAGGCGGCGTGCCTTCTCTCATCCTCGGGGTTTTCAATGTGGTTCACCACCCGCTCGTACGCCACCCGGTCGCCCGTCATCGGCCGCTCCAGCATCAGCACTTCGGCGCCCAGGTCGCCCAGGATCATGGTGCAAAACATACCGGGTGTGTTCCGGCAGAAGTCCAAGACCTTGATTCCTTCGAGAGCTTGCATTCGCTGACTCCTCCGCCAATCAGTAAGTCCCCGCCAATTATAGCCGACATCGGCCGGCAACCAGCGGCCCACGGATCTATTCGCGGTGGACCGGGCTTTTCGAGCGACAATATTCTTTCTGGCCAGGACCGCCGACGGCAACGGTTGCGAAAATGCGCCGCTGCCCACGAAGGGAGGCCACCCCACCATCGTCATCCCGGCGAAGGCCGGGGTCCAGTCTTGCCTCCCTGGATTCCGGCCTTCGCCGGGATGACGGAGGGGCTTCGCCGGTCTGCGGGCCGGGTAACAAGCCATTTGCGAGACTCTAGGCCAAGGCACCCTCCCCATCATCGTCATTCCGGCGAAGGCCGGAATCCAGAGATGCATTGGCTGGACCCCGGCCTTCGCCGGAATGACGGACCGGGTATCTAGCCGTTTGCAAGACGTTGGACTCGTGCCGCTTCCAAGTAGCCCGGATGCTTTAGGTGGGGGGACCCCATCCTCGCCTCCCCGCGCGCGGCGGTGTAAATTGCGATAGACTTTCGTTGACTCGGGCACTCGACGAAGGCAGGAGGTGACCATGGACCTGGGGCTGAACGGCAAGGTGGCAATGATAACCGGCGGGAGCCGGGGCCTGGGGAAACAGGCGGCAACGAGCCTGGCCCGAGAAGGCTGCAAGATATCGATCTGTGCCCGCGGCTCGGAGACCCTCGACGCCGCCGTGGCCGAGTTCAAGGCCCAGGGTTACCATGTCCACGGCGTACCGGCCGACGTTACCAGTGATGACGACGCCGCCCGGTTCTACAGCGAGACGGTCGCCAACCTGGGGTACCCCGACATCCTGGTGAACAACGTGGGCGGCCGCCGCGGCTCGGTGATCTTCGAGGAGACCAGCCTGGAACAGTTCCGCGAAGGGCTGGAGGTCAACCTGGTCAGCGCGTTCCGCATGGTGGGCCTGGTACTGCCCCACATGAAGGCCCAGGGCTGGGGACGCATCGTCAATATCTCCTCGATCTTCGGCCGGGAGCACGGTGGCTCCATCGATTACATGACGGCCAAAGCCGGGCTCATCGCTTTCTCCAAGCACCTGGCCCTGCAACTAGCGCCTCTCAACATCCGGGTCAACAGCGTGGCTCCAGGCTCCATCGACTTTCCCGGCGGGAGTTGGGACCGCTTCCAAAAGACCAACACCCCGGAGGTGGTGGCCGAGTTCATCGCCCGGAACCTCCCCGCGGGCCGGTTTGGCTGGCCTGAACCCATCGGCGAGACCGTGGCCTTTCTGGCGTCGGACCGGTCCGATCTGATTACCGGCGCCTGCATCAATGTGGACGGCGGCCAGTCCCGGTCGTTGTTCTGACAGCGGTCAGCACTCAGCTTTCAGCGATCAGCGGACGACTGTAAGCCACGGGGTTGCTGCCGGTCAGCAGATTCGAGTCGGACCACTTCTTCTTACAGCTGACAGTTGAGCGCTGACCGCTACCGGTGACTCAGCCCCCCCAGGAACTCCCGCCAGGCGGCGGCGCACTTCTCGGGCGCCGAGTGCTGCACGTAGCCGCTGGTGCCGGGAATAACCAGCATCTGCCCGTTGGGCATCAGATCAGCTACGCCCCGCGTGCGGCCCGGAGTGTTGGCATGGCTGTGCTCGGCCACCAGGGCCAGCGTCGGCGTTTGAATCTTGGGCATTATGTCAGATAAATCCTGGGTGGCCAGATAAGCCAGGGTCTCCAGCACCACCCGCTGCGGCGTTTGGGACATCTGCTGAATGTACCACTCGTGGTGGGCCGCCGACTCGGTTGGGTCCACCCGTTGGTTGGCCGTCTTACGGACCCAGGCCTCCACCCCCTCCTCCTGCACCAGCCGGTAGTACTCCAGGTAGGTGGCCACCCCGGCAAACTTGTAGGGCGAAGTACAGACCATCAGGGAATTGAGCCGCTCCGGGTGGTCGTAGGCGAATTGCAGGCCAATCGTCCCGCCAATGGTCTCCCCGATGAGGTGCACCCTCTCCAACCCCAGGTGATCGAGCAGGCGGAGCAGGTCGGTCCCAAAATTGCTCAACGACCAGTCGTAGCCCTCCGGGGGGACCGAGGACTGGCCGAAGCCCCTGGCATCCAGGCGAATCACCCGGTACTGGCGGGCCAGCAGGGGGACCCAAGCGTACCAGAGGCGGGAACTCTTGGCGTTGCCGTGGTGCAGCACCACTGTCTCGGGCGTCCTCCACGGGTCGGTGTAGTCGTCGTCCTCGTAGTACATCTCCAGGGTATCGTCCAACCGGACCGTTGGCATAGTTCACCTCCTTGTGGTGCCCGTGTCGGTGGCCCTTCTCCTGCTAGGAAAGAGCGGTGCCGGCCGATGCTTTTGACCCTCTCGCCAATGCTAATGGGTGAGAACTACGAACGTTGGAAGGCGGGCTCAGTCCACCAGGGGAATGGCGATGGAGACCCGGGGCTTGCTGCCAGCGACCTTGGTAGTATGGCCGCGCCCGGTCTGGTCGTCGGCCAGGAGCACGTCGCCGGGATTGAAGATCCGTTTGCTTCCGTCGCCCAGGCCGATCTCCATCTGCCCTTCCAGGGTGATGACGTACTGGCGGCGCGGCGCGGTGTGCCAGCCCGACAACGTCCCTGGCGCCACGCGGCGGAACAGGATCCCGGTCGCGGATTGCATCGCGGTCAGCTCGAAATCGGCCATCTGCTCGTATGACAACTCCAGCTCCTCGAAGTGGGACTCCCCATCCTCTCCGGAATAGACCCTGACCACTTGCATCGCGATTCTCCCCGCTGGTGCCGGCTCCCCGGTGCCGGCACTAAGTGCTCGAATGCGGCTGGAAAGTGCTGCCCGGACCGGCCGACCGGACCGGCGCAATAATAACAACTGGCCCCAGGGGCGTCAATAACAGAGCGTGACCCGGTAGCCTGACCCATCCCGTCACCAGCGATGAAAGGGACCGGGATCGGCTCCTCTCGCATTCAACCCACCCATATTCCCCTCAAAGAAAGCAGGCACTCATACCTGAATTGCCAGGGTCATATTGACCCAGCCAGCGGTATCGGCCATATAATAGCTCATCGTGGCCCAGGAAGAAGGAACCGGGATGAAGAAACAGTTGAATCAACCTGGAAGAGGAGACGCTGGGCTACACACCGCCGGACCGGGTCCGCGTCTTGACGCCCCGCATGCGCGAGGCGGGCGGGAGTCGTGACGGGCCCATCCCGGCCGCGAATCGGTATGGGACGCCAGCGTCTCAGACCCGATCACAGACCCGATCAATTGAGGAGGTGCACGATTTGGAACCCATGATCAGGAACATCAGCAGCTTCGGCACGCCGCTAACCTCGTCAGCCCGGCTGGTTTGGCTGGACGATAACCCCCCAACCTGCACAATGACCTACTCGGAGATCAAGCCCGGCAAGACCAGCATTCACCATATCCATCCCTGGGAGCACGAAGTCTACATCATCAGCGGGTCGGGAACCTTGGTGTGTGACGGCAAGGAGTACCCGGTAAGGGACGGTGACGCCCTCTACATACCGCCCAACGTGGACCACTATACCCTGAACAACGGGGGCCGGGAGGACATTCATCGTATCGAGGTCAACCACCTGATCGCCGCCCAGAGCGGCGGCGCGCAGAACGAAGGTGGGACCGGGACCGGTCAGCCCCCGGTGATACGCAACTACCGGGACTTGAATAAGGAAACAGGGCACGAAATCCTCGGCTCCAGAGACGGCGCGCCCAACTATTTGATGCTCTACAACGGCGCGATGGCGCCCGGCGCGGTCTCGCATCCCGACACCGGCGGGCACAACCATCCTTGGGAACACACGGTGTTTGTCCTGGACGGGCAGGCCACTCTGGTCTGCGGCGGAAAGGAGTACACTGTTTCCCAAGGTGACGCCATTCTGGTGCCCCCTAACGTTCACCACCAGTGGCGCAACAACAGCGACGCGCCCATGAACCGGGTGACCTTCAATCCGCTGTCGTCGGAAGGGCACGGCGGATAGGCCCTCGGCCCGGCTGCGTGGGGCCACGAATTCCAGGCGATGGCGGCCCTGGTTCGGGCGGCCCTTCGTTGGGCCGGGCGCATCGGCGACTTGACCGTTTGAAACCCGGCGGCCTCCCGCTCGGATGATGAGAAGCGTGCGGCGTGTCCGCGCGTCTGAGAAACATGGAAGATGCAGACCACCGCATCAGGAGAAGGCAGATGGCGAAGCTAGAGGTTTACATTCCCCAGGCGCCCACTGTGGGAACGGAACACCAGACACCGGCAGCACCCCGCATCGTTACCCTGGCAGGCATGCGGGTGGGGCTTCTTTGGAACCACAAGGCCCGCGGCGACGTCGGCCTGGCCGCAGTGGGCGAAGAACTCCAACGCCGCTTCAAGGGCGTCAAGCTGGTCCAGATCCGGGGCACCAACCCGACCAACGACCATGTGCTAGCGAAGGCGGTGGAGGAGTGCGACGCCGTAATCGGGGCCACCGCCGATTGAGGGGGCGGAACGTCGAGCCTGGTGCTCGACCAGCACAAACTGGAGCGGATGGGCCTCCCCTGCGTTATCATCGTGGCCGAAAAGTTCCGGGCCAGCGCCGAGACCCACGCCCGGGCTTTCGGCGCCGGCTCCTTGGCTTTTGCCTTCGTTCCCGATTGCTTCACCAGCATTCCGGATGATCAGGTGAGGGTCCAGGCCCTGGCTGCCTTCGAAGCAATAATCGAGGGCCTCACCAGCCCCAGGATCGCCCCCTACACCGCGCCTGAGGCCCCGGCGCCGGAAACGGAGACATTTGAAGCAGAAGACCTTCTGGCCTGCTTCCACAAGATGAACCGGGTGTTCACCGAGCGGGGTTGGACCGACGGCTTCCCCTTGCTCCCACCTACTCGGGAAGCGGTGGATGATCTGGTCCGGGGCTCCGGGCGCGACCCCTCCGAAGTCGTTACAATCCTGCCGCCCGCCAGCGGCATCGCCACGGTCCTGCACATCGCCGCCAACGCGGCCATGGCGGGCTGTGTCGCGGAAGAGATGCCGGTCGTCCTGGCGGCGGTCAGGGCGTTGACGACGTACCCGTTTCCCAGCCGGACGGCGCTGGTGTCGACCGGGGGGTATGGCCAGCTCTACCTGGTAAACGGTCCCATCGGGAAGGCCCTCGAGATGAACTCCGGAACCGCGGCCCTGGTGCCGGGAGCGCCGTCTCGGGTGAACATGCGCCTCGCCAGGGCAATGCGGCTGATTGTCATGAACGTGGGGCGCGCCTATCCCACGCTGCTGGACGCGTCGACCGTCGGATCCCCCAGGAAATTCAACATGTTCGTCGCGGAGAACGTCGAGGCCAGCCCCTGGGTGCCCTTCCACGCCGACCGTGGCTATTCCCCCGAAGACAATACCGTTACGGTCTTCAATACCCTGAGCGACGTGGACATTCTGGATGTCTTCAACTCAGCGGCGGACGGCATCGCCAGGACCCTGGCCGCCTATTCGACCTATCCCAGCGGCGAGTTCCTGGGATGGGAAGAGAGGTGGGGGAAGGACACCAACCACTCCGCCAGGGTGCTGCTGCTTGTGGGTCCGGAACACGCCCAGATGCTGGCTGGGTCCGGGTGGACCAGGGACGGCTTGAAGAGATTCCTGCACGAGAACGCCCGCATCCCCGCCGCGTGGTTCAAGAACATCCATCGCAATCACCCGGAGCGCAACGCCCCGGAATACCGGTGGGTCATGGACGCGCCCGACGACCGGCTCATACTGGCGACGGAGTCACCGGAGATGTTCCACATCGCCGTGGTCGGGGGCACCGCGGGGCGAAGCCTCTCCCTAAAGTGCTACGGTTACCCGGTGACCGTCCGCGTCGACTAAGGCCCGGCCGCTTACGAGCCGGCTCCCAGGGACGGCTGGTACCCCTTTCAGACAATCACACATTCGCAGATAATCGGCGTTACAGTGTAGACCGGCAGCAATAATGGGACGCATTGGGGTGTAAGAAAACCCGAGAAAGTGGAGGTGGCGTGAGCTCCTGGAATGAAGGTAAATTACTTCCAGAAAGGAGGTGAAGGCTCAGACGATCGATAGGCGAAGACTTCATAACCGGACCCCCAGGGAGATCACTCGAGCTCTTCCACACCTCTGATCTCTCGGGTCCCAAACTGTCCCATTTGTGCTGGTTGCCAACAATTCAGCATTAGGATCGGCCCCGTGAGCGAGGAGCAGTTCAGCTAGCTTTCTATTCTGCTTCTTGCATGCCGCGCAAAGCACAGGAACCCACGCCGTTACCTTGGGATTGTAGACCGCCAAACCGAAATGACATTCGACCTTGGCGGGCCGACGTGTGCCCAGAACTTGCTTAAGCATAGGGTGTGCTTGTATCTTGTACTCGTCAAAGCAGCGAAGCTTGACCAGCCAACGTCTCTTGTTGCGGGGGTTGCGGGTCCGGTTCGAGCACGTCCCACTAGTTTCAGGTGCGTCAGCGAGCACTTGTCGTCCCCGGACTTTCTCTTGCCTCACCTCCTCGCGGCCCTGCGGTTCAGGGGCCTGTAGTTCAACTGGGACGGCACAGGAGAATAACTGGGTGCTGCTCCCTTTCTGATGCTCCATTCGCCGGAATCGGCGGGAACCCGGAAACCGGCGGGGACCGCGGCAGCGGGACGGTCTTTCCGCAACAGTGTCGCGATGGTGCACGCGATGGTATGCCAGTCCATCACTTGGGAGGAAATCCGTGACGACAACGATTGATCCTATCCGCATGGAGGTCATCCGGAACGCACTGGAAAGCATTGCCGACGGCATGGCGCTCACCGTGGTGAGGACCTCGCGTTCTTCCGTGGTTCGTACCAGCCTGGACTTCTCCACCGGCGTCCTCGACTCCAACGGTGTGCTTGTGGGGCAAAGCATGTGCTCTCCCATCCACCTGGGCGGGATGAACCCCGCGCTGATGGCCTGTGTTAACCATTTCAAAGGACGCATCTACCCCGAGGACATCCTGGTCACCAACGATCCTTACGAAGGCGGGAGCCACCTCCCCGACATCTTCCTGTTCAAGCCCGTCTGGATTGGCGACCGTATCGTGGCCTACCTGTGCGCCATGTCGCATCAGACTGACATCGGGGGCCGCGTTCCCGGGGGGAACGCCTGCGACAGCACCGAGATATACCAGGAGGGTCTCCGCATCCCTCCCGTCAAGCTGCAAGAACGCGGCGAGCCCAACGAGACACTCATGCGCATCCTGGAGAAGGCGGTGCGGGTGCCCGACAAAGTATTGGGCGACATCAAAGGCCAAGTTGCGGCCCTCTACTACGGTGAAAGGGAGTACATGAAGCTGGTGAACCAATACGGTATTGAGGGGCTGGAGTCTTTCGTGAGTGAACTTCTGGACTACACGGAGGTGCTAACCCGGAAATCCATCGCCTCCATGCCCGACGGCACCTGGTCGTTCACCGATGTCGTGGACAACGACGGTTTCAGCGACGAACCTATCGAAATAGCGGTCACCTTGACCAAGAAGGGCGATGAAATCCTGGTGGACTTCGAAGGCACGTCGCCCCAATGTAAAGGCGCGATTCAGCCGGTGTTTGCCACCACCAAGGCGATGGTGTATGCCATCTTACGCGCGGTCATGCCGAGAGACATCCCGAATACCGCCGGCTATTTCCGCCCCGTGACAATCAAAGCTCCCGAAGGTACTTTCGTCAACCCTTTGCCTCCCGCTCCGGTGGCCGCCCGGGCGTTGGGGCTCAAGCGTATCTCCCACGCGCTCATTGGCGCCGTCGCCCAGATGCTCCCTGACCGGGTCTTCGCGTGCCCCGGCGGTGGCGAGGTCGGCGTGGGCGCCGGGGGATACGATAAGAGCAAGACACCCTGGAAAGCCTGGGTCATGTTGGAGTTTCATAACGAGACCTCCTGTGGAGGGCGGCCGACCATGGACGGCATCGACGGCCAGGGGTCCAACACATCCAACCTTGCGAATATTCCGGCTGAAACTATCGAAGCCGAGCAGCCCATCCGCATCGAAGAATACGCCCTGGTCCCCGACACCGACGGCGCCGGATTGTACCGTGGTGGACTGGGCATGGTCCGTACCTACCGCTACCTGCTCGACGATACCGTGGTACAGGTGCGCGCCGACCGGGAGAAGTCGGCTCCCTGGGGCCTTCAGGGGGGGCTGTCTTCTACAAACACCAAGGTCACCGTTGCCAAGGGGGGAGAGACCAAGGCCATGCCGACCAAATTCTTGGAAACGCTGAACGCCGGAGACTCCCTTCGCATCAGCTGGCCGGGAGCGGGTGGCTGGGGTGATCCCCTGAAAAGGGACCCGGAGGCAGTGCTCTGGGATGTCATAGAGGACAAAGTGGGGGTTCAGCGGGCCCGAGACGTGTATGGCGTGGCCATTGACATTGAGCATCGCGTCATCGATTGGGACGGTACGCGGCGCTTGCGAGACGACCTGAGGGGAACCCGCTGAGGGGACCGGAGGCCTGGCCGGCCCCCGGCCGCAACCACAGTCGTGAATGTCGAATAGGCTCGGGTTTGCCGCCTAGCAGGGGAGTGCCCATGCTATCATCCAGGCTTGTTGGGATGCTGCTCTCTTCAGCCTGCGACCCAGGTCATGGTGGTCGGCCGTTTTACCCCTTGCGTATTCGGAACATCTTGGTCCCACAGGATGAGCAGACTCCTTGTGTAGCTGGTCTCGAGTCCTTGAGGGCCACCTGCTTTGGGCAATTGATCTCCTTCATTGCCCTGCACTTAAAGCAATATGCGTCCATCAAAACCTCCGGCCTGGAACGTTGGGCAATACTTAGGCCAGGAAGGAGGAAAACGCAAGGGTGACCTGAAGGGATGCCATGGGCGGAGAAAAGACGCGCAAGACTCTAGCAATACATCTCCACTCCACCCTTGACAGGAGCCAGAAGGCAAAGGTTGACAGGCATCCAAGGGCGTCACATACTTTCTCCGCCGCGTTGGGGTGCCAATGAAGATTCTGGCTCATGTCAAATGGGGAATCTCGGATTATGCCTTACACATCGGCCTAGCCATGGACATAGTACCGTTCGCGGGTCTACGTCGAGAGAAGAAAGAGGGAAACAGAGATGACTGAATACCCGGACCTCCTGTACACAAAAGAGCACAATATCGCCGTCATTACATTGAACCGCCCTGAGGTGTTGAACGCCTTCAGCACGGAGATGCTCCATAGCTGGCTTGCGGCCCTACAAGATGCAAAAGATGACGGTGATGTCAGGGTCGTGATGGTTACGGGAGCTGGTAGGGGCTTTTGTTCCGGCGCTGATGTGAAGGCCCGTGCGGCTCGCCAACTGGCTGGCGACAAAACCCCGTACGGCGACCCCACTACATAAAACACGATATACACCCTATACCCAAATTGCTTCAAACCCTGGACAAGCCGTACATCGCGGCCATCAATGGTGCGTGCGCCGGGGCTGGCATGGACATGGCCTCCATGTGCGACATACGTATTGCTTCGGACAACGCCAAGTTTGTCATGGCCTATGTGCGGCGGGCCACTGTGCCCGGGGATGGAGGCTGCTACCTACTGCCAAGGATCGTGGGGCTCACAAATGCCTTGGATCTCATGTGGACTGGTCGAGCCATGGATGCCCAAGAGGCACTGCGCATCGGGTATGTAAGTAGGGTTGTCTCCCAGGAAGAGTTGATGCAGCAGACCATGGAGTATGCCAAAGAGTTAGCTTCAGGCCCGCCGTTGGCTATCCAGCTCATAAAGCGGCTCACATACGACTCTCTGGCCATGAACCTGGAGAGCGCTCTCGACTTGGCAGGAGATGCTGCACTCACTGTGCACAGCAGCCAGGACTACAAGGAGGGAGCCTTGGCGTTCGTTGAGAAAAGGCCCCCCACGTGGCTCGGTCGTTAGCTGGACTCTGAAAATTCAAGCTTCATAAGGCGCTCTAACATTGGCGCCGAGACTGTTCTGATGCCGGGTTTTTCCGGCAGCCTGGAAAGAGGGCCAGAGGCGTGCCACAACGGTCGCCGGGCAATTGCGATGGCATCGGCAATGATTGGCACTGCCTCACCCTTGGCCGCCCTTCGCCTCCTTGCGCAGCGACGACCTTGGCCTCGGACCATGACGGTCGGTAGAATCCGTTGGGAGCAGCCTGTTTCCAGGTGCATTGAGGTGGACCCGGTCGGTCGGACAAGTAGCTGAGCGAGAATCCTGCTCCCGGAATACTGGCAGTTGTTGCGGTCAAAACCAATGCGGCTTTGGGCGACGCTCTGCAGTCTCCACCGAAATAGGCATTCGGCCTCCAACGGACCGAGCGCTCGCATGGCAGGAGATACTTGGAGCTTCGTCTCTTGATATCGGAGGAGGCAGGTTTCAAGACCCTATGAAACATTAGTGCGCGTCGCCGGTCCGGAGCATCGGTTCAGTAGTACGGCAAGTTCTCTAACCAGATGTCTTCGCCAGCCACCTCCGAGGTGTATAGGCCGGAGTAATAATTGAGCCGACTTTACTCCCCACCGTTGAGGATACCGTCGATCTCGTGTAGATCCTCCGGAGTGAGTTGCCAGTCGATGGCCTTGACGTTGTCCACCACCTGCCCCGGCAGCCTTGCACCGGCAATGACGCTGCCCACTGAAGGATTGGCCAGCAGCCAAGCGATGGCCAGCTCCAGCGTCGAGTGTCCACGCTCCGCGGCAAAGACTTTCAGTCGATCCAACAGGTCGAAGTTCCGGTCGGTCAGGTTGTTCCGGACTTTGGCGAAGTCATAGAGCCGTGTCCCCTCTGGGAGAGACTCGCCTTGCCGGTATTTCCCCGTGAGGAACCCGCTGGCCAAAGGGAAGTATGGCAGAATACCGATGCCGTATGCCTGGCAGCAGGGGATCAGCTCTCTCTCAACCTCGCGTTCAAGCATGTTATACGGGGGCTGGGCGCTGATGAAGGCCTCCAAATGCAGCGTATGGGAGGCCAAGACGGCTTCGGCCACTTGCCATGCGGCGTAGTTGGAGCAGCCGATGTACCGCACTTTACCCTGCCGAACCAGATCGTCTAGGGTGCGCAGCGTCTCTTCTATCGGGGTGCCTGAATCTGGGTAGTGCATCTGGTAAAGGTCAATGTGGTCGGTTTGCAGCCTCCGCAGGCTCAACTCCACCTGCTCCATGATGTGCTTGCGTGAGGCCCCGCCCTGGTTCGGCCCTTCTCCCGTCGGCCCTGCCACCTTGGTAGCCAGCAGCACCTGTCCGCGAATACCTTTGGTGGACTTCCCTATGTATTCCTCTGACAAGGTTTTTCCGTAGATATTAGCCGTATCTATGAGATTGACACCAATGTCCACGGCCTGATGGATCACCCGGTCAGTTTGCTGGTAGTCGATGCGGGCGCCGAAGTTGTTGGTCCCTAGTCCAACTGCTGACACCTCAAGCCCCGACCTACCCAAACAGCGGTATTCCATGGAAACTCCTCTTCCCCAGAGATGCATTTTCAACAGCCGCTACTTTAACCGCATGCACGCGGACCTGACAACCCCTGCCAGCAAATCGGCACCACAAATCGCTTATATTGTCAGTGCAGACGTTCAATGCCACCTCTTTGCGATTAGTCTCACCGATTAGCAATTTACGCCCGTCATCTTGCAGGCAAACGGGTCTTGAATTAATATCCGTCCCATGACCCGCATCATTCTTCTAAACACTATAAAGCCAATGCTCGGCCGGTTAGCTCAAAACACCTTCGAATCCCCGGATCACTTTTTCGAGTTGAAATGGGACGGCATGCGCGCAGTTGCTTTCTTTGAGGGCGACGCGGTCAAGATATTCAGCCGAAACGGAAGAGATATTACATCTAACCTTCCCGAGTTGGCCGAGTTGCCCTCCAACATAAGGCCGGCACCGATGATAATAGGCGGCGATATGGTTTGCCTGGATGAACACAACAAACCGAGCCTTTCACGCCTTCAACAATATTGAGGGAGCTTTCGCTGGACTCGTTTCAACCATTATCGACGGATGGGGCAGGTTCCCAAGCAGGGGTAATCGGTTGGACTGAGAAATACAGTTCAAAAGCTCCGAATAGGGAATGAAGATTAGGCCATCATCCTCCTCTAACTGGGTTAGCCGTGACGCTCGGTTGATCATCATTGCCCGGGCGATACGGACATTTGCCCAGAGTTATGTTGCCGTCCTTCTTGCTTTGTACTTGGCCGAACTGGGATTCAGCTTGGTTCAAGTTGGGTCGGTGCTCAGCGCGGGGGTCATCGGAGTTGCCGCATTCGCCTTTGTGGTGGGCCTAATCTCGGATAGGGTTGGACGCCGCAACTTGCTTGTCACTTTCTCCTTGGTGTCGGCGGCATCGGGATTGGCCCTGTTCTTCGTAGACGAGTTCATCCCCATGTTGTTGATCGCCTTCGTAGGCAGCTTATCAACAAGCGGAAGCGGCGCAGGTGAGAGCCCCGCCCAGCCATTGGAGCTCGCCATCCTGCCCGATACGGTGCCCGCCGAACGTCGTACGGACCTATTCGCGGTCTATGGAATTTTGGCCAGAACCGGCACGGCGCTCGGGGCATTGGCTGCCGGACTTCCGACGATTTACCAGGATTTTTTCGGCGTAAGCACTCTCTCGTCATTCAAGCTGATGTTTGTCGGATTCGCCGTTTTACAGATCGCCGGGGCGATTTTGTACAGCTTGCTATCTTCCAGAGTTGAGAGTCCTGTGGAGCGAAGGGGCTGGACCAACCCGTTGAAGCTCCCGTCTCGCCGGCGAATCTTTACCCTCACTGCCTTGTTCAGCGTGGATACATTTACCACGTCGATGGTAATCCAAAGCCTGGTCGCCTTTTGGTTTTCCACCAAGTTTGACCTTGAGGTAAGTTCACTGGCCTTCGTCTTCTTCTTCTCCCACCTACTCACCGCGGTATCGCTTTGGCTGGCGGCCAAGATCTCCAATCGGTTTGGACTCCTCAACACCATGGTTTTCACCCACATTCCCTCCAGCTTCTTCCTCATTGCCGCCGCTTTCGCGCCGACGGCATGGGCTGCCATCCTGTTCTGGCAACTTCGTTCGTTCCTCGGGCAAATGGACACCCCTGCGCGGGATTCCTATACCATGGCGGTGGTCGGTCCGGAGGAGAGGGTCGCCATGGCCAGTATCCATATGGTGGGTCGGAGCGCGACCGGCGCTGTCGGACCTTCCGCCACCGCCGCCCTTTGGAGTGTGTTCTCGGCCGGAGTGCCGCTGGTTTCTGCAGCGGTACTGAAGATAGCCTACGATCTATCTCTATACGCCATGTTCCGCAACGTGAGGCCTCCTGAGGAAATTGAACGACTCAAGAAGGAAGATTGATGTGGACCCGGTCGGCTGGACAGGATCTGGGCGACATCACGCGAGGGTTCTGCGGTGCTCCCAGCGTTCCGCCGTCAAATCGTCAACACTATCCGCAGATAGTGTCAGCGGAGCCGTGGCCCTGGCAGCTAGGTTGTTTGGCTCGGATGGGAGCCGCTGCTAGACGAACGCAGCGCTTTCTTGCGAGACGGCCCGCCCCTTCGCCGCTTCTAGGGCCGCTAAGGCAGGAACGATGGGCTGTGCTTTCTTCGTTCATGTGACACGTCCCGATCTTCCTTGATTAGATGATCCAGTATTAGGAGCAAGACTCTCGTCTCGCTACCTGTCCAATGTTTCGGGTCCACCTCACCCTGCCCGCAAACTCAGGCCCGTCGTCGACGGTAATTACCTCAGGGAGTCCCCTTGTCTCGGCCAGCCTCTCCAGGACGCCGACTACCCTTGCGCCGCCCAGAGATGTACCCACTTCAATGGCCGGGCACTCCTGCGAGTGGTCATCCACTATGGTCAGTGCACGAAAACGCCGGCCGGTCACCGTGCTGTCTGTTACGAAATCCATGGACCACCTCTGGTTGGGACGCACCGGAGGAGGAGCAATCACCCTAGCTCCGGCCGCACCTTTGCGCCTCCTCTTCCTCCGCAACGCAAGCCCCTCTTCTCCGTAGAGACACTCGGTCCTCTTGTGATTGACCACCAGCTCTTCCCTCTTGAGCATGATTCGCAGCCTGGGACAACCAAACCGCGTCCTCTCCCCTGCAAGCTCCCGCATCCTCCGGCGCAAGGCATCGTCATCGCCCCGCTTAGACTCATACCGGTACACCGAGGGGGAGACGCCGGTCAGCAGACAAGACCTCCTCTCGCTCAGCCCAAGACTCCCTTTGGCGTACGCCGCCGCCATCATCCTAGCCTTGGGCTTCAGAGGTTTTTCCCCAGCAACTCCTTCAACGCTCAGTTGCCTAGTGCCCACCTGTCCACCGCACCGGGGCAACACAACTCATCGAGTTAGTGATTCAATAGTCCTTAGCCTATTCCAATGCCCGAAGGAATTGCTGCGAAGTCACTACTGTCGCTTGCCGCGGAAACAGCTTCTCCATAAGAACGCGATGAACCTCATCATCCTGATCCGCACAGCAATCAGAGAGCACCACCAATTTGTAGTCAATATCGGAAGCCCACCGCACTGTAGTGAGCACACATCCACTTGTCGAAATCCCCATTAAAGCCAGTGTCTCGATACCTTGCTTTCTTAATACTTCGTCGATTTCAGTTGTCGAAAAAGGCCCGGTTCGGCTCTTGGTGAGGACTGCCTCTCCAGCCTTTGGAGTTATGTCGTGATGAATCTCTGTGTCCGGTGTCCTCTCCCCGCGAACTACTTCTACGTAGATGATAGGGATACTCCTGTCACGAGCTTCTGCAAGAACTTCGTTCGCTTTTCCCAAGATTTCTTTCTGAAATTCATTTGAAAAGTTACCAAGCTGTCGGTTCTGGTAGTCCATGATCAGGACTGCCACCTTGCCTCTTTCAATCGATAATTGCTCTGACATGTTTCTATACTCCTTCACGCATATGGATCTAGCCCCAGCCTAACCATGAACTCGCTCTCCCACGCCCTCAATCTCTCTATGTCTCAACGCCCGCTCCAACGACGGCTGCGTCATCATGTCGCGGAACTCACCGATGGCGAAGTCCAGGGAGCGGCTGCTTTCCTTCAGCCCCGTCGTGTTCTACCGTCGCATTTGACCGAAACAATCACTGCAGTATACGGGTTTGTCCCCAGTTGGCCGGAAAGGGACAGTGGTGTCGATGCCACACTGCGCGCAAACCACAGGATGCATCTCTCGCGATCCACTATAGCCCCCTCGGACTTGGTTCCTACGGGCACTCCGACACGCCGGGCAACGGGTCGGTTCGTTGGTGAAACCCTTCTCCGCGAAGAACTCCTGTTCACCTACCGTGAATACGAAGGTTGACCCACAATCCCTGCAGGTGAGGTCCTTGTCTGAAATTGCCATGTTGGACGACCTCCTTCTTACATTTGGCTTATTCTAGGTTGTCCGTTACATCAAAGGCAACCATACCGAACTCGTATTGATGATGTACTGACAAGCCCAACTCCCCCCGGCCTACTACTGCCAGGAACACCAGACTGTAGACCGTCAGCGATAATGGGACACATTGGGGTGTAAGAAAACCCGAGAAAGTGGAAGTGGCGTGAGCTCCTGGAGTGAAGGTACATTACTTCCAGAAAGGAGCAAATGTGTCCCAGTCAGAAAACATCAAGGCCAATG
>JASLXV010000026.1:0-19531 GCA_030740155.1 Dehalococcoidia bacterium | reverse complement strand
GTATCTGGTCGGGGCGGGCAGAATCGAACTGCCGACCTCCTGGTCCCAAACCAGGCGCCCTACCGCTGGGCCACGCCCCGCCGTCTCCGCCGCCGCGCCAAAGGCTCTTCCCTGCCAGTGGGAATCCCCCATTTCATCCCGCTTTACCAAAAGGGGATTGGAGGGCTGTTTCTCCCCCCTTTCGTAAAGGGGGGTTGGGGGGATTTCCCGCCGATGGTACCCCCGGAGAGGGTCGAACTCTCGTCTCTGGCTCCGGAGGCCAGCACTCTATCCACTGAGCTACGGGGGCTTGCAACAGGAAAAGAATATCACGCTTGGGTCGGGGCAACAAGGCTGCGGGCGCCAGGACCCCAAGGCCGCCACGCTGGACAAACTCCACAGGCGGTACTAGACTGCATGGTGCCAAGCACCGGCCTTAGCTCGCCCGGCCGTGACGCCCGGCGGCGGAAGGCGAATCCACGGCACCGAGAGGTGACCCCCATGCCAACTTTCACTCCCGAATATCTGCATAAGGTGGCCGTTCACATATACCGGGCCAAGGGCACCCCGGACCACGAGGCGGAGATTGTCGCCACCCACCAGATCAAGGCCAACCTGACCGGCCACGACTCCCACGGCGTCATCCACATCCCCGAGTACGTGGACCGGATCGACAAGGGCCACATCGTGCCCGGCGCCCCCTTCGTGGTGGAGCGGGAAGCGCCCTGCACCGCGGTTATCAACGGCAACTGGGGCTTCGGTTTCGTGGTCACCGAGCGGGCCATGCAGATGGCCATCGACAAGGCCAAGACCCACGGCGTCGCCGCCATCACCATCCACTACCAGAGCCACATCGGCCGGCTGGGTGACTATCCCACCATGGCCGCCCAGCAAGGAATGATCGGCATGATCACCGCGGACTCGGGCGCCGGCCCCAAGGCGGTAGCGCCCTTCGGCGGCCGGGCCCGGCGCCTGGGGACCAACCCCATCTGCTTCGGCATGCCCAGCGACCTGGAGGGCCAGGTGCTGCTGGACATGGCCACCTGCGCGGTGGCCGCGGGCAAGATCAGCCTGGCCCGCAACCGTAAGGAACAGGTGCCGCTGGGATGGATAGTGGATAAGGACGGAAACTCAACCACCGATCCCAACGACTACTACGCCGGCGGCGCCATTTTGCCGGTGGGCGCCGACCAGGGACACAAGGGCTACGGCCTCGGCTTCATGGTAGAGGTATTTTCCGGGCTGTTGACCGGGTTGGGGTACGGCATCGACCCCAAGGCCAAGCACAACGACGGCTGTTTCATCGCGGTTTTCAACGTGGACCACTTCAGGCCGCTGGCCGAGTTCAAGAAAGAGGTGGCGGGGTTCGCCAAATTCGTCAAGTCCGCGCCGCCCGCCGCCGGGTTCAGCGAGGTGCTCTACCCAGGAGAGATCGAATACCTCAACGAGCAACGGCGGCGTAAAGAGGGTATCTTCGTGGAAGAGAAGACCTGGCAAGAGATCACCGACCTGATGAAAGAGTTGAAAGTGGAAGACGCCGTCGGACGTCCGTGAGCGAAGCGGATGAACCGAGCAGCGGCATCCGGCCCTGGCCAGCCCCTTACTGACCGCCGGCGCCCGGTTTTGCCGAGCCAACGCGTTGTGTTGCGAAAATCGCTATGCTATAATCGCATGGATAATAAGAGAGGATAGAGAGCAACACACAACACATGCTAGACGGCGAAACCAGAGCACAGATAACCACGGAGTATCGCCTCCACAATAAGGACACCGGCTCGACTGAACTTCAGATAGCCATACTGACCGAGCGGATCAAGCAGCTAACCGGTCACCTGCGGGTCCATAAAAAGGACGTCCACTCCCGCCGCGGGTTGGTTGGCATGGTGTCCCAGCGCCGGAGTCTCTTGAACTACCTCACCAAAGAGGATGTGGGCCGTTACCAAGCGTTGATCGCCCGGCTAGGACTGCGCCGCTAACCTCGCGCACCTTCCGCAACACCCTCCCCTGGGTGTTGTTTCACGTCTGGCACGCACTTCAATTCTATTTAGAGAGGCCTATTAAGGTATTGCTATGCCCATAATTGTTGAACGAACTATTGGACAAGACAAGATAACCTTGGAAACCGGCAGGCTGGCCCTGCAAGCCCACGGATCGATCCTCATAACCCAAGGAGAAACCGTCGTCCTGGCAACCGCGGTAATGTCGGACAAGCCCCGAGCGGCGGACATCGACTTCCTGCCCTTAACCGTGGATTACGAAGAAAGGCTCTATTCCGCGGGAAAGATACCCGGCAGCTTCTTCCGGCGCGAGGGACGGCCGGGCCAGGAAGCCACCCTCGCCGCGCGGCTCACCGACCGGTCCATTCGCCCCCTCTTCCCCAAGAGCCTGCACAACGACATCCAGATAACCATAACGGTCCTATCGGCGGACCAGGAGCACCCCCCAGAGCTTCTGGGCATGATCGGCGCCTCCGCCGCCCTATCCATGTCCCAGATTCCCTTCGCGGGACCCATCGGCGCCGCCCGCGTTTCCTACAAAGACGGGGAGTTCACGGTACACCCCACCTTCCAGCAGATCGCGGAGAGCCAGCTCAACCTGGTGGTGGCCAGCACTTCCGATGCCATTATGATGGTGGAATCGGGCTCCGACGAGGTATCGGAGGAAGTGGTCCTGGAGGGGATCCAGCGCGCCCACGCGGCAAACCTGTTGGCCATCGACCTGATCGAGGAGCTGACCAACCAGGCCGGCAAGCCCAAAGCCGAGGTCCACGACGATACCGAGGAAGCCGAGGCGATTGACCGGCAGATCAAGGGTATTCTGGACGGTCGTCTGGCGGCCCTGCTGGACGAAAACACCGACAAAGTAGTCCGCGAAGAAGGCGAGTCCCGGCTCAAGCAAGAGGTTGTTGATCAACTGGCCGAACAGTACGCACCGAGCGAGATCAGCGCGGGCTTCAAGAACGTGCTGAAGGAAGTGGTCCGCGGGCGGGTGCTGGAGCACGGCATCCGGCCCGACGGGCGCGGCCTTACTGAAATACGGCCGATCTCTTGCGAGGTGGGCGTCTTGCCCCGCACCCACGGTTCCGGCCTCTTCACCCGGGGCCTCACCCAGATTCTGTCCACGGCTACGCTGGGGTCAATGAGCATGACCCAAAAGCTGGACTCCGTGGGCCCGGACGGCACCAAGCGGTTCATGCACCACTACAACTTCCCCTCGTTCTCCACCGGGGAGGCCCGGCGCGTGGGCTCTCCGAGCCGCCGCGATATCGGACATGGCGCCCTGGCGGAGCGGGCCATCCTGCCGGCGCTGCCCAATGAGGAGGAGTTCCCCTACGCCATCCGAGTCGTCTCGGAGGCCATCAGTTCCAACGGCAGCACCTCCATGGGCAGCGTCTGCGGCACCACACTGGCGCTCTTGGACGCCGGGGTGCCGATGAAGAAGAACGTCGCCGGCATTGCGATGGGGCTGATTACCGGAGAGGACGGCAAGTTCGCCGTCTTAAGCGACATTCAGGGGGTTGAAGACTTCCTCGGGGACATGGACTTCAAAGTCGCCGGGACCGCCGACGGCATCAACGCCCTGCAGATGGACATTAAACTCAAGGGATTGAACGAAGACATCCTGCGCCAGGCACTGGAGCAGGCCCGGATTGGCCGGCTGCACATCCTAGCGAAGATGAACGAGGTCATCTCCGAGCCCCGCAGCCAGATGAGCCCGTATGCCCCCAAGATGATGCGGCTCAAGATTCCCGTGGAAAAGATCGGCGCCCTCATCGGCCCCGGCGGGCGGATCATCCGGGCCATCATCGAAGAAACCGGGACCTCCATCGACGTGCAAGACGACGGCAGCGTCACCATCGGCGGTGTCGACGCCGCCATGATGGACCGGGCTCGCTCCAAGGTGGACAGCCTCACCCGGGAGTTGGCGGTGGGGGATATATTCACCGGCCACGTAACCCGGCTCACCAGCTTCGGCGCCTTCGTGGAACTGGTCCCCGGCCGGGAAGGGCTGGTCCGTTCCGGCGAGATGGGCGACATGGAAGAAGAGATCAAAGTGGGACAGGAAATTACCGTCATGCTTCAGGAGATCGACTTCCAGGGACGGCTGAACCTGTCGCGCCGCGCCCTGTTCGGCGGTGAAGAAGGTGGGGAATCCGGGCCCCGTCCCGACTCCCGCCCCCCTTCCTTTGACCGTGACCGAGGCCGGGGACGCCCGGGTGGCGGGTTCGGCGGTGGCCGCGGCGGCCCCGGCGGCGGTGGACGCCGCCCCAGCGGTCCAGGGGGTGGGCCTCGCTTCGGCGGACCCAGGCCCGGAGGGGACCGGCCCGGAAGCCGCTAGCCGGCGGCTCGATTCGGGTGGCGGCGCGTTGACCCGGTGTGCTGGCTCGTCAATGGCTCTGCACCGGCGCAATTGCGCCACATTCCCTCCCCGCGATCGTCCCCGAATGCGTCGGGTCCGGAATCCGGAGAAGCGTGAGCTGGATCCCGGCCTTCGCCGGGATGACGAACCGGGTATCGGCCAATTACGAAACACTCAACCTAGAGGGTTGGTTCGACGAGCATCGCCTGAGGGTGGCCATACGGTCAGGCCACGGTCCGGGTTTCGTGTTCCGTCCCGGCCTCCATCGTCCTGAGTCTCGGTACGCGAAGCATCATCGGACCCAGTTGCTTTTCCCGCCCGCTCGCCACGCCGGCGACGCGAAGAGCCAGTCCCGTCGCACCATCCGGAATGGCGAACCGCACGACCCGGCACCGTTGATCAAGGCGTCCCCATAAGGCGGTCTCGGGTAGCCCGCCCTTGCTTTCCTACCGGACAATCCGTAATAATATCTATTCCGTTGCCAGGCCACAGGCACCGCTAGGGGGAGAAAATGGCACCCACCAGAGTCGTAGTCAACGGTGCAACCGGCAAGATGGGCGTGGAAACCGTCGCGGCGGTGAGCCAGCAGGAGGACCTGGCCCTGGTCGGCGCCGTTTGTTTCCGGGAGAGAGGCCCCAAGCTAACGTTGCCCAGCGGCGTCGAGGTGCCTCTTTCCACCAACCTGGAGCGGATGCTCGAAGACACGCGCCCCGACGTGCTGGTGGATTTCACCACTGCCGCCGCCTGCATGGAGGCCGTGCTGGTGGGCGCCGCCCATGGAACCAACCTGGTGCTGGGAGCCAGCGGCCTGACCGATGACCACCTGAAGCAACTGGACACCATGGCCGGCGACAAGAAGATCGGCATCATCGTGGCGCCCAACTTCGCCCTGGGAGCGGTGATCCTGAAGCGGCTGGCGGAGCAGGCGGCCCCTTACTTCGACTACGTTGACATCGTGGAAGCCCACCACGAAACAAAAATCGACGCTCCTTCGGGCTTCGCCGTGGCCCTGGCCAAGAGCCTCGGCGACCAGAAGCAGTTCACCCGCAACTACCCTGAAAAGGAGAACCTGCCCAACACCCGGGGCGGCGAGTACAACGGAGTCACCGTCCACAGCATCCGCCTGCCGGGACGCAACGCCCACAACGAGGTCATTTTTGGCGCCGCCGGGCAGACCGTGTCCATCCGCCACGACGCTCTGGGCCGCGACTGTTACATGCCCGGCGTGCTGCGTTGCATTCGCGAAGTTGTGAAGCAGCCAGGTCTTGTGATAGGCTTGGAAAAAATCCTGGGCCTGTAGAATTTTCCTGTAGAATTTACACCGTGAAAGACCTTACCATAGCAGTGGTTGGCGCCACCGGCGCGGTGGGTACCGAGTTCCTCCGCATCGTGGAACAACGCCATCCCCAGATGCCCAATATCAAGGCCCTGGCCTCCAGCCGTTCGGCGGGCAAACGGCTGACTGTTGGCGGCCATGAACTGGTGGTTGAGGAAACCACCGAGGACTCCTTTGCCGGGGTGGATATCGCCTTTATCTCGGTCGACGGCGATCTCAGCCGGCGCCTGGGCCCCGTGGCCGTCGCCGCCGGGGCCGTGGTCATCGATGACAGCTCGGCCTTCCGGATGCAGGAGGACGTGCCCCTAGTGGTGCCTGAGGTCAACGGCGCCGACGTGGAGTGGCACCGGGGCATCATCTCCATACCGAACTGCTCCACGACCCCTCTGGCGATGGTGGCCCATCCCCTCCACCGGGTGAACCCCATAGTGAGGATCGTCGCCGACACCTACCAATCGGTTTCGGGGGCGGGCAGCGCGCCCATGGCGGAACTGCGGGAGCAGAGCCGGGACGTGCTGGAGGGCAAGAAGGCCCAACCCCAGGCCATAACCCATCAGATCGCCTTCAATGTGATCCCACACATCGACCGTTTCCTCGACGACGGCTACACCTATGAGGAACTGAAGATGGTGCTGGAGACCCGCAAGATCATGCACGCTCCGGACATCCGGCTTTCCGCCACCTGCGTGCGGGTGCCGGTGTACGTCTCCCACAGCGCGGCGGTCCACATCGAGTTCGAGCGTCCCTTCTCCCCGGAGGAGGCGAGGGAACTCCTGGCCGCCATGCCGGGGGTGACGGTGCTCGACGACCCCGACCGGAGCAGCTACCCGATGCCCTGGGACGTGGCGGGCACCGACGATGTCTTCGTGGGGCGGATCCGGCGGGACTCTTCCCACCCCAACGGCCTCGCCATGTGGATCGTGTCCGACAACCTCCGCAAAGGAGCGGCGCTCAATTCCATCCAGATCGCCGAGGAGCTGGTGCTCCGTGGCTGCCTCGGGCCCCGGCGCAAGAGCGGCGTCACGAGCTAGGAGGGGGACCGGCCGCCGCAGACAGGTGGCGGACGTTGACACCTGACCCTTTAGGAGGGCCGACATGAAAGAGATAGGCAGGCTCATCACCGCTATGGTAACCCCGTTCGATGAAGAGGGGCGGGTAGACTACGAGCAGGCCAAGCGGCTGGCCAAGGCCCTGCTGGACTCTGGCAGCGACGGCGTGATCTTGTCCGGCACCACGGGAGAATCGCCCACCCTCAGCACCGAAGAGAAGCTCCGGCTCTTCTCCGAGGTGAAGGCCGCCATCGGCGACCGGGGCGCGATCCTGGCCGGTACCGGCTCCTACAACACCGCCGAGAGCATCGAGCTGAGCAAAGAGGCGGAACAGACGGGCGTGGACGGCCTCCTGCTGGTGGTGCCCTACTACAACAAGCCTCCGCAAGAGGGGTTGTACCAGCACTTCAAGGCGATCTCCTCGAGCGTGAACCTGCCCTGCATGCTCTACAACGTGACCAGCCGCACCAGCCTGAACATGACCGACGAGACCACGATCCGCCTGAGCGAGATCGACAACATCGTGGGCATCAAAGAGGCGGGGAGCGACCTAGACCAGATATCCCGCATCATCGATGGAGCCAAGCCGGGGTTTCTGCTGTGGAGCGGCAACGACAACGAGACCTTCCCCATCATGGCCGTGGGCGGGTACGGCGTAGTCAGTGTCGTCTCTCACCTGGTGGGCAGCCAGATCAGGCATATGATGGGCCTGCTGATGGACGGAGACGTGGAGGGCGCCGCGGCGGAGCATCGCCGGCTCCTCCCCCTGTTCAAGGCGATGTTCGTGGTGTCCAACCCCATCCCCCTCAAGTACTCCCTGAATCAGATGGGGTTCAACGTGGGCAATCCCCGGCTGCCGATGGTGCCGCTGGACGCCAATTCGGCCGCCAAGCTGGACAAAGTGCTGCAGCGGTACGAAATGGACCTGCCCGTACCGGCCTGAGACCGCCGCCCGCGACCCGGCCAGAGTAGCCTCCAGCGCGGCTTTCAACTCGGCCATCTCCCGCTGCCGACCGACGAACACGCTGCCCGATATTTTGCCAACGTTCACGTTGAATTTTCGTTTGGAAGTTATCGGGAATCATACACGGAAGGCGGCCACAACCGGAGTGGACGAGATACCCGGTAGCCAAGGAGCGGCACTCAGGTCATCTTGGTATCCGTGCACCCCAGATAACAGGCCGCAGGGGACCCTCCGTCAAGGAGCGCCAGATTCGGGCGAGTCACGAGTAGTGAATGGGTGGCCAGGGGCTGGAACAACCCCGGAAACGCGGCCCTTTGGCCCCGGGCCTACCGCCCGGCGGACGGCTAGGACAAGATTGAATCGAGCAGTATCGTCTCTGACCGGGCGGGACCGGTGGAGATGATCTGGGCCCGGCACCCCACCAGTTCCTCGAGACGCTTCACGTAGGCTACGGCGTTCTCCGGTAGCTGAGAGAGGCTGGTGGCGCTGGCGGTGGGCCGGTCCCAACCGGGCATCTCTTCATAAACGGGTTCGCAACGGGCCAGGAGGTTGGTGTTGGCCGGGAACCGGTCCAGATCTTGTCCATCTGCCCGGTAGCCAACGCAAATCTTGACCGACGGGAAGCCGTCGAGGATGTCCAACCGGGTCAAGACCAGGCCGGTGAAGCCGTTGACCAGCCGGCTGTACTTGGCCGCTATCGCGTCGAACCAGCCTACCCGGCGGGGCCGCCCGGTGGTCGTCCCGTACTCTTGGGCCTTCTCGCGCAGACCGTCCGCCACCTCACCCTGCATCTCCGACGGCATGGGGCCGCTGCCCACCCGCGTGCAATAGGCTTTGAACACGCCCAGCACGCCGGCTATCGCCTGGGGATTGAGTCCCAATCCGGTACAGGCGCCTCCGATGGTGGGAGATGAGGAGGTCACGAAGGGATACGAGCCGTGGTCCAGGTCCAGGAGGGTCCCTTGGGCCCCTTCCAATAGGACGCGCTTGCCGTCGGCCAGCAGGTCCTGGACGATCTGCTCGGTGGGCCTGGCGTTGGGACGCATTTGGTCGGCCCATTTCCGGCACTTTTCCAGGATGCCTTCCAACGCCAAGGGCTCCTCACCGTAGATCTTGGTGATCAAGGCGTTTTTGGCCGCCACCATTTCCTCGAGGCGCGGGACCAGGGCGTCCCAGTCGAGCAGGTCGCCCACCCGAATGCCGGAACGAGCGACTTTGTCCACATAGGAGGGCCCCACTCCCCGGCCCGTCGTGCCGATGGCGCTGGCCCCCCGGGCCTTCTCTTCCAGGCTATCCAGGAGGATATGGTAGGGCATTATCAGGTGGGCGCGCTCGCTGACGTAGAGCTTGCTGGTGTCGATTCCCCGCGAAGCCAATTGCGACAACTCGCCCATCAGGACGTCCGGGTCAACCACCACCCCATTGCCGATGATGCCGTACACCTGGGGCCAGCAGATGCCCGACGGGACCAAGTGAAGCTGAAAGGTCCCCTTTTCGTTCACTACAGTGTGGCCGGCGTTGTTGCCCCCGGCGTAACGGACCACACAGTCCATCTGCCCGGCAAGGTAGTCGATAATCTTCCCCTTACCTTCATCGCCCCACTGGCCACCAATAACGGCGTAGGCCGGCATTACATCCCCTTTTACTCGTAATCCACGTCCCCCGTCCACGTGAAGCGGAGGCCAAAAACCAAGGGGAAGTATATCAAAATCCCCCTATATTTGGAAGGGAGGAAGCGCACCGGCGCGGAGAATCCGCATCTCGCCGGCCGGGTTCACGCCGGGGATTCCGGGTAGCACCGAGGCCTGGATCGTCTTGCCGGATCCTCAAAGGGGAATGGGGACGGGCTGAAAGCTGAGAGCTGAAAGCTGAAAGCTAATTTGCGAATAACCCTCGATTGACACCCCGGCTTGCTCCAACATACAATTGGGCTCGCGCTGAACGAGGTACCGGCGGCCCGATGCGGCGGCCACCTCTATCCGCTGGGCAAGGCTTTCAACTCCGATGACGACGCGGGACAGAATCGAAGACGACATCCGCCAGGCGATGCGGAGCCGGGACCAAGCCCGGCTGGACGCCCTACGCTACTTGAAAAACGCCATCCAGATGGTGGAGAAAACCAAGGGCGAGAGCTTGGACGACTCCGGCGTGGCCGAGGTCGTCACCAAGCAAGCCAACGACCGCCGGGAGAGCATCCGGATGTTCGAACAGGGCGGCCGGGCCGATCTGGTGGCTAAGGAGTCGGCCGAGTTGGCCGTTCTCAAAGTCTACCTGCCGCCCCAATTGAGTGATGAAGAGCTTACCGCGCTGGTCCGGCAGGTGGTCGAGGAAGTGGGCGCCGCCACCATACGGGACAAGGGCAAGGTGATGGGGCGGCTAATGCCTCAGGTCCGGGGAAAGGCCGACGGAACCAAGGTTAACGCCCTGGTCACCGAGGCTCTTGAAGCGGGAGGCTAGCGGCTTATCGTTCCCGGCTTATCCCAGCACCGGATTCCCGCAGGGGCATCCGGCCGTCTCCCGGTAGAGAGAGTTCCGGTATGCGATTTGGAATCCTGGTATTCCCCGGCACTTGGAGCGACACCGACTGCTACCACGCGGTCAGCGGCGTGCTCCGGCAGGAAGCCGCCTACGTCTGGCACCAGAAGGAGGATCTCGCGGGCTACGACTGCGTGGTCGTTCCCGGCGGCTTCTCCTACGGTGACTACCTCCGGCCCGGCGCCATGGCCCGCTTTTCCCCGGTCATGAACGCGCTGCACCGGTTCGCCGAGACGGGAGGGCTGGTCATCGGCATCTGCAACGGGTTCCAGATCCTCTGCGAGGCGGGCCTGCTTCCCGGCGCCCTGCTGCGCAACCACCATCTTCAGTACCGGTGCCAGTGGACCCACCTGCGAGCCGAACGCGTGGACACTGCCTTCACGTCCCGGTGCAGCCTGGGCCAGGTGCTGAGCGTTCCGGTCTCCCACGGCGAGGGCAACTACTACGCGGATACCGCCACTCTGGCCCGCCTGGAAGATGAGAGCCGGGTCCTGTTCCGCTACTGCGAGGCCTCAGGTGATGCCTCGGAATCGGCAAACCCCAACGGCTCGGCCCACAACATCGCCGGCATAATCAACGAAGCCGGTAACGTCCTGGGCATGATGCCCCACCCGGAGCGCAGCTGCGAGCCGATCCTGGGCAGCACCGACGGCAACTTGATATTTCAGTCGATTGTCGATAGCTTCAGGTCCGGGTAAGGAGCCCGGTGCTGGCAATCTTCCTGGCCTTGGCGGCCAGCCTGGGTTTTGCCAGCGCCGCCGTGTTTGCCCGGGCCGGAATGGAGGGCATCAAGCCCCTCCCCAGCACGCTGATATCCCTGACGGTAAGCGCGGTCCCCGCCGTCATCCTGGCCCTAGTCTTCGCCTCATCGGACATCAAGGCATTGCCCCTGATTGCGCTCCTCTGGTTCCTGGGCCTGGGAGCAGTGAACTTCCTGGGCGGGCGTGCCTTGAACTACCAGGCCATCGGGCGGGTCGGCGCTTCCCGCTCCAGCGCCATCCTGGGCACCACTGCCGTTTTCTCCGCCATCTTCGCCATCTCCATCACCGGAGAGCGGCCCCATTTCCTGGTCCTGCTGGGGACCGCCGCGGTGGTTATCGGCCTGGTCATCGCCACCGGAGATTCGCTTAGACGGGGCTGGGGCGGCGACCGGCGGTCGCTGGTGGGTTACCTTCTGGCCCTGGCCGCTGCCGCCTCTTACGGCGGCGCCACCGTCGCGGCGAAGGAGCTTACCCAGGCCTACGGCTCTCCGTTGATGGTGTCCGGCTTCGGCCTGATATTCGGCCTGGCGTTGCTATCCCCGATTGCCGGGCGCCAGGCGGTTCACGACCTCCGGGCCAGCAGATCCAGCCCGGGGTTTGTCGTTTACGCGGGCCTGTCCGGATTGGCCTCCGGCGCCGCGGTCAACCTCCTCTACTTCGCCGTGCGAGAGGGCGACGTGGTGGTGGTGGCTCCCGTGGTGGCGGTCAACCCTCTGCTGACCCTGCTGCTGGCCCACATTTTCATCGCCCAGTTGGAGAGTATCACCCGGCGGCTCGTCGTGGGCGTAACCTTGACCGTTCTGGGCATCCTGGTCGTAGTTGCCGGGAGCTTCGCTTGAATTCCCGGTAATCGGGTCCACGGCGCCGGCCCATCCCGGAATCCGGGGAGTGCTGGCCGGTTCCCAAGTGTGGCATAATTACGGCGCCCAAGAAATTTCGGCGTCATTCCGCGAAGGGGAGAAGTATGGCCGGGAAGATACGCACCACCAGAATCAATCACGTGACCACGGCGGTCAAGGATACGGCGCGGGCCCTGAAGTTTTACAACGACCTGATCGGGATCAAGCAGATCCAGAGCCAGGTGGACAATCCCGAGATCACCTGGCTCCAACTGGAAAGCGGGATCATGGTCCACCTCATTGAGACCGATGAGGCCCCGGCCAAGCCCGAGCGCCTGCACCACGCCTTCGAGGTTGAGGATTTTGAAGGCACCAGGAAGGTCTTGGAAGAGAACGGCTTCGAGATCCTTCGGGAGGGCGTCCGCTACGATGGACAGGCCTTCCTCTACATCAACGATCCCGACGGCAACCGGGTGGAGTTCTGCACCGGCTCCGGCTACGCGCCCGCCCCGCCTCGGCCCTAGGCTCACAACCCGCCTCCGGCTTGGCCGTGGCGGAGCGGCGCTTCACCGTCATACCCGGACACAGGGTTGACTGAGCAGCGTACCCACACCCACCGATAATGGAGTCCCCCCATGGTCTGCCGCCAATGTCAGGGCATCGAACAGTTCTTCGACCCCCGGAGGGCTCGCCGGGAACTCGAAAGATACCGCACGCTAGGCCCCCGAAAGTTGACCCAGGTACTGATCGACGCGATCAAGGAGGAGGGGGTCGAGGGACAAACCGTGTTGGACATCGGCGGCGGTATCGGAGCGATACAGCACGAGCTGCTGAAGGCCGGGGCCGCCAACTCCATCGGCGTGGAGGCATCGACGGCATACATCATGGCGGCGGAACAGGAAGCCCAAGCGCAGGGTCACGCCTGGCGGATGAATCACGCGTACGGCAACTTCGTCGAGATCGCCGGAGACATCCAGCCGGCGGACATCGTCACCCTGGACCGGGTCATTTGCTGCTATCCCGACCTGGAACGCCTGCTGGACCTGTCCTCCCAGCGGGCGACCCGTATCTTCGGGGTGATATTCCCGGTGGATAACTGGGCGCTACGAGGCCTGGCCCGCCTCTTCAACACCTACCTATGGTTGCGGCGGCAGCCGTTCCGCTTCTTCGTCCACCGGTCCTCCGCCGTCGATGGCCTGCTGCGAAGCAGCGGCTTTCACCGGCGCTTCTATCGCAAGTCCCGCCTCTGGCAGGCAGCCGTTTACCGGCGCTAGCCCGGCCGGGCCAAGCCCAGTCCCGGTTGCCACCGGCGCCACGGCGGCTGGAATCTGACGGTCAGGAAGGCCTTTACCGTCTCCCCATTGGAGAGGGCAGGGTGAGGGGCCAATTCCCCAATGAAGACCCTACCGCATGAACTGGATTGTCCGTGCAAATGGCCCCGGACCAGGTCGCGCGGTATTCCTCGCCGCTTGCCAGCGGGAGGGCCGCAAGGTATATTAGGCGACGCCGTCAACGCGGAATGACCGGCCCTACTGTCAGCGGGGCATGCGTTCCAGCCAAGGGGGCCGGCCGCCAGCCAAGAAGCGGGCGGGCACAACGGAGCAGGCAAATGGCCACTAGGAAACCCAGCTACCGCGTTCTGGTCACCGACTACGTCTGGCCCTCAACCGGCCCGGAACGAGAGGTGCTGGCGTCCATCGGGGCCGAGATAATCGAAGCGCCGGACCCCTCGGCCGCCACGCTGGCGTCACTGGCCGCCGACGTCGACGCCATCATGGTCTGCTTCGCCCAGGTGACCGACGAGGTGGTGCGGGCCGCCAGGAAGTGCGTCGTGATCAGCCGCTACGGCGTTGGAGTAGACAACATCGCCGTGGACACCGCTACCCAGGAAGGTATCGCGGTCACCTACATCCCGGACTATTGTGTCGACGAAGTCTCGGACCACGTCATGGCCCTGCTGCTGACCTGGAACCGCCAGGTCGGGTTCTACGACCGGGTCGCGAAAGAGGGGCGCTGGAAAGGTGTCACTTCGCCTGTTCCTCTGATCCGCCTCCGCGGGAGTACCCTGGGGGTTATAGGCCTGGGCCGCATCGGCCGGGCGGTGGCGGAAAAGGCCGGGGCCTTTGGCATGGAGATCCTGGTCCACGATCCCTACCTGCCCCCGGCGGCTCCGATGCCCGCCGGGGTCAAGCGAGTGGACTTGCCCGGACTGCTGGCCCAGTCGGACTACATCACCGTGCACACCCCCCTCAACGACGAGACCCGAGGGCTGGTGGGAGCGCCGGAACTGGCCCAGATGAAGCCCAGCGCGTTCATCATCAACTGCGCTCGCGGGCCCATCCTCGACGAGGCGGCCCTGTACGCTGCCCTGCGTGACCGCAAAATAGCCGGCGCCGGGCTTGACGTGATGGAGCAGGCGGCGCCACCCGCCGGCCATCCCTTGTTCCAGTTGGACAACGTGTTGGTGACACCCCACGTGGCCTTCCTGTCCCGGCAGTCGGTATTCGAGTTGGAGGTGCGCACCGCCCAATCCACCGCGGACGTGCTCCAGGGCAAGATGCCCGAGTTTCTGGTCAACCCGGCCGTGCTCCCCCAAGCCCGAATCCAGATCAGCTAGATACGGCGGTTGAAGAGCCGGAGGGTGAGCCAAGAGTCCCCGGTGTTCTCCGTGCCCCGGTGGCCAACCAATATCATCACTCCAAACCCGTGGTTCACGCGGATTCGAGAATAGTCAGAGAGATTGAAGGAGCGACCATGTTCGACAAGATTCAGCACATCGGCTACGTGGTGGGCGACCTGGACGCCGCCATCGCCTGGTTCGAGAAGGGTTTCGGGGGGAAGAAGGCCGCCGGCGGCCCAATCGGCGCCTCTGGGCTGTTCCCCAGTGGCGGCCGCAACGCCTTCGTCCATTTCGGCCAGGTGGAGGTGGAACTTATCGAGCCTCAGGACCGCGCCGGCATCCCCTCCGGCACCCTGGTGATGCATCACGTTGGCTACGTGGTTTCAAACATCGCCGAGGCAAGGTCCCAGTTGGCCGCCAAGGGTTTCAAGTTCGTCTCCGAGGCCCCCTTCACCAACATCATGAAGCAGCAGGTGCTCTACTTCGACTCCACAACCACCAACGGGTTGATGCTGCACCTGACCCAACAGCCGGAGCAGCCCAACAACATCGGCGTGGGCGAGGGACTTGCGATAGACCGGATCGTGCACGCGGGATACCTGTTGGCCGACCTGGAGGGCGCCATCGCCTGGTACGTCGAAAACTTCGACGGCGTGCACATCGGAGGCCGGAACGAACCGATGGGCCGGCGCAACGCCTTCGTCAACTTCGGGCAGGTTCAGGTGGAGTTGATGGAGACCGAAGATAAGAGCCGCCTGTCGCCCGAAGGCTTCGCCATGGACCACGTGGGCTACGTGGTCTCCGACATCGCCGCGGGCATTGCCGAGTGCCAAAACCGGGGTTTGAAGTTCGTCTCCGACTCCCCGCTAACCAACCCCATCGGGCAGACCTTGCTGTACTTCGACACGGCCACCACCATGGGCGCCCGCATGCACCTGACCCAATTGCCCAAGTGAGCTGCCGCAGGCTAACCCGGCGCCCAGGGTGATGAGGCGGGAGGTTTTTCAGTGCCTCACGAAGCCGATCTAGTCAGCATCTCTTCAATGGCTTGATGCCCGGTCCGCCATCACGGGGAGGGAACCTCTCGTACACCTGGGCGATGTCCAGGGTAGAGGTGATTATGCGCCCCACCTCATCGATTACGGCCTTCTCTTCGGTGCTGGCCCGTAGCTCCTGGTAGAGCCTGGCATTCTCCGCCGCGCGGGGCGATCTGGTCCGCCGGCCGCTCCAGAACGGATTGCTCCTTCGGCCCGTAGGCGCTTACCCGCCGGCCCTGCAGCGTCATGGCGCCCACCGTGCGGCCCTTGCTGGACAATGGCACGGTGATGTTGGAATGCAGGCCAACCTCGAGCCGGGCTGAATCACCCGGAAAGCTTTCGCTAGTGCGGATATCCTCTCGTGGCTGGAAATCCCTGCTGTGTAGAAAGATGCGTTGGTAGGAACTGGGTGGGGACAGCCTGACGAGCCACTGAGGTCCTGGAACGATTGCAGATGCCTAGACCAACTCGGAATCCCTTCTATCGCAGACACCATCGCAGCTTGTTAGACCGCCCCATCTAAACGCCCGCGTCCAACGTGTACTTTGCCATTGCGCCAGCTAAAATCGACTGCGCGTGCCCCTCGGGCCTTCCCATTGTTCCCATGGGTAATAATCCCGAGGGACGAAGTTTAGGCCGTCGTCGCCCCTGGGGCTCGTCGTCCCCGCGCCGGTCCCTGCAGCCCGGTAATACAGCAAGTGGTGCACCGGCTGGAACCAGCCATCCTACGGATGCTTAGCGGCTCAGCCGAGAGATACCCCACCGCCCGGGGCCGCGTTGACAGCCCCAGCCCCTCGGAGCTATGCTGGCCCAGGGTCGAAAGCAGCGGCCCGCCTCGCGGGTGGGACCGTGGGCTGCCGGCCCCGGCCGGTTACATTGGAACGTGACAGCTACCGAGTTGCTGGTCTCGACCAAGGGTTAGACCAGGGGCCCATCCGGCTCGCCGCCGCCACTGCGGCGCCGGCGAAGGCAAGACATTTGAATATCGTGTTCCCAACTAGCGATTGTTGCATCGGCAGCTAGTCTAGAACCAAGGCTTCGACGGTGACCGGTACCCCCTTTTGCCTCCCAACCCAAAGGCGGACTCAGGGAGATTGCTCGTCGCCGGGTTCGCCGATGAAGGTCCGCTAAGTGTTACTCAGGTCAGTGGACCCGCGGTCATGAGATAGCGAGTAAGGAAGGAAGGCGTCCCCGAAAGGCGGGGGCGCCGCGAGGAGGCCGAATATGGACTTACGCCTAACCCCCGAGGATCAAGCGTTCCGGCAAGAGGTGCGGGAGTGGATGAAGGCGGAACTGCCCCCGGACTGGGACTCAAAGGAGCGTCTGATCGACTTCGAGGAGCCGGAATGGGTCGGATTCGCCCAGGACTTCCGCAAGAAGCTGGCGGACAAGGGGTGGCTGGTGATGCACTGGCCCAAGGAATGGGGGGGCCAGGACGACCCGCTCAAGAACATGATTTTGACCGAAGAGTTGAGCTACTGGGGCGCCCCCACGGGAGGGCAGCCCGTGAACCAACTCTCCGCCATGCTGCTGGCCCACGGCAGCGACGAGTTGAAGCAGTACTTCCTTCCGGGACTGGCCCAATCCAAGTGGAAGTGGGTGGAGGGATACTCGGAGCCGGGCGGCGGCTCCGACCTGGCCAACATCCAGACCCACGCCGTGAAGGACGGGGACGATTACATCATTTCCGGCTCGAAGATCTGGAATGCCGCCCACGCGGACGGCGATTGGATGTTTGGTCTGGTGCGCACCGACATGGACCAGCCCAAGCACCGGGGCATCTCCTTCATGCTGATAAACATGCGGTCCCCGGGGATCACCTGGGAAAAAGTCCCCATGATGTGGGGCAAGGCCCGGGGCTTGGTCACCCTGGATGAGGTGCGGGTGCCCCAGACCAATGTCGTGGGGGAGAGTGAGCGGGGCTTCTACGTGGTCATGGCGTCGCTGGACGCCCAGCGGGCCAGCCTGGACCGGCTGGCCAACACCCTGCGGATCGTGGACCTGCTGGTCGAGTTTGCCCGGGAGACCACATTCGAAGGCCAGAAGGTGATAGACCGCCCCGGCATCCGCAATCAACTCGCGGAGATCATGACCGCGGTGGAGTGCCTGCGATTGATGAGCTACAAGGTGGCCTGGCTCCAATCCAACGACCAGCCCTGCACCCGGGAGGCGTCCATCGTCAAGATCTTCGGCCCGGACACCATCCAACGCGCCCACCGGGTGGGCATGCAAATGATGGGGGCTTACGGCCTGCTGGAGCCGGGCTCCAAGTGGGCGCCCCTCTACGGCAAGGTCGAGAACGGCTACCTGGAGAACTTCGCCCGCACCATCGGCAGCGGCACTTCAGAGATCAACCGCAACGTGGTCGCCACCCGCGGCCTGGGCTTGCCCAGGGGCTAAAACCCGCCGCGCGGTATCGACATTTTGCCAGGCAAACTCTGAAGCCGCCGGTAGGAGGAACAGTATGGAATTCGGCTTTACCGAGACCCAGTTAATGCTCAAGGCCAGCGCCAGGGAGTTCCTGGAGGGAGAGTGCCCCAGGAGCTTCGTCCGGGCCATGGAGCAGGATGAGAAAGGATTCACGCCCGACCTTTGGGAAAAGATAGCCCGGGTCGGATGGCTGCGGCTGCCCTTTCCCCAGGAGTACGGCGGCGACGGCCAGGACTTCTTGACCCTGTGTCTGCTGCTGGAGGAGATGGCCCGGGTCTGTCTGCCCGGCCCCTATTTCAGCTCCACGGTCCTTTGCGGGCTGCCCCTGGCGGAGTTCGGCTCCGAAGCCCAGAAACGGGAGTTCCTCGCACCCCTCGGGGACGGCCGGCGAACCATGAGCCTGGCCATGTTGGAGCCCAATGTCCGCTACGATACGTCGGGGGTGCAACTCGAGGCCACGGCCCGGAACGGCGGCTTTGTTCTCAACGGCATCAAGCTGTTGGTGCCCTACGCCAACAGCGTCGACTACCTGTTACTGCCTACGCGCACCAAGAAGACCGCAGATCCCGACGAGGGCATTACCTTCTTCATCGTGCCAACCACGGCGCCGGGTCTCACCCTGACGCCCCTCGGTACCATCGCCCACGACCCGGAGAGCGAGGTTGCGTTCGAAAACGTGGAGGTGAGCCGGGACGCCGTCCTGGGTGAAGTGGACGCAGGGGGAGTCATCTTCAACAAGATCAGCCAGTGGGGCGCCATCGGGTCGTGCGCCATGCTGGTGGGGGCGGCCGACGTGGTGCTGGATATGACCACCGACTACGTCAAACAGCGAGTTGCCTTCGGCCGGCCCATCGGCTCCTTCCAGGCCATTCAGCACCACTGCGCGAACATGGCGGTGGACGCGGAGACGAGCAAGGCCATCACCTACCAGGCCGCCTGGTACCTGGCGGATGGGATGCCGGCGGACCAACAAGTGTCCATGGCCAAGGGGTGGACCGGCGACGCGATCCGGCGTCTCTACTCCCTGGGACACCAGTGCCACGGGGCCATCGGCCTCACCACGGAGTACGACCTGCAGCTATACAGCCGCCGGTGCAAGATGTGGGAAACGACCTTCGGGGACACCAACTACCACCAGGACCGGCTGTCCCGGCTGGCGGGCCTGTAAGCCTGGCCCGGCGCCGTCGGCCTTCGGGCCGGAACGGACCCTGAATCAAAGTCTCGTAGATGGCTCGATGGCCGGTCCATCACCCGGGCGAAGGCCGGGGTCCAGCCAGGTATTTGTGGATTCCGGCCCCGTTGCAATCGGGGCCGGTCGCGGGAGGGAATGTCGCTCAATTTCGCCGATGTGAAGCTATGTACAAGACAGCACGCACGTACCCAGTCAATTCAATTCCCGACAAATGTCATTCCGAGCGAAGCGAGGAATCTCGTTGTTACGCTGAGATTTCTCGTCGCTCCGCTTCTCGGAATGACGTCCTGCATGTTGGCAACCAGCACAAATGGGACAGTTTGGGACCCGAGAGATCAGAGGTGTGGAAGAGCTTGGGTGAGCTGCCTGAGGGTCCGGTTATGAAGTCTTCGCCTATCGATCGTTTGAGCCTTCACCTCCTTTCTGCGCT
>JASLXV010000025.1:90000-127929 GCA_030740155.1 Dehalococcoidia bacterium | reverse complement strand
CGGGGGTCGGCGACCTTCACCACCCCTACGTGCATCTCCGCTCCGGCGCCACTGGTGTCGGTGTGCCCACGGGTCAGGGCGTTGAAGGCGGTGGTCTTGCCGCTCTGCGGCAGGCCTATGATTGCTACATCCATGGCAATGTTATGTCCCCATCCTTAATACGATTGAAACAGCTGTCCCCACTCGGTTTCCAGGGCAGCCTTGATGCGGCTGCGGCCTTTGGTCTTCAGCCAGTAGCCGTTGTGGTAAAGGTTGGAGGCCAGGAAGGCCCACCCGGCCAGGGGGCTGCGCAGCAGCAGCTTCTCCAGGGGCTTCAACGGCCCCCAGTAGATCAGCTTCTGGCCGCAGCTGGCGAAGGTGTTCTCCACCCCGGAGAAACCCCAATTCACCCGGCCGATATCTTCGCCCACGATTTCTATCTGAGAGGTGTCGCCGCAGCCCAGTCTCCGCTCGTGGGCCAGCCGGATGAACTTTATGCCCATGGGGTCGAAGCCCATCATCCTGGCGGCGACGGCGTCGATGGCCACCTGGTCGGCACCGGCCAGGATGCGGTCCTTGATGTGCCACCGCATGGCCCGAGGGCCCGGGCCGTCGCCGGCGAAGGTGCCGTCCATGACCGCGAAGATGCCCGGATGTATCTCTTTCTGAATGGCCAACAGGTCCACCAGCGTTTCGTGGATCACCGAGTGGGTCCAGTGGCGCTTCCGGTGCAACAGGCCGCCGAAGGCATTTTTCATCGAGCCGGTCATGGTGGTGAAGACGTGGGTCTTCATCGTGGGCAGGTGGACGATATTGGCCCCGGCGAACGACTCCGGGATCTGAATACCCTCAGGGAATATGTCGTGGAGCACCAGCATCTCGGCCTTGGGCTGGTAATCTACCCAGCGGTTGGGAGGGCTATCCAGGTGCAGCACCGGCAAGCCGCACCGGTCCTGCACCACCTTATGCTTGTTCTTGGCCTCTCCCTCGAAGGAGTCCACCACCACGGTCCCGTTGTGGGCACCGATCAACTCACGATGGCCCAGATTTCGCAGCCCCCGGATCACCCCTTCCAGCTGCCAGGGGGAAGTGGAGCAGGCCGGGTACCAATGCTGCCAGGAGATGTTGATCTTCAGCAGGGTGGTGACATCCGGGTCCAGGTGCTGGCTGACCCCGGCCAGCACCATGGCTCTCTGGATGTCATCCAAAACGGTCTCCGGCCGGGTGGCCACCACCGCAACCACCGGGCGCGAAGGCGTTTGAGGGCTTTGGGTAGCCGGTGATTCCGCCGGTTGGGCCGCACCCGCCAAAGCCGCGGCATCGCCGGGAATGTTGGACACTTGCATTGAAGCTACTCCGCCGCTAACGGCTGACAGCTGATAGTCATACTAACTAGTTTAACAGCAGCACCAGGGCCGACACCCCCATCCAGCAGAGGATGGACAAGACCAGGGGGATGTCTTTGACGATAAGCTGCTCAGGGGTCTCCGCCTCCCGGCTGGTGTTCAGCAGGTACAGGTAGCGGAAGAGGCCGAAGGTCACCAGCGGAAGGGTGAGCAGCATGGTGTTGTTTTCGGGCAGATTCTCGGCTTCTACCGTGTACAGAGCATAGCTCAGCCAGGCCGCCGTCGCCGAGATGGCGATGCACTGTCCGATGAAAGCCCCGGCGTACTTGCTCAGTACCGGCCGCTGCCCGGCCGCCGAATCCCCGGCCAGCCGTACCTCGGCGTAGCGGCGGCCCAGCACGATGAACAGGGCCCCGGCGGCGGTGGTGACGTATAGCCAAGGCGATGGGGTGACTCCGATGGCGACGGCTCCGGCCACAACGCGAATGACGTAGCCGCTGGCCACCGCCAATACATCCAGTAAAACGACCTGCTTGACGCCCACGGAGTAGGCCATGTTGATGGCCAGGTAGATCAGGCCGATGACCCCAAGCACCCACTCCACGAGGAACATCGCGGCCAGTCCGGCCGCAGCCAGGGTTACCAGCGCGGCCAATGCCAGCGGGACCCCTACCTTCCCCGACGCGATCGGCCGGAACCGCTTGACCGGGTGTTGCCGGTCGGCCTCCCGGTCCGCCAGGTCGTTGAAGAGGTAAACGGCACTCGACAGGGCGCAGAAGGCCGCGAGCAGCACCAGTAACCGGACGATGAGCCCCGGTACCGGCTCGAGGTTGTCCAGGGACCAGGCCACCTGGACCGAGAACACGAGGGGAAAGAATACCAGGCCGTTCCGGATCCACTGTTTGGGCCGCAAGGCCTTCAACAAGGCTGTTGGCTGCGATGCCACACCACTCTGCTCGGCCGGCTCGATGAATTTGTCGCGGGCTTCCATAAACCTCTCAGCCTAAGGACCCGCCGGCAGGACTGGGCGGTCCTGCTCTCCGGCCGGGGATGCGGCCAGCCGAGGCGGCCCGAACCGGTTCACACAGGCCAGGGCGACGAGGCCCACCGCCACGGCGAACCAGAGGGTTGCCAGCCGGACCAGCAGGGTTGCCGCCGAGGCGGGGCCCCTGGCGACCCCACTCTGCTGCAACAGGGCGACCATGCTGCCCTCGGTGCCCACCAGCCCTCCGGGCAACGCGCTGAGGGCCCCCACCAGGGTGGCGGCGGCATAGATCGGCAGCGCCCGCGACAGTGCGACGTCAGCATCCAGACCTCGCAGAACCACCCATAGCGCCATACCCTCGCTGAACCAGGCGGCCAACCCTAAAATGACGGCCACCAGCATCACCTTGGGAGACGCCAGTTGTTGCAGCCCTTGAAAGGACGCACGAAGGGCCTTGCTCCAACGGCGAAGCAGCGGCAATCCGAACAGGCGGTCACCCTTCCTGGTGGCGATCAAAGCCAGGGCCGCCCCGGACAGAAACAGGACCGCCGCCAGCACCGCAACCAATGGCGCCGGCAGCAGGGCAAGGCCAAGCAGCGCCAGCAGTGTCACTGAGATCACGTCGCTGATCCGTTCCATGACAACCACGGGGGCCGAGGCGGACACAGGAACTCCGGCCCTGTCGCGAAGAAGGTAGCTCTTGATCAGCTCTCCAGCCTTGCCCGGTGTGATCGACATGGCCAACCCGGACAGAAACACCAGACCGTTCACTCCCAGCGGGGGCCGGATCCCAAGCACCCGCAGATAGTAGGCCCAGCGCAAGAACCGCAACCCGTAGTTCACGAGTGCCAGGCCCAAAGCGGCAATCATGTAGGTAAGAGGAAAGTGGGCCAACTGCCGACCGATCTCCTTGAAATCGCCGTAGCCGGCCAGTCCCACAAACACCAGGACGGTCAGGAAAATCAACAGCAACAGCTTCTTGCTAGACAATGCCGTGCTGCTCCGCTTGGCTGGTCTGGGCCTGCATCACGATCTCCGAAATGACTCCTCGAGGGGGCGGCAAGGGCTCACCCGCTCCACTGCTTGCGTATACCACTTGGGTTACCCGGCCGCAACACCGGTTACCCGGACTTCTTGATCTGGGAGTACATTGCCCCCAATGCGCCCATGCTGGCCGTGTACAGGGCGAACGCGACCACCGACAGCCACAACAGCCACAGGAACCGCTGGCTTATATCCAAGGTCACCGTCAGACTCGCCACTACCGCCACCAGGATCAGGAACACCAGCAACCCGAGCAAGCTGCCGAACAACACAGACTTGAACCGGTAAGAGCGGCGCAGATTCCCGGCCGAGGATATGCCGTAGTACGCCCCGATGAACGCCCCGAAGGGGATGCCGACCACGCCCACGATGGGAATCAGCGCCAGCAACAACATGATTCCCAATGCTACCAGGACTCCTTTAATCATTCCCTCGTCCGCAGGCACCGCTGTTTTCCGGGCCGGCCCGGATGTTTTCCCATTATAGACAAAACAGTCCACGCAGCGCCATTGCTCGACTGCGGGGCCGTGCGCCCGGTTCCGCGGTCTCCGTGGCAGGACGTCCCCACCGAGGGTATACTGGGTGGACGAAACGCCGGCCGCGAAACCCACGATCGATGCGTGGCGGCGAATCCATCAAACTACAGGCGAAATACAGGCAACTTACAGGAGTCGCTGCTATTGGGTACCGAAAGACCTGAATCCGAGTCAGAGTACGAAGCACCCTTTGCCAAGATGCTGGACATGCGCCCCGGCCTCCGCGCCGACGGAGTGGGCAGCGCCACCATGACAATCCACGACACCTTCATGCAAGATGCCGGGGTGGTCCAGGGCGGATTGATCGTAGCCCTGGCCGACTACGCCTTTTACCGGGCGGCGGATTCGGTGCTGCGCCCCGGACAGAGCACCGTGACCGTAGAGTTGAAGGTCAACTTCATCTCGGCGGCTAAGGACGGGGTGTTGACCGCGACTTCCCGGGTGCTCAGCGCCGGCCGCCGCGTTATCGTGGCCGACATGAAGGTGACCGACCAGCAGGACAAGGTGATCGCTCAAGGCCTCGGCACCTGCTTGGTGGTGCAGGAACAGCCGTAGCTTTCTGCCGAAACACCGCCCGAACACCGCGCCGTCTCGGGTAGTCTTGCCTGATCAGCACCCCAGATGCCTCGCCGCTGCGCCCGGCTCAGCATGACACTTTCGTACCGGTGACGGTTTGAGGCAAATCCACCTCGCGGAAACAGGTAGACACATGTTGGATTTCACCCAGGGACACAGGTTCCAGGAGGCCTGTCCGGTGTCACCAGGATGACCGGACCTGGGCCGAGTTTGTTGACTAAGTATATAGACAATGTTGGAAATACCCCCCCGCCGATGCTATAATTAGCGTCTTGGAGCGGTTCGAAGGTGGGTGCGATGAGAATTCCGATGAAAGTGGATTACGGGGTGCGGGCGATGGTGGAACTAGCCTTGCACTACGGCAAGGGCCAGATCCAAACAGCGGACATCGCCGGCAAGCAGGGTATCCCAGAGGCCTACCTGGACCAACTGATGACCTCTCTTCACAAATTTGGGTTGGTGATCAGCCGGCGGGGACCCCAGGGCGGGCACCGTCTGGCCATGGACCCATCCGAGATCGATCTGCACATGGTGATGAGCACCCTGGACGGCAGTATTTCTCCATTGGACTGCTTGATCCACCCGAACGACTGCATTTTTTCCGAGACTTGCGCCCAGCAAGAGGTCTGGAAGTCGGTGGAAGATGCCGTCCGCGACGTGCTTCGCAACATCAGCCTAGCCGATTTGGCGCAACGCCACCAGCGGCTGGCCAAGCAGCCAGCGTAACGCTGGCCTGCGGAATCCAAACCGGCCCAAGGGCATCTAACGTTCTTGTGGGAGCCGAGGAACTTCGGAACTTCTGGGGGTAGCGGGCCTGGAACCGGCTATCTTGACAAGCCAAATCACCGGGGATAGACTCAGGAAAATCGATGAAACACACCGGACTCACCCTCAACTACGACTGCACTTGTACCTGTCCCCCTTCTTAGGGGGAGGGCATCGCGCCGTTGCTTTTGAAGCCTGCGCCCGCCCGGAATGGGTTGCCCACCAGGGGAAGCGCAGGTTTTTTGTGTGACGGGGCCGCGCTCGCCTTCCCGAAGGCAGCGCCATCAACGACAACGAACCTAGAAAACAAACCAAGCGGAACGGAATTGCAAGGAGGAAAGCCTACCATGGCCGAAAAGCCGGTGGTTTTGACACCAGATGAAGTAAAACGCTACAGCCGCCACATTATCATGGGCGATGTCGGCAGCGGGGGCCAGCGGAAGCTGCTCGGGGCCAAGGCCCTAATCGTCGGCGCCGGCGGCCTGGGCTCGCCCTCGGCCATCTACTTGGCCTTGGCGGGGGTAGGGACCATCGGCATCGTGGACTTCGACGTGGTTGACCTCTCCAACTTGCAACGGCAGATCCTGCACCACACCGCGGACGTGGGACGGTCCAAGCTGGAATCGGCCCGGGACAACATCAATTCCTACAACCCCGGCGTCAACGTGGTGATGCACGAAACCAGACTCGAATCGGAAAACGCCATGGAGATCATAAGCCAGTACGACTTGGTGGTCAACGGGGCGGACAATTTCGCCACCCGCTACCTGGTCAACGACGCCTGCTACCTGGCGGGGAAACCCCTGGTGGACGGCAGTATCTTGATCTTCGATGGCCAGACCACCGTCTTCATGCCCGGGGAAGGGTGCTATCGCTGTCTCTTTCCTTCCCCTCCACCACCGGGCATGGTCCCCAACTGCGCCGAGGCCGGCGTCCTGGGGGCCCTCACCGGTCTGGTGGGCAGCATCCAGGCGACTGAAGCCCTCAAGCTGCTGCTGGGCATCGGCGAGTCTCTCAGCTCCCGCCTGATCCTCATCGACGCCCTGAGCATGAGCTTCCGCGAAGTGAGGCTGAAGAGGAACAAGGCTTGCCCGCTGTGCGGCGACAATCCCACCGTCACGGAGTTGATCGACTACGAGATTTTCTGCGGGCTGGGAGCCCCGGAGACAGCCTCAGTAGCCTCCGACTGAGCATTGCCGCACTGCGGCAGCTTGATTCCGGAAAGACAAGGAAATTAGCGCACGGGTCGCCGGACTTTAGCTGGGTATCCAGTTGGCCCGGTTGGTTAGGTTATGGGGCTTCGGCCGGCATAACCCAATGACGGCCAACTTCGGTCACCAGCGGCCAGGCGTTGCCCGGGCGTTGCAAGGAATAGATATAACCATGGTTACCAAGCTGACCTATAAGGGGATCCTCGCGACCATCGGCAACACCCCCGTGGTGGAACTCCAGAGCATGAGCCCCAGGCAAGAGGTGCGGATCTTCGTCAAGCTGGAGGGACAAAACCCCACCGGCAGCGTCAAGGACCGCATCGCCTTGAAGATGATAGAGCAAGCGGAGTTGGACGGGGAAATATCCCCCAACCGCACCATCCTGGAACCCACCAGCGGCAATACGGGCATCTCCTTGGCGATGATCGCCCGCCTCAAAGGCTACAAGGTAGCCGTGGTCATGCCGGAAAACGTGAGTGCCGAGCGAACCCAGCTGCTGCATGCCTATGGGGCGGAAATCATCTTCTCCAACGGCTCGCGGGGCACCAACGGCGCGATCGAGGTGGCCAAGGACCTGGTCGAGAAAAACCCGAGCCAATACCTGATGCTGTACCAGTACGGCAACCAGGGTAACCCGGGGGCCCATTATGAAACCACGGGCCAAGAGATAGTGGACGCCGTCCCGGAAGTCGACATGTTCGTGGCCGGGTTGGGGACCGGAGGCACCCTCATGGGGGTTGCCCGCCGGCTGAAGGAACACGATCCACGGATCAAGATTGTGGCGGTGGCGCCCGAGCCCGACGACTTCATTTCCGGGCTGAGGAATTTGGATGAGGGCTTCATCCCGCCGATCTTGGACCTCAGTCTGCTCGACTCGAGGATGCTGGTGAGCAGCCTTGACGCCTTCAGGACCACGAAAGAGTTGCTGTCGCAGGAAGGAATCTTCGCCGGCATCTCCTCGGGGTCGGTGGTGTACGGAGCGCTGCGGCAAGCCGAGCGCATGGACCGGGGCACCATCGTGTGCTTGCTGGCTGACGGCGGCTGGAAATACCTAAGCACCGCACTGTGGACCAAAGATTACGAGCAGTTGGCGAAGGAGTCCAAGGGCACGATCTGGTGGTAGTGAGCGCGCGGCACGGCGCGATTTGCCATCATTAGAACCAGCGAGAACCAGCGCCGCCGCCGGGCTGCCAGGTTCGGCGCAGGGGGCTCGGTCAATCACCTCACACGGCTCCTCCGGGTCCGCGATTGGACTCGGAGGGGAGCGTGGAGCTAGTCGCTCGGCCCTTGTCACCGCCACCGGGCGGTGCTATACTCAGACCACATAGTGCTTCCTTCGGAAAGCGGGGTGATCCCGCTTTCTTGCTGATGGAGCCAAGGCGGGTTCCGGGCAACTTCGCAAAGGGGGCTTTGCGGTGAAAAGCGACTTTCTAATCGCGCTGACGCAACTGGCCGCGGAGCGCCACCTGCCCAGAGAGCAGGTGCTTCTGGCTATTGAGTTGGCCTACGCTTCAGCGTTCAAAAAAGACAATCCGGAGCTGGAGCAAAATATAACGGTCAAGCTGAACCCCAACACTGGGGAGGTCGCCGTTTATGCATTGAAAACCGTGGTCGAGACCGTTGAGGACTCGTCACGGGAGATCAGTCTTGCCGATGCCCAAGGCACCAAGCAGACCGCCGAGTTGGGCGACGAGGTGGCTGAGGCAGAGCCGATGCCCCACAATGCCAGCCGGATTGCCGCCCAAACCGCCAAGCAAGTCGTCTTACAGCGGCTTCGTGAGGCGGAACGGGAACTCCTCTACCAGGAGTTCTTCCAGCACGAGAGTGATATCATCTCCGGTGTTATCGAGCAGACCGATTCCGGCCGCGCGATCACCCTGGACCTGGGTCGTGCCCAGGCCATTTTGCCCTATGAAGAACAGGTGCCCACCGAACGGTACCGGAAGGGCCAGCGCACGAAGGTCTACGTGGTGAGCGTGCGCAACGGACCCAAAGGGCCGGAGATCATCGTATCCCGAAGCCATCGGAATATGCTGAAGCGGCTGTTCGAGATCGAAGTGCCCGAAGTGTACAACGGGGTCGTGGAGATCAAGGCCATTGCCCGGGAGGCCGGCTTCCGCAGCAAGGTGGCTGTTACCGCCACCCAGCCAGGGATCGACCCGGTAGGCTCGTGCATCGGCATACGGGGCAACCGGATACAGAGCATCGTCAACGAACTCCAGGGGGAGAAGATCGACGTTGTATCCTGGGACAAAGACCCCACGGTGTTTATCACCAAGGCCCTCAGTCCTTCGGCGCCGACCCACGTGGAACTCTCTCTGGACGATCTAACGGCCACCGTGGTGGTCCCCGACCGGCAGCTATCCCTTGCCATCGGCAGAGAAGGCCAGAACACCAGACTGGCCGCCCGGCTCACCGGCTGGCGGCTGGATATCAAGGGCCTCACCGAGTGGGAGACGCTGCGAGAAGAGCGTCTGCGACGGGCCCAGGAAGAGGCCGCGGGCAAGGTGGTCCCGGAAGCCGAGGCCGCCTCCGAAGACGCCACTGCCGGCGCGGTCGCCGAAGCTGACCTGGAAGTAGTGGCCGGAGACGCCGCCGCGGACGTTGTCGAGGTGACCGAGGCCACGAAGGTGGCGGCAGAGGAAGCCCTCGAGGCTATGTCGGTGTCGGATGAGGCGCCTAGCGCCGCCGACGCAGAGCTTGACGAGGAGAAGATCCTCGAGGCTTTGATCCAAGAGGAAGAGGAAGAGGAAGTGACGCGCGAAACCGAGGCCGAAGCTCCTGAAGAGCCGGGCGCCGGCTTCAGCGTCGAAGAACTGGAGTCCTTCACCCTTGAAGACGTGGGCCTGCTGGATGAGGATTACGATGGACCGGCCGAGGATCTGGAGGCGCTGCCTTCGCTGCCGGTGCTCACTCCCGACGCCGGAAAGATCAGGTTCGCCGAGGACCTGGTAGACGAGCGCGGCGGCGGCCGCCGGGACCGCAAGGGCCGGCAACGGTCAGGAGCGGGGGGCCGAGGCCAGCGCGGCGGGCGCTGACGGCCGGGAGCCCAATCTGGAGAGAGGGGCGTTGGCCAAGGAGCGGCACATACCGGAGCGCAGTTGCGTTGCCTGCGGACAGAAGCTCCCCAAAAGAAATTTGGTGCGGATATTGCGGACCCCCGATGGGGCCGTGGTGGCGGACCGGACCGGCAAGGGCGCCGGAAGAGGTGCATACCTGTGCTGGTCTCCCGGCTGCTGGCAGAAAGGGGTTCACAAAGGCGGACTTGAGCGAAGTCTCAAGATTACCCTGTCCGCCCAAGACCGGTCCCAACTGTTGGCCTTCCACCAAGAGGCGATAGTTGCGACAGAATCTAAGGAATCATAAATGACACCTGAGGGACGACCTACATCAATCGACGAGCGAGGCGGGGCCCGCCGGAGACCAGCCGAAGGGCGGCGGGCCAGGGCTAGGGTCTTGGTATTGCCCCAGACCCTGACCGTCCAACGATTGGCGGAACTCTCCTCCCAAAACCCCATCGACATCATCAAGCAATTGATGCGCAACGGCATAATGGCATCGATGAACCAGGTCATCGACTATCAGGTGGCCACATTGGTGACCGCCGCCTTGGGCATCCACACCACCCTTGCCGAAACCAGTGAGCCGGAGGCCGCGGCAGGCCCCGGACCCGAAGAACCTGAGGACCAGGCCAGCCTGAGCCCCCGGCCACCGGTGGTTACCATTCTGGGACACGTGGACCACGGGAAAACGAGCCTGCTGGATACCATTCGACGGACTCGGGTGGCCGAGCGAGAGGTGGGCGGCATCACCCAACACATCGGCGCCTACCAAGTAGAGTGCCAGGGCCAGTTGATCACTTTCCTGGACACTCCGGGCCACGAGGCCTTCACCGCGATCCGGGCCCGCGGCGCCAAGATTACCGATATCGCCGTCCTGGTGGTGGCGGCCGATGACGGGCTGATGCCCCAGTCGGTGGAAGCCATCAACCACGCCAAGGCGGCCGGCGTCTCCATCGTCGTCGCCATCAACAAAATGGACCTGCCGGGAGCCGATCCGGAGCGGGTCAAGCGCCAGCTCAGCGAGCAGGAGCTGTTGGTCGAGGACTGGGGGGGTGACGTGATCTCCGTGCAGGTTTCCGCCCGTACTGGGGACGGTATCGACGACCTGTTGGAGAACCTCCTGGTGGTAGCCGAACTCGCGGAACTAAAGGCCAACCAGGACCGGCCCGCCACCGGAGTGGTCATTGAGGCCAGGCTAGACCGAAAGCGTGGCCCAACCGCCACCGTGTTGGTGCAGGATGGCACCCTCAAAGTCGGCGACCAGATCGTCGCCGGAAACGTTTGGGGGCGGATCAAGGCTATTAACAACTACCAGGGCAAGCCCGTGAAAAGCGTCATGCCGGCGGAACCGGGCGAAATTCTGGGTTTTGGCGCCGTCCCGGAGGCTGGAGACCTATTCTCGGTTGTAGCCAACGAGCGGGCGGCCAGGGCCACTGTTGGGGAACGGGAAAAGATTCAATCCATCCGGCAGGGCCAAACCCGGGCCTTGACCCTGGACGAGATAGTCAAACAGATCGACTCTGGTGATGTCAAAGAGCTGAAACTGGTCCTCAAGGCCGATGTACAAGGCAGTGTGGAGGCCGTGCGTCAGGCACTGGAAGGCATGGGCGCCGAGGAGGCCATGGTCCGCATTTTGCACACCGGCTGCGGCTCGGTTACCGAGTCCGACGTCATGCTGGCCAGCGCGTCTAAGGCCGTGATCTTCGGTTTCACGGTGGGAACCGAGTCCAGCGCGGAACGGTTGGCCGAGCGGATGGGCGTGGAAATTCGCCGCTACGACATCATCTACCAGTTGATCGATGACGTGGACCGTGGGTTGCACGGTATGCTCGATCCTGTCCAAACCGATGTTGTCGTGGGGCGCGCCGAGATCCGGGAGCTATTCTCATCCCGCCGGGGCGCGCAGATCGCCGGGTGCCGGGTCACCGAGGGCCGTGTAAACCGGGGCGCCAACGTGCGGATCATGCGGGACGGCCAAGTCGTTCACGAAACCACCATCGCTAGCCTGCGCCATTTCCGCGACGAAGTCACCGAGATGACTGCCGGCAGCGATTGCGGGATCACCCTTCAAGGCTTCAACGACTTCCAGGAGGGTGATATCGTGGAAGCCCACCGCCTGGAAGCGGGCCGCCGTTAGTTTAACGATCGGGCGCCGGTCCCCGCCCAACCTCTTCACCACCCGAATCGGGGGACACCATATATGCCCAGGCGTATCGAACGTGTCAATGAACTGTTGCGCCAGGAAATCAGCCTATTGTTGGCCCGTCAGATAAAAGACCCGCGCCTACGGGTGGTGATCAGCATCACCCGGGTCAGGACATCCAACGACCTTCGGTCCGCCGAGGTATTCCTGAGTGTCATGGGGGATCCGGAAACCAAACTAACCGCCCTCAAAGGGATCCGGTCCGCCGCTTCCTTCTTGCGGCGAGAGTTGCGGCCGCGTCTCACGCTGCGCCACACTCCCTTCTTGACATTCTCTCTCGATGAATCTCTCGAAGAGACCGGCCACCTGCTGGAGATCATGAACACTATTCGGGAGAACGAGCCCGATCTGGAGTCGATAATAGAAGTGGATGACAGGAGCGGCGGCCCCCTAGCCTCCTCCTCCCGCAGCAACTGACGTATGGCCAAACCCAAGCACAACGACCAGCCGTCCATTGACGGGTTTGTCAACCTCTACAAACCGCCGGGAATCACCTCCATGGACGCCCTGCGCCGGGTAAAACGCATCGCCGGCCAACGCCACAAGGTTGGGCACGGCGGCACCATGGACCCTCTGGCCCGAGGGATCCTGCCGGTCTGCTTCGGCCAGGCAACTCGCTTGATGGACCACGTGGTGGCGGGCCGAAAGCGGTATTTGGTGGAGATCACCCTTGGAGTAGCCACCACCACCTACGACGCCGAGGGCCAGACCACCTCGACCGGGGACGTGACAGGGCTGACCTCGGAGATGGTCGAGATGGCGTTGCAGTCCTTCATAGGCCTCATTCAGCAGACCCCGCCCATGTACAGCGCCATCAAGATCCAGGGGCAGCGGTTGTACAAGCTGGCCCGCGCCGGCATCGAGGTGGAGCGGGAGACCCGGCCCGTGGAGATATTCAGCATCCGGGTCGTGGATTTTTCTCCCCCAAGTCTGGTTTTGGACGTTGAAAGCGGCCGGGGGGCCTACATACGCTCCCTGGCCCACGATTTGGGCGCAACCCTCGGCTGCGGGGGACACGTGGCGGACCTGGTCCGTCTTTCCAGCGGCGGGTTCCATGCCGACGAGTCGGTGACCCTGGAAGACCTGGAGGAAGCCGCCGCCCAGCCAGGCGGCTGGCTGCACTACTTACACCCCATAGATTGGGTCTTGCGGGACCTGAAGAGTGTTACCGTCGGCCGCCAAGCCGAGCAGTATCTACGCCACGGCCAATCGGTCAGTTTGGGGGGCACGGGGGTGGATGCCGGGTACCTGGAACCGTTCCGAGCCTATAACTCCGACGGCCAATTTTTGGCCCTGGTCCGCTTTGACCGGGCGGCGAACGCCTGGCGGCCGGTGAAGGTGTTCCAGGTGGACTCTCCCTCCCCTTACGCACCCGTGGCGCCCCAGGCGTGAGGGCTACCCAGCCGGCCGATCAGCCTTTCGCCGGTGCGTTGCCGGCAGGCCAATGCCAGCCTACCCGGCTCCGGGTTCGAACCCCGGACTGGCTCAAGCGGTCATTCGGACCCGCCCGGGCAGAGGGTATTGGGGCTTTTTCTGGCCAATTTTCGGGCAAAACAGCAATTGCCCACCTATTCGCCTTGACAAAATCCGTCCAATCGGTATATTGGTATCGATTATGTTAACGTGTGTACCGACTGCTTTACACCAACGAGGGATCCGGTTGTAAGGAGGCGCGGGAAAGCAAGGGCACAGCCAGGGAAGCTACCACCGACGTCCGCACCTCGCTTAAATGGGAACGCGGAGCCCAGCTTCCAGCAAAACACGGAACACCATTGATTACGCCGGACAAACCCAATCAAGGATGGGGGGTCAAGAACATGGAGGCATACTGCTTCAAGTGTCGAAGCAAACGGGAAATTTCCAATCCAAAGCAGGTAACTCTGAAGAATGGACGGCCCGCAACCCAGGGCGTCTGCCCCACGTGTGGCACCAAGGTCTTTCGAATAGGCAAGGCATAACCGGCCTGCCATCAGGCATGTAATATATCTTTTAGGGCGAGATTGCCCCCGTCTCAGACGCCGGGGCAGGTCCGAACCCGAGTTTCGCCAACAGGTTTCGCGGATTCAGTTGCAATAGGGCGTGGGCTTCTTCGTCGGTGAGGCCCGCGCCCATCGCTATGCTGCGTGTGAGTTCCGGGGTCAACAGATCGTCCGGCTCATGGGCGTCTGAGTCAAGCACCATGGCGGCCCCGGCCTGCTTAGCCACCTTGGCCACATGGCCGTTGGTGAGGCTATGGCCTTTGCGAGCCGACATCTCCAGGTACACGCCTCTTTCCGCCGCTAGACGAGCATCGTCGTAGCTGATCAGGCCCGGATGGGCCAAGATATCTACCGATGCCGACCGCACCGCGGCGTCATTGGTTCCCGGCTCTACCGGCTCCACGATCGTCTCCCCGTGCACGGTCACCAACCGGGCCCCCAAGTCTTTGGCGGCCCGGGCCACCAGGTCGATATCCTCTTTGGGGACGTGGGTGATCTCCACGCCGGGTAAAGCCAGGATATCCCACCGCTTGGTCGCCTCGGCACAGTCCTTGACCAGCGTCTTGACCACCAACTCCAGATTCCCCACCCCCACGTGGTCGGTGACGGCTATCGCCCGATACCCCCGCACCAGAGCACGGCGGATCAGCTCTGTGGGAGACAGCACGCCGTCGCTGAGAAAGGTGTGAGTATGAAAATCGTACATCCGCCCTCTCCATGACTCTCTCAGCGGCGAGCCGAGCCTCCAATGAAGCGGGCCTGCCGTGAGAGATCGTTGCATCCACCTCCGCCCCCGGTTCACGACAACTCAGTATAGGTTCTCCTGAAGCCCCGCACAAGCTGGATGAATCGCCGTGTTGGTCGCAGCATCCAAGTATTACGAGGTGAAGGAAGAAGCAATGGCGGGTGAGATGCAGCGTGAATCAACCGGTGGGTGCACAACTGTTGAGGTGGCCTTCGCCTCGAAAGGAGGAGCAAGGTGGTGAGTAACGAAGCGTTAATGGCTCAGGCCCGGGGAGCAACGCCCCGTCTCAAGATAGCCGCGGGGCTCTGGGTTCTGGGCGCGATGGCCATCATGGCGGCAACAATTGCGTGGGTCGTCGTGTCCGTTTGGGCCAACGATTACTATACCTTCTCAAAGGCAACCCGGGATGCCGCCCTGGCCGGGTCCGCAGCCCTTTCCGACCTGCAGAACCTGCAGGCGACCAGGGCGTGGCTGATGCCTTTGGAAGTGTTAGGACTGGCGACTTTTCTTCTGGGATTTGGGTTCGCCTTCGCCAACATATTGAAATACGTACGGCTGCGTGGCAACACCATGGCCGCGGTTTTGCCCGTGCTCAAAGAGCGCCGCGTTCGCGGTTAGGGGCGCCAGATCGATCCCCCGAGATCGTCACGGGAAACAAAGGAGTAGAAAATGGCAAGTATAGCTCAAGGCCCGAGTCAAGAAATTCAGTTCACCTCTAACCAGCTACCGGTCGGAGTTACCGGGATGCAGGCCATGGCGAACAAGATGTGGATCCCCTTCATCGCCATGGGATTCATGATCGTAGTGGCCGCATTTGCCTACGGGTTGGTCAACACGTCCATCACCTCTGATTACTTTGACGCCTCAAAAGAGGTCCGGGAGGCGGCGGTAACCGGCTCAGACCTGGCGAAGGACCGGGCGTTCTCCTAGGCCACAAGAATCTGGCTGCCCGCCTTCAAGTTCTTGGGCATGGGCATGATCCTGGGCGGCGTTACCTTCCTCCTGGCCACCATTCTCGGCGCCCTGCGGACCGGGGGAGGACGGGTCCAACAGGTTTTGGGAGTTCCGGTTAGGATCATAAAGCCTCCTATGACCGCGAGGGTGTTCCCGATAGTCATGATGATGGGCATGATGGTCCTGATGGTTTCGCTGATCATCAGCGTGGTCACGGCGTTCACCGCCTACGACTACTGGAACCACTCCATCGCCACCCAACTCAACCTGGCAGTCGCCGGAAGCGCTCTGCTGAGCGATCTGCAGACGATCAACACGGTAGGGGCCTGGCTGGCGCCGCTCAAGTTCGTCGGCGTGGCCATGCTGCTGTCCAGCATCGGCCTGGCGCTGGCCACCATCGTAGAGGTGCTCCGCTGGCAATCCAGGCGGCTGTGGGACCTCCTGTCCTAGAGCTAGAAGCATTCCGATGGCGCAGAGGGCCGGCTCTTTCAGATGCCGGCCCTTTTACTGTCCGGGAATCAGCCGATGCTACTGCTCCGGTGTCTTGGCCAGTAAAGAACCCTCTCTTATCAGTCGCTCCAACGTTCAGCCCGCTTCCAGAGATCTGTTGCCCTGAATCCGGTCCTGATCCAAGCGGGCCAGCCGTATTCCCTTCAAACGCAACCCTCGATCCCCTGAAGATCCCCTATTGAGGTCCGCTCCACGCCAGCCAAGGGCCCAGTGAACCTGCAGGGAAGATGCCCCAGCAATGGGCAGCCAAACGGAGAGCCAGGCAACCGGCTCACCCTAGCTGAGGCGATCAGTCATCCGCTTCAGGGGAGGGTTGAATTGACACTGAGCTAGCTACGAACTACAATACCGAGAATCTTCAGGCACGGCCGGAAGGGCGCCCTGTCACCCCTGGCGAAGAAAGCCGGCTCACCGCCGCCGCCTTTCGGACCTCAAGTTGCGGCAACCGTTCCAAGATCCGCTCTGAGAGGACACGTACCAACCAATGGACCGCGCTATCGACAGAGAACCCGGCCTCGACGCCGTCGACCTATCGGCCTGCTACCGGTGCGGGCGGCACTTGGCCCGTGGCTGGGCTTTCATGCTCAAGGCCGGTCCCACCGTAGCCCGGCAGGAGATTGGGTACCGGGCTGGCGAGGCCGCCAGATGCATTTTGTGCGCCCTCCGGCACCGGCCCATGCTCCGGCGTTCCCTCAAGGTGGCAGCGGTGGTGGGGACCATTCTGACCCTGCTCAATCAGGGAGATGTCATCTTCGCCGGGGGGTGGGGGAGCGCCCTGTATTGGAAGGTCCCGCTGACCTACTGCGTGCCTTTCTGTGTTGCTACCTTTGGCAGTCTGGCCAACGGCCGGCGCCGAGCCCTGAGGTCCGGGCAATCGCCACAGCTTCGGGACCTGAGAAGCCCAATTCGCCGGTGGCCAGCCGTTTCGGATACGCGGGGTGCTTCGTGTGTGGAAGGCCCGCTGTAGACAACTAGGAGCGGGTTTCCCTAAACCGGCGGAAGCCGGGATCAAGCTAACGTTCTCGTGGATTCCGGCCTTCGCCGGAAAGGCGGTTGTGGGGAGAGGTGGGGTAAGCCGGCTGATTTCGCCGGTGTGAGGCTATTAACAAGACGGTGAACTAGCCAAACTTCCGGATTACCGCTACCACCTTGCCATGGACTTCCACATTGCTCGCGGGGCTGTAAATAGGCTCCATCTGGCTGTTGGCCGGCTGGAGGCGCACCTGGTCCCCTTCCAGATAGATCTTTTTCAGCGTGGCCTCTTCCCGATCCTTGAGCCAAGCCACCACCATCTCACCGTTGGCCGCCTGAGGCACGGGTTTGACGATAACTACGTCGCCGTCGTCGATCAGGGCGTCAATCATGGAGGTGCCGTGGACCATCAGGCCGTAAAGCCTGCCGTGGCGGCGCTGGAGGTCCGGGGAAATCTCGATGGCGTCGAACTCCGCGCTGGAGGCCACCTCCTCGGTTGAAAACACCGGCAGCGGCATACCGGCGGCGATTGCGCCGATAATCTGGACTCTGGGGGCCGTCGACACCGGCTGCCCGGCCTCGTCCAGCAACTCGATTCCCCGGGCCACGTCCGGCCGCCGGTTCAGGTAGCCGCCCTCCCGCAACCGGTGGAGGTTGTAGTCCACCACCGAGGTGGAACTGATGTCGCAGGCCCTCTGAATGTCCCGGATGGTAGGAGGGATTCCGTTTTCACTAATGAATCCCTGGATAAACTCCAGAATTTGGCGCCGCCTCGGAGAAAGTTTGCCTTTGCCCGCCATGCCCTGCCTCCCTAAAACCTTTGTTCTGTTCCCAGGCTAGCAAAGGGGTTCCTACCTGTCAATGACACTCTGTCACCTCGACGGCGCGCCTGGAGCAAGGTCCCCGACGCCAAACGAGGCCGCCCTGAAAGCAGCCTCGACACGGTGTCGCTAAACGGCGGCTTACCCCACTGAATCGGTAGCCGCACCGCTACCGGCCATCCAAGCCCGGTCGACTTCGAGGCCGGTTAAACTACCGTTGGTTAGGCGGACTCGGTTCCCCGAATGCGGTTCAGTTTAGCCGCGATCCGGGACTTGCGGCGAGCGACGTTGTTCTTGTGCAGCACCCTCTTGCGCACTGTCCGGTCCAGGGTGCTGATCGCGTCCTTGACGACGGGCTCCGCTACCGCCACATCGCCCGACTCCACTGCGCGCAAAGCCTTGCTGATAGCGGTCCTGGTAGCGGTCCTAACGCTGCCATTACGGCGATAGCGTTTCAATGATCGGCGGCCGGCTTTCTTCGCGGGCAAATCGTTCCTCCTGAAGATTATTCCTTATACGTCCAGGTTCTTGACACTGCGAGCATGGGCGTTGATGAAGCTCTTCCGCGGGGCGACATCCTCTCCCATCAGCGCGGAGAACACATCATTCACCTCGACCTCGTTTTCGATGCGGACCAGAAGCATCTGGCGCGTCTCGGGGTTCATGGTGGTCTCCCACAGTTGATCGGGGTTCATCTCGCCCAGGCCCTTGTAGCGTTGGATTTGTATATTCCGCTGCCCCGTCAGCTTGTCCAGCACAACGTCCTTCTCGTTTTCGACGTAGGCGTACTGGATGTTCTTGCCGCTCTGTATGCGGTACAGAGGAGGCTGGGCGATGTACAGGTAGCCCGCGTCGATCAGGGCCTGCATTCGCCGGTAGAAGAAGGTCAACACCAGAGTGCGGATGTGCGAGCCGTCCACGTCGGCATCGGTCATGATGATGATCTTGTGGTACCGCACCTTGGTGGGGTCGAACTCTTCCCCCTCACCCGCGCCCACCGCGGCCACCATGGCGCGGATTTCCTCGTGGCCCAGGATCTTGTCGGGCTGCTGAAGCACCCGTTCCACGTTGAGGATTTTGCCTTTCAGCGGCAATATTGCCTGGAAGCGCCGGTCCCGGCCCATCTTGGCTGAACCGCCCGCGGATTCGCCCTCCACTATGTACAACTCGGACTTCGAGGGGTCGCGTTCCGCGCAGTCGGCCAGCTTACCGGGAAGAGAGGTCCCATCCAGGGCGTTCTTGCGGATCACCAGGTCCCGGGCCCGTTTCGCCGCTTCCCTGGCCCGCTGCGAGGTTAGGCATTTCTCGATGATCCGCTTCCCCTCAGGAAGGTTCTCTTCCAGGTAGCGGGTCAAACCTTCGCCGACCACGGAGTCCACGATGCCCCTGACCTCGGCGTTACCCAGTTTGGTCTTGGTCTGGCCTTCGAATTGGGGATCGGTGAGTTTGACGCTGACCACCCCGGCTAGACCTTCCCGGACATCGTCCCCGAGCAGGTTGGGCTGGTCTTCTTTGATGAATCCCTGCTTGCGAGCGTAGTCGTTGATGACCCGAGTCAGCGCGGTACGGAAGCCCGTCAGATGGACGCCGCCCTCCTGGGTGTTGATACAGTTGGCGAACGAGAACACCGTCTCGCTGAAGCTGTCGTTGTATTGGACCGCCACCTCCACCAGGGTGTCATCCATCGTCTTCTCGTAGTAGAAGGGGATGGCTTGAAGCACCTTGCGGTTCCGGTTGACGTTGCGCACCAGGTTGGCGATGCCGCCGTCGAAGTAGTAGGTGCGCTCCACGTCGCCCCGCCGCGCTTCAAGGTGCCAATTACTCTTGAAGCGAATTTCCAAGCCCTTGTTCAGGTAGGCAATTTCCTTGAAGTGGCTGATCAGGATATCGAAATCGTAATCAATCACCGGGAAGATTTCCGGATCGGGCTGGAAAGCGATGGTGGTGCCTTGAAGGTCGGTCTTCTCCTCCTTCACCATCTTGCCGGTGGGCAGACCCTTGGCGTACTCCTGAAAGTACATCCAGCCGCCGCGCCGAACTTCGGCCCTCAGGTGCTCGGAAAGACCGTTGACCACGGAGCCGCCGACGCCGTGCAGCCCTCCGGTCACTTTGTAGGCCCCCCCACCGAACTTACCGCCGGCATGGAGGGTGGTCATCACAGTTTCAAGCGCCGTCTTACCGGTTGCCGGGTGGATGTCCACCGGGATACCCCGCCCGTCGTCTGTGACCGTGATCAGTCCGCCCTCGTCGATTGAGATATCTACACCGGTGCAGAAGCCGGCCATTGCCTCGTCAACCGCATTGTCCAGCACCTCGTATATCAGATGGTGCAGCCCTCGCTGGTCGGTGCTCCCGATATACATTCCCGGGCGGATCCTGACAGCTTCCAGCCCCTCCAGGACCTGTATATCCTTGGCGGTGTATCCCAATGTTGAGTGTTGCTGCATATAATCCTATCCCGGGCGGATTTGCGCTAAGGGCAGGAATTGGATCAGCCGAAGGTTGCAAGGCGAAGCTTGAGCTTCGCCTCCAACAGCGCCGGTTTATTATACCAGATTCGTAGCTGAGTTACCCGTAATTCCCTCACCAATATACGTCAATTTTATGTCTACTAAGCCCGGTCAGACGAAAATCGTTAGTCTCGCCCCGCATCGGTACGCCTGGCCGGCCGTCAGGCGTGGGGCCCGGTCTGCGTTCAGGCAAGCTGAAAACGCTACCGGCCTGAGTCGTAAGCCGGGTTTCGGTTGTTGGAGCCAGCTTTGTCCGGCGGCTCCCGACGAGATCCTCATCCACACCCGCGGAGGTCCGAAGGAGGTTTGAATCTCTTTAGGGTCCGAGGCTGGCCGCGGAGCGAGGAGGCCCCGGGTTAGGCCGGGAATATTCGGGTGTAAACCCCCGGCGAGCCCGGAGCGTGGGTCATCTGGGGGCGGACGGTTTCCGACCATTGGGGCGGCGCCGCGTTCCGCCACACGTGCCAAGCCTGGCTCTCGCGCACTTCGGCGCTTCCCACCTCATGCAACGTGATGTACTTGGGCTCGCCCATCACCGCCTCAAAGCGCCGGCCCCGAATGTAGCCCGGCACCCGGGAGCAGAGGGGTATGCGTTCGGTGTTGTACTCCTGGTTGAACAGGGCCTCCACCTCGTCCGTCACGGACATCCGGCCCACCACCAGCGCCGGGGCCATGCCGGCCTGGGCCGTCTCTTCGGATACGTCGTCCGGGTAGATCAGCCGGTACACGTTGCGCACTGCATTGATTCCGACCACGGAAGGTGACATGCGTTTCGTCCACTCGGTTGGGTTGTTCAGCCGGTACTGCCAGGCGTCTGAGAAATACGCCTCGGCTTCGTCAAGCTCATAGTAGGCCAGGTATTTCGGCCCGCCCTGGACGGCAACGTAGCGAGCGGCGTCGAGCACTCCGGGGATGGCAAGCCGCTCCGGGATGTGCTCCTCGTTGTACCAACGGTTGAACTCATCTTCGTCCTCAGCTCGCACGTCGGCGTAGACCATCAGCAGGCCTCGCCCTTTCTTGGCCGCCATATCGAACCTCCTCAATGGTCCCTAGGGAAGCATGCCTCAGGGTTTGCAGAGGAAAAGGGGGCTGGGCCGGCTCCCCAAATGAGCCAGGCCGCCCAGCGGTCACGCGAATGGACCCGCGCCGCCTGGATAGTAGTTGTGGCCCGTGCGCAGACTATCCAGCGCGTACTCCACCGCGTGGAATAAGGGCCGGGGCAGGCTGTCCAGCGGGAACCAGCCGCCGTCGGTAAACCTATCCGGCTCGGCCAATCCGGGCTCCTGGCCGTCGATATCTCCCAGAAACTCAATGTCCACGTAATGCTTGCCGTAGGCGATTATATTGCTCACGCAGAGGAACCGCAGATCTCCCACGGTCACACCCAACTCTTCCATGGATTCCCGGCGAGCGCACTGTTCCAGCGACTCGCCCATCTCCAGGTGGCCCCCCGCCGATGCCCAGGTATCTTCGCCGTGGGCGCCCAGCCTTCTGGCCAGGAAGACCCGCCCGTCCCTCACGAATATGACGCCCACACCTATCTGGGGCCTGGCCGCCTCGCCTGTCATGGTGCCGAGTATACCATGGGGCACCGAATAGCACACTCGCCGGGTCACCGCGGGCTGCAGCACCGCTGGAACAAGGACATCTCGCTCCCCATGGCCGTAGCCGCGGTCGGCCCGTGGCTGCAAGCTGGCCCCCGTCGCGAAATCCACTCTATAATAAGCCCGGCTATGCCCCCTCACCCACCCGGACTCTTCCCGGAGGCTCAGACAATGACACCAGATCAGCGAACGACCTTCAACCCCTCCGGGGCGCCTCAGCCCATCGGCGCCTACTCCATGGCCGCGCGGGCCAAAGCGGGCTCTTTGTTGTTCATCGCCGGCCAGGTGCCGGTGGATGACGCCGGAAAGCTGGCTGGTGCGGGAGACGTAGCCGCCCAGACCCGTCAGGTCTTCCAGAACATTGGACAGGTGTTGGAGGGCGCGGGCGCCTCCTTCAGCGACGTGGTGGAGTTCACCACCTACCTGGTCGGGAGAGATTCGGTACAATCCTTTATTCAGGCTCGCACCGAACTCTTCCCCCAAATATTTCCCAACGCCGACTACCCCACCAACACCTTGCTGGTCGTCGCCGGACTGGTCCGGGAAGAGTTCCTGGTGGAGATCAAGGCGGTTGCGTCGCTGCTCTAATGGCCGCGCCGAGCGCCGCTGCGACTCCGAGGCGAGAATTGGTTAGTCGCGCGGGGCTTCGGCCTTCACGCCTTTTTCGGGGCGGCGGGCGAGAACAGCAGGTACCCTGGCCAGGCCGGTTGACGGGCCAGCGCGGCCGCCAGCATAATTGCAAGAGACACTGGATCCAGATCGCGCTCCAACCATCCGGGGAGGGAAAGGGGTATGGCAACGGTCATCAAGAAACGCCGCCTGGGCAGGCCTGTTTCGATCGTCGGCGCGGGCATGTCCCCCTTCGGAGCCTTCAAGGACAAGACCAGCCGCGACCTGTTCGTGGACGCCTTCCATGACCTGATCGACCACATGGACCGGGGCTTCGACATCGAAGACATCGAGACCGCCTACGTGGGCAATTTCTCCTCGGACCTTTTCGAGCGCCAGGGCCACACCGCTCCCATCATCGCCGATTGGCTGGGGTTGACGCCCATCCCGGTAACCCGCGTCGAGAACGCCTGCGCCAGCAGCGGGAGCGCCCTGCGCGAGGGCATCATGGCCATCGCCTCGGGGATGTACGACATCGTGCTGGTGGGCGGCATGGAGAAAATGACCAATCTGCCCACTGACGGGGTGACCGATGTGCTCTTCGCCGCCGCCGACGCCCTCTACGAAGTCCCCGCCGGGCTGACCTTCCCCGGTATCTTCGGCGCCCTGGCCAAGGCCCACATGGACCGGTACGAGACCAGCCTGGACCACCTGCTCAAGGTGGGCATCAAGAACCACCAAAACGGCGCTTTGAACCCGAAGGCCCAGTTCAACATGACCGTTCGCGACCTGATGGAACGGCGGAAGGCCCGGGCCCAAGAGCGGGGCCAGCCCGTGCCCGCCTGGCAGAACGAGATGGACTTCTTGCACGACCCTCAGGCCAACCCCTGGATCGCCTGGCCGCTGCGGCTCTACGACTGTGCGCCCATAACCGACGGCGCCGCCTGCGTGCTGCTGGTGGCCTCGGAGTTGGCCGGCAACTTCACCGACAAGCCGGTGCAGATAGCCGGCATGGGCCAGGCCACCGGCCGGCCCCTGCACGACGCCGAGGAGTTGACCTCCCTGGCCTCGGCCAAGGCGGCGGCGGCTCAGGCCTACGAAATGGCCGGAGTGACCCCCAAGGACATCCAGGTCGCCGAAGTCCACGACTGCTTCACCATCGCCGAGATCATCGCATCCGAAGACCTGGGCTTCTTCGCCCCCGGCGAAGGGCCCCGGGCGCTGGACGAGGGCCGGACCGCGCTGGACGGCGACCGGCCCATCAACACCTCCGGCGGCCTCAAGGCCAAGGGGCACCCGGTAGGGGCTTCCGGGGTCGCCCAAGTAATCGAGATTTTCCACCAGCTGCGCGGCGAGGCCGGCCTTCGGCAGCTGCCCGGCCCCGGCCCAGAGGTAGGCCTGACCCACAACGTCGGCGGGACCGGCGGCACCTGCGTGGTCAACATCCTGCGGCGCGGCTAGGAAGCGACATGGCGGACAACACCACCGGATTTACTGCAGCCTCGTATTTCGCCAACTTGAGCCGGGAAAAGCGGCTGAAGGGCGTGCGCTGCCGTTCCTGCGGCGCCCTGTCGGCGTTTCCCCGGCCGATGTGCGCCGCCTGCCGCAGCAAGGACATGGAGTGGCACGAGTTTAGCGGCAAGGGCCGGCTCAGCACCTTTACCTGCATCTCCATCGTCCCGGTATACATGGGCCAGAAAGGCTATGGCCGCGACAACCCCTATTGCACCGGCGTGGTGACCCTGGAGGAAGGCCCTCGGGTGAGCGCCCGCATCCTGGGCGTGGACGGCCGGAACCCTCAAGACATAGAGACCGGCCTGGACCTGGTCCTGGACTTGGAAGAGCTGGACCCGGAAAACCCCTCTCTGGCTTTTCGTCCCGCCTGAACCGGCGCACTGCGCAGCCCGTCCGCGAGCGCCCCGCCGGCCGCCGGGGCAGACCTGTGATTCACCGCGAGAACGGACGCCGGGAGTTGTGTTGCCCCAATCCCAATCGTTGCACCGAAAGCTCAGCTCAATCCTCCTGCCCAATCAACTCGGTTCCCACAAAATGTCGTTCGACGCGAGGGCGTATGGCTTGGAATGACGTCCGCGAAAACCAGGTTGATTGGGTAACCGGCACCGCCGAGAACCTCCGTTTGTTTCCCACTTTGGTAAAGGGGGACAAAGGGGGATTTCCCCGCCGCAAAGTCTACCAATTCAAGTTCCAATTAGCTGCGCTCCGGCCATAATTGGGGGAGTTTTCGGGGAATTTACCCGTCCAAATCGCGCGGCGCGTCTGGTATCATAGCTCAAGCGGCGACAGACTCCGTTCCAGCCAAGCCGCCGGCCCCCGGAACTCGCTTCAACTGGCGGCGGGGATCGCAAGATTCCCTAGGCCCTCTGGGTTGAAGCCGCACGAGCTTTCATGAGAAAAACAAAGATCATCGCGACCATCGGCCCGGCCTCCCGTGACCCGGAGACCCTGGCCCAAATGATTTCAGCAGGCCTGGATTGTGCCCGCCTGAATTTCTCCCACGGGACCTTCGAGGAACACGGGGAGGTTATACGCACGCTGCGGAGGTTGGCGCTGGAGCAAGGGCGTCCGGTGGCCATCCTCCAAGACCTCGGCGGCATAAAAATGCGCCTGGGCCGGTTGGAGGCACCAGTTCACCTCAATAACGGGGATGAAGTGACGCTGGCCGCGGAGGCCGGTTTGGGCCGGACCGGCATTCTGCCCTTCCCCCGTCCCGGCGTGCTGCGCGACCTGCGCCCCGGCCACCAGGTCTTCATCGCCGACGGGACCGTCCGGTTAGAGGTAATTGAGACCGACGGCCTAGAAGTAAAGACCCGGGTGTCCGACGGCGGCACGGTGTCATCGTTCAAAGGGGTCAATCTGCCAGGCGTGACCATCCACGAGCCGGTGCTGACCGATGAAGACAAGGCCGCCCTCCGGTTCGGGGTGGAGCAGGAAGTCGACTGGGTGGCGATCTCCTTCGTCCGGACCCTTGAGGACATCCGGTACGCCAAGACCTACCTGGCCAGCATCGGCAGCACGGCCTCGGTCATGGCCAAGATGGAGCGAGGAGAAGGCATCGACAACCTGGATGCCATCTTGGAAGCGGTTGACGGAGTGATGGTGGCACGGGGCGACTTGGGCGTGGAAATCCCCATGGAACGGGTGCCGGTGGTTCAAAAACAGGTGGTCTCGAAGGCCAACGATGCCGGCAAGGTTTCGGTTATCGCAACCCAGATACTCAGCTCCATGGTGGCTTCACCCAACCCAACCCGGGCTGAAATATCCGATATCGCCAACGCCGTTCTGGACGGCTGCGATGCGATTCTACTTTCCGACGAGACCGCCGTCGGAAAGCACCCGGTGGAGACCATCAAAGTTGCCGACGCCACCATCAGGGAAGCCGAGAGAGTCTACCCTTATCACAAGGACCTCCAATCCAGCGGCCGCACCCAGGCTATCGCCGCCGCCGCCGCGCACTTGGTTCAGGACCTCCAAGCCAAGCCCATTGTGGTCACCAGTACCGGTCGGGCTGCCTTTCAGGTTTCCCGATTCCGGCCCGAAGGCGACATACTCGTTTTTTCCCATGACGCGACGACCCTGAGAAGGGCATCCCTGGGTTGGGGACTGTTTCCCGTGGGTCTGATTCCCCCGGTGCGGGATGTGGCCAACCTGGTCGCCTCGCTGGTCGAAGCCTCCCTGAAAAGCGGACTGGTCAACGAGACGGACGTGGTAACCATAGTTCATGGGTTCCTGCCGGGTGTTTCAGGCACGACCAACACCATCCAGGTCCTGGACATTCGGGAGTACCTCGAGCACACATCGAGCATCCGATCCCTGGAGGAGAGATCATGAGCCGGTTCCCCCGCCGTGCAACCGGACTGCTGTTTGCCCTGCTGCTCACGGTGGCCCTGGTTGGTTGCGCCGAAGCCACGCCGGTCCCAACGGCCACGCCTACACCGACCGCGACCCCGGTGCCGACGCCGACGCCGGTCCCAGCCACCGTGGTGGTACTTGGCGACATCTCTCTGCCCGCGCCCGACCCCGACCGGCTGGCCAAACTGTCTCACCTGCTTTCCGTGGTGCCCAGCGGGTACAACTCAGCGATTTTCATGGATGCCCAGGCCCTGGAGAGTAGCCAGGCGCTCAAGGATGCCCTCAGCTTGGAATCCCTGGGGCTGGCCGGGACGCTGCCGAGTGCGGCCACCGGGCTAGTCAGCCGGCTGGTGCTGGCCACGGGCGAAGGTGGACAAGGAGCTTTCACCGTGCTGGATGGGTCCTTCGACGTTTCAGCCCTCCTGGACGTGGCCAGCGGCTTTGGAATATCCGTCGGCAGCCCGGAACCCGAGGCATACCGGGAGCATCGGGTCTGGAGTATGGACGTGTTCGGGTTGACGCTGGCCGTCGGCGAGGCCGATGATTCCACGGTGGTATTTGCCTCGGGGTCACCCCTGGGTGGGGCCCCGGCGGTGGAACTGGTCAAAGGCGCGCTGGACGTATTCGACGGACTCCAACCCAGCCTGCTGGACGACCCGGAGATCCGGGGCCTCGTCGATCAGCTACCCTCGGGCTTCGCCGCCACCGTGATCCGCAATTGCGGCGACCTGGGAGAACTGGGTGCGATAATCGACCTGCCCGGTTGCGCCGGCGCGGCGGTAAGCGCCGGCCTGCAAGCGGACCAGACCGTGGTTTTCTACGGCCTGGCCAGCTTCGAAGACGAGTCCATGGCGACGGCGGCGCTGGAAACGGCTCTGGAACGGATCGAGGAGGGAGTGGATCTATCCTTCGGGGAGTTGGCGTTGGACCGGGAAGGCTCGCTGGTCTTAGCCAGGGTCCTGGTCGACCCGGACCAGGTGGCCGAGGCAGCCCGGTCCCTGACAATGCCGCAGCAGTAACGGCGGCCCGAGGCACGGTAAACGGGCTCAATAGCAACTCATTGCAACCCAGGGGGTAGCTCAGAAGATGAAAGTAACCGAACGAACGCGCATCCGGACTCATCCGGAACGGGCCGTACCCGGCGAGGCCGCCGATATCCTGTCGGAGGGTCTGGTGGCGCATCTGGGGCTCGTGCAGGACGGCCAGCCGGTAGTGATACCCCTCTCTTACCACTACGATCTCGCGAAGCCGGACCGCATGTATCTCCACGGCGCGGTCAAGAGTCGAGCCCTCGAACATCTCGCCAACGGGGTACCCGTATGCGTAACGGTGACCCTTGTGGACAGCCTGGTCTACTCACGAAAGGCTATGAACCACTCGATGAACTACCGGAGTGTCGTTCTGTTCGGCAAGGCCACAGCCATCACGGATCAGTCTGAAAAGTTTGAGCTGTTGGACCGGATGGTGCGCCGTTACTTTCCCGGCCGCGCCATCGGCCGCGACTATGAACCGCCGCCGCCGGCCGACCTCGGCATTACCGCGATGGTGGAGGTACGGATCGAAGAGTGGAACGCCAAGGCCCGGCGGGGCGGTCCCACCGGCCCGGACGACGACAAGCCCGGCGCGCCCGGCACGGCTGGTATTGTTGAACTCGGCCGAGGCTAGCCCGCCGCCTAAGACCGGGGAAGGTTGCTCTTGCCCATCAGGTAGGAGTCCACGCCCCGGGCTGCTTCCCGGCCCTCGGCAATAGCCCAGACCACCAGCGATTGTCCCCGCGCCGCATCGCCACCGGCAAATACGCCGGGGACGCTGGTCATCTTGTTCCCGTCGGTCTTCACGTTACCCCGGCCGTCCAGTTTCACCCCAATTTGGGCCAGCATCCCGTCATGCTGCGGGTGGAGGAATCCCATCGCCAGCAGCACCAGGTCGGTTTCCACGATGAAGTCGCTGTCCGCAACTTCCCTCATGCCGGGCCGGCCATTATTGCTCGGTTGGTCCCACTGGACCCGGACGGCGTGCAGCCGCTCCACCGTGCCGTTGCTGCCCATAAATGCCTTGGTTAGAACGTTATAGCCTCGGACGCCGCCCTCTTCGTGAGCCGGGGACAAGCGTAAGACGGCGGGCCACTGCGGCCAGGGGTTATGGGGCTGCCTCTCCACGGGCGGTTCAGGCAAGAGTTCATACTGGAAAACGACATTGGCGCCCTGCCGGAGTGCCGTGCCCAGGCAGTCGGCTCCGGTATCGCCGCCACCCAAGATCACCACTCGTTTGCCCTCGGCGGTGATACGCTCCGACGGATCGAGTTCTTCGCCATCCAATATCCGGTTCTGCTGCGTCAGGTACTCCATGGCCAGGTGAATGCCGCCCAGCTCCCGGCCAGGAACGGGCAAGTCCCGCGCCTGGGTCGAGCCACAAGTAAGACAGACGGCGTCGAAGTCCGCCAGCAACATTTCCACCGGGTAGCTCACTCCCACGTCGACTCCGGTCTTAAAGGTGACCCCTTCCGCGGCCAACAGGTCGATCCGGCGGCGCACCACCTGCTTGTCGAGCTTGAAGTCAGGTATTCCCAGGGCCAATATGCCGCCGATCCGATCGGCCCGTTCGAAGACGGTGACTGAGTGGCCGGCGCGGTTGAGCTGTTGGGCCGCCGCCAGTCCCGCCGGACCCGAGCCCACCACCGCGACTCTCTTGCCGGTGCGCGCCTCGGGAGGCTCAGGCTTGATCCAGCCCTCGGCGAAACCCCGTTCGGCGATCTGCTTCTCGATATACTCGATGGTCACCGGGTCGCCATTGATGCTCAAGACGCATGAAGCCTCACACGGAGCGGGGCACACGCGGCCCGTGAATTCGGGGAAGTTGTTGGTGGCCAGGAGTACTTCCAGGGCTTGTTCCCAATTGCCCAGGTACACCTGGTGGTTGAACTCCGGGATTACGTTCCCGAGGGGGCATCCCATATGGCAGAAGGGAACGGCACAGTCCATGCACCGGGAGCCCTGCTCCTGCGCCTGGACATCGAGCCAGGGCACGTAAAGCTCCTGGTAGTCTTCGGTTCTTTCGAGCACGGGCCGCCTCTCCGGTGTCTGGCGCCCGGCGTCCATGAATCCAGTGGGCTTACCCATGGTGAGTCGCCTGCAGTTCCGTCTTGCCCTTCGCCCGCGCCTCATCCAGTACCCGCCGGTAATCCCTAGGCATGACCTTCTTGAACCGGGGCAGAGCCTCGTCCCAGTTAGCCAGGATTCGGCGGGCCGGCCCGCTGCCGGTGAGCTTCAAATGCTCTTCAATCATGCGCTTGAGCGTCGCCACGTCCTCGGGGTCGGTGACCGGTTCGAGGTCCGCCAGGCCCGGGTTGAAGCGAATCTCAAAGTCGCCGTCCTCATCGTTGACGAAGGCGATGCCCCCGCTCATCCCGGCGGCAAAGTTGCGGCCCGTTCGCCCCAACACCACCACCACTCCGCCGGTCATATATTCGCAAGCGTGGTCCCCAACTCCCTCGACGATAGCGTGCACGCCGCTGTTGCGGACACAGAATCGCTCGCCGGCGAGGCCTCGAATATATACCTGGCCGCCGGTGGCGCCGTACAGCACCACGTTGCCTATCAAAATGTTCTCTTCAGGGACAAAGCTGGCATCGCTGGGTGCGCAGACCACGATGCGGCCTCCGGTCATCCCTTTGCCCAAGTAGTCGTTGGTGTCCCCTTCCAGGTGAACGTCGATCCCCTTGGCCAGGAAGGCACAGAAGCTCTGACCCGCCGAGCCGGTGAAATTGATTCTGATCGTCTCGGGCGGAAGGCCCTCCTCGCCGTACCGTTTGGCAACCTTGCCACTGAGCATGGCGCCGACGGTCCGGTTGGCATTGCAGATGGGCAGCTCTATCTTCACCCGTTCCTTATTATTCAAAGCCGGCTCGGCCAACTCGATCAACTGGTGGTCCAGCGCCCGGTCCAAGCCATGGTCCTGCTCCTCACAGCAGTGTGCCGCCTCGTCGGGGCTTCTGGGCTGCTGCCGGTAGAGTAGCCGGGCCAGGTCTACTCCCTTGGCCTTCCAGTGGTAGACGGCCTCTCGGGCGTCCAACAGGTCCGCCCGGCCCACCATCTCGTTGACCGTGCGGAAGCCCAGCTCGGCCATGATTTCTCGCATCTCTTCGGCCACGAAGTTGAAGTAGCTGACCAGGTACTCCGGCTGGCCGGTAAACCGCTTGCGCAGCTCCGGGTCCTGAGTCGCGATACCCACCATGCAGGTCCCCAGGTGGCACTTGCGCAGCATGATACAGCCGTTGACGATCAGGGGTGCAGTAGCGTATCCGAACTCCTCAGCCCCCAGCAGCGCGGCGATAACCGTGTCCCGGCCTGTCTTGAGTTGGCCGTCGGCCTGCACCACGATCCGGCCCCGCAACCCGTTGGCAACCAGGACCTGTTGGGTCTCGGCAATGCCCAGCTCCCACGGGAGCCCGGCGTGTTTGATGGACGACTCAGGCGAATTGCCGGTGCCGCCGTCGTGGCCGCTGATGAGGACCACGTCGGCGTGACCCTTGGCTACCCCGGCGGCCACGGTGCCCACGCCCACCTCGGCGACCAACTTCACGTGTATCCTGGCCTCAGGATTGATGTTCTTCAAATCGTGGATCAGCTGAGCCAGATCCTCGATGGAGTATATGTCGTGGTGAGGCGGCGGGGAGATCAGCTCCACGCCCGGGGTTGTCCGGCGGACCCAGCCGATGTACTCGTCTATTTTGTTCCCGGACAACTGGCCGCCTTCGCCGGGTTTGGAGCCCTGGGCCATTTTTATCTGCAGATCCGTGGCGTTGACCAGGTAGTTTGCGGTGACGCCGAACCGCCCCGAAGCCACCTGTTTCATCGCGCTGCTGCGAGAGTCGCCGTTGGCGTCGGGGGTGTAGCGGTGGAAATCCTCTCCACCCTCGCCGGTGTTGCTCCGCGCTCCCATCCGGTTCATGGCTATGGCTATAGTCTCGTGGGATTCCCGGCTGATGGAGCCAAGGGACACCGCCCCGGTTGCGAACCGTTTGACGATCTCCGACGCCGGCTCGACTTCCTCCAAGGGAACCGCAGCCTGGGTCTTCTTCAACTCCAACAGCCCGCGCAGGGTGGCCATCTTCTGGCTCTGGTCATTGACCAAACTGGCAAATTCTTTGTAGGTCTCCCAATTGTTGGACCGTGTCGCGTCCTGCAGTTTGGCGATGACCTCCGGGTTCCATTGGTGAAACTCCCCGTGCCGGCGCCACTGGTAGAAACCACCCGTCATCAACTCCCGCTGGCTGGACGGGTGCTGAGATTCGAAGGCGGATCGGTGCCGCTGGAGGACCTCTTCCTCGACGGCGTCCAAGCCGATGCCCTGGATTCGAGATGGGGTCCAGCTAAAATACTCGTCGACCAACTCCTGGTTCAGCCCGATGGCCTCGAAGATCTGGGCCCCCCGGTAGCTCCGGACCGTGGATATGCCCATCTTGGACATGACCTTCAGGACGCCCTTCTGGTTGGCTTTGATGTAGTTCTTCTCGGCGTAATCCGGCTTGGTGCCGTTCAACTCCTCAGCCGCGGCCATCTCGCGGACTGTCGCCAGGGCCAGGTACGGGTTTACGGCCCCGGCCCCGTACCCGATGAGCAGGGAAAAGTGGTGCACCTCCCGAGGCTCGCCGGACTCCACCACCAGCCCCACCTTGGTGCGGGTGCCCTCGCGGATCAGGTGATGGTGCACCGCCGCCGTGGCCAGCAGGCTGGGAATGGGAGCATGTTGCCGGTCCACACCCCGGTCGGAAAGGATGATGATGCTGTAGCCATCCCGGATGGCCCGGGATGCTTCGGCGCGCAGCCGGTCCAAGGCCGACTTCAGAGAGTTCGGCCCGTGCAGGGCGTCAAACAGGCTGGACAAGGTTATGGACCGGACTTCCCCAACATTGACCTTCCGGATCTTCTGTAGGTCCCGGTCGGAGATAATCGGTGACATCAACTGCAACTGGTGACAGTGCTTTGCCGTCTCTTCGAAGAGGTTCTGGTCACAGCCGATGAAAGACTGAAGGGAGGTCACCAACTCCTCCCGAATAGCGTCCAACGGCGGATTGGTCACCTGGGCGAAGAACTGCTTGAAGTAGTTGAACAGCAGTTGGTTCTGGTCGGACAACACCGCCAGGGGGGTGTCGTTCCCCATGGAGCCGACCGCTTCGGCGCCGTGGCGGGCCATGGGCGCGGTCAGCATGCGAAGCTCTTCCATGGTATAACCGAAGGCCTGCTTCTGCTGCCGCAAATCGGAACGGCCGTCACTGTTAGCTCCGGCCCCTGGGGAAGACGCGGCGGCGAGGCCGGCCGGTTCAGGCAGGTCATCCAGGGCCACCTTGTAGTCGTTCAACCACTGGCCGTAGGGCTGCCGACTGGCCAGTTTGTGCTTCAACTCCTCGTCACCGATAATCCGCCCTTCTTCAAGGTTGACCAGGAACATCCGGCCGGGTTGAAGCCTGCCTTTCTCTTTAATCTGCGACGGAGGGATGTTCAGCACGCCCGTTTCCGAGGACATCACCAGCTTGTCGTCTTTGGTAATGGTGTAGCGGAAGGGGCGGAAGCCGTTCCGGTCGAGCAGGGCGCAGATGCTGCGCCCGTTGCTGGAAACGATCATCGCCGGGCCGTCCCACGGCTCCATCAGGCAGGAATGGTACTCGAAGAAGTCCTTCTTCTCCTGGATCATGGTTGTGTGCTGCTCCCACGCCTCAGGGATCAGCATGAGCATGGCGTGGTCCAGGTCCCGTCCGGTCATGAGCAACAGTTCCAGGGCGTTGTCGATGCTGGCAGTATCGCTGGCCCCCGCTGTCATGATGGGCGGGATCTTGCGCATATCCTCGCCAAACAGCGTCGACTGAAACTGGGCCTCGCGGGCATGCATCCAGTTGAGGTTACCTCGCAGGGTGTTGATCTCACCGTTGTGGGCCAAATACCGGTAGGGGTGAGCCAGCTTCCAGTGTCCCAGGGTATTGGTGCTGAACCGGGAGTGGACCAGCCCGAAGGCGCTCACCAACGTCTCGTCGGCCAGGTCCCGGTAGAACCCCAAGATCTGGTGGGCCAACAGCAGGCCTTTGTAGACGATGGTGTTGCAAGACAGGCTGCAAATATAGAAATAGTCGGCCTCTTCGTCGGTGAGGCCCCAATCTTCCGCGCCGTGTTCTATCACCTTGCGGACCACGTAGAGCTTTCGCTCCAGTTGGTCTCGGCCGTCGATCCGGGAGCCAGGGCCGATGAACACCTGCCAGATACTGGGGCAAACGCGGCGGGAATCCCGGCCCAGTTTGCTGGGGTCCACGGGCACTTCTCGCCAACCCAAGAACTCCAACCCTTCTTGCTCGATGACCCGCTCCACCAGTCCCCGGCATTTCTCTTGACTCTCGGGTTGGGGGGGTAAAAACACCATGCCGACCCCGTAGTCCCCATCAGCGGGTAGGTCGATGCCCAACCGGGAACCTTCCGCCCGGAAAAACCGGTGGGGCATTTGGATGAGGATGCCGGCCCCGTCGCCGGTCTCCGGGTCGCAGCCGGCGGCTCCCCGGTGGCCGAGGTTGACCAGCACTTGCAGTGACTCACCGATTATCTGGTGTGACTTCTCGCCCCTGATGTTAGCGACTACACCTACGCCGCAACTATCATGCTCTTGCTCGGGCGAATACAGCCCTTGCCGGGCCAGCTCTTTAAATGGGTTCATCTGGTGTTTCCTGGCTTAAGGTTTTCGAACAACGAGTCTCGCATCTGGGCCCGCCAACGAATAACCGTGGCCGCCTGCTCGCAAGCCCGTGGAGCGCCCCGCAATCGAGGGCTCGAATAATTATTTGATAAATATATCACAATCGATTACGGTCTCAAAAGGCCCGAGGTCTCGGCTCTCCGGATTCCAATAGCAAAAGGCCGGCCCCGCCAGCTTGGAAAAGTTTCTCCCGCCAAGCGTATCTGCCAAGTTAGTAGAGTATTATAACCTGCTATTTAGAATATGAGTAGCCCCAAAAGCCAAACTTTCACACCAAAATGTTAAATCTTTGTTACGAAATGCGATTCGAAGTGGAAAAACTCTCCCACTTTCTCCACCAGTAGCCAGCCGGGCGTTCCAAGACCACTCCGGAATCCGGCCATTCCGAAGGGCCGCAGCCGGCCCGGCGGCCTCGGATGGACTTCGGTCCTCACCCCTTAACAGGGAATACGCTCCGGCCCCAGGGCATCGGCGTAAGCATCAAAGAAGCGCTCGATCTTGCCCCGGTCGACTCCTTGGGCCGTGTCCAGCCTGCCCCAAGCGGCGAGGGCCACGGTGCCCGCGGGAATCTTGTCGTAGGACCGGGTCACGCCCCAATCCGCCGCCAAGCCGAGACCGTCCATGATGCCGCGGAGCCGCGCCACGTCATCGCCGGCGGGCAGGTTGTAGCTGACCACGATGTTGCTGTGCTCCAGATTATGTACTATCAGCTCGTCGGGCAGTCCCCCGGGATAGAAACCGCAGTCTGCCCAACCCACCAGGTGGTCGCCCGAGGTGGGTGGCGTGGTGTTGTAGTCCACGCTATCCCCATCAGGGACATGGTTCGCGGTTGGCATGGTCACTATTCGATAGGCGGGATCCAAGTTAGGCGCCGCCGGGGGAACCACCACTGACATTTCGGCACTTGAAACGCTAACCAAATCGCTAAACAACTGGCTCAGCTCAGCAACGGCAATCTCCAGACTGATCGCCACTCCGTCTCCATCAACGTCGATCTGCAGCCGCTCCACCAATTCCCTGGTCTGGGCGTCGGGACTCGCCCCCGAAACGAGTTTCAAGATGCCGTCCAGGAAATTGCCGAACACGGTTGCCGAATCGGCGCTTCCAAAGTTCAGGGTCACCCTCAACTTCAAGTCCTGCCCGTCCTGGTCCAGGGACAACCCAACGAGCGCCAAGTCCCGAACGGCGCCCAGCACCGCCGGCAGATTCTCGACGCTGTCGCCCAGGAAGGGGATGTCACCGAGGGGCAACTGGTCCTGGAGCGCCCCGGAGGGGACTTCCAGTACCAATCGAATCAGCCCATCATCAAGGTCGCTGAGAGCGGCCTGCACCTCACCTGATGCCCGATCACGATCCCCGTCCTAGACGTCGATCACCGCCCGGACTGCCTCCAGGGTGCCCACGACCAGATTATCTCCCTCCAACACCACCAGAGCCCCTTGGTCCTGATCATCTTCGGCCGAGTGGACCCGCCGTCCTTTGTAATCCGTTGCCGTCAGCGGCGCCTCTCCGGCTGCTTGGAGAGCGGCAACAACGGCGTCTTCATCGAAGCTGCCGCGGACGATGATTCCAAGAAAATCACCGGGCCGCGAGACATCGGCGAAAAACGTGGCGTGAGAAATCTTCCGGAAGTCCACCCCCGTCTGCGCCATGGCCTCGTTCAGGAGTTGGTCGATCGTCTGAAGATCACCCCCGTCAACGGGCAAGGCTTGGTAGATCGACTCCAGGTCCACATCGTTCAGAATCTTTTCAAACTGGATACTGCCGATCAAGCTGGAACCCTCCGGCACCAGCTTCTCAGTATCGATCTCTTTACCGCCGCCACAGGCGAATGAGGCCAGCCCAGCTAGCAGAACAAGTCCCAGCAATACCACGACCCGGTGCCTGAGCAAAGTGCGCATTGTGTCCTCCCACTGAATCTCCCGTTAGTTGACCATATCCAGACCGACGCCTATACTCGAATCAAAGGGCGGCATTCCAAGAGCGAGGTTAAGGCGACGAATCCGGCAGATTTGGCGCAGTTGGTGGTGGAGGTATCCTCAGACAAATTGGCTGAGGACATTGTGATGCTGGACCTGCGCCGGGTAGCTTCCTTCGCGGATTATTTCGTCATCATGTCGGCCGAGTCCTCGCGCCAGATCGAGGCCTTGGAAGAAGACATCACCCAGGCCCTCAAAGACGCCCAGGTGCGCCGCTTCCACCGGGAGGGCACGCCTTCCGCCGGGTGGGTGCTTCTGGACTTCAGCGACGTGATCATCCACATCTTCGGCCCCGAAGAGCGCGAGTATTACGACTTGGAGCGCCTCTGGTCCGGGGCCTCCCAGGTGGTTAGAGTTCTTTGATCCACGGATCGGTGCACCGGTCGTAGTCAAGGATTTCCTCTGGGCTGAAGAACAGGCTTATCTCCCGCACAGCTGACTCCTGGCTGTCGGAGCCGTGGACCAAGTTCCTACCGATGTCCAGCGCCAGATCGCCCCGAATGGTTCCCAGGGGCGAGCCCGCCGGACTGGTTTCGCCCATGGTCCTACGGACCACCTTTACCGCGTCATCCGCCCGCCAGACCATGGCCACCACGGGCGACGAAGTAATGAACTCCACCAGCGTGGGGAAAAAGTCCCGTTTCTCGTGTTCCGCGTAGTGCTGCCGGGCCAAGGGCTCGCTGACCCGCATCAGCTTCAGCGCCGCCAGTTTCAGACCCCGCCTTTCCAGCCGGGAGATAATCTCGCCGATGAGGCCTCGTTGAACTCCATCGGGCTTGACCAAAACCAATGTCCGCTCCATATTCTGCACCTGTTCGCTTAGTCTATATCGAATTCTACAGTCATTCATTTCACTGCGGAGACGCAGGGAGCGCCGAGTTCTGTCCCTCGGTGTGCTCCGCGTCTCAGCGTTGAATTACCAGTCATCTCTGCTGGGGCGTCCAATCCCGCCGCTTGGGTCCGCCGATGCTGGGCATTCGAAGGTAGTTGGGCTGAAGCGTGGCCAGGTCGGAGGTGTCACCGGCGGTCAGCTTATCCCATCCCAGGGCGGCCAGTGACCACGGCCGGGAAGCCGGCACGGGCCGGACCAGCACCCCAAGCGGCCCCAGCCGTTCCTTAATTAGCTCGAACCAGTTGAAGATTGCCTCCCCGCAAAGCAGGGTCGGCTCTTTGATGCACTCCAGCACCTCTTCGGCGGGGCCAATCTGGTCCTCCCGAGTGCGCCGGCCGTCGGGGCCAAAGTGGGCGGAGGCCACCTCGCTCCGCCCGGCGTCCACCATGGCGCACACCGGCAGGCCCGAAGCCAGGTGCGGGTAGGCCTCCAGGTCCAGGGTTTCCACGCCGATCAGAGGTTTCCCCGCGGATACGGCGAGGCCCTTGGCCACGCTCATCCCCACTCTGAGGGCACTGAACCCGCCGGGCCCCAGAGCCACCGCGATGCCCTGCAAGTCACCGGGGGCCAGCCCGCGACCCTGAAGGGTCTGAATCACCGCCGGCATCAGCTCCGCCGTGTGGTTCACCGTGGAGTACCAGCACCGGCTCGCAACGACCCGGCCTTCATCGGCCAGAGCTACCCCGGCGTACCGGGTGGACGTGTCGACGGCGAGAAGCATCTAGGAATTGACCTCCTCGGTCACGGGGAAGGCGCCGGCCAGGCTTTGCAGCAGCGCCGCATAACGGGGAGTCTCCGCCGAGAGTGTTAGTATCCGGCAGTCTTCGCCGGCCCCGTAGTCCAAAGATATCCAACAGCAGATCGGGGGGAACAGTTCTTCGGCCCGGTCGGCCCACTCGATGACGCAGACGCCTTCGCCGAACAGCTGCTCGTCCAAGCCCAGGTCCCAGGCTTCGGACGGGCCACCGATTCGGTACAGGTCCAGGTGGTAGAGCAGCAGGCGGCCCTGGTGCCTATGGGTCAGGACGAAGGTAGGGCTG
>JASLXV010000025.1:0-85000 GCA_030740155.1 Dehalococcoidia bacterium | reverse complement strand
TGGCGGTTTGGAGTGATGAAGCCCGGTGGTACTATAGCGACGCCATGGTATTTCTTGACCCCACTAGTAACAGGGTCACCTCTTGGCAATATGATGGGCCTTTGGGGGACAGCCCCTTTCGTCCGTTTTGGGGAACACCGAACAGCGTAGCCGAAGGAGTGAGGGCTGCGGGTGGATTAGAGAGGCCGCCAACGCACGTTTCTACTGGCTCCCACATAGATGATGTTACGTATTCTGGGCGAGCCCAGCAGCATGGCGGTTTGGAGTCACGAAGCCTGGTGGTACTATAGCAACGCCGTAGTGTTTCTCGACCTCGCCAGTAACAAGGTCACGTCTTGGCAGTATGATGGGCCGTTGGGCGAAAGTCCCTTTCAGTAGGCGACTGGTCGCGGGGCATCATGGCATCTGGTCCGCCTCCTGCTCGGCTTCCCATTCAAGCTGCAATTCTATGGCTTTGTGTGGATCTCTCACCAATCACCCGGAGGTCCACTGGCCACGCGTCGCGGCAAACTGCTGACCGCTGATCCCCTCCCTCCCTCTAGGGATGCACACTCCGCCAGACTAGAGTATGCTATGCTCGTGCCAACCGAAACCACGATCTGAGGCGTACATGACCAACCTCCTGGACGGCATCACCGTCATCGACTGGACTCAGGCCCACAACGGGGCGGCCACGGGCTACATGCTGGGCGACCTGGGCGCCGACGTCATCAAGGTGGAAGACCCACAGGGCGACCTAGCCCGCACCTTCCGCAGCATTATGGGCGTCTCGATGGAGCTGCCGGGCGACCGGAACGTCCTCTTCGAGGGCGCCAACCGCAACAAGCGGTCCATCACGCTGAACCTGAAATCGCCGGATGGCAACCGGCTGTTTCGCGAACTGGTAGGCCGGGCCGACATCGTGGTCACCAACTACCGCCGCGGCGTCCGCCAACGCCTCGGCCTGGATTACGGCGATCTCACCCCGGACAACCCCCGTTTGATCTACGGAGTGGCCAGCGGCTACGGAGAACAGGGTTTCGCCGGGGACGAGCGCTCCTACGACAACACGGCCTTCGCTTGGTCGGGCATGATGCACCTGATCGGAGAGGATGAAAGCCCTCCCCTGTACATGACCCCCGGCGCCGCCGACCAGTTGGGAGCCACGATGCTGGCTCAGGGCATACTGGGGGCCCTCTATTTTCGGGAGCGCACCGGGAAAGGGCAGCGGGTCGAGGCGTCACTGCTGGGCGCCCTGGTCCACTTCCTGGCCTTGCCCTTGAATAACTACCTGATGGGCGGACGGGTACCGAAACGGCCCACCCGCGACAAGATTTTCAACCCGCTGGTCGGCTGGTATGAATGTGCCGACGGCCGATGGCTGATGTTCTCGCTCAACCAGCCCCAGCAAGCCTGGCACGACTTTTGTGACGCAATGGACCTTGGGGAAGAGATAGAGAACGACCCTAGATTCAGCTCGACCCGCGCCAGGGCGGACAACTGCGTGGAGCTGATAGCCATCATCGACCGGGTGGCCGCCACCAGGCCGCGCGACGAGTGGCTATCCCGGTGCCGGGCCAAGGACCTGATCTGCGCCCCGGTCAACAGCGTTGCGGATATAGCAGAGGATACCCAACTGGCAGCCAACGGCTACATTTTCGACCTCGACCATGAGGTGCTGGGCAAAACCAAGACCATCGGCTTCCCCATCACCTACAGCCAGGTGCAACCCGAAGTGAAGGCCGTGGCGCCCGAGCTGGGCCAGCATACCGAGGAGATACTTCTGAATATAGGCTACACCTGGGACGATATATCGAACTTCCAAGATAAAGGGGCAATTTAGAGCTATCAGCTATCAGCGATCAGCGATCAGCCGTCGGCACCCAAGCAACCCCAATGGTTGATAGCTAGTCCGTTTAAGCTGATAGCTGGCGGCTGACCGCTGGTCAAGGAGTTTCATGGTGTCCGCTCCCTTCTCGGGAATTACCGTCTTGGAACGCGCCGGCTTCATCGCCGGACCCTACTGCGCCAAGCTTTTGGGAGACCTGGGCGCCAGGGTGGTGAAGATCGAGCCACCGGGCGCCGGTGATCCCGCGCGTGGCTTTGGCCCCTTTCCCGGGGACGTTCCGGACCGGGACCAGAGCGGCCTCTTCCTGTTCCTTGGCACCAACAAGCGGAGCATCACCCTGGACCCGGCCCGGCCGGCGGGGCGAGAGCTTTTCTACCGGCTGGTGGCCACAGCCGACGTTCTGGTTGAGGACTCCTGCCCCGGCACGGCGGAACCGTTTGGCCTGGATTACCCAACCCTCCGGCAGGTCAACCCTGGGCTGGTCTACGTCTCCATCACTCCCTACGGCCAGGACGGTCCCAGGTCTCAATGGAAGGCGCACCACATCAACACGTTCCACGTCGCCGGCGAGGGCTACACGATGCCAGGGGGCATCGGCTACTCCATGTTTCCGGACCGGGCCCCCATCACCGCCGGGGCCCACGTCGGGGAGTACGACGCGGGGCTGGCGGCTGCCTCCGCGACGGTGGCCGCTCTCTTCGCCAGGGAGATCTGGGGCCACGGGCAGCACGTGGACGTCTCCAAACAAGAGGCCACGATGGCCGTGAACCGCCTCACCCTGGGCCTGTACCATGGTGTCGGACAGCTGAATAACCGGTCGCGCAACTACGAATACGGTGGCATCTACGCCTGTAAGGACGGTTATGTCAACGTGTATCCCAGGGAGGACCACCAGTGGCGGGCGCTGGTCGAGGTGATGGGCCGGCCGGAGTTGGCCGAGCAGGAGAGGTTCCTCACCAGGGGGGACCGCATCGAGCACGGCGATGAGGCCAACCAGGTTATCCGTGAGTGGACCGCCGCCTTGACCAAGGACGAGATATACCACCGGCTGGCCTCCAATAGCTGCCCCGCGTCACCGTTCGCCACGTCGGAGGACCTGTTCGAATCGCCGCAGCTTGAGGCCAGGGGGTTCTTCACCGACGTGGAGCACCCGAAGGCGGGCACACTCCGGTACCCTTCCCAGCCGTACCAGTTCTCATCCTGCCCCCGGCCGGCGGACCGCCCGGCGCCCCTGTTGGGCCAGCACAACGAGGAGATACTCTGTGGAGAGTTGGAGTTGAGCCCAGAGGAACTCACGGGCCTGCGCCGGGGAGGCGTGATATAGTGGGCGACGGTGTGAATGGGGCCAGGCCGGCCCTCGCGGGCGTCCGGATACTCGATTTTTCCAGCCTCTTAGCCGGTCCCATCTCCCCCCTGTTTCTAGGAATGTTGGGTGCGGAGGTGATCAAGGTCGAGAGCCGTGTACGGCTGGAAGGCATGCGCCGTCCGCCCTACGCCTACGATGACCCGGAACAATCCCCCGTGTACAACAGCCTCAACCTGAACAAGCTCTGCGTTCAGCTAAACCTCAAGGAACCCGCCGCCCTGGAGCTGGCCCTCCGCCTGGTGTCGGTAAGCGACGCCGTGGTGGAAAACATGCGCCCCGGAGTCATGGATAGAATGGGGCTGGGGTACGATCGCCTCCGCCAGGCGAACCCCACCATCGTCATGATCTCCGGATCGAGCGCGGGCCGCCACGGGCCGGAGAGTTCTTACCCCGGCTACGCCAACGTCTTCAACTCCCTCAGCGGCCTCGGGCACCTGACCGGGTATCCGGACGCCCCGCCCTCGGAACTGCGGGACAGCATCGACGCCCGGGTTGGGGCCACGTCGGCCTTCGCCGTCCTAACGGGCCTGTTCCATCGCCGGCGCACCGGAGAGGGAGGCTTCATCGACCTCTCGGCCAGTGAGGCCCTGGCCATGTTCGGAGGCGAGGCTCTGATGGAGTACGCGATGAACGGCCGGGTCCAGCATCGGCGGGGCAACCGCGAGCCCGGCATGGCCCCCCACGGCTGCTACCGGTGCCAAGGCGACGACACCTGGGTGACTATAGCCGTGGAGAACGATACCGAGTGGCGGGCCCTTTGCCGCGCGGTCGGGCGCGAGGACTGGGCATCGGACCCCCGCTTCGCCGACCGGCTTCTTCGCTGCAGAAACCAGGATGCCCTGGACGAGTTCTTGGAGGGATGGACGGCAAAGCACACCCCGGAGGAGGCCGTCCGGATACTCCAGGACGCCGGGGTGGCCGCCGCTCCCTCAATGAGCAGCCAGGACCTGGCGGAGGACCCCCATTTGAGGTACCGCGGGGTCTGGCAGGAGATCGAGCACCCGGTCCTCGGTGCCCAGACAGTCCAGGCCGCGCCCTGGAAGCTCAGCGAAACACCTCCCACGATTCGCTCGGCCGGACCGTTGATCGGCCAGCATAACCATCACGTATTCGTAGAACTGCTGGGAGCGCCTCCCGAGGATGTTGCCCGGTGGCAAGAAGCCGGGGTCATAAACTGACGGCCTCCCCGGAGACCTGTTTTCAAAAGAGGTGGAACTATGCGGCTGGAAGGCAAGGTTGCCCTCGTAACCGGAGCCGCCCGGGGGATGGGCGCGGTTGAGGCCAAGCTCTTCGCCCAAGAAGGCGCCAAGGTCGTCATAGCGGACCTGTTGGAGGAAGAAGGGTGGCGCGTGGAGGCAGAGATCACCGGGGCGGGCGGAGAGGCCATGTTCGTCCGGTTGGGCGTCACCAAAGGAGACGACTGGAAGGAGGCGATAGACCGGACGGTGTCCAGGTTTGGCAAGCTAGACGTACTGGTGAATAACGCCGGAATCAGCAGCCGATCCTATCCCGACATTTCCAGTCTGGAAGGATGGGACCGCATCATGGAGGTCAATTCCAAGGGCGTCTATCTGGGCACCACTCACGCCATCCCCAAGTTGCTGGAAGCAGGAAGGGGCTCCATCGTCAATATATCCTCAATGCTGGGCATGGTCGGCTCTGCAACCGGCCACCCGGCGTACAATGCCTCCAAGGGCGCGGTGCGGCTCTTCACCAAGGCTACGGCAATGCGCTACGGGAAGGACGGCATCCGGGCCAACTCCGTTCATCCCGGATACATGCCGCCCATGGGGAAAGGCATCCCCATGGAGGAAACCCGGCGCCAGGCGCAGCTCGCCCAGACGCCATTGGGCCGGCTGGGACGCCAGGAGGAAGTGGCCTACGCGGTCCTGTTCCTCGCCTCCGACGAAGCCTCATACATAACCGGCGCCGAACTCGCGGTCGACGGTGGATATACCGCCCAGTAATTCGACCAATAGAATGAATCGAGGTGCGAAAGGATGCGACTGGAAGGAAAGGTGGCGATAATCACCGGTGGGGCCCACGGCATGGGTGCCGAAGAAGCACGGTTGTTCGCCCGTGAAGGGGCCAAGGTCGCCATTGCCGACATCCGGGAAGAGGACGGCCGAAAGGTGGAGGCGGAGATCGCCGAGGCCGGCGGCCAGGCGATGTTCGTCATGTTGGACGTGACCAATGAGGATCAGTGGGAGCGGGTGGTCGACCAGGTGGTGACTAAGTTCGGCAAGCTGAACATCCTGGTTAACAACGCCGGCATCAGCGGCAGCAACTTCGACGACCTCGCCAGCACCGAAGCCTGGGACCTGCTGATGGACATCAACGCCAAGGGGGTCTTCCTGGGCATGAAACACGCCATCCCGGAGATGAAGAAGGCCGGCGGCGGCGCCATCGTGAACATCTCCTCCATGTCCGGGTTCGTCGGCCAGACCTACATTCACCCCGGATACAACGCCTCGAAGGGCGCGGTCCGGCTGGTGACCAAGGCGGCGGCGGTACAACATGCCAAGGAGGGCATCCGGGTCAACTCGGTCCATCCGGGAAGCATGCCCGCCATGCTTACCTCGGGCGCCAGGGGCGACGGCGGAAGCCAAGACGCCAGAATCGCGGCGATACCCATGGGACGGGAAGGCCAGCCCATCGAAGTCGCCAATGCGGTGCTGTTCATGGCCTCGGACGAGGCCTCATACATCACCGGCACGGAGCTGTTGGTGGACGGCGGATTCACCGCCAGGTAACGGCAATCTACCAAGAAACGAAGTGCCCGAGGCGGGTGCGGGCAGATACCCATCATCTCCCTTCTGGCCGATGGTGGCCGCCTGATCCGCCGGGGATGTCCAGGGCCTCACGGGAATGTGGCTCCGTCCGCTCCAGAGGTCTGGACACCAAACTTAATGCCGGTTTTTGAAACAGGAGGGACAATGAGGCTGAAAGGCAAGGTTGCCCTGATAACCGGAGGCGCTCGAGGAATGGGCGAAGTAGAAGCCAAAATGTTCGCCAAAGAAGGCGCGAAAGTCGTCATTGCCGACCTGAGAGAGGAAGAAGGCCGGCGAGTTGAGGCGGAGATCGCCGAGGCCGGCGGCGAGGTCATGTTCGTCAAGCTGGACGTGACCCAGGAAGACGACTGGGGGCAGGCGGTAGACCGGACGGTTTCCAGATTTGGCAAGCTGGACGTGCTGGTGAACAATGCCGGTATCAGCGGCCGCTCTCATCCCGACATTACCAGTCTGGAGGGATGGGATCGCATCATGGAGGTCAATTCAAGGAGTGTCTTCTTGGGCACCAAGTACGCCGTCCCCAAGATGCGTGAGGCGGGCGGCGGCTCCATTGTCAACATTTCGTCGATAGCGGGTCTGGTTGGCACAGCCACCGGGCACCCGGCCTACAACGCCTCCAAAGGCGCGGTCCGGCTCCTCACCAAGGCTTCCGCGGTGCGGTACGGAAAGGACAGTATACGGGTGAACTCGGTTCACCCCGGACGATTACCGCCGATGGCGGAAGGGGCCGATAGAGACGAAACCGAACTGAAGACCCGGATGGGTCAGACGCCCCTGGGCCGAGTGGGCCGCCGGGAGGAAGTAGCCTACGCTGTCCTGTTCCTGGCTTCCGACGAGGCGTCCTACATCACCGGCGCCGAGCTGGCAGTCGATGGAGGATTCACCGCGGGCTAGCGGGGCCGGGCCGCCACGTTACTGTGAATAGGCATACGGATAGGCAAGGAGTTTCGACAGTGGGTATGCGCGTAATCTACAACCTCAAAACCGCCAAGCTGAAAGACGTTCCGGAGCAGGCCCGTTGGGCCGAGTCGATGGGCTACGACGGCGTGTGCTCCGAGGAGACGGGCCACGACCCCTTCTACCCTCTCCTGCTGGCCGCCAGCGCCACGACCCGACTGACACTAGAGACCAGGGTGGCCATCGTGTTCCCTCGTTCTCCCATGTCGGTCGCCTACGCCGCCTGGGACCTTCAGGAATTCTCCGGAGGGCGCTTCCGCCTGGGCATGGGTACCCAGGTGAAGGGTCACATGGAACGCCGCTTTTCGGTCCCCTGGGACTCGCCCGGTCCTCGCCTGCGGGAGTACGTCCGGGCGTTGCACGCCATCTGGGACACCTGGCAAGAGGATAAGAAACTGGACTTCAAGGGACGCTTCTACAACTTCTCGCTGATGACCCCTTTCTTCAGTCCCGGCGCCAACTCCACTCCCAAGCCCCTGGTGTACATCAGCGCGATCAACCCGTTCAACTGCCGGACCGTCGGCCGGCTGTGCGACGGGTTGGCTCTTCATCCCATTTCCTCAGCCAAATACGTGACCGATGTCGTCAAACCCAACGTGACAATGGGGGCGGAAAAAGCGGGCCGCAGTCCGTCTGACATCGTGCTTAACGGCTCCAGTTTCGTGGTCACCGGACCCAACCGGGAAGCCGTAGCCGCCAAAAAAGCGGCGGCCAAACAGCAGATCGCCTTCTACGCCTCCACCAGGACCTATACCCCGGTGCTGGAAGTCCACGGCTTCCAGGAGGTCAGCCCGGCCTTGCATGCCCTGTCCGTGAAGGGCGAGTGGGACAAGATGGGGGACCTGATAAGCGATGAAATGCTGGACACGCTATCCATTTTGGGCCCATACGACGAAGTGGCCGGGCGGATAAAGGAGCGCTTCGGGGGCCTGCTGGACGAATACGTGTTCAACATGGACACGCCCACCCCGTCCGACGAGCAGGCGCTGAAGAAGATCGTCAAAGAGCTGAAGAGCTAGTCCGGAGTCTCGCAACCGGCTGGTTTTCCGGTCCGTCATCCCGGCGAAGGCCGGGATCCAGCCGCTGCTTCTCTGGATTCCGGCTTTCGCCGGAAAGACGTGTGTGGAGAGGCAAAGTCGCACCTTTCCGCCGGCGTAAAGCTAGTCGCGGGGCAGTAACCTAGCCCGCCCTCTCGGCCCAGCGGTCCGCCTCCACCGCGATGAGGAAGTCCAGCACCGTCCGGTTGAATAGGTCCGGCTCCTCGAGGTTGATGGCGTGGCCGCTCTGGGGGAACACGGCCAGCCCGGCCCTCGGTATATTCCGCTTCATGAAGACCGCCGGATCGACACAGGGCTCATCCTCGTCGCCGACCAAGATCAGGGCCGGCACCATAAGCCCGCGCAGCTTCTCCACCAGGGAGAACGTCGTGGGCCGCTTCAGCATGAACCCCCGGTAGGTCAGCGCCGAGCCCAGGGCGGAGTGGGCCGCCAAACCCTCGTAGAACTCCTGCCAACCCTTGGGGTCCTTGCGAAGGAGTTGCACCCTGACCGGGGTGCGGGCGTAATCTTTGGCCACGGCTGCCATTCCCTCTGACAACAGCCGGTCGGTCATGGCTTGGCCATCCGCCAGCCACTTCTCCCGATTGCCGGGATCGGAACCGCTGCCGGCGGCGGCGACGATAACCCCCTTGGCCATCTGGGGGTGAGCGATGCAGAAGTTCAATGCGACGGCGCCGCCCATGGACAGTCCGCCGATGAAGGCCTGCCGGATGCCCAAGTGCTCCAGCAGCAGGCGCAGGTCCTCCACCATTATGTCCTGGGAGTAAGCCTCCGGGTCCTCCGGCACGTCCGAGGGCGGGTACCCCCGAGCCGAGTAGGTAATCACCTGGTAGCGCCGGGAAAAGAACTTGACCTGGGGGTCCCAGCTCTCGGGGCCGCCCGAGAACTCGTGGCTCCACACCAGGGGAAACCCCTCGCCGGTGACCTCGTAGGACAGATTCACTCCATTGGCGGAAAACTTGGGCATCTCGTCCTCCGGTCAAACCGACTACAAGGGCGACTGGTCCTCTCCCTCTTGCGAAAGGGGAGATAAGAGAGGGGGTGAAAAGGTTCCCCCATACTGGCTAGGCGCCGGGCACGTCTATCTTGCGGGTGCGCATCTTGAAATGGCTCATATCGATGATGGCGCTGTTGCGCCCTCCGGTACCGCCACCCATGAGCAGCAGGATATCGTCCGGGTCTTTGGCGCAGTGCAGAATCAGCTTTTCGTCGCCGGGCTTTTCCGGCCCTTGAGCCACCCCCAGGCGAACCAGTTCGGCGCGGGAGCGGATGGCGTGCTCGATCAGATAATCCTGGATGTTCCGGCGGCTCCACCCTCCCTCTTTAAGGGTCAGGGCGTGTTCTGGGCCGACGACTATCGCCCACTGGCCGGGAAATTTCTGGCCCAGAAAGGCGGACTTCATGGTGTCGGCCAAGGAGGACAGGATGGATTCCCCGGTATGGCCGTACCGGTTGTTGACGGTGGTGGGGTTGTAGGCCACGGCCACGGTAATGCAGCTGTCCTCGGCTTTGAACCCCCGGCTGACGTGGAGGGGTTCCCAGGGGGAGTCCTCCTCGTTGTCGGCGATGCAGAGAGTGTATTTGGAGGGATTGCCCAGCGTGCCCCGGTCCAGGGTGCCGGGACGGGCGTCGAAACCGTTCATGAAGCAGAGCCGGATGGCCCGGCCCAAGCAGGCATTGGCCCGAAAGCCGGGGCCGAAAAGCCCGTCCCTGGAGTTAACGCCGATCCGGTGCCGGATGGGGCCGTTGACGACCATCAGTATGGCGGGAGAGCTGGTGGAGGCCGAAGCCATGTGGACTTCGTTCTTGTCCTCTTCAAGGGCCCGCAGCGTGGCAACCAGAACGGGGAAGTACTCCGGGAGGCACCCGGCCATCACCGCGTTGGCCGCGGCGTTCTCCGAGGTCAGCACCCGCCGCCGCATCTCCAGCGACAGCAGCTCCTCCTCACCGGTCATCCCCACGTGCTCCAGCATCTCCCGGACCTTGTAGTCGACCGGCGGGACCACCGGCAGGCCGTCGCTCCAACCCAGGCGATAGCACTCCTCGATGGCTTCGATAGTGTCACTGGCTTCCACCAGCTTGGATCTTTCGGAGCTTGTAGTCATCGATATCCTCCAATCCGTCTGGGCAATCCGTCTAGGCGCCGGGCAGCCTCAACTGGACCCCGGCCTTTTCTTCTTGTATTTTCGAAACGGCGTCCGAGTCCTCCGGTCCCCAGCCCCGGAGCAGGGCTTCCACGTGCCGCTGGTCCACCAGGTTGGAGAGTTCCAGGGGGATGCCGTATTCCCGGCCCAACTCGGTGGCTAGCCGAACGTCCTTTGCCGCCAGGGCCGTGGCAAATCCCGGCTCGAAATTACCCTTAAACAGGTAACGGGGAGACTTCTCGGTGAGGCGCTTGCAGCCGCCGGAACTGTTGGTGATGACGTCGGCCAGCACAGCCAGGTCGACGCCGGCCTTCACGCCAAGGGTCAGCGCCTCAGTCAGCATCATACCGATCCCCATGCTCAGCAGATTGTTGCAGAGCTTGCACACCGCTCCGTTGCCAATGGGACCGCAGTAGACCACATGGGTGCCTATGGAGTCGAGGGTGGGCTTGACCCGGTCGAACACGGCCCGGTCGCCGCCGACCATTACCGCCAGGGTGCCCGCCGCCGCACCGAAGACACCGCCGCTGACCGGTGCGTCCATGACGATGACGCCTTTCTCGCCGCATACCTGGTGGAGGCGGCGAATGGCCGTGGGCGAGTTGGTAGAGAGGTCGATGTGAATGGAGCCTTTAACGGCCCCTTCCATGATACCGTCCTCGCCAAGAACCACGGCATCCACGTCCCGCGGGCCTGGGAGCGAGGTGAACACAATCTCGCTTCCGGCGGTGGCTTCCTTCGGGCTACCGGCCCATTGGGCGCCCATCTCCAGAAGGTTGGTGGCTGCCTCCCGGCGCAGCTCGTGTACGGTCACATCGTGGCCGCCCTTAATGAGGTTGACCGCCATTGGGTTGCCCATGTTGCCAGTGCCGATAAATCCTACCTTCATCGTTGCCGCTCCTAGGTCAATTGTCCCGCTCTAACCGGCGGGCCTGTTCCGGCATCGCCTTTGGGGCGTACGCCGTTACGAGATACCCGCCTCCGCCCGGCGGGACGGGCATCTTCGTCAATTAGCTAGCTTACAGGGCCTGCCAGTAACGGCGCCCCTCCAGCCGGACCACCTTCCCGATGTGGTCGATGGGGTGGAAGTGTCCGGCGGCGACCACATACCCTTCCCGCTCGGCCAGGTCCAGAATGGCGTTGCGGCTCCGTCTGCTTGCCTCTTTGTCGATGTCCACCCCGGCAGTCCAACCCGGCTCATGCACTTGGGCCTTGGAGTGGAGAACGTCGCCCATTACCATGGCTTTTTCGCCCTGGGAGTTGATCAGAATCACCAGGTGGCCGGGAGTGTGGCCGGGGGTATGGAGCGTGGTGATCTCGTCGGTGATACTGTGCTCCCCGTCGATGATGTCCATCTTGCCGAGTCCCTGGAGCGGCACCACTTGGTTCTCCACATAGGGAGCGGTCTTCAGGACCTCTGGTTTCGTGAAATGCTCCCAGTCCAGCCTGGGCACCAGGTACCTGGCCTTGGGGAAGTAGGGGGTGGGCGCTCCTCCGCCGTACCTGATGTTCCAGCCCACGTGGTCGGCGTGCAAATGGGAGTGGGCCACGATGTTCACTTCATCAAAGGCGGAGACGTTGTTATTGCCTAACTGGTCCGGAGCAAGCAAGAGGGGCCGGATTTCCTGGTCCAGGTTGCCCGTCAGGTTACCCCGTTCCACGTGGGGGCCCGGCCCCATGCCGGTGTCGACCATTATCGTGGTCCCCTTCGAACGAAGCACGAAACAGCAGTAATAGAGCTGGAACTGGCCGTTTTCCAGGGTGTCCTCGTACGGTCCCCAAGCTTCACGGGGAACCTCGGGGAACATCGCCTCCGGCGGCCGGGCCGGTGGCACCATGTCCATGACCGCCATGATTTCAACATTGCCTACGGTAATCTTGTCCGCCACGGCTCCCTCCTTGGATCAGTCTGAGTACTGAGAATCCCTCAAATGGGGACGGCCCAGCCGGATCGAAAAAGAAGAAGAAACGAGAACCGAGCAAGGATCCCGGGACGCCCTGATCCCGCTCAGTACTGTAACAGCGAGAACACGTCGTAGCCGGCCAGACGCCCCCGCCCGTCCAATTGGGTCAGCTCGATGATGACGCCGATCGCGCCGATCACACCGCCCGACATTTCCACCAACCGGACCGTCGCGTCCAGGGTGCCTCCGGTGGCGAGCAGGTCGTCCAGCACCAACACGCGCTGGCCGGAGCCGATGCCGTCGACGTGGATCTGCATGGCGTCGCTGCCGTATTCCAGGGTGTACTCTGCCGTATGGGTGGCGGCCGGCAACTTCCCAGGCTTCCGCACCGGCACGAACGGCTTGCCCAACTGGTAGGCCAACGGCGCACCGAACAGGAATCCCCGGGACTCGATTCCGACGATCACGTCCAACTGCTCGGCCTTGAAGCGCTCCACCAACTGGTCGATGGCGTACTTGAACGCGCCGGCATCGAGCAGCAGCGGAGTGATGTCCCGGAACAGGATCCCTGCTTCCGGAAAATCGGGCACGTCTCGGATAAAGGCCTTCAACTCCATTTGACTAACTCCCCAAGGGGACTGACACCGGGTTGTTCCTGACCGCGCACGGCCTAGCGACGAGTGTAGAATAAGCTACGGGCGGCGTCAAGCTGCCCATTTTACCGGTCACATTGTCGGTCACATTGTGAGGAAATCGGCCTACGGTTTTCGGGCGTGGGCCACCTTCAAACCAATTGACTTTCCCCAGTCCATTTCATATAATGTGGACTCAGCAAGGTGGTCCCGATGAAATGGCCCCAAGCATACGGGGCCATTTGTAGTGTGTCTACCACCCAGCGCCCTTGATGCCCCTGTGGCGCAAAGGTAGCGCAGTCGATTTGTAATCGACAGGTTAGGGGTTCGATTCCCCTCTGGGGCTCTCTTGGAGACTCGCTTCCCTACTCTGGAGTACCGTGCCCGGTGGCGCGGTCAACGGAAGGGAGGACTGCCCAAACCCTGGAGGGGTGGGTGAGTGGTTAAAGCCACCAGACTGTAAATCTGGCGTCCGGAAGGGCTTCGTAGGTTCGAATCCTACCCCCTCCACCAATTGTGGTAATCTTTAATAGCACGTACCGAGTTGAATGCCGGTTGCTTTCGCAACCCGCCCAGATAGCTCAGCGGTAGAGCACGTTCTTGGTAAGAACGGGGTCGGCGGTTCAATCCCGCCTCTGGGCTCCAGCTTCACCAACACAGGGAGGAGGCCCAAATGGCCAAGCAGCTATATGACCGGTCCAAACCGCACGTAAATGTGGGTACCATCGGTCACGTGGACCATGGTAAGACCACTCTGACATCTGCCATCACTCAAGTGCTCGCAAAGAAAGGGTTGGCAAGCGCCCGCTCTTTGGACAGCATCGACAATGCGCCCGAAGAGAAAGCCCGTGGTGTGACTATCGCCATCGCCCACGTGGAGTACCAGACAGAAACCCGGCACTATGCCCACGTGGACTGCCCGGGGCACGCTGACTACATCAAAAACATGATCACCGGCGCGGCTCAGATGGACGGCGCTGTTCTGGTGGTCAGCGCTCCCGACGGCCCGATGCCTCAGACCCGGGAGCACATCCTACTGGCTCGCCAGGTGGAAGTCCCCCGCATCTTGGTCGCCCTGAATAAATGCGACATGATGGACGATGAAGAACTGCTGGAGCTGGTGGAGATGGAAGTTCGAGAACTTCTCGACCGCTACGAATTCCCCGGCGACGACACGCCCATCGTCCGGGTCAGCGCCCTCAAGGCAGTCGAAGGTGACTCAGAAGCCGAAGAGGGTATCCTGAAACTGGTGCAGACCATGGACGACTATATTCCGATCCCCACTCGGGTCACCGACCGGCCGTTCCTGATGCCCATTGAGGACGTGTTCGGCATCAAGGGCCGCGGAACCGTGGTCACGGGCCGGGTAGAGCGCGGACAGCTCAAGCAGGGCTCTCCGGTGGAGATCATCCGGTTCGGCGACGTACGTGAAACCGTGGCCACCGGCTTGGAGATGTTCCACAAGACGCTCGACTACACCGAAGCCGGCGATGCCGTGGGGATACTGCTTCGCGGCGTGGACCGGGATGAGGTGGAGCGGGGCCAGGTGCTCGTAGCGCCCGGCTCGATGCGGCCTCACAAGGAAGCCCACGCCGAGGTGTACGTGCTCAGCCGCGAGGAAGGCGGACGTCATACGCCCTTCTTCCCCGGCTACAAACCCCAGTTCTACATCCGGACCAGCGACATCACCGGGGAGGTCATTCTGCCGGAAGGGGTGGAAATGGTCATGCCCGGCGACAACATTCAAATGACCATCAAGCTGATCTCACCAATCGCCATTGAGGAAGGCCTACGCTTCGCCATTCGAGAAGGCGGCCGAACGGTGGGCGCCGGCGTATTCACCAAACTGTTGGACTAAGAAATGGCCAGAAAGACAGCAGATGTCCGACTGATAATCACGTTGCAATGCGGCGATTGCCGGGAGCGTAACTACACCTCCGTCAAGAACCGGCGCAACGATCCCCAGCGGCTGGAGCTGCGAAAATACTGCTCCCGCTGCCGCAACCATACCTCTCATCGGGAAGTGAGGTAGTCCCTCATGGCCAGGAGTTCGACTCGTAGCCCCAGGATCGCCTCTTCGGGCGCCGCCGGACGCGTGAGCCCGGTGGCCTTCCTCCGGGAAACCGCATCCGAACTGCGGAAGTCAGTCTGGCCCAGCCGCGAGGAAACGGCGCGGCTCACCATGGTGGTCATCGCCTTATCGTTCGTCATGGGCTTCTTCCTGGGGGGGCTTGACCGGATATTGAAAGAGACCTTCGACAGATTCGTGCTTATAGGCTAACCATCCCGAAAATGCCAGCGTGGGTTGCCAACAACGCGGCTGCGGATTCGCCATCATGACCACGACCAACGATCCTCAAACAACCGAGAGTTCTGCCCCCAGGTGGTACATCGTGCACACCTATTCCGGGCAGGAAGACCTGGTCGAGAAGAACCTCAAGTTGAGAATTCAGAGCCTCGACATGCAGGACCGCATCCTCGAGGTGCTGGTGCCCACCGAAGAAGAGGTGGTGTTCAAGGACGGCAAAAGGCGCTCGGAGCGGCGAAAGCTGTTCCCTGGCTACATCCTGGTCCAGATGTCCATGGATGACGAAAGCTGGTACGCGGTCCGCAATACCCCGGGGGTGACCGGGTTCGTCTCGACCGAAGACGAATCCGACAAACGGCCCAAACCGGTGCCCCTGGAAGACAAGCAGATAGAAGGCATTCTCAAGCAGGTGGAATCCGGAACAACGCGCATCAAGATCGGCCTGGAAAGGGGCGAAACAGTGCGCATCACCGAAGGACCGTTTGTTGATTTCATCGGCTCCATCAGCGATGTCGATGAGGGCAAGGGCAAAGTACGGGTCCTGGTCTCCTTCTTCGGAAGGGAAACCCCGGTGGAGCTGGATTTCCTGCAGGTCGAACGCATTTAGGAGCGAACGGTGGCCAAAAAGGTACGAGCGATAATCAAGCTGCAGTTGGAGGCGGGAAAGGCGACACCCGCACCTCCGGTGGGTCCCGCGTTGGGCCAGCATGGCGTCAACATCATGGGCTTCGTCAAAGAGTATAATTCTCGCACCGCGGACAAGAGCGGTACGATCGTTCCGGTGCACCTCACCGTATTCGAGGACCGTTCATTCAGCTTCGTAACTCGCACCCCGCCCGCTTCCGACCTGTTGCGCAAGGCGGCGTCTGTCGAGAAAGGTGCCACCGAAGCCAGGCAGGGACCTGTGGGCACAATCAGCCGGAAGGCCCTCAAAGAAATAGCCGAAGCAAAAGCCACGGATTTGAACGCCTCCTCCGTGGAGGCTGCAATGTCCATTATTGAAGGCACTGCCCGCAGCATGGGAATCAAGGTCGAAGGGGACTAGCTGCCGTCGTGGCCCACAAGGATCAAGTATGGTAAAGCACAGCCGAAGATATGGCGCGGTAGCCGAACTGGTGCCGGAGGATGGCCTCCATCAGCCCCAGGAGGCCATCGAACTCGTGAAGAAACTGGCCACCGCCAAGTTCGATGAGACCGTTGAGATCCATCTGCGAACCAACGCCGACCCTCGCCACGCCGACCAAATGGTGCGGGGCGTGACGGTGTTGCCCCACGGGCTGGGGAAACCGGTGCGGGTGCTGGTATTCACCGGCAGCGACTCCATGGAAATCGCCCGGCAAGCCGGAGCCGACTTCGTTGGCGAGGACGACCTGATCGAGAAGATCGAGGGCGGCTGGATGGAGTTCGACGTTGGTCTGGCAGTACCCCAGGTCATGCCCAAGATCGGCAAGCTGGGGCGCATCTTGGGACGTAGCGGATTGATGCCGAACCCCCGGTCCGGTACCATGGTCCAACCCCAGGACCTGCCCAGGGTCATCAAAGAAGCCAAGGCCGGCCGCCTGGAGTACCGGACCGACCGAACGGCGATTATCCACAGCCCCATCGGCAAGGCAAGCTTCGAAGCCGGCCGCCTGTTGGAAAACCTGGCGACGCTGATGGACTCGATACTTCGGGCCAAGCCCTCGGCGGTCAAGGGCTCGTTCCTGCGATCGGCCTTTCTCACCTCATCGATGGGGCCGGGTGTTGCCCTGGACCTGAGCGGCCTCCAGGCCCTGAAGCCCACGGAGTAGCCAAGAGTCGAAAACAAACCAACAACCACACCGAAGCCGTAGACCGCGGGTCCCCGCCACCGGCGGGGCTAAAGACAGTCAAACGCCCGCCGAGGCGCAGCAAAGCCTGAAAAGGGCTATCTTTGCTCTCCGCGCCTCGACTTGGGCGCGGTTTTTTTGTGAATTGCAGATAAAGGGGGGACCAGTTTGCCGACCGAGCAAAAAATCGACCGAGTGAGCGCCCTTGCTGAAAAGCTTGAGCGGTGCACCATAGCGGTGACCGCCGATTACACCGGCATTTCGGTCAACGAGATGACCGAGTTGCGGCGGCGCATGCGAGCCTCCGGAGTGGAGTTCACCGTGGTGAAGAACACTCTGATGGACCTGGCCGCCGAGGCGGCGAGCCGCCCCCAGGTAAAAGAGATCGTCCAAGGACCAACTGCCGTTGCCTTCGGCTACGACGATCCCCTGGTGGTTGCCAAGATCCTCGCCGACTACATTCGCACCACCCGAACGGTGCTGGCGATCCGCGGAGCAGTCATGGGTGACGGCCCGGCGATGGCGCCGGCAGAGGTAGCCCGCCTGGCCGCCTTGCCTGGCAAGCCTCAGCTTGTGGCCGCCATGATGGCTCAGTTGCAATCGCCGATCCAGCGCCTGATGGTCGTGCTCAACAGCCCCATCGTGAACTTCAGCGCGATGCTACAAGCCAGAATCCGGCACCTTGAATCCACCGAATCCGATGGCTAGAGGTTCCGCCCACAAGATATCTTGATTCGAATATGAACCCGCGTTCCCGCAAGGTTTTCTTGAGGCCGCTCCCTCCGCCGCAGCGTGGTGTGTCTCCAAGAACCTTTCCGGGGTAAGCGCAGGTTTCTTGAAACCTCGTAAACTATGCACTCAACACCGGGAATGCCCGGCCGAAAAAAAGGAGGGTCCGTGAGTAAAGAGGAAATTGTAGAAGCTATCAAAAGCATGACCGTTCTGGAGCTTGCCGATTTGAACAAGGCTCTGGAGGATGTGTTTGGCCCGATCGCGGTGGCCCCGGTGGCCGCGGCGGCTGCCCCCGGCGCTGCTGCCGGCGGAGACGCCGCTCCCGAAGAGGAAGAGCAGACCGAGTTCGACGTGACCATCAAGGAGATAGGGCCCAACAAGATCAACGTCATCAAGGCCGTTCGCGAAGTCACCTCACTCGGGCTGCGCGAAGCCAAGGAACTGGTGGAGGCCGCCCCCACCAAGGTCAAAGAGGCCGTGGTTAAGGACGAAGCCGAATCCATCAAGGGCAAATTAGAAGAGGCCGGCGCCGTCGTCGAGGTAAGCTAGCCACCCGGGCCGCACTCCAGCCCATGGGGAAACAACGGCGAGCCGCCGGAAGGACCTGGAGCGCTACCAGCGGCTGAAGCAGGCCAACCCCGATTACCAGGGGATCTGCGGAGCAGAGACGGCGTCGAGGAAAACGGAGTCCCTCGAAACCGTCGTCTGCTCCGTGTGCCGGCGGAAACGGAACGTGGCCGGCGACATCCTGCCGACGAACCGGGATGCCTACGCTTGCCTGAGTTGCCAGGAGGCTGGGCTAACGAAAGGGCGGTAGCTGGTCGTTGAGGAAGCCGTAGGCCCGGTTGAACTGGCTCTCACCGCTAACTCCCCCGGCTTCCGGGTCATAGAGAACTGTCACGTCCGGCTGGACACCCTCGGTCCCAAGAAGGTTGCCCGCAGGGGTATACCACCGGGCGGTGGGAAGGTAGACCGCCGAGCCATCGCTGAGTTCGACGAAGCTGTAGGTTCCTATGCTGCCGAAGGTGCCAGCGCCCATGAGCACGGCGCGACCGGTCTCTTGCAGCACCGCGGCCAGGGCCTCGGCCTCTCCGATAGTAGCCTCATCCACCAGCACCACCATCGACAGTTGCTCCAGCTCCAGGCGGTCCATGTCCTCTGGGATGCGCTGTTCCCGCCGGTCACCGCGCCGGTCCTCCAAGTTCAAGAATACGCTGCCCGGCGCCACGAACTGTCCGGCGACATCTGCTGCCGCTTCCGCCGATCCGCCTGAATTGGTCCGTAGGTCCAGGATCAAGGCCAGCATGTCGTACTGCATGAGATTTTCAAGGGCCTCAAATACCTGTTCGCCAGTGTTGTCCAGGAACCGGGAGATGTAGACGTACCCAATTCCACCGGGCGCCAACTGGGTGGAGACTGAAGGCAAATCTATGGTTCCCCGGAACACGTTAAGTTCGAGGGGTTCCGGCTCCCCCGATCGCTCGACCAGCAGCCTGACCTTGGTCCCCTGGGGTCCGGCCACTTGATCCACCACTTCTTGCACGGTCTTCCCGCCTACCGGTTCCCCTTCAATCTCCAGCAGCACGTCGCCCGCTTCGAGCCCGGCACTCTCCGCCGGGGTATCCGGAAACGGGAACATCAGAATCTGGCCGTCCTGGTCCACCACCCTGGCGCCGATGCCGGGGTAGCTACCCTTCAGACTTTCGTCCAGGGCATTCCGGGCCTCCGCGTAGGAATCGGCGTCGAAGAAGGCGGCCGCCGGGTCTCCCAGGCCGGCCACCATACCAGAGATGGCGGCTTCGACCGAATCGGACCGCTCGACCTCCGGCCAACGCTCCTGGTACAAGGCCAATCCGCGCCAGAGGTCGGCCAGTTCGTCGGGAACGCCCGAGGGAACCCGGTCCCACATCCGGCCCACGTCGGCCAGAAAGGGATAGGGCCCGGCGTCGCTCAGCTCCAGCAGGCCTCGGATCGCGCCGCTGACCGCCCCGTCGGGGTCCAGGTCCTCCGTCCCCGCATAAGACTCGTCGATTCGCCGCCAGGCCTCCCACACCAGCCCGGTTTCATCCCCGGTCCCAGCAGCCTCGTTCATTGCCAAGATGGTGGTTTGGACCAATTCGGACCGTTCAACCTCCGGCCACCGATCCTGGTGCAGGACCAACGCCCGCCACACATCGGCCAACTCATCCGGAACTTCGGGCGGCACCTGGCCCCGCAGGCGTCCCACATCGGTGAGAAAGGGATAGGAAAGCACGCCGGCCTCGTCCAGCAAGCTCCGGAGGGTGCTGCCCACCACCGCGTCCGGATCCGGTTTTGCCGCGCTGTCTGGGCTCGCCTCGGCCCCGTTGATCTGCCGCCAGGCTTCCCACACTTGCCCAAGCTCGTCTTCGGGCTCGACGGCTTCGCCGGAGGTTCCGCAAGCCAGAACAAAGAGCAGAGGGACGAGGACCAGTAACGCCATCGGTCGGTGAAACTTGATAGGTGGGGCTGGGTGCATATACCTTCCAAACACAGTGGATGCAGGCTCTAAGATTCAATTGTAGCAGATGCTTCGCTGGCCAAGCCCGGCCCCCGAGAGTGCACGAGGCTATCACCGGGGGTTTCAGAAGGGTCGCGGAAACCGGCTTCCGGCTTAGCAGCCGATTCGAATGCTTGCCGCCGGTCAGACCCAGGCTGCTACTACCCGCAATGAAGCGGCGGAGGAGAATCCAGTGTCCTGTCCGTAAATAGCTCTACATCGGCGAAAGCGAGCGATATTCTCCCACCACACCCGTCTTTCCGGCGAAGGCCGGAATCCAGAGAAGCGTCAGGTGGACCCCGGCCTTCGCCGGGATGACGGACTGGGTATCAAACCATTTACAAGTCATTAGAACTAGGCCCGAAAGGTGAGCTTGCGGAAGGCTTCCGCGTAGGTGTACTCCTGGTCCGCCCCGGCGGTCTTGGCCCAATTCTTGACGAACTCCCGAAGTTCGGGTTCGGTGCGATTCGTCATCTGGCTCTGATGGGCCAGCACCGCCTGAATCTTCAGGTCAATCGTATCGCTTATGTTAATGTGGGTATCGGGTTGCTCGGCGCCCCAAAATAGGATCGTGCCCGTCTTATGAGGCTCCAGCCCCTCTTCCTCCCAAAGCTCCTGAAAATGCAGGTGATCCCGGGCCCAGGGAAAGACCGCGTCCAGCGTGACCTGGCCGGCTATCCGGTGGTCCCGGTGCCAGGCCAGGTTCCTGCGGTACGGCTCCGGGCACAGCACCAGCTCGGGCCGGACCCGCCGAATCTGGCGAACGATCTCCCGGCGAAAATCTCTGGTGTCTTCGAGTTCTCCATCGGGGCGGTGCAGCGTCACCACTTCCTCCACTCCCAATATTCGGGCGGCTTCCCTTTGCTCCCGCTCCCGGGCCGGCGCCAGTTCCTGGGAAGTAGCGTGGGGATTGCTGCTGCCTTTGTCGCCGTCGGTGCACAAAACGTAGCAAACCGACGCTCCCTGGCTGACCCACCAAGCGACGGTCCCAGCGCACCAGAACTCAGCGTCATCGGGGTGAGGAATAACTACCAACACCCGTTGCGGTGTTTCTTCCATTCGGGGGTTACCTCCAGCAAGGTCCTTCCCTGGTAGGCCGGAGACGCCCCACGACAGCCCAACTCCGGGCCGCATTCACCGCTTCCGGTCCGGTGGGCCTGACGATTCTTTTCGCTGCCGCACCCGATACCTATGTAGGAACGGCCGTTTGCCGGCCGTTGTCGTCATCGACCTCAGGGATTGTAGGCCGTGCCCCATAGTACAGGAAGTTAGGTACAGGGTCAACTTCGAAATTGAGCATGTCCGATAATGTGTTTTCGCTATTGCGGCCGCTCGGAAGGCTCCCGAGTTCGGCCATCGAGCTAGTTCTACGGAGCGTCGGAGAGGGTCGAAACGCTCACTCTTTTCTTGAACGCGATCCCGCGGACCTGGCAGGTGGACGGCGAAGTAGGAATTGGGACACCAGGCGGAGCCACCTCGGTGCCGGTGCGACCGAGCGCGTGCAGGACACCCCGCCTGGTCTATCATAACTGCCCGATCGAGCTGTCTGCCATCGCTCTTCCAGGTTGGAAACGGAAACCGCTGTGGCGACGTGACATCCCTGCTACAATGTGAACCTGATTTACGAGCCAGAGGAGGCGCATATGTTCTACGATATCGAAATGTTCCGGGAAAAGCTGGCAGGGACCAGAGATGAGCGCGCTCACGCAATCGTCGTGCTCACTCCCTCCGAGTCCAAGCGGCTGATCGCGAAAGCGATGCTGGAGCTACCGGAGGTACGAAGGGTCCGTGAAAAAGGCCTGCTGATAATCTCCCGGGGCGTGACCCCGGCATACATCGTTGAAGAACTGCTGGGCGACACCTTGCCCAAAGAGATCTGCACCGCGGGCATAATCGCCGACGCGAAGCTGGCCACCACTATCCCGCGGCAGCGCATCGGGCCGTGGGTCTTCCGGGACGGCGCCTTGGTGGACGAGCCCGCGGAAACGGTGATGGAGGAGTTCACGGCCACCGACGTATCCATCAAAGGGGCCAACGCCCTCGACCCGGAGGGTAACACGGGCATTCTGGTGGCTGGATCCTCGGGCGGGACCATCGGCTTCTCATGGCCGCTCTTGAGTTCCCGGGGGTCACACCTCATCCAGCCCGTGAGCTTGGAGCGGCTGATTCCCTCCGTCACCAAAGCCTACTTCATGTGCGGCAACACGCTCTTCGACACGGTGATGGGGAAGTCGTGCGGCCTGCTTCCTGTGGTAACCTCGCTGGTGGTGACGGAGATTGAGGCGTTGACGGTCCTGACCGGTGTCAGCGCCATGCACGTGAGTTCCGGAGGAGTCGGCGGAAGCGAAGGTTCCGTCATCCTTGCCATGGAAGGTTCGGAGGACACGGTAGCCCGCGCGTACCAACTGGTAGAGAGCGTGAAGGGTGAGCCGCCGGTGCTCGCTCCGGAGTTGGCCCGCAACTAGACCAGCGGACTCTGCGCCGGCCTCGCGGCTGAGGATTTAGTCGCAAACCGCGACGCCGGCGACGCCGCGATAACCAGGGTCATGTGGGTCGGGCCGGTGCGTCGCCTGGCGGTGGCCTGCCTTGTTTCCAGCACGGCAAGTACCGCGGACCTTGTGTGCCATGGCCTTGACCCCAAATCTGATGCCAAGCTACCTGTCCGGGTTCAAGACATGGATCGACTCATTATGTCGAGGTGCACCGAGCCGTTCAGGGGTCCACTGGGCCCTGGATCGGCGAACCCCCTGGCTCCCGGCAGCGCGCCTCCGAGGCAACCTCGGATCGTGAGAGAGGAGGCTACATGAAACTGGCCAGGTTTCGCATCAACGGGTGGGAGAGCTACGGGCTGGTGGAAGGGGCGGAAGTGCGGGCGATTCAGGGAGACATCTTCCGGGAATACTCGATCTCAGAGGCAACCTACCCGTTGGATCGGGTGAAACTCCTTCCGCCCACCCAAGCTGCCAGCTTTTGGGCCGTAGGGCTCAACTACGCAGCCCATGTCGCTCACCAAGAAGGAGCACTGGACGCCGAAAGAATCCGCCGGGAGGCGGGGGTTTTCCGGCCCTGGCAGAAGGGCGTCAACTGCATCATCGGCCATACCGATCCCATCGTGCTGCCCCCGGAGGCAGATTATGTCCACTACGAGGGCGAATTGGTGATTGTCATTGGCAGACCCGCTCGCCGGGTGACGCCTGACGAGGCACGCCACTTCATTCTGGGATACACTTGCGCCAACGACGTCAGCGGCGAGGGCTCCTGGTCGAAGGATTTGACCAACTGGCGCCGCAAGGGGTCCGACACCTTCGGACCCGTAGGTCCCTGGATCGAGACCGAAGTTGATCCCCATCGACTGGACATCATCACGCGGCTGAACGGGAAGGAGCACGACCGGGGCAGCACCTCGGGGATGACCCATGATTGTTACGCCATCGTTAGCGGCATCAGCCAGTTCGTGACCCTGCGTTCCGGCGACCTGATTCTGACCGGGGCGCCCGGAGCCGTCGAGGCGCTCCATCCGGGCGACGTGGTTGAGGTCGAGATCCCCGGCATCGGCACGCTCAGCAACCCGGTTGAAGCGGAAAAGAACGAAGCCAGCTAGGCCCTCCGCCGGGGACGGAAGGACCGATGCAATAGCGGCGCGGCAATCCGGGCCGCACCCGGGCCGGGCTGCCCCAGCGTTGGCCCATGGGCACAACAGGAGGAAATCGTGACACAACCTGAGACACCGAAGGAACGCCTGCATTGGATCTACGCTTCCCAAGGGAACCGCGACCTGGAGGAAAGGTACGACTCCTGGGCCGGTAAATACGACGAAGACGTTGCCGGTTACGGATACAAGATTCCGGGAATCGTGGCCGGGTTCGTGGGCCGCTACCTGAAGCCCGCCGACGGTCCGCTTCTGGATGCCGGCGCCGGGACCGGTGTCATGGGAGAGGTGCTTGCCCTGCTCGGTTACCGAGAGTTGGTTGCCATGGACCTCTCCACCGGCATGCTGGAAGTTGCCCGCAGCAAGGGAATCTACCGGGAACTCCGGCAGATGGTCATGGGAGAGCAGCTCGACTTCCCGGACAACGCCTTCGCCGGCGCGACCGCCGTGGGCGTCCTGAGCGTGGCCCACGCGCCCCCCGAGTCCTTCGCCGAACTGATCCGCTGCACCCGGCCCGGAGGCCCCATCATCTTTAGCGTCCGGGCCGACGCCCAGGGGTTCAAGGAAGTCCAGGACGGCCTGGAGCGAGACAAAAAATGGAGCCTGATCGAGACGGCGGGGCCCTTCGTGTCGCTGCCCCTCGGTGAACCCGACATCAAGCACCTGGTATTCGCGTACCGGGTGGTCTAGGCGGACGTCACGGCCCCACGGTTTGACCCACATGCCTAATGGCCTATCGGAGAGCACGTGATGAAGCTGGGGCTTTTGCTCGGTGGTGAGAACACTCCTCTGAAAGATGTGGTGGAGCTGGGCGTGGCCGCTGAGGCGGCTGGATTCGATTCCATCTTGTGCCCGGAGTTCTGGCGCAGCGCATTTGTCCCCCTGGCCGCGCTGGCCGGCGCCACGAGCAGGGTGCGCCTGGTTCCGGCGGTGTCCATGGCTTTCCCGCGCAGTCCTTTTCTACACGCCCGATTCGCCCTGGACCTGGACGAGCTATCAAATGGGAGGTTCGTCTTCGGCGTGGGCACCGGTACGCTGCGCATGAATCTTGGGTGGACCCCCGATAAGTACCCCAAGCCGGTGGAGGGCCTTCGGGAGCACGTTGAGGTGGTGCGCCGGCTGTGGAGTACCTGGTACCACCACCCTGGCGAACCCGTGCACCATGCGGGCCCGTACTACAACGTGGACACCCCCGGGTACATAGCCGGCTTCCGTCCGTTGCGCCCCGATATCCCCGTGTACCTGGCTGCCGTCATGCCGCGAATGCTGCGCCTGGCTGGTACGGTAGCCGACGGTGTGGTCGGGTACCCTCTCGCCTCCCCTCGCTACCTCCGCGAAGAGCTGGGGGTCCACCTGGCCGAGGGAGCGCGGAAAGCCGGCCGGGACCCCGCTTCCATCGAGGTCGTGACGCTCCTGGTCTGCGCCGTATCGGATGACCGGGGAAAGGCCCGGAGACAGGCCCGCCGGCAGCTCGCCTTCTATGCCACCTCCACCGTCTACCGCCCGATCCTGGAACGCGACGGCTTTGGCCGCGAGTGGCAGGCCATCCAGGAGGCTTCGCTGCGGCAAGACCTCGAGGGAATGGAGCAGGCGGTCAGCGACGAGATGCTGGACACCCTTGCCCTGGCGGGCACCGCGAGGGAATGCCGCGACAAGCTGAAAGGGCTTGAAGGCTTGGCCGGCCTGGCGGTCCTCCACGGACCCACCTACGGCCTGGTCCGGGAGCAGATCACGGAGAACTACCGCAACATTCTGGACGCCTTCGGCGGCTAACCCGCCCCCCGCGCGAGAACTTTTTGAACGGGAAGGCCAGTTCTTTACTCGCCCAGGTGTAGGATTTGCACGTCGAAGATCCTCAGCCCCGTGTCGACCAGGTCCACCGAGCCGGTGTTCAGGTCGTACAGAATCAGGCGGGAATCGGTGTAGCCGGTGAACCGGGGCTGGATCACGGCGTGACCGTCGTCCACGTCGAACTTGAGGATCATCGACATCTCTCCCGGCGCGCCGGGCACGGTGAAGCTGTGCATTAGCGGGTCCGACTCCGGGTCGTCCAGCCGGAACGACCAGACCTCTCCCAACAGGCGCTCGCCCTGGTAGGACATCGCCGCCCAGTAGACCACGTCGTTGTCTTCGGCCATCTGCCACCAGTTCGACGGCACGTAGTCTTCCACGCCGCTAACCTCGAAGGACGCCACGATCTCGGAGGCTTCAGGATCTAACGGGTCCACCCGGGTGATCGAGGTCACCGGGTCCTCCGGGCGAGCGCCCTTCAGCACGAACCGGTTCTGGCTCGCCTGGACCAGTTGCTTGGCCATCGCGTTGCTCACCGGCAGCAGTGTTTGAGGGTCATACTCCGCGTAGTTCAGTGAAGTGCTGTACTTGGTGCCCACGAAGAGGCGGTCATCGAAGGTGTGCGGCCTCTTGGTATGGGGGGCGTAGCTGGGCGAGGTGTAGGAGTCGATCAGCGTAGCTTCTCCCCTTTCAGGAACGTAGAGGACCACCGCTTTGGCGCTCTTCTCGATGGTGATGTACTTGCTGCCGGTCATCTCGCCGCTGTTCGAGTCGGTCGAGACGGTCCTTAGCAGGTTGGAGCTGGAACCGCCGTTGATCGCCAGGAACAGGCCAACCATGCCGGAGGACAGCGCGGGCTCCGGCTCCGGAATGGGCGTAGGCTTCGGCGTAGGCGCCGGCGTCGGTACCGGCGTCGGTTTCGAAGCGGGCGCCGGTGCCGGTTTCGACGGTGCCGGTTTCGACGGGGGAGCGACTAACAGAGGAGTCGCGGGAGGTGTTACCCCATGGCCAGACGCCGGCGCCGGATTGGGCTCTGGTGTCGTCGCCGGAGTGATGGCCGGCGCTGGCTCGGTAGGAGCCACCGTGGGCTTCGCCACCGGAACAGCGGTGGCAGTGGGGGCCCTACGGGCCGCCGCCGGGGTTGATTCGCTCGACGGGCTACTCGCCAGCCCGCAGCCGGCTATTAGCAGCAATCCCGCGATCAGCCCGGTTCCAAGGAGTATGCGGATACGTTTCACCGATGCCATCTCATCGTCCTGCCGGATTGTTTCCCAGGTATGGGGCCAGTGCCATGACCCCTCCCCGTGTAGTTTTTGCCATCTCTGTCACTATTCTATTTCAGATGAGGGTTAATGTCTGTGACCGCCGTTACACTCCGGTATTGACTCCGAGGCCTGATCGAGGTGTATTCTTTGGCTTGTAAGTGAGGATGTGGAGGTCTTGCAGACCGCCCTCCGAGGCCAGGCCGCCATAATATAGCCCGGCCGCTCTGATCCGGAAGTTGCCGGCGGGCCACGGAGGAGAAAATGTTCTTGGCCCAACCAGGCGCCCCGGCCACCGGGCTTTCCAGACGCTGTAGGTTCCCGCGCCGTTCGTGATGCGGTCTGGCCGGGGGACCGTTTGCTCCAGGCGGTTTTCGGGGGAATCTTGAGGCCGCCGCCAACTCGAGTCGAATAGAATCGGAGGAGGCGACGATTTTGACAACCGTGAATACCGTCCTGGGACCGGTGCAATCAGAAGACCTGGGCTTTACCTTGATCCACGAGCACGTGGGCACCAATGCCGCCGGCCTTCGCCATACCTACCCGGAATTCATCGACTGCTCAGGTATCATCGAAGAGTCGGCGGCCGCCTTGAAGGAGGCCTACAATGAGGGTCTCCGCACCATGGTGGACGTGAGCACCTTTGACCTGGGACGGGATATCGGAGCGATGCAGGAGGTCTCCCGCAAGAGCGGAGTCCGGATCGTTGCCGCAACCGGCATCCACCTGGCAGTCCCCCGGCCCTTCGGTGACGTCTCACCGGATGTCATTGCCCCACTCTTCATCAAGGAGATTGAGCAGGGCATCGAGGAGACCGGGATCAAGGCCAGCGTCATCAAGGTGGCCAGCGACCAGGGAGGGATTACGCCCCTTCAAGAGGTGGTCTTGCGGGCGGCGGCCCGGGCACATCTGCGCACGGGTACGCCGATCTCCACCCACACCTGGTCCCCGGAGCGGGTCGGGGAGCAGCAGGTCCGGATCTTGGAAGAAGAAGGCGTGGACTTGACCCGGGTCTACATAGGCCACTCCAACGATGACACCGACCTGGATTACCTGCTGGGCCTTCTGGGAAAGGGTGTCTGGTTGGGCCTGGACCGCTACCCCGGCGGACGGGTCCCCGGCACACCCAAATGGGAGCAACGAACCGAAACCGCGAAGAAGCTGATCGACGCCGGTTTTTGCCACCGGATCATGTTATCCCACGATTACTCGGTGCCCAAAGCACGGAACGGCGCGCAGGCCCAAGAGGAGCGTCGCCGGGCCAATCCCGATGGTTACAATTTCATCCCCAGGAAGGTGCTCCCGAGGCTGAAAGAGTTGGGGGCCTCCGATGCGGACATCCAGCAACTCATGGTGGAGAACCCGCGCCGGTTCTTCGAGGGCATCTGAGTCTCAGACGGGTTTTCCAGGTCTCCGGGAGTACCGGCCCGGTGGCCCACCCGTGCCTGGCGGCGGCGGTTCTGAAGCTGGTTTCCTGTCTTGTGGGCCGCCATATACTCTGCTACAATCGGGCGAGGGTACTGAGGGCTCCTTCCCGCCGCCGGAATGCATTGTTCGACACCATTATCATGGTGTTTAACGGATGTGTTCGTCGAGTATTCACCTATTTACTATCGATTACCGTCATATTATAAGGATTCTATATTGCGAGTGAGTAACTTCTCCGGCGACCGCTTGTCGGCGCTGTTGGATCTTGTTGAGCAGGGTAGTACGTGGGGTGAGCGGGGCCGCGCCCTGGGCCGGCAGACCTTTGAACAGAAGCTGGGCCAACCCTGGCTGTTCCCCACGGAGAATTGCTTCCTCATCGAGGACCGCGACCGGGTGGGTGGCTTCTGCCAGGTAGTTCCGGAAACGCCCATCGGCCGGGCTGTTCTGGAACTGGAGGTGGCCCCCGAACTGGTTGGCGGCATCCATCACCAGGAGCTGGTGCACCGCGCCGTGGGCCGGGCCATCGAACTTGGAGCCCAGGTGATTCACGCGTGCCTGCCGGACCCATCGCCTCAATCTGACCTTCTGAGAGCCGAAGGGTTCTCCCTGGCCCGCACCTATTGGGACCTGGTCTGGAGTGGGGACGCTCTGCCCAACGCAGCGCTCCCCGACGGATTCACCGTCCGTACCTTTCAGCCGGGGGATGCCGCCGTGTTGACCGAGGCTCAAAACGCTGCTTTTGACGGCAGTTGGGGGTTCTGTCCCAATACGGTGGACCAGATAGAGTACCGGAGCCTGATGGTTAATACCCCCCCACAGGGTATTCTGTTCCTACACAATGGAGAGAAGACCGCCGGTTATTGCTGGACCTGCCTGATTCCCGTCGATGGCGCCATCCGAGGGGTGATCGGCATGATCGGGGTGGTGCCGGAGTACCGGGGCCGGGGCATCAGCCGCCACATCCTGCTGGCGGGGATGGAATTCCTCCAGTCCCTCGATGTGGCCTCAATTGGACTGGAAGTGGACGAGACCAATGATCCGGCTATCCGCCTGTACAATTCGATTGGCTTCAAAAAGGCGGGAGAGTGTCACTGGTTCGAATGGGGCCTCTCATCCGCCGCCACTCCGAACCGCTGAAATACCTGGGCCGTGAGAATCCCGCCGGAGACCACCACCCGCATTGCATCCTCCACGCTCATGTCGGTGGGCGTAACGTCGGAAGCCGGGACGATAACCAGGAAGCCTGAAGATGGAATCGGGGTCGTGGGGATGTACACGGCCAGGGTTTCCTCCCCGTTGGTATCGAACATGCGGGAGGTCACCAACCCGATAGCTCGAGTGCCCGGGCGGGGAAAGTCGATGAGCACCACGCTGCTGTAGCGGTGATCGCTGTTGCCGGAGAGCATTTCGACGGCGCTGCGGGTGGTGCCGTAAATGCCCTTTACCACCGGGATTACCTCGAGGACCCGGTGGCCCAGGCCGATCACCCGCCGCCCCAAAACGTGAGAGGTGATGAGGCCGGCCAGGTAGATCATGAACATCAAGGTTATGAAGCCGAGGCCGGGGATGTCGCGGCCGGGAAGGAGATCTACCACCGGTTGGAGCACCGGGTCCAGCAAGTCGAAGAAGAACTTGAGGATCACTACAGTGATGCCGATGGGCAGTATGACGAGGATTCCCGCCCCCAGGGTCCGTTCGATGTGAACCAGAGGTCCACGGAGCGGTCCTCGCCGGCGGCGGCGGGTGTTTTGAAATTCCTGGGGTTCGGGGGTCAACGGGTCCCTCCGGGTGACTCACCGCGGCTTTTCACGGCCGCGGAGGGCGGCACGACGGCAATCCAGGCACCATTCAACCGGGCGACGGCCAGCCGGTCATAGCTGGCCCGGCCATTGGCGACGCCAAGTCCTGCTACTGGCTATTATCGCCTTCCCATAGGTTCCCGGTCAATGTTTCGTATTCCTGGCTCAATCGGGCGGCCACATGCTGCCAGCCCATTCCTTCAGCCCGCCTCCGGGCCGCCAAACCCATGCTATGCTGCAGTTTGGTATTGGATATGATCATCTCCAGGGAACTGGCGAATGACTCGGGGCAGCGCCAAGACTTCAGGTACCCGGTGCGCCCGTGCTGCACTATCGTGGAGAGGCCGCCCACCCGGGCCGCCACCACCGGAGTCCCGCAAGCCATGGATTCCAGGGCGGCCAGGCCAAAGCTTTCGTAATATGATGGCACCACGCACACGTCGGCGGCGTTGTAGTACAGGGGCAACTCTTCCTGGTCGACCCGGCCCACGAAATCGATCACGCCGTCCACCTTTAGGGTCCGGGCCAGGCCGCGCAGCCGGTCCACCTGCCGGTCTCCGTTGGCGTCGCCCCCAACTACAAGGACGCGTATCGGCCGGCACGTCTCCAGGTGGGCGGCGGTGTGCAGCAGCAACTCCACTCCTTTTAGCGGTTCCAGCCGGCCAACGTAGAGGAACACGTTCTCCCCGTTGAGCCCCAGCTTCTCCCGGGCCTGCTTTTGGCCCAGCGGGCGGAACAGGGACAGGTCCACGCCGCAGGGGGCCACCGCGATCCGGCGGGCATCCGCCCCGTAGAGCCGGACCATGGCGTCGCGCTCGTTCGCGCTGAAAGCGACGATCCGATCGGCGGATTCCACTAGTTCCCGTTCCACTTGATGGCGCGCCAACGGCTCCATTTCGCCGGCCCGGGACTGCATCTTGATGAGTCCCATGGTATGAAAGGTTATCACGTGGGGTATCATCTTCCGGCGGGCCAAGGCGCGGCCCACCCAGCCGGAGAGCCAGTAGTGAGAATGGACAACCTGGTAAGTCAGCCGGTTCTTCCCCTGAAATTCTTCAACGGCCTCCAGGAAGGAGGGGAGGTAGCGGAATAGGTTTTCCAGAGGCGCGTCCGGCTCACCTCCGGGCAAGTGCACCACCCGCACGTTCGGCGAGATACTCTGTATCTGCTCAATCTCCGCCGAGTGATTGCGGGTGAAAACGTCTACCTGCACTCCCTGGTCGCCCAGGGCTCGGGCCAACTGGCGCACGTAGACATTCATACCCCCTGACTTTCCCTCACCGGGAGCCGCCAGGGGGCAGGCGTGAAAGGTGATGAAGGCTACCCGTTGGACGTTCAACTCCGTCTCAGCACCATCCGATAAAGGTTTCGGCTCTCTCCGCCCAAACGGCGCTTGTAGGGCTCGGGGCCCCGCAGGAAGTCGAAGTACCCGAGTCCCCGTTCAATGGCTTCCTGAAGGCAAAGGGCGTTCAGCAACAAGCCCACGCTATAATAACTGTATTCCGGATTGTAGCCGCTATTGTACAGTAACCGGGAATAAGCGTAATCGAAGCAGAGGCTGGTGGCCGCGGGCTGGCCGTCCACCTCCAGGAAAAAGAGCCTCACCAGGCCCAGTTGAGCCATCCGCTCGGTGATGCGATGGAAAAACCGCTCTCGCACCGGGGTCAGGTATTCCTCTTTGTCCTTCCGGCTCTGCCCCATCAAGCGGATGAAATCTTCGATCCGGCCGGCGACCTCTTCCGGACCGGTCACAACATACCAGCGCCATTTCGCCCCCTCTTCCAGGCGGCGAAACTTACGGCGCAGCTCGTGCCGGTCCTTCTTCGACAGGGAGGACAGATACTCATCCCAGGTGGGGGGAAGCTTTGTTCCGGCCGTCACGTCTTCCTGTTCCACCTCCACCGTATAGCCGCGCTGGCGGGCCAACTCCGGCAGATGCGCGAGGGTCGGCGAAGTCTCTATCAAAGAGTCGAGCTTCAAGACGTTGCAACCTTGTTCTTCGAAAGAACCCAGCAGGTTGTCGAAAAACTGGGCCTCATAACCCGGGCTTACCAGGAAGTCGTTGTAATCGAAGGTGTCCTGGTTGCCCACGAATGAGAGGGTCTCCCCGCAACGAGCTAGCGAAGCAATGGCCGCCACGCCATCCGCCGTCCGGACGTAAAACCCGGCCATTCTCTTGCCGTTGGCAAAGGTGTCCCACCACACCTCCTGCCATTGAGGAGTCAAGAACAGGGTGTTCACCGGTGAGCCGGATAGAAGGCCCTCCCACTCTTCCCGGATGTCCTCAAAAGACGTCAGGGGGGTCCTGGCCACTGGTTACCTCCTTCGCAACAGGGCAAGAAGTCCGTCTCGGCCAAGAGCGCCGTTCTCGAACCGGCCTCGGACGGCGGAGGTAACTACCCGGCTGCCCGGTTTTCGCACTCCGCGCATCGCCATGCAGAGGTGTTCCGCTTCCACTTCCACCACGACCCCGTCGGGGCTGAGGGCGGAGAGAATCGCATCGGCTACCTGGCCGGTCAGCCGCTCTTGGACCTGGGGCCGGTGCGAGGCTACTTCCAGGGCCCGGGCCAACTTGCTCAAGCCGGCGATCTTCCCATTGGGAATGTAGGCCAGGTGGGCCAGCCCGAAGAAGGGCAGCAGGTGGTGCTCACAGACCGAATAGAAGGGAATGTTGCCCAGGAGCACCGGGTCCTGGCTGTCGGCCTCGAAGACCGTGTCGATCGCGGCGCACGGGTCCAACCCGATTCCGGAAAACAGGTCCTCGTACATCCGCGCGACCCGTTGCGGGGTCTGACGCAATCCTTCTCGGGACGTGTCCTCGCCGATGGCCTCCAACAGGGTGGTTACTGCTTCCTCAATTCGCTGCCTTTGAATATCGAGACCCCTTCGAATCACTGAGCCGCGGCCAGCGCCACCGCTTCCACGGCTTCCATAGTCGGTTCCACCTCGGTGGTGCGGGCGGCCACGCTGCTGACCGCCAGGTCCGGGTCTTTAAGGCCCGTCCCGGTGAAGATACATACTACTGTCTTTCCCGCCAGGTCCAGACCCTTCCGGTGCATTTTCACCAGCCCGGCGAAGGAGGCCGCGGATGCCGGCTCGCAAAAGACACCCTCGCGGGAGGCAAGGAGCCGGTAGGCATCCAGAATTTCGTCGTCGCTGACCATGTCGATCACGCCCCCTGAGCCGTCCCTGGCATCCAAAGCGCCGTTCCAACTGGCCGGGTTGCCGATGCGGATGGCCGACGCGATGGTCTGCGGGTTGGCCACCGGCGCCCCGCGCACGATGGGAGCCGCACCTTCTGCCTGAAAGCCCATCATACGAGGCAGCCGGCGGGTCCGGCCGAGCTTGTAATACTCCTTGAAGCCCTTCCAGTAGGCGGTGATGTTGCCGGCGTTGCCCACCGGGATAAACAGGTAATCCGGGGCTTCACCCAAAGTGTCGGCCACCTCGAAGGCGGCCGTCTTCTGTCCTTCGATCCGGTGGGGGTTGACCGAGTTGACCAGGGTCATCGGGTGCTTGCTGGTAAAAGCCTGGACCAGCTTCAGCGCCACGTCAAAGTTCCCGCTGATCATGATGATCCGAGCGCCATAGGCCATGGCCTGGGCCAGTTTGCCCATGGCCACCTCTCCCTTGGGAATCAGCACCAGCGCGGGAAGGTCGCAATACGCGGCATAGGCGGCGGCGGACGCGCTGGTGTTCCCGGTGGAAGCACACATTACCGCCTTGCTCCCCTCTTCCAGCGCCTTGGCGATGGCGACAACCATGCCCCGATCTTTGAAAGACCCAGTGGGATTGCACCCTTCCAGCTTGAAGTACAGGTCGGAGCAGCCCAACTCCCTCCCGAGCCGGTTGGACTTGACCAGCGGAGTATCCCCCTCCCCCAATGTGATCATTGGGGTGGTCTCCGTCACCGGAAGGAGGTCTCTGTAGTTCCGTAGGACCCCGACACCCATATGCTTCCCGTCAGGTAGGTTCCCACCGCCGCCTCTTCCCCATTCCGGGCGGATGGACCCGGCCAATCGGGAACGGCGTGCTGGTTATTCTTCGATCCGGAGAAGGCTTTTCACCCCTCGAACGACTTCCAGGTTCGCCATCGACCGAAGGGACGCCTGGACCGAGGCTTCCCTGGCCGGATGAGTGATGATAACGATCTCAGCCGTCTGCTCCGCAAGATTGGTATCCTTCTGAATGACGGAGGCCATGCTGATCTCTCCGTCTCCCAGTATGTGGGCAATTTGGGCCAACACTCCGGGCTGGTCGGCAACCTTTAATCTGAGATAATACTTGAGCATCAAGCCGTCTATCGACTCGACAGTCCGCGCCGCACCATCCTCGGTGGGGCCCGGCGTGCGAAGCGAAGCTTCCTCCCCGGTCCCCGGAGACCCGTCAGCGGGCGAACCCGGCTGCAGGGTCAGCCTCCGGGCAACCTCGATCACGTCCCCCACCACCGCGCTCGTCGTCGGCTCCCGGCCCGCGCCCATGCCATGGAAAAGGACTTTTCCGCAGAGGCTGCCTTCCACTTCCACCGCGTTGTACACTCCGTCGACCTTGGCGAGCATGTTGTCCACGGGGACCAGCGCCGGGTAAACCCTCGCCTGGATGACGCCGTCTTCCAACGTCGCGATGGCCAGCGACTTGATGGCGTACCCCAGTTCCTGGGCGTAGCGGAAATCCTGGGATTCCAGGCTCGATATGCCCTGCCGGTAAACGTCCTCGGGGTTGAACGGGTGGTGAAAGGCCAGGGACGCCAGAATCGCCAGCTTGTAGACCGCGTCGATGCCTTCGACATCGTTGGTCGGGTCCGCTTCGGCGTAGCCGCGTTCCTGGGCTTCTTTGAGGGCTTGGCTGAAATCGGTGCCATGGTGGGCCATGCGAGTGAGGATGTAGTTGGTGGTGCCGTTGATGATGCCACGGACTGAGTGGATGTCGTTGGCCACCAGTTCGTTCATCAAGCAGCCGATGATGGGTATCCCACCACCGACGCTCGCCTCGAAAAGCAGGTTCACCCGGTTCCGGCGCGCCAGAGAGAGCAGCTCCGGGCCGTTCTTGGCCATCACCTCTTTGTTCGCGGTGACGACGTGTTTGCCGGCGGAAAGGCCGGCCTCGAGATAGTCCGCCGCGGGCTGGGTGCCGCCGATGACCTCGACCAAGACATGGATGTCCGGGTCGCTGAGAATCTCTTCGGGATCGGTGGTGAGCAGGCTCGAGGGAAGATTGGAGTTCCGGGGCTTGGCGAGGTCTCTCACCAAGACCTTCTTCAGCTTCACGGGACGGCCGATTTTCCCGCATAAAGTCTCCGGCCGCTCCAGCAGTGCGGCCGCCACCCCGCCCCCGACCACACCCAGGCCCATCAGGCCGACGTTAACTTCACCTGGAACGCCCACCGGCCGGTTACCTCTCTTCCGGTTGGTTGCGGGGCGCGCTGACGGCAACCTGGTCGGCGACCCAAGCGTAAAGGTCGCTGTCGAAGTTCATTTTCAGCCAGCCTTCACTGGCCCCGCGTTTGAGTTGGTTGTTCTTCCACTCGACCAACAACTCGTTGTTGAGCTTTGTCCGCATGACATCGCTCAACTCCCGCGTCTCCGGGCCGGAAAGCTTGTGGATAATGTGCACTCCCTCAGATAGGAATATGGGGTTGGCAATTTCCCCCACGGGCAGGGGCTCTTCGCCGCTCTCTTCATCTCCGAAAAGCATCCCGTCCATACTCGGGAAGGCACCCATAGGTATCCAGCCAACGTACCCACCTGGGCCGGCGAAGCCAGCGGGCATGCCCACCTCATCGGCTACCGCGGCGAAGCTCTCGGAATTCAGCCTTTCCCTGACCGCGGAGACATCTATCTCGCTGGTGAGTTCCGTACGAATCCACTCGACTTCCACCTGCTCAAGGGTATCCTCGATGCCCAACCCCAAGATAGCATAGAGGAACCTTAGCTGTAGCTGCTCTTCCAGCGTCTCCCGGTGTACCTTTCGTGACAGGCCGGTACGGGCCAAGTAGATTTCATAGTTGTTGTCAAACTCCCGGTCCAATTGGCCGGGGTCTGTCTCTTGCCCTTCGGGCACTTGGGGGTAGAAACGGCTGCGCAGGGCCCCGTCGATATCTTCATCGGTGATTGTGATGCCCAGGCCCGGAGCGGCCTGGCGAAGAATCTCGGCGTTGAGCAGCTCCTGGAGATACTCGAACGGAACCACGCTCAGGTCCACGCTGCCACTCAGGCCCTGAAGAACCCGGATGCGGTCCACCAGATCTCCCATGGTGAACTCCACGTCCCGCACTTCGCCGGCCCAAACCCGTGGTGGGTGGTAGAACTTCTGGTAGTAACCTGCGAGGAGAATCCCTGCGAGTACCAGTATCAGGGCGGTCCCAATCGCCCAGGCCAGCCGCTGGTGCGTGTACTCTTTCCCAGATCGGGCTTTTGCGCGCGGGTTCTCCTCCTGGCGGGCTCGGCGCCCTCGCGCTCGGCGCCGGCTCTCGGACGGAGGGATTTGCCCAGCATCACTGGGGTTCCTGGGGAAAGCCATGATCAAGCCTCAGGGTTTTCAGATACGAGCAGATCCAACCGCGAGGGACCGGCGTGGCTGGATCATGCCAGACAATATGATGATCACAGTGGGCCCGGAGGTGCAGGTATTAGCGGCGGAGTCCGCTGGCCCCGGAGTGGAACGCCACGAAGGGAACCAATGCTAGGTACCGTGCCCTGTGAATCGCGAGCCTCAGTGTCCGTTGGTGCTTGGCGCACACGCCGGTCTTGCGGCGCGGTTCTATCTTGGCCCGGTCCGAGAGGTACCGGCGCATTTGATCGACGTTCTTGTAATCAATCAGCTTCACGTGTTCGACACAAAAAGCGCAGACCCGCCGGCGAGGAGCGTACCGGCCTCTGGGACGCCCTCCCGGACGCCCACCTGGCCGGCCCCCTGGCCGGCCGCCTTGACCACCTGGTCCTCGCGATGCATATGATGTCATACTTGCTGCGATCCTCCGACGGAACTTGAAGGTTGGAGTTGAAAGGTTAGGTTAGAACGGAAGGTCGTCAACGGCGTCACCTGCCGGACTTGCCTCCTCAATATCGTTATCTGCCCCGTATGCGGACGCCTCGTCGCCACCGCCCGCCCCGCGGCTCAAGAACTGTACATCGGTCAGGTTGATCTCGTTCACAAAACGCATCAGCCCGTCACGGCCTTCAAAGCTGCGGCTGTGCAGTCTCCCCTCCACGTACACCTGACGTCCCTTGGTCAGCCATTGATTACACAACTCGGCCAGCTTGCCCCAGGCGCTGACGTTGAACCACTCGGTTTCGTCTCGCCGCTCCCCTGAGGAGGTGGTATAGCGCCGCGTGGAGGCCACGCTAAACGACGTAACTGCCTGGCCCGACGGAGTGTACCGCATCTCCGGGTCTCTGCCTAGGTTGCCGATGACGATTATCTTGTTCAAGCGCCCCCCTTAGCCCAGGCTGCCATCCGGTTTGGTCTCGTCAGCCGGTTCCTCGGCCGCCGCATCCGCTTCCGCCGGGGCTTCTTCTTCAACAACCGCAGCTTCCGCCACCGGCTCCTCTACTTCGGCCGGGGCCTCTTCAGCGACAGCTTCCGCCGGAGCTTCTTCTTCGACAACCGCCACTTCCGCCACCGGCTCCGCCGCCTCGGCTGGGGCCTCTTCGGCAGCAGCCGGGGTGGCCTCTGCCACCGCCGCCACCGCTACGGGCGGCGGTTGAGGAATGGCGCCCAGAGGTGGCGCGACGACCACCAATGAGCGCAGCACCTGATCATCGAGCCGGAGGAACTTTTCCAACTCTATGTTGAAGGGCTGGTCGGTGCTGAAACGGGTCAGGTGGTAGCTGCCCTCCAGGAATTGGTACTGCCCTTTGCGAATGGGATAGGCTAACCGGCGGGTGCCCCATTTTTCTTCATGGTTAATATCCCCACTCCGGTCACTGATAAATGACTTGATACGTCCCCAAGTATCGGACGCCTGATCCTGATTCAGCATTGGGCTAAGGATGACTACAAGTTCATAATGACGCAAGAAAAACCCCACAAGGAACCCACAAGGAATTCATAAGTACAGAGATTATAGCATCGGAGCCTGGGCGGCTCAACTATAGGTCCAAACCGGGCACCGGATATCGCGGAGCCAGATCGCGTACTTCCTCGGCGACCCGGCGTTGCACTTTCTCGTCCCCCATTGCGGTGAGAACGTCGACTATCATGCGGGCCACCCTCCGGACCGCCTTTTGATCGAACCCCCTGCTGGTGATGGCGGGGGTGCCGAGACGAAGGCCGCTGGCGACCCTCGGCGGCTTGGCATCGTAGGGGATGGCGTTCTTGTTGACGACTATTCCGACCTTCTCCAGGGCGGTTTCCGCCTCCTGCCCCGTGATGCCCAAAGGCGTCAGATCAATCAGCGACAGGTGGTTGTCGGTACCGCCGGAAACCAACCGGAATCCCGCCTCGGAGAGGTCTTGGGCCAGGGTGCGGGAGTTCTCCACCACCTGGGACGCATACTGGGCGAATGCCGGGTCCAAGGCTTCTCCAAAGCAGATGGCCTTGGCCGCGATAACATGCATCAAGGGCCCGCCCTGGGTGTAGGGAAACACGGCAAAGTTTACCTTGCGCGCCAATTCCTCGGTGGCGAGGATGAACCCGCCCCTGGGGCCGCGAAGGCTCTTCTGGGTGGTGGAAGTGACGACATGGGCGTACGGCAGTGGCGAGGGATGCGCTCCGCCGGCCACCAAACCGGCAATGTGGGCCATGTCCACCATCAGTTTGGCGTCCACCCGGTCGGCAATGGCGCGAAACCGGGGGAAGTCCAGGATTCGAGAATAGGCGCTGCACCCGGCGACGATCAGCTTGGGACGATGCTCCAGAGCCATCCGCTCCAGCTCATCGTAGTTTATCGTCTCGGTGTCCCGGTCTACTCCGTAGGGAATGAAGTTGTAGAGCTTTCCGGAAAAGTTGACCGAGGCCCCATGGGTCAGGTGGCCGCCGTGGTCCAACTGCATCCCCATCACTTTGTCGCCGGGCTCAAGCAGGGCGAAGTAGGCTGCCATGTTAGCCTGAGCGCCGCTGTGGGGTTGCACATTGACGTGTTCGGGTCCAAATATTGCCTTGGCCCGTTGGAGCGCCAGGGTTTCCACCACGTCCACGTACTGACAGCCGCCGTAGTAACGTCTCCCCGGATATCCCTCGGCGTATTTGTTGTTCATCACCCCGGATTGGGCTTCCAGGACCGCCTTGCTGGCGTAGTTTTCCGCCGCGATCAGCACGATGCTGTTACGCTGGCGTTCATCTTCCTGCTGAATAGCCCGGGCGACCTCGGGGTCTCGTTCGGCAATGGCGGACATCCCCATCTCCTGACAACGGCCTCCTACGCTCCTGTCTTGCCAGCGGCATTGCAAGTGGCAACAGAAACCCTACCGTGGGCAGCGGAGCTTGAGCCCAAGTCAGTGCGTAGTGTACGCCCGGCCTATCGGGCTGTCAACGAATTGAGATGGCGGCAGGCGTGCCAGTACTCACCTGGACCGGCTTCCGAAAAGCCCGGCGCCAGAAATGTATCCGTCGCCCTTTTATCCACGTCACGGGATCACAGCGACTGATGCGGTCCATCTTCGGCTTCGAGGCTCCAGCGCACGTCCTGGAGCGAGTGCGGTTGGAAGCATTGGTGAGGGCCGGCGCCACGTCCCGCTCTTCCGGGTTTCACGATCTAATTGTTCACGGCAAACCCAGCTGGCCCGTCCCCGTTTCTGCTACTCCGGCGTTGAAGTCGGGGTAACCGACGAAGCGCTCTCCAGCTCGGTGCTGCTAGAATCGGGATATTGGCTGAAGCTCGACGGGTCCCGTAGCTCAGCGGTCTTGGTTGCCAGTATATCCCTCGATACGGTCGCGTTTTCTCGTCCGTTGAACGAGGTCCAGATAATCGTGGCCAGACCTACGGCCCCGACCGCCATAAAGATTACAATTAGGATTGCAGCCTTCTGCATATGCAGGCCCCCGGCCTCCTCTCGGTTTGCCTTTGCAAGTCTTCTCTAATTGTCACTGCTCCAACCCTCTGAGAGGTAGGGTGGGCACCCCTATTTCCTCCTGTGGCCAAGGTCTTTCACCGGGCGGAACCCACATCCACCGGGAGTCCAGCAGTACCCGCCGCGGCCTTTACCGCCACGGCCCTCCGGCCAAAATTCCAGGCCCATCGGGGCGCCATGCCGTGGCGTCTAGCATCGCCGGACCTGAGGCCGTCGTAACCTCGCGGCTTGTGCCGATTGCGCCGCCGCACCACCTAATGTAAATTAATATCAGTAGGAGGGGTGAAGCGATGTCGTCCGAGTTTGAGTCCAAGCACATGACCACTCAGGAGTTCATCCGTGCTCTTATGGCGCCGGAGCGAAGCGAACGGCTGGACCCCTTCCCCATTCTGAGCTTCAGCGGAATCAACCTCCACGACACGGTAGCAGACATCGGCTGTGGGCCCGGTTTCTTCACGGTGCCTCTGGCCAAGTACCTGGTCAACGGCAAGCTCTATGCGCTGGATATCGACGAGGAAATGGTGGCCGCTTGCCAGGAGACCGTAGCCCTGGCCCGACTGGGCAACGTTGAGGTAGTAAAGTGCGATGAGTTTGAATTCCCGCTGGAGAAGGGCTCCTTGGATGGGGCCTTCCTGGCCTTCATGGTCCACCACAGCCCGGACCAGGCCCGGCTGCTGGGCGCCGTGCGAGAACTGCTTCATCCCCGGGGTTGGTGCACCATCTTGGAGTGGTACCGCAAGGAAACCGGAGACGGACCGCCTCTGGAACGCCGGATAGACCCGGCGGACCTGGAAGCTCTGGCTGCCGAAGCGGGCTTCAGATCACGAGGATGGCGCGACCTGAACGGCGACCAGTACATGATGATGCTGCGCCGTGGATGAGGGCCGAAACGCCGGCAAACGCTACCGCGATCCGCCCGCCGGAACCACCGGCAAGAGAGCGTGGGAGGGGTGTTCGGCATCGTGGTACACGCTGTTCAGGGCAGGGATTCTGACCGGAGAGGTGGCCGGGTTCTCCCCGGTGTTTCCGTTGACGTCGAAGCGGGGAAAGTTGCTGGAGGAAATGTCCACCCGGATGCGGTGCCCCCGGACAAAAAGGTTGCTGACGGGCAGTAGCTGTACCGTGACCGGGTAAACCGTTCCGGGCTCCATCAGATCGGGGTTCTCCCAGGAGTTCCGGAACTTGGTCCGCAGGATGCCGTCGCACAGGTTCAGAGCGTAGCCCTCGGGGTAGTCGGAGGACGGAGGGTAAACGTCCACCAGCTTGGCGGTAAAGTCGGTGTCCACCGCTGAAGACTCGATCCACAGATGCACCGAGATGGGGCCGGTAATCTCCAGGTCTTCGGGCAGGAGATCGGTCTGGAACGGCAGCACGTCCGAACGCGCCGCAAGCGGCAGGTACGGAGGACTGCAGCCGTGAAACTCGGGCGCCTCCCTCTGGTCGAAACCGCCTGGTTCCATGATCGGCGTGCCCGAAGAGATGTTTCCTCCGATAGTGGGCACGGGCCGATCCGGGTCAAAGAGGTACCTGCTGGGGGGATGAGACCCTGGGGCGGACTCGGTGGACAAACCCCCACCCGGCTGAAGGTAGAAAGCGGTGTTTATGGCCCGGGCCAGGGGCCATTCCCGTTCGGCCCGCCAGCTGCCCCCGTGGTCGAGCCGCCGGTGGGAGTTGCGCCGCCCGGACCCGCCGCCCATAACGAAGATTCTCACGTGAGGCTCATCTTCCCAACCATTTTCGATGCCCTTGAGCCAGTGGTCGAAGAAGCGGAGGCGCAGGTGGTTGTAGTCCCGGCCCAGGTTGTTGTCCAGGATTGACAGCGGACCCAGGTCGGCATCGCCGGCGTGGGTCACGGACCGGGCGCCATGGGTCCAGGGTCCCATGATCAGGCTCACCGGGCCCGGCTTTTCCCGAGAAAGGGCCAGGTAGTTGTCAGTGGTACTGCGGGCGTAGGGGTCGTACCAGCTTCCCATGTGCACTTGGGGCACGCCGGCGAACTCGGCGTAATGCGTTTCGGCGCAGAGGCCGGTCTGCCGCCAGAAGTCGTCGAAGGTCTCCCGGCTCCAGATTTCCATCAGGTAGTTCTCGTAATCCGGCGTCCAGCGCAAGGGGGAATGGCCCTTTTTCCAGGGCAGTCGCCGGAACCAATCGTGGATGTTCTGGTTTTCAATCGCGGCCTTGGCCACCAGCGGGTGGGCGTGGACCCCCTGGCTTTCCTTGGCTTCCCGGAACGCCCAGGTGACCTGTCTCAACTCGAAGGCGCCGCCATAACGGCAACCGCTGAGGAACGCGTTCGAGAACCCGCCTGACTCCAGCCACATGCAGGTCAAGTTCGGCGGATTCAGGCAGGCCAGCGCCGCCTGAGTGTGAGCGCTGTAGGAAAGGCCGTAGGTGCCGATCTTGCCGTTGCACCAGGGTTGCCGGGCCAGCCAATCCAGCGTGTCGAAGCCATCGCGGGCTTCGTCCACGTACTTGGTGAAGCCCCCTCCTGATGCGTACCTTCCCCGGCAGTCCTGGAGCACGGTAACGTATCCTCGGACCGTGAAGAAGCCGGCCTCCAGGGCCCTGACCTCAGCCGACTTGTTGTAGGGGGTGCGGCAGAGCAGGACGGGGAAAGGGCCGTCCTGAGGCCGGCCGTCCAGAGCAGGACGGTGAATGTCCGCCGCCAGGTGTACCTCGTCGCGCATGGCCACCATGGTGTTGTGTTCGCTGTAGACCTGGTAAGCCCCCGCAGGAGCAGGCTCTCCTTGGCGCATCAGCTAACCTTCCAGACAGCGTTACGAATCACCACAGGGCCCACAGTGGGTGAAAGACATGCACGGGCCATTTGGATACCATTTTAGGCTCCTGCCACCGTAGGCGCAACGCCCAACGCCCGGTTGACACTCAAAACTGGCCGCCGATATAGTAACCCTGTAGAATTGGCAAGAATCGGCAGTATCAAGGAGGTCCCCATCTTGGCTAAAGACTACGACGTTCTGGTGATCGGCGGCGGCCTGGCCGGAATGACCGCGGCGATGTTCGGCGCCCGGTACGGACTGTCCACAGGGTTGATTGAGCAGATGATGGGTGGTGCGCAGATCATCAACATCGAGAAGATCGAAAACTTCCCCGGTTTCCCAGATGGGATTTCCGGTTCCGAGTTGGGTCCCACGGTTCAGGTCCAGGCAATGGACGCCGGCGCCGAGTTGATTATGAGCGAGGCCTCCGGAGTCTCGATGGACGGCCAGTACAAGGTGGTCTCCACCGATTCGGGCGACTACCGGGCTAAGGCGGTAATCGTCGCCGCCGGCTCCACCGCGCGCAAACTGGGAATACCGGGCGAGGACGAGTACTACGGCCGCGGGGTGTCCCACTGCGCGACCTGCGATGGTCCAATGTACATGGGCCAGGTCGTCGGCGTCGCCGGCGGCGGCGACGCGGCGGCCGACGAGGCCCTGACTCTCACCGAATACGTCGACCGGGTGCTGCTCTTCCACCGGCGAGACCAGCTGCGGGCGCAGAAGGTCTTGCAGGACCGGGTAAGAGCCAACCGCAAGATTGAGGTGGTCTGGAATACCCAGATCGAGGAAGTGCAAGGAGGAGACGTGGTTTCCGGGGTCAAGGTCCGCAACGTGGTGACCAACCTGGAGAACCTGGTGGAGGTGACGGGCCTCTTCGTCTACGTGGGGTTGGAGCCCAATTCGCAGCTGGTCAAGGGCCTGCTCCGGGTTGACGGGGCCGGCCACATCCCCGTCAACATCTCCATGGAGACCGAGGTGCCAGGGTTATACGCGGCCGGCGACATCCGCCAGTACTCGGCAGCCAAGCTGGCGTCTTCGGCCGGAGACGGCGCCACCGCCGCCACCGCCGCATTCAAATACATCAAGGGCCGGGACTGGTAGAGAATAGAAGAGAGCCTTTAACCCGCCGCAAGCCATCCCTCCGGGAGGCAGCGGGTGCCCAGGGGGTGCCGAAATGAGCTACCCATGGCTTTCCAGTAGCGCCTTCATCGGCCTGATGCTGCTCAGCATCGGCGTTATGCTCCTGATGGATACCACCGACGCCCTGGGTGAAGATACCTCCGTTTTCGGGACCTACTGGCCGGTGCTGCTCATTGCGGCGGGGCTGTGGCGGCTGGGCGCTCGTGGCTTCCAGTTCAGGCTAATGCCACTGATCGTCCTGACCCTCGGAATCTTGTTCTTGCTCATAGAGCTAGACGCCGTTTCCTGGAGTGTTGGAGAGTTTTGGCCCGTCTTCGTGATAGTGCCGGGCGCGGTATTGCTGCTCCGCGGGTTCACCGGCGGACGCCGCGGGTGGCGCCGGAGAACCGGCGTCCGAAGAATCTCGAATCTCATTTCAGAGGGCCGACGGGCCCGGAGCCATGGTTCCGGGGATAATGCGGTGAGGGCCTTCTTCTCGGGCGCCGAAGAGCGCGTCACGTCCCAAGAGTTCAAGTTCCTACAGGCAACGGCCATTTTCGGCGGTGTCGAGTTGGACTTAACCGGAGCCAGGCTCGCGGGGGATAAGGCGACCCTCGAGGTGACCGTTTTCTTCGGCGGACTTGATATACGAGTGCCCCCCGGCTGGACCGTCAACCTTGAAGTGTCCCCGGTGGCTGGAGAGGCGCTGCTCAAGCGCCAACAACCCGCTCCGGGAGAAGCCACGGGTGTGCTCACCATCACCGGAACCTTGAATTTCGGTGGCATCTCGGTTACCGGCTAGCCAGGAGTCCCTATGCCGGCGGCCGGCGAACGCCGCTGGAAACCACATTGAGAGGGAGGTAGCCATGGATCTGGTCGAGGAACAGCTGCGCAACAGCAAGACCATCGCCGTCGTGGGCCTGTCCGGCAACCCGGAGCGGACCAGCTACCGGGTGTCCAAGTACATGCAGGACCAGGGGTACCGCATCATCCCGGTGAACCCCATGATCGAGGAGGCCCTCGGTGAGAAGAGCTACCCGGACCTGAAATCGGTCCCGGTGCCCATCGACATGGTAGATGTTTTCCGGCGGTCCGAACTTGTGCCCCCGGTGATTGACGAGGCCATTGAGGTGGGCGTCAAGTACATCTGGCTGCAAGACGGCGTCATCGATCACGAAGGGGCGGCCAAAGCCGAGCGGGCCGGCATCCCGGTGGTCATGGACGATTGAACCCTCCGGGTGCATCGCCGCCGGTTCGGCGGCCAACAGACTGGAGGGACCGCGGCATCGGGCTAGCCGGGCCGGTCTACGCGGTGGTGACCGGCGGCGGCCCTTGTATATATCGGACCTTGCCGGTAAAGGCCGGTCCGGCCGGCTGTCGATAGCAAGCCTACCGTCGCCAGCCTATCCACGCTGGAAACATTTGGAGAATCACTCCGGCCGGGCGAGCAAGGCAAACCCCGTCGGGTAGACAGGGCACCGATCCGCCTTTCCCAACTGGAATGGCGGTAACACGTGTGGAAGTAGCGCGGCACGTCCACGTGGATGGGGCGCACGGAGACGGAGGTACGAATGGGCAGACTGGAAGGAAAGGTAGTGCTGATCAGCGGCGGGGCCAGGGGGCAGGGGGCCGTCGAAGCCAAGATGATGGCCAAAGAGGGCGCCAAGGTGGTCTTCGGAGACTTGCTGGACGACGAAGGCAAGAGGGTGGAGGCGGAGATTCTGGAGGCGGGCAACGAAGCCATCTACGTTCACCTGGACGTGACCCGTGCGGCCGACTGGCGGGCGGCCGTCGAAACCGCGATCGGCCGCTACGGCAAGCTGAATGTCCTGGTGAACAACGCCGGGATTCTCATCCGCAAGAGCATCGAGGACACCACCGAAGAGGAATGGGACCGCATTATGGCCGTAAACGCCAAGGGGGTGTTCCTGGGCACCAAAGAAGCCATCCCCGCCATGCGACAGGCCGGCGGGGGCTCCATCGTCAACATCTCTTCCACCGCGGGGCTGGTGGCCAGCCCCCAGGGCGGCGCCGGCTACACCGCCACTAAGGGGGCGGTCCGCCTCTTCACCAAGTCCACTGCTATACAGCACGCCAAAGACAACATCAGGTGCAACTCCGTCCATCCCGGGCCGATCGACACGCCCATGATTCGGGACACCATTAACGATCCTGAAAAATTGGAACAACGGATGCGGCGGTTGCCCATGGGCAGGGTGGGGACGCCCGAAGACATCGCCTACGGGGTCCTCTATCTGGCCTCCGACGAGTCGTCGTTCGTCACCGGCGCCGAGTTGGTAATCGACGGGGGCACCACGGCCCAATAAACATGGCCTGGACGGGGCGCTGCAGCGGGTCCTTCACGGGAAGGCCGGAGCAAAGCACGGGCCTCGGACGCCATCGGACATGGTTCGTTGTTTCCTGTCCCTAAGTCAACTATAATATTGTATTCAATATCGATTCCCACCGGATGTTTCCGTTGGACACGCCGGGTCATGCTGGCGCGGGCGCCCTGCAAGCCGGTGGAGCCATGACGACGGCTGGGCGCCGGCCCGAAACCGCAACCTGGACAAGGATCCGCGAGAGGCCCATGAAGCAAATTACACCGATGCGCCGGGCCGACCCGAATGAGGGCAAAACCAATCGGGTGGTGAAGGCGCCTGAAAATTCCCCCGGGCCGGCCGAAGAACTCTACCGCAAGATTTTCGAACACTCGAATGACGCGATATTCGTAATGGACCCGGTGCGGGACTCTATCGTCGACGCGAATCCCAGGGCTTGCGCCATGCTGGGTTATTCCAGAGAGGAACTGCTGTCCCTAGCCATTTCGGCGATTCACCCCCACGAAATGCCCAAACTCCAGACCTTCGCCGAGTCGGTTTTCCGGGACGGGAGTGGGTGGACCAACGAGCTTAGCTGCCTTGCCAAGGGAGGGCACCTGGTGCCCTCGGAGATCTCCGCCTCGACAATCGAAGTTGCCGGACAGACGCGGATCATCGCCATGATCCAGGACATCACGGAACGGAGGCAAGCGGAGCAGGCGCAGCGACAGCTAGCGGTGGTGGAGGAACGGAACCGTCTGGTCCGCGAGATTCACGATTCCCTGGCCCAGGGGCTCACGGCGATAATCTGGCAGCTCAACGCCGCGGAAGGACAGGCCGAGGCCGGCGGGGAACAAGCATTGGAGAGCTTGAAACGAATCCGCGACCTGGCCAGAGATAGCTTGCAGGAGGCCCGCCGGTCGGTGTATGACCTGCGAAGCGGCCCGTTGAAGGGCCAGTCCCTGGTCGGAGCGCTCCGGCAGGAGACCGACAAGGCCGCCGGCGACCGTATCCAGACCTCTTTCAACGTGGAGGGGAAGAGCCGGGTACTGCCCGGCGGGGTGGAGGCATCCCTCCTCCGCATCTGTCAGGAGGCACTGGCCAACATCCTCAAACATGCCAACGCCGGCCGGGTGGCGGTGACAATTGGGTTCGCTGACGCCAGAGCGCATTTGAAAGTGGAGGACGACGGTGTCGGCTTCGATCCGGTTATCCCGAAGCGGTGGGACCGGGAAAGCGGCGGCTTTGGGCTGGTCAGCATGCGAGAGAGGGCCCAGCTGCTGGGGGGAGAACTGACAGTGGAGAGTGCCATCGGCCGGGGCACCGTGGTGAGGGCGGAATTGCCGCTGAAATAGCGAGTGATGACGAATCAATCAACTGGGGAAAAGCCCATCAGAATCTTAATCGCGGACGACCACCCCATCGTTCGGCAGGGACTGGCGGCCGTCTTGGACCAGGAAGCCGACCTGGAAGTAGTCGCTCAGGCCGCCAACGGCCGGGAAGCGGTTGCCAAGGCCTTCGAACTTTTGCCCGACGTTATCTTGATGGACTTGCAGATGCCCGAGATGGACGGCGTCGCCGCCATTATCGAGATCAAGAATGCAGCCCTGGAAACCGGCATCATCATCCTGACGACCTACGACACGGATGACTACATCTTCCGCGGCATCGAGGCCGGCGCCAGGGGCTATCTTCTCAAGGACTCGCCTCCCGAAGAGGTGCTAAAAGCCATCAGGGCGGTTTACCAGGGGGAGTCGCTGATCCAGCCCCGGGTGGCCAGCAGGCTCCTGGACCGGCTGAGCCAGCTCTCCCGCAACGCCGCTCCCTCGGAGGGGTCCCTCTCGGCGCGCGAGGTGGAAGTACTCCAGATAATGGCTACCGGGGCCGCCAACAAAGAGATAGCCAGCCGTCTCAACATCGGGCAGAGCACCGTCAAGACCCACATCGTCCGCATCTTCAACAAACTGGGAGTCAGCGGCCGGACGGAAGCGGTGGCTGAAGGAGCGAAGAGGAAGATAATCGAGTTGTAACCGGCCGCCGAGACGACGCTTTGTCCACCAAGAGGTTGATCGATGTATCAACCTCTTTTCTGTTTGGATTCAATGGGCTGGTGGATGTCCGGCCAAGGGCGAGAAGGTAACATCGAATAGTAGAGATCAACCAACGGGGTTCCGAGGCCCGGGTTCCGAGGAAGGAAATCATATGATCCGAGTTCTAATCGCAGAAGATTGCCCCCACGTCATGGATGGCCTGTCGTGTCTTATCCGGACCCAATCCGACTTTGACTTGGTTGGCACTGCCAAGGACGGCCAGGAGGCGCTGGAGAGGGCATTGGAGCTTCATCCCGACGTGGTTATCATGGATGCCCAGATGCCACGGCTCGACGGAGTGGAGGCTACCAGGCTTCTCAAAGAGGCCTACCCCCACGCCGGCGTCCTGTTTTTCAGCGTGTTCACCGAGTACCTGGAGGCGGGCGTAGTCGCCGGGTCCGACGGCTACCTGTGCAAAGACTGCGAGCCAATGACGCTATTTGCCGAGATCCGGCGCATCGCCTCGCGTCCATCGGCTTCAAGCATGCCAGCGGCCGGCTGACTTTGGCCGCGGCTATCCAAACCCCACCCACCCACCAAAGGCTGGCACAGTTTCACAAGGAGTCAACAACGATGTTGAGTTCGATAGCACCAACGGCACTCCCACTCGTTTCCTGGGGCCCATCTAAGGTGGCCGCGCGGCTGGATCAGGACCGGAGCGCAATGGAAAGCGCTTTCTCCCGGGTGGTGGAGGATTACGCGGACTTCGCCTACAACGTGGCCTACCGCATGCTCCACAACGTCGAGGATGCTGAAGACGCGGTGCAAGAGGCCTTTATCTCCGCCTATCGCGCATTTCCACGTTTCAAAGGTGAGTCCAAAGTCTCGACCTGGCTCTACCGCATCGTGGTCAACTCCTGCTTGATGAAGATACGCAAGGAAAAATCCCGAGCCAAGTACATGATCCAGACGGGCTACAACGACGACATTGCCCACGATTGGACCGCCGACCCGGAGCAGGCAGCGATCAGCGGGGAGCTGCGGGATGTCGTGGAGTCGGAGCTAGCCAAGCTCACTCCCGAGCTGCGCGCCACCGTGGTGATGCGGGATGTCCAAGGTCTGAGCACCGAGGAATCGGCGGAGACACTGGGGCTTTCGATAACCGCCTTCAAGTCCCGGCTCCACCGGGGCCGCATCCTCGTACGCAAGGGGCTGGAAGTGTATCTAGCCAGGGAGAAGTAGGCGGCTCCTCGGCAAGCAACTGGTCATTGTCCGGTAGCGTTTCAGATACACGCTGCCTTGACCGGGACGGATCGAGATCACCGCTACCGGCCGTGAACCGGTCACCAAACCGGAGGCGGGCAGTCGCCGACAACCCGCCCTTGACAGTGCCTGGCCTTGGCTGTACGATTTCCACTAAATCGGGGAGGCGGCCATTGCCAGACCAAGAGAACCCGTTTGCCCTGCGGCGACGGGGTCTTTTCATTCTACGGCCCCTCTTGTTATTGCCCCTTGTGCCGTCACCATCCTCGGGGCCCGATTAGCCCTATGGCAGAAGACCTTCTGAATATCAGAGAGCCGGTGGTGCCGCGCGACCTTCGGGCCGCGCATTATCCACCCTGGCAGACCACAGTCCAATTGAGGCGCTTATGGCCCAGACAAACAAGATCCCCCGTGATGGGATATTGTCCGACCGGCTGCTTAGACAAGCCGTCGGCGCTGATTGGATCTATACGGAGCGCTTCAAGATCCCCGACACGAATTTCCAACCGGCGAGCCTCGACCTCAGGTTGGGCGAGACGGCACACCGTTTGCGTTGTAGTTTTCTCCCGGATACGAGCGTGGAAGACAAGCTCCCCGGCCTCGAAATGGGAACATTGGACTTGCGCGATGGGGCCATTCTGGAGAAGAACCGCCCGTACCTCATTCCTCTCCTCGAAGAACTGAATCTTCCGAAGGGGATTCGAGCCAAAGCCAACCCCAAAAGCTCCACGGGCCGGCTGGACATATTCACCCGCGTGATTACCGACCGAAGCCATAGGTTTGATGACATCGCCGAGGGGTACAGCGGGCGGCTGTATCTGGAGGTCGTGTCGCGGTCCTTTACCATCAAGGTTCGGTCGGAATTGTCGCTGAATCAGTTGCGGTTATTCAAAGGCGATTCAGCCTGCGAAAGTGGGGAGCTGCTTGGGAAGCACCGCATGGACCCCATTCTGTTCCACCATGCGGATCACGCCGGGGAACCCCGTGAACCGAGAATGGATAACACCGTCAGCCTTGGCGTGGACCTTGTGGGACACAACGGCGTCATCGGTTACCGGGCCAAGAAGAACAGCAGCCTGCTGGATCTGTCTCAGGAACACTATTATGACCACGGTGAATATTGGGAGCCGGTGCACACCGACGCGACTCGTAGCTTGATACTGGAGCCTGAAGAGTTCTACCTGCTAACCTCCGCCGAAGGGATCAACATTCCTCCCCAGTACGCGGCCGAACTCACTGCCATCGATCCTTCAAGCGGCGAATTGAGAACCCACTATGCGGGCTTCTTTGACCCGGGCTTTGGACTCGTGGGTACCGGCGCCACCCGCGGGGTCCAACCGGTGATGGAAGTCCGGGCCCACGATGTCCCGTTCATGATCGAGCACGGCCAGACCATCTGCACCCTCACGTTCGAGAGAATGTTGGAGACCCCCAAGAAGATGTACGGCACGTCGAGAGGATCATCGTACCAGGGCCGCGGGTTGATCTTGAGCAAACATTTCCGGCCCCTGGTTGACCAGGGCGAGTTGCCGGTCGCGGTCACGCAGCCGCCGGCGCAAACCCCGCCGCCGGCGGAAGCCGCCACGGGCCAGATGGACCTCTTTGGAAAGCTCCCACAAGAAGATGCCGCCCCTGAGCCGCTTCCTGCCACAACCGATCCGGCGTAGCAATGGGGTTGAATATCCTCTCAAGTGTCGTGGGGAGTTCTTGGCGAAGCGTCAGGGGAACCCCTCCTAAAGAACCTCAGGAAAAACCTCAGGCTGGGCGCGGTCCCCATGCAGAGCAGCCTGACGCCGCGCGGTGTCCCCCGCACCGTTGCCCCCAGTCGCGATACCAGTGGTTGGGCGCCATTGACGCCCATCTTACCCAGTTGGTACACTCGCCTCTCGAAGGCAGGAAACCAAATCCTTCTATGGCCGGACCACGGCCAGAAAGGAGTGAGGCACGATGGTGGCGACACAACTGACCACGGTACTCCACCCGGCGGCGGAAGGCGCACCCCGGCAGCTCAGTTTGGCGCCGCGCTTATCCGGGCTTCGAGGCTCGACCATAGGCCTGATCGACAACCGGAAACGGAACGTCGACGCCTACCTGATGGAGCTGGGCCGCCTGCTCCAGGAGGATTACGGTGTGGCCAAGCTGGTCACCTACCGAAAGGCCAGCCAGAGTTTGCCCACTCCCCCTGAGGTATTGGATGAGATGTCGTCCAGCTGCGACGCCATCATCCACGCCATCGCTTTTTGAGGGTCCTGCATAACGTGGGGTCTCCACGACGGAATTGAAACGGAAAAGCGAAGCAAGCCCGCGGTTACGGTTATCACCAAGGTGTTCAGCAAGGCAGCGGAACTCCGTGGCCGGGCCCTCGGCCTACCGGAACACCCGGTGGCGGTGCTAAACTGCACTCCCGGCAGCATGAGACCGGACCAGATGCTGGAGATCGCCGAGACCAGCATCGAGGGCATCACCGAGAGCCTGCTACTGCCAGCCTGGGAGCGCCAGAATGGCTAGCTCTTCCAGCCGCTCCCAGGGCCCTCGGAGCGTCGACGGGAATCCCGGTGCGCCGGAGTTGGGCCAGGAGTCCACCCGCTTGCAGGTGGAGGGCTCGGTCAGCCAGATCAACGACTACTTCTACGACAAAGGCTGGACCGATGGTCTGCCGGTCATTCCACCCACCGAGGACCTGGTGCTGGAAATGCTGGAGGCGTGCCCGCTGCCCGGAAAGCAGGTGCTGGGCCGGATACCGCCGCTGAACGGCATGGTCACCGTGGAGAAGGTGGCCATCAACGCCGTGATGGCCGGCAGCAAGCCCGACTACTTCCCGGTGGTGCTGGCTGCGGTGAAAGCCGTGCTCCAGCCCCAGTTCAACGCGGGGTCCATCACCACCACTACCGGGGGAGCGGCCCCGGCGGTGATCGTCAGCGGCCCCATTGCCCAGAAGCTGGGGATCCACGGCGGCACCGCCGTCTTCGGCTCGGGCCACCGGGCCAACGCCACCATCGGCCGGGCCCTTCGCCTGACCATGCGAAACCTCGGAGGGGCCACCGCCGAAACAATGGAGAAGTCTACCCACGGCTGGCCTGGCAAGTACACCATGTGCTTCACCGAGAACCAGGAGCGCAACCCCTGGGAGCCGCTACACGTGGCAATGGGCTATCCGCCCGAGGTCAGCACCGTCACCGTGGTGGCCGCCAGGGGCATCCATACCATGGTGGAAGGGACCGTGGAAACCGGCGAGGGCGTGCTAGAGACCCTGGTCGGCTCGATGACCGCCGGCGGCATATCCGGCTACTACTTTCAGGCGCGGCAACCCACCACCGTCGTGGTGCTGGGGCCGGAGCACGCCGCGCAAATCGCCGCCTCCGGGTTCAGCAGGGCCGACGTAATCAACCATCTCTTCGAGCACGTCCGGATACCCGCGGGCCGGTTGAGGAACCGGTACCACTTTGGGGGCCGGTCCTGGCCGGATGAGTTCGAGGACCAGGACGAGGGCTTCCTGGTGCCGCTGGCGGCTACGCCTGACCACTACCTGGTGGTGGTGGCCGGAGGGGATGGAAGCCACTCCTCCTGGCTGTCTCCCTGGTCCGCCACCCAGCGGGCGACGGAGGTCATCGGGGGATAGGGACGGGAGGCGGCCTTCAACGAGACATGGTTCCGTGAGACGCCGACCCCACCGTTCTCAGTTTCCCTCTACTCGGGGAACACCAGCGATTCCAACTCCTCGCCCGCAATTGCGCGGCCGATGTTGGCGTAGGCGAAGGCGGATGCCCGCTCGTTGGTCTCCTCGCTGCTGCCCGCCATGTGAGGGGTAATCACCACGTTGTCCAAGCCGAACAACGGGTTGTCCTCGGGGGTGGGCTCCTTTTCGAGCACGTCAAGGCCGGCCGCGAAGATTTGCCCGCTGGTCAGCGCCCGGTATAGGGCCTTTTCGTCCACTACGGGGCCGCGGCAGGCGTTGATCAACAGCGCGCTCGGCTTCATGATCTCCAACTCATGGTCGGAGATCATGGCCCGGGTCTGGCGGCTCAGGGGGACGTGAAGCGTGACGATGTCCGACTCCCGCAGCAGGTAGTCAAGGGAGACGGGCTCGGCCTTGAGGTCCTTTTGCACGTCCTCGGGGATCTCCACGACATCGTAATAGATGGTCCGGGTGTCGAAGCCCGTCAGCCGTTTGGCCACGTTCTTTCCGATGCGGCCCAGGCCGATGATACCCACCGTCTTGTCGGTAATCTCGGACAACTCCAGCGGCTCCAGGCTGTCCCGCCACTTCTTCCGGTGTGTTGCCGTGTCCCACTGGGTCATCAGCCGTTTGCCCACGGAGATCATCAGGCCGATGGTGTGCTCGGACACGGCGATGGCGTTGGCGCCGCCGTTGTTGGCCACGGGGACACCCATCTCGCCGATGGCCTCCATGTCCAGCCGGTCGTACCCGGCGCTTAGGGTCTGTATCAGCTTCACGTTGGGGCAATGCTTGAGCAGGTCCACCGATACGTCGGTGGGGAAGACGATGATTGCGTTGGCGTCCTTGCACAGTGGGATTTTCTCCTCGGCGGACATTCTATTGTCCACGAAGGTCACTTCCCAGCCCGGTGGCGCCTGGCTTATGATGTACTCCGCCCGCTTCTTGGCTACCGCCAGGAGAGCAATTTTAGTCGTGGCCATTCCACACCTCTTGTTTTATTTCTGCGGCCCATTGCTTCGTTCACCAGTGGCGTTGGAGCGGGTCCCGGCCCGTCCTCCTCAGAACTTTTTCTCAAACAGGCCAGACCTACCGGGAACTCGCCGAACGAAGCCCTTGGCGCACCACGCAATTATAGCCATGCGCCGTGAGATGTCAAAATCGGAGCCGCTGGGCTATCACGAGGGCGAGGATCGGAGCCTATCTGGGGCATTGGCGGGTCGAAATCCCCCTAATCCCCCTTTACCAAAGGGGGACTGAGAGGTATTGGCTCGTCGCAGGGATTGAGAAGTCGTGGATGGGCCGGTGGGTTTCGGAGGCGGAGGGGCAGGAAGGAATGGTCGGCGGTGGGGACCTGCCGTAGCTCAGAACAGCTCGGCTATCTCCCGCTCCAGCCGCTCCTCTGGGGTTTCCGTCCCTTGATGGGGCTGGCGTCCCGGCGCTCGTTTGACCAGTTGGGCGTAGGACTCCAGAGAGCCGTACTCCCTGGTATGGATGACCACCGGCATGGGTAATGCATGGCCGAAGATCAGCGCCTGCTGTTTGGACTCCAGCCGGGCCAGCACTCCCCTTAGCTGGCGGCCGCCGGGTGTCCCCGACAGCACCGCCTCGATGTCACGCTCGTTGTCCAGCAGGCAGGTCAGCCGGGTCCCCAACTGGCTCATGACCTCTGAGTCGATGCCGCTGGGCCGCTGGTCGATGACCATCAGGGTTACATTGTACTTCCTCATCTCCCGGGCGATGGTCCCGAAGATGGTCTGGGGCGCGATGGCCGGGCTGAGGAACTTGTGGGCCTCCTCGATGACGATGACCAGGGGCCTGGGATCGCGGCCCTGCCCGCCTTCCGCCTGCTCCTTCCGCTCCACGTACCGGCCGTGGATACGCCGGGACAGCAGGTTCGTGACCAGCATGTAGGCGGTCAGGTTGCGGCCGTACCGCCCGAACTCCAAGACCACGTGCTGGCCGCGCTCCAGGTGCTCGATGATTCGGTCCGCCGCGTTGCGCTCGGATTTTTCCGCCAGGAACTCGAACCGCTTGAGCCGGGTCAGCCGGTTGTACAGCGCACCGAGGGCATGGGGCTGCACCTGGATTTGAGCCGCCAGATCGAAGATCGCATCCCGTCCTTCCATGTTCAGGAACTGGCTCATCCAATGCCGCTGGCCGAATTTCTGCTGCAAGTTGAAAGCGGCGGAGGCAGCCACCTCCGACATGTTCAGGGTCTCCCGCAGCATCTCCACATCCTCCGGCTCGATGTCTCCATAGCCGATCCTGACCACGTCGTCGGTTGAAGAGCCGCGCCGCCGGGAACTCTCCTCGTCCAGGGTGAAGGTCGACAACCGGGACGGGAACAATTGCTTCAGGCCCTTGGCGAACCTCTTGCCGTCGGAATCGTGGGCGCCCCAGCCGTACTCGCTGTGCATGTCGAATATGAGGGAAGAGGCCTGGCCCCCCTGCAGTATGCCGACCAGGAGCAACCGGGTCAGGAACGTCTTGCCGGTTCCGCTCTTGCCGAACACACCGATGGACCGCTTCACCAACTCGTCCAAGTCCAGGCAGACCTTGGCTTCCATATCCAGGGGGTTCCCGATCCAGAAGTGGCGCTCGTCCTCGTTGCCGAAAACCGCAGCCACGTCCCGCTCCGAGGCCGCGTGGGTCCGGGCGAAGTGGGGAGGGATGGTCTTGGCCGCCACCGGGGTCTCCACGGCGTCGCCCAGGGCTACCGGCATGACCAGGTTGGGCAGGACGGATACCGTGCCATAGGCCACGGTGCCCTGCAACACCTGGGTGATGAATGGGTCGTCCATGCCGGGCGGCGCGTGTTTCAGCCGGGGATCGGTGCTGCCCAGGGCGATGTCGGTGACCACGCCGAAAAATCGATGGCCGCTCCCCTGAATGGTGACGAAGGCGCCGGCCTTGACCTCCTCGACCGAGGTGCCCGCGTCCAGCCGGACCTCGACACCGTGGGCCAGGGACCCATCCACCACCACCCCCAGAAACCTGCCCTGGGAGCCGCCGGTCACGGCGCCACCCTCCGCAAAATCGAGTTCAGTCTGGGAACGTCGCCCGCCAACTTGGAGGCCAAAGCCCTGCCGGCACGGACCAGGAACCCTGCCCCGTCCGGCTGGGCCCCAGCGGCGGCCCGCAAACAAGCCCCGACGACCTCGTCGACGACGGGTATTCCGGAGTTGAGCAGCAAGTGGATGAAATCCAGCCGGTTGGTGAACTGGGCCGTTTCGGCGGGGGAGCAGGCGTAGACGAATGAGTGGACCGGAGGCGGCAGGGGCGGCAGGAAATGCCGGCACTCATCCCCCGTCCGGTGTCCGGCGATGAGTGCGTCGAACCGGGTGGTCAGCAGCCTGGCCAGCTGAGGATTGTCGCGAAACACCTCCTCCTCGGAGGAGGCGCTCTCCCCCCGGGCCAGCACCGGGCGGCTGGGGTCCAGAGGCTCGGTGCTAACCCGGCAGACAACCCCGTAGACCCAGGAGGAGCCGGTCCGGACGAAGCTTCCCAGAGGCGGCGCGCCGTCTAGCCGATAACACTGGGCAACAAAGGATGTGGACGCGGTAGCCACCACCTCGCCAACTCTGCGGGGCATCAGTCCGCCGGCATCCGCCACGGCCCCACTTGGGATCGAGCTATCCTGGATAAGCCGCCCTACCCGGTCCGGGCCAAGTAGTAATCCTTCATCCTCTGGTGCACTTCCGTGGTGAATATCAGGTCCACTTCCAGGCTCTGCAGCCGGGTCCCGGGAATCGCCATGAGGAACACCTCGCCGGGGATGTCGGTGTTGAGGCGCATACCAACACACCCCCAGGATTGGGAGGGCTTCCCCTTGGACAGGGCTAGGGGAATGGCGGAACAGCCGGGGCGGCCAAACACACCATCGGCTTGCTCGGCCCAGTTAGTGAGTCCACAGGCCTCGTTCATGACCATTGCCTGCTGCGGTGTGAGCCAGAGGAGGACGGCGTCGGGCTCCAGAGGGAAGCGCCCCAAAGGCCCGTAGACGATGCCGGCGGAAGGATTTTCGTTCTTGGGAACGTGCTCCACCTCCTCTTCCCGGACATAGGAAGCGGCGCACATCTGCCCCACCTCTTCCATCAGCTCCTTCATCTGCTGCTCGGGCAAGGGAAACCCCATGACCATGGCGCCCAGGGGACAGCGGTAGTGGTCCTCTGCCGCGGCAAAGAAAACCTCGGTTTCCGCCTGCCGCCAGAAGGAACAGCTAGACGGTAGCACCATCCCCGTTCTGGGTATCTCCGGGGGCTGCTCCTGCACAAAGGTCATGGCAATGGGCTGAAACTGCAGTTGCAGCCGCCTCTCCAGCAGTCCCGCAAGTTCATCGTAGGGCATGATAATCTCCTTCTAATGGGGCTCCGGTATTGGATAGTTGACGCCCGGGCCTAGCTCCCGTATCGCGAAAACAACAGGTTACCGGGCAGAAATCCCCCTTCACCCTTTTATCGCGAAGGGGCATCAGGGGGAACTTCCAGCAACTTGTCGGCCAGCGACCCGGGACGTGCTCCAACCCAGACCCCGGCGCTCGAAGCCGAGCCGCGACGAAGCCGGACCTGTTCAGTTAACCTCAGGTCCAGCCCGCCGTACCACGGCCACGGGTAACCAGACTTACTTTCGATAATCGGCGTTACAAGCACCGTTCGTGGTGAGCTTGTCGAACCACCGACCTCGCGCCCTTCGGCAAGCTCACGGTTAAAGGGTGTTCATGACGGCAATTTTCGATTCAAGTACTGGGCTAGGGCCTAGGCCTTTACGAACTTGACGAGGGTGACTTCAGGAGTGACGTCGTCGTACACCGCCACCACCGGCATGTCCATCTCCAGCCCCTCCAGCATGGGCTTCATGTTGGAATCCACCACGTTGGAGATCATCCTGGGGCCTTCATCCAGCTGGACAATGGCATACACGTGGGGAGCATCGTCTTGGAAGACACGCTGGGCCGTCTGGTGGATGATGGTGTACGAGTGCAGCCTGCCCCGGCCGCTGACCTTCGCCCATTCGATCTTCTGGGAGAAACACCGGGGACATTCCTCCCTGGGATAGAAGTGGAACTTGTCGCAATTGGTGCAGCGGGGCATCATCAGTTCATGCCGCTTGGCTCCCTCCCAGAACGGTGCGGTGAGCTTCGCGTGGATTGGCCTCGGTAGAGGTTTTTTGTATTCTGTAGTCATTTTCAGCTTCCCTACTTCGCAGCTTCAGTGCCGAGTATGAGCGTGCACATCACGCTCGCGGTGCCGCCTCAACCATTCACCATGGAGAGGTCGTGCTTGGCCACCTGCCTCTCGTCACCCCGGCCCATCAGCTGGCGGACAGACTCGATGACGTGCCTGAAGCCTCCGCCGCCTCCCACCGGTTGTCCGGCAGATAGCTGGCCGCCGTCGGTATTGATGGGGAAGCTCCCTTTGTACGTTGTATCCACCGACTCAAAGAAGGGACCGATTTCCCCCTTTTCACAAAAGCCCGCGTCTTCGAGGCACACGGCCTCAAGGATCGTGTATCAATCATAGAATTCGGCGAACTCAATATCCTTGGGGCCGTATCCCGCCATTTCGAAGGCGCGCCGAGAGGAGAGGGCCACCGAAGTGGTGGTAATCCTTTCTGCCTGCCAGATCAGGTCGTGGTCGCTGGCGCTCGCCGCCGCCCCCAGAATGTAAACCGGGGGATTGGGCAGCGACCTGGCCCGCTCGGCCGAGGTGACGATACAGGCCGCCGCTCCAGCACAGGGCATGACGCACTCGAACAGGTGCAGCGGGTCGTTGACGAATCTGGAGTTGAGGACATCCTGCACCGTGATAGCCTGCCCGGCGAAGGCCGCGTTGGGGTTTTTCAGCGCGTTGAAGCGCTGGTTCACCGCCATTTGGGCAAACTGCTCCGCCGTGGTGCCAAACTCGTACATGTGGCGCCGCATCATCAGGCCGTAGCCCGTGCAGGCGCCGGGAGCCATCCCGAAGGGAGTCTCCCACTCGCTGGTCTTGGTAGCCGCCGGCGCTGAATGGTAGGATCCTGGGGCCAACCCGCCCAGGTCTGGGTCCCTGGTGCCGCCGAAAACACACACGATGGTGTTGGCCAGCCCGGAGGCGACGGCCGACGCGGCCATGGCCACCGCGTGGGCGCCGCTGGCGCCGTGCTGGGTAATGCCCATGCAAAATTCCACCGGCAGACCCATGTACTCGGCCAGGTCCACCTCACTGACGTCGGTCCCCCGGGTGATCAGACCGTCGATCTGCCCCTTGACCAGCCCGGCGTCGGCTATTGCCATTCGGATCGACTCGGCTAGAAGGGAGTTGGTGGATCTGCCCGGATAGGTCCTCCGGGTAGGCACCTCGCCGAAGCCCACTATGGCTGCTTTGGCTCTCAAGCTCATAAAAGGACACCTCCTTGTTGATTAGTAACTATCTCAAAGGCCGCGCTCCAGCGAAACCCGTTCTTCGGTGGGCCAACCCCAATTCCGGGGCGCCCCATGGCCGGCCCGCTGGACTGGCCAGCCCAGCCGCCGTGACGAAGACCGTTCACCGGCTCGCGGTAACTCCTTCGACGAGTTTGGAAAGGTGCTGTCGACCCGCCGATTGACCCGGCCTCTCGACGCCTAGATTATTCCCGATTCAGCCAGCAGCGTCAACTCCTCCCGGCTCATACCCAGTTCGCCGCAAAGGACCTCCAGGTTATGTTCACCGATCAGCGGCGCCCGGCGCGAGATTCGCCAGGGCGATCCGTTGTAGATGGCCGCCGAACCTGGGTAGACGAAGCTCCGCTCTAGCTCCGGGTGCTCCACGTCCACGAAAAACCCCCGGTCCGCCAGGTGGGGGTCGTCCACGATCTCGTCCATGGTCCGAATCGCGCCCCAGGGCAGGTCTCGCTGCTGCCCCCCATGCCACAGCTCCTCCTGAGTGAGTTGAGCGAAGAACTCAGCCGTCACCTGGCTGACATGGGCGGCGTTGTCCTCGATTCCCTGGACGGTCCTGTACGTCTCGTCCAGCAGGTCCTGAGCCAGGCCATAGCCGTCCATCCACTCTGCCATCTGGCGCAGCCGGGGCGGCGTACTCCCCGAGCGGGTGGTGTTGACCCATCCCCCGTCTCCCGTCGGCAACTGGGTGGCGGGCGTTTTACCGGGCGCCGCGGCCCGCCCCGTGTGACGCTGCACCACCTCGCCGGTGGAGATGTAGATGGCGATAGCTCCCTCGGTGGTCAAGGCGCAGGCCTCGTGGACCGACGCGTCGATATACTGCCCTTCTCCGGACATGTCCCGGTAGTAGAGGGCCGCCAGGATACCCATGTAGGCGTAGTGGCTGGCGATGTGCCAGGCGTTGCCGCCTCCCGGCCCGAGGGGAGGAGCGTCGGCCACGTCCTCCTGGTCATAACCACAAGACGCCATCTGGCCTCCCGCCGCCAGGTGGAGCAAGTCGGAGGTGGCGTAGTCCCGCCACGGCCCCACCTGCCCAAAGGGCGTCAGGGAGCACATGATGAGGCCGGGGTTCAGGGATGCCAACTCATCGTAGCCGAGCCCCAAAGATGGAAGGTACCCCGGCGGATGCGTCTCCAGTATTATGTCAATGCTGGGAACCAAGCGGCGGAAAATGCTCCTGCCGCCGGGGCTTTCCAGGTCCAGGGTGATGCCCCGTTTGGAGGTGTTGTAGTGCCAGAAGGAGAGACTGCGCTCCCGGTGCGGTATGTCGTCCAGGAAGGGACCGACCGACCGGGTGTGCTGCCCGCCGGGAGGCTCGACCTTGATCACGTCTGCCCCCAGGTCGGCCATCAGCTTGCCGCAGAACTGACCCTTCTCGTCGGCCAACTCCAGCACCCGCAAGCCGGAAAGGGGGCCGGCAGCAGTGACGCCGGGGTCCGCCTGAGTACCGCCGGTCACCGCAGTGCCTTCTGAACATAGGGGTACGTTGGCATATCCGAGGGCCAGAAGGTGCCGTCGTCGTAGGCCTCCCGCACTTCCTCGAGGGAGAGCCCCAGCAACCCTTCGAATACTTCCCGGTTGTGCTGGCCGATAAGCGGCGGCGGGCGGAACACTTCCGCCGGTGACTTGGAGAGGTCGAAGGGGGCGTTCTGAAATTTCCAGGGTCCCAGGGTAGGGTGGTCCATCTTCGTGTAAGCGTGGCGAGCCCGAAGCTGGGGGTCATGCTCCACCCGGTCTTCGGAGCTTTGCACCGGCATGGCCCGGACCCCCGCCGCCTGGCATTTTTCCATCAGCTCGTACTTCTCAAGGGTTTGGGTCCACCTCTCGATGGCCTGGTCCATCTCTTCCTGGTGTTCGATGCGCCCCGGTAATTCGTCAAGCTTCGCATCGGTGGCCCAGCCGGGACTACCCATCACCCGGACCAGGCTCTGCCATTCCTGGTCGGAGCCGCAAACGATAGCGCACCAGTCGTTGTAGCCGCCACCCTTGGTGCGGTAGGCGTTGTGGGGCGCCACGGTGGGGCCGCGGTAGTTGTTGACGCTAGACGCGCCCGGCCAGACGGTCCGGTTGCCGGGAGGATACCCTTTCCGTCTGGATTCTCGGCCGTTAACCGTGCGGTCCAGGAAGGCGGACCCGGTCAGGGTAACCCCGACTATCATCTGAGCCAGGTCCACGTGCTGGCCCTGGCCCGTGGCGTTGCGGTGCCTCAGGGCGGTGAGGGCGCACATGGCGCCGTACATGCCGCCCGTATCGTCGAGGTAGGACCAGCCCCAACCCGCCGGCGGCTTGCCGGGCAGCCCGGAGAGAAAGGTCAAACCCGAGAGTGCTTGGGCCGAGGGTCCCATGGTGCCGTAACCGTGCTGCGGGCCCGTCTGGCCGAAGCCGGCCATGGACACGTAGACAATATCCGGTTTGAGCTTCTTCAATTCCTCGTAGCCCAGGCCAAATCGCTGCATGATCCGGGAGCTAAAATTCTCTATCACGATGTCGGAGACGGAGATGAGGCGCTGGATCAACTCCAGTCCCTTGGGGGAGCGCACGTTGATGGTGATGCCGCGTTTGTTGACGTTGGTATCGGCGAACTGGCCGGTGGAGTTGGGGCCGGGTTCGACCCCGCGGGGGACGGTGAAACGGTTTTGGCGCAGGATGTCCAGGTTCTTGGGCCACTCGACCTTGATCACGTCCGCGCCCATGGAGGCAAGCCACCGGGTTGCCCAGGGGCCGGCCCGGACCCAGGTAAAGTCAATGACCCTAATGCCGTTCAGGGGGCGGGGCTTTCCCATCGCCTCGGGCTCAGCCTTCGCCTCTCGCTCTTGGGAAACATCACTCATCGCGCTCCACGGCTCAGGTGAATAGCGCCCTACTCTGTTGCTCGCCGGATACCCTTTAACGCTCTCTCGCTCTTCCGTTGCTGGGTCTCAAGCGCCCAAGATCCGGGAAGCAGGCTAAGCGGCGCTGGAACTGGATTCTGTTTATGGGACCGGGGACTCCCGCATGAGAAGCCACGAGAGAGTGCAATCGAGACTGGCGGCATCGCCCTGGGCGCTCGAAGCGGGCAAGTGACACTGTAAGCCCGGCATTGCCGGATGTCAACAATTCCGTGGGCCCGGGGCAGGGTTTCTTAGCTCGGCCGGCTGGCAGGCACGCGGCCCTCACCCAGCCCCGGCTGCGCCAGGGCATCCCTCTCCCGAGGGAGAGGGAACGAGGGTGAGGGGCACGCGCCCCGTTTGTCAAATATCCAACCATCGGCGATAATGATGGCGTTTTGGCTCCAGCCTCTAATCGGTGAGGGATATGCGAGTCCTGCTGATCGCAACCAACCGGCACGGCCGGTATATGAGCCGCCTGGAAGCGAAACCACTTCCCATCGGCCTGGCGTACGTGGCCGGCCACCTGGACCCCGACCGCCATTCCACCAGGGTGCTGGACCTGATGTTCTCCGACAACTATCTGGCCGACGTGGAGGCCACGGTGAAAGAGTTCCAGCCTGACGTGGTGGGGCTCTCGATTCGCAACCTGGACAACGGAAGCTATCTGGACCCCCAATGGATTCTGCCGGTGGCCAAAGAGGTCACCGAACGGATTCGGACCGTCACCCAGGCGACGATTATCTGCGGCGGCCCAGCATTCAGCGTGCTGCCCAAGGAGTGCTTCGCTTTCATTGAGCCGGACCTGGGCATCGTCGGCGACGCCGGGGAGACTTTCGCCGAGTTGGCCGGCCGGCTGGAGGCCTCGGAAGCCTACCAGGACCTGCCCGGCCTGGTCTACCGGGAAAACGGAGAGATCACCTTCAACGGCGTGCGCTCCTCTTCCGGTTTCAGCAAGCCCCCGCGCCTAGAAGACCTGGACCTGGCCAAGTACCGCCAAGCCGGGTTTGGCATCGGGGTGCTGACCAAGCTGGGCCATTACAATTCCGCAGGCACCCCGGCGGCCCAGGAGAAGGGCGCCTGGCGGGTTATCCGACCCATCAGCGAAGTGGTGGCGGAAGTCAAAGATCTGGAGCAACGCCTGGGGCTGCGCAAGATTTTCTTCATCGACAACGGGTTCAACCTCCCCTTGGCCCACGCCAAATCTTTCTGCCATGCCCTCATCGAGGCCGGCCTGAAGCTCCACTGGAACACGGGCTTTGCCCCTCACACCTGCGATTCGGAGTTGATAGGTCTGATGAAACAGGCTGGTTGCGCCCTGGTGGTCATGGGAGGGACCGGCGGCGACAGCCACGAAGGGGCCGCAATGGGCAAGCACCTGAACCTCCTTCGGGAAGTCTGCCACACCTGCGAGGAAGGGAACCTTCACTACACCATGGCCCAGATTTTCGGCGAACCAGGAGAGACCCGAGAAACCGTGGAGGAGAAGTTGGCTTTTTTGCGGTCCGTTAACCCGGCGGTCGCCAACCTGAGGGTTGGGGTCCGCATGCTGCCCGGCTCCCTGATAGCAGCCCAGGCCCAGGAAGAGGGACTGATCTCCGATGAAGGAGATTTGCTGCGGCCCACTTTCTACCTGGCGGAGCCGGTGCGGGACTGGATCGTCGACCACCTCAAGGCCGAGGCGGCTCACCACCCCCGGTGGAACGTGATTTAGCCGGTGTGGCTTTGACAACGGACCGAGTTCTCCAATCCGGCTGCTCGGGTCATGGGGAATCTAGCTCACTTACCAGGAAAGCAAAACCCGGCGCAGGCGAACCGGGGTCGAGAATCGCGACATTGCGGTAGATACGTGCCGCCCGGTTAACCAAGGCCAAGCTGTCCATGTACCGGCGGCAGGTGAGGAACTGGGAGCTGAGGAGGGGATTCGTTGAGCGATATGAGACGCAAGTACTGCATCGTCGGCGTCGGCGAGACCGAGTACAGCCGCGGCTCAGGGCGCACCACGCGGGCCATGGCCACGGAAGCCATCCGCAACGCCATGAACGACGCCGGGCTCTCGCCCCAGGACGTTGACGGGATGCTGAGCTACCACAGCGGGGACTCGATCCCCAGCACCTCGGTGATGTACGACCTGGGGCTTCGCCTCAACTTCTACATGGATTGCTCGGGCGGCGGCTCCAGCTCCGAGGCGCTGATCGGCCTGGCCATGGGCGCCATCGAGGTGGGGATGTGCCAGACCGTGGCCATCTTCCGGTCGATGAACGGCTACTCCCAAGTCCGCGTCGGCGGCACCGGGTCACGGGCGGCGGCACCGGTCAGCGGGTCCGACGTCGAGATCCGCCCCTACGGCATGATCAGCCCGGTCCAGCGTTTCGGCTTTACCTTCGTCCGGCACATGATGGAGTACGGCATTACCGGCGAGCAACTGGCCCACATCAAGGCGGCCCACAGCAACCACGCCAGCAACAACCCCAAGGCGATCATGAAGCAGCGGGTGACCGTCGAAGACGTGCTCAACTCCCGCTGGATCATCCGGCCCTGCGCCCACCTGCTGGACTGCTGCCTGGAGACCGACAACGCCACCTGCATCATCGTCACGTCGGCGGACCGGGCCAAGGACCTCCGCAAGCGGCCTGTTCACATCCTGGGCGTTCAGGGCCGGGGCACCAAGCCGGGAGGCGACTTCCATTACCAGCACGGCCCCATCAGCAGAGTGGCGGGCTACTACGTCGGCCCCCGGGTCTTCGAGCTGGCCGGGATCACCCACGACGACGTGGACGTGACCGGCTGCTACGACGCCTTCACCTACACCGCCTTGCTTCAGTTCGAGGACTACGGCTGGTGCAAGAAGGGAGAGGGTGGCGAGTTCGTTTCCAGCGGCGTCATCAACTTGGGCGGCAAGCGGCCCAACAACACCAGCGGCGGCCACCTTTGCGAGGGATACACCCACGGGATGAACATGGTCATTGAGAACGTCCGCCAACTCCGGGGAACGGTGGACGACTACTGCCTCCAGAGTCAGGACGGAGTACACACCTACGACTACTCCGAAGGCAAATGCCGCCAGGTGAAGGACGCCGAGATCAGCATGAATATGGGTTGGGGCACTCCGGCCGTCGGCAGCGCCCTCATCATGCGGAGGTAGACCAATGCCGGTGTACGAATATCGCGGGCAACGAATCAGCATTTCCGACGATGACACCGAGTACAAGGGGTACTTCGAAGCCGCCAGGGACCAACGCCTGGTGGTGAAACGGTGCGTGGACTGCGGCCTGCTCCGGGGCGAGCCGGGGCCCGGCTGCCCCTGGTGCACCTCTCTAAAGTGGGAATGGCGCCAGGTGAGCGGAAAGGGAACCATCTACAGCTACCAGGTCGTGGCCCATACCGTGCTCCCGGGGTTCCGGGACTGGGCCCCCTTTCCCATCGTGCTGGTGGAGCTGGACGAGCAGAGCGGGAAGCCCAACCCCGGAGACGGGCTGCGCATCACCGCAAACCTTTTGGACGAGCACCTGAGCCCGGAGAAAGAGGAGAACGTGGCCATCGGCAGCCGGGTGGAAGTGGTTTTCATGGAAGGGGAGGATGGTTTCTTCCTGCCCCAGTTCAAGCTATCCGGGGAAGCGCCACAGGGTCAACTGTGGCGGTATCAAACTTAGAGCGAGGCACTTATTTGGCGAAACTCATCAGCTTTGACATTGACGGCACCCTGGAAGTGGGCGACCCGCCGGGCGCCGTTACGATGGACATGGTGCGAAATGCCCAGAGCGCCGGCTACCTGATCGGCAGCTGCTCCGACCGCACCATCAGCAACCAGGAGAGGATCTGGAAAGAGCACGGAATTGTCGTGGCATTTACCGTATTGAAGCAGAAACTGGCCGACCTAAAGGCACGGTTTCAGGCTGAGGAATACTATCATATCGGGGACTCCGCGATTGACCGGTACGTGTCGGGCCAGGCCGGCTTCCATTTTCTCGATCCCGACGATGGCGCTCGACGGCTGCTGAGCCTGGACGGTAACTTCTAAAGACTCTACCGTTAAGAGTCTACCGGCACCTGCCGCCGCGGTTCAACGGGTTTCCTCATCCACCGGCGCCGGGATGGCTTGCCCGGCCGTCGCTTGGCCGTAGGCCAGGGTGTACTCCCGCCCGGCATCGGCGGCCATGGCCGTTTCCATGGCGCAGATGGCGACTTCGATTTGGCTGTCGTCAGGCACGCGGGTGGTGAGACGCTGGAGGAGGAGGCCGGGGCGCGCCAGCAGATGCCCGATCCACGAATCTTGGTGGGCGCCGCTAAACCGGATGATCTCGTAGCTCACGGAGGCGATCACCGGGATCAGCACGATCCTGGAAAGAATCCGCCACTCCACCGACAGGCCAGCAAAGGCGGCAAAAACGACAACCGAAACGAGCATCACGGTCAGCAGGAAGGCGGTACCGCAGCGGGGATGGGGCATGCCGAACTTTCGCACGTTGGCCACGTCGAGGGTCAGACCGGCTTCGTAGGCATGTACCGCCATGTGCTCCGCCCCATGGTAGGCGAACACCCGTTTGACATCGCGGATTAGGCTGATCCCCCAGATATAGGCCAGCAGAAAGGCCAGACGAAGCGCGCCATCAATGATTTCGCGGAGAAGGGTCGAAGGGATCGCGGAGTCCAGCAGCCAGACGATCAGCTGGGGCAGAAGGAAGAAGAACCCGATGCCAAAGACGAGGGCTACCGCCAGGGTCGCACCCAGCATCCAGCCGGGAATCTCCTCCGCGTCGCCGGAATCTTGGCTTTGTATCGCCATGTTGGCCGACAGGTGGAGAGCCCGGGACCCGAGCACTAGGGTTTCGAGCAGGGCCACCACGCCTCGCACCAGAGGAACCCGCCGCGCCCGCCCGGTAAAGATTTCACTCAGCCGCTGGGACTGGTGATTGATGGTGCCGTCTTGGCGGCGGACCGCGAGGCTGTAGTGACTCCGGCCTCGGATCATCACGCCTTCGATAACGGCCTGGCCGCCGTAAGAGAACCTGGGTACTTCGGGCACCGCCTCCTCCTTGATTGCTCACGCGACGCGGGTCCTACGTTCTGTAGGACCCGCAAGACTTTGGGAGGAACATGCGGCCGTTTGGCCTAGCTCACGTCTGTGGGGTGGCTCGAATCCAAGAGATTCCGAGGCACCCGCAACGGCCGCACCCTCGAAGGCGTCTTCCACAACTGTGAGCCGAGGCCAGAGGCCCGCGGCTCACAGTTGTTCAGCCTACTCCAAGTTAAAGCGACGCCGCAGCCGCTCGATGCGGCCCTGGGTGTCCACGATCCGCTGCTCGCCGGTGTAGAACGGATGACACTTGCTGCAGACTTCGATCCTGACGGTTGGTTTGGTGCCCCCGGTATTGAACACGTTGCCGCAAGAGCACGTTACCACGGACCGGGAGAATTGGGGATGAATGTTGGCTTTCATAACTGTAGGTTATCCATTTCTTCTTGTTTAGCGATTCATCGGAGAAGCGCCCCAGAAGGGCACGGAGGACTGCCTTCAGGCGGCAGCCGGGGAAGACTCCGGCGCCGGGTACACGCTGACTCGCCGTCTGCCCTTGGCCGCCCACTCGAATGTGACCAGGCCGTCCGACTTGGCGAACAGGGTGAAATCTCGGCCCAGCCCAACGTTGGTCCCTGGGTGAATCCTAGTGCCCCGCTGCCGGACGATGATGCAGCCGCTGGTAACCCGCTCGCCCCCGTACCGCTTGACTCCAAGGCGTTTGGCGTTGCTATCACGACCGTTTGAACTGCTGCCGCCGGCTTTCTTATGAGCCATTACTCGTCACTCCTTATCCTTGCTTGCCGCCGCGGGTTTCTTCCTGCTTCGTTTCCGAGCCGCCGAAGCGGTTGCGGCTTTAAGCTGGATATCCTGAATCAGCAAACGAGTGTAGGTCTGACGATGGCTCTTCTTGCGCCGGTAACGAGTCTTCGCCTTGTACTTGTAGACGATTATCTTCCGGTCCTTGTAGTGCGACTGAACCTGGGCCAGTACCCTGGCGCCGGGTATGAATGGAAACCCGAAAGTCACCTCGCCGCCGTCGGAAACCGCGAGAACCTCGCCGAATTCAGCTACCCCGTTTACTTCCTGGGTAAGCAGTTCCACGTCCAGTGTGTCACCGGGCTTGACACGGTACTGTTTTCCCCCGGTCTTAAAGATTGCGTATTCCATTTGTGCCCCCGACATTCCATGGTAAGACAGGGCCCTCGCACTGTCAAGAAGATTTCGTGTGGACCGGAGTGAATGATACCACTTAACGACCAAGAAAGTGTGACCCTCGCGAAGGGAGACGGCTTACCTGAAGGCCCTGAATGCCCCGGGTGCAACGGCGCGGGTTGGTGTTGACCGGAAAGAACCGGGCCCGCCGGCGGTCTCACCACGTGCCGTCTCGTGACAGGGGACGGTGGAGCCGTAAGGTATAATGGGCTGCGACGTGTGACCTAGGAACGGGCAGGTGGTCCTTTTCATGACGGTTCTCCGGGGTAACGACTTCAGGCAGGCATTCGACGCGGCGACCCGCTGTCTGGAGCACTACCGGGACGCCATCAACGCCCTGAACGTCTTTCCGGTGCCCGACGGCGACACCGGCACCAACATGCTCTTGACGATGCGCTCGGCGATGGAGCGGTGTCCCGATAGCTCCGATGCATCGGCGGCCGAGGTAACGGCCGGCTTGGCCGACGGCGCGTTCTGGGGGGCTCGGGGCAACAGCGGCGTGATCCTATCCCAGTTCTACCGGGGATTCGCCGAGGCGCTCATCGGTGAAGAGGTCTGCGACGGGCCCGGCCTGGCCCAAGCCTTGAACCTGGCCGCGGACGCCGCCTACCGGTCGGTGGGCCATCCCGTGGAGGGCACCATGCTCACCGTCATCCGGTCCACGGCCATAGCGGTGCAAGAAGAGCTGGACCGAGGAGAGGACCCAGACACCCCGGCCCTCTGGGACACCGCGTTTCATGCCGCCGTGGCGGCCCTGTACCGGACGCCCTCCCAGCTGCCGGTGCTCAAAGAGGCGGGAGTGGTGGATGCCGGCGCCATGGGTATCGTGGCGATCATCGGAGGGATACTCTGCTTTCTGACAGGCCGTGACCGGGACCTGGTGGACCGGGCTTTGGCGGAGGCTTGCGTTGAGCCCGTTCCGGTCGCCGGCTCCGGCACGAAAATCGAAAGCGACTTCCTGGACGCCATGCCGGACGCTCAATGGGGTTACTGCATCCAGTTCCTCATTGAGAGTGACCGGGAAGAAGAGGGGCTCGCCCTGGAGCAGATTCGAGAGAGGTTGGGGAAGGAAGTCTCCGACTCGGCGGTGGTGGTGGGGGATGGCCGCTACGCCAGGGTCCACGTCCATGCCGCCGACCCCGGGCCTCCTCTCAGCTACGGCGCCTCCCTGGGCAGCTTGCACCAGATCAAGATCGAAAACATGAACGCGCAAACCGTGGAGTTTATTGCCGGGCATCGCTCTAAGGCGCCGGCGCCGGGCAGCATCGCCGTGGTGGCCGTGGCCCAAGGCGAGGGTCTGGCCCACCTGTTCCGGGACCACGGTTGCGCCGCGATCATCGACGGCGGCCAGACTATGAACCCCAGCGTAGAGGAGTTACTTCATGCCGCCGGCGCTTCCGGAAGCGAGGAGACCATAGTCCTTCCCAACAACTCCAACGTCGTGGCAACCGCGGAGCAGTCGGCTGGCGCCAATCCGCGGGTTCACGTGGTCCCTTCTCGCACAGTGCCCCAGGGCGTCGCCGCAATGCTGGCGTTCAACCCGGAGGACCCACTGGAACGCAACCTGGAGAAGATGTGCCGCGCCCTGGAGACCGTGGTCACCGTCGAGGTGACCCAGGCGGTGCGGGCCGCCACCGTCGACGGCAATGTGGTCGAGGCCGGCCGCTACATCGGCCTCCTGGAGGGCAAGCTGGCCACCTCGGGCGAATCCCCGGAGACGGCCCTCAAGGCCGCTCTGGACCGGATAGTTCACTCCGAAGACCAGATCATCACCTTGTATCAGGGGGCGGATGCTTCTCCGGCCGGCGCCGATGAGCTGCGCCGCCAGTTGGAGGCGCAGACCCCGGGCATTCAGGTGGACCTGGTTCCCGGCGGCCAGCCCCACTATCACTATCTGGCCTCGGTGGAGTGAGACGGTATTCGCCAAAGAGACACAGGGGCACGGAGGTCCGGATTTCGCCTGTAAACCAAGGGGGTGAAATTGGCGATACGAATAGTGACCGACAGCGCGGCCGACCTGCCGCCAGAGATGTCCCAGCAACGGAACATCACCGTCGTTCCCTGCTACGTCATATCCGACGACGTTACCTACCGGGACGGCGTGGACATCTTACCCGACCAGTTTTACGAGCAGTTGGTTTCGAACCCCCGGCTGCCCACCACGGCCCAGCCATCGGCGGCCGACTTCCAGTCGGTGTACCGGGACCTGCTGGCTCAGGGCCACCAGATCGTTTCCATCCACCTGTCGAGAAAGCTGAGCGGCACGCTGAATTCGGCGGAGCAGGCCAGAGCTTCATTGGGGGCTGAAGCGGGCGAGTCCATCGAGATAGTCGACTCTCAGCTCGCGTCCGTTCCCTTGGGGTTGCTGGTGATGGCGGCGGCCCAACTGGCCCCGGATGGGGCCTCCCACCAGCAGGTGGCCGAGCAGGTGCGCGGTGATTTACCTTTGACCCACTGCTTCTTTCTTCTGGACACCCTGGAGTATCTTCAGCGAGGCGGGCGTATCGGCAAAGCCCACGCCTTTCTGGGTTCGGTCCTGGGAGTCAAGCCGATTCTCACGATACAGGACGGCGAGGCTCACCCGATGGAGCGCCCGCGCAACCGGGACCGGGCCCTTCGCCGCCTGGTGGAGTTGACCGAGCAACAGGCTCCCCTCCGGCATCTGGCGGTGATCTACAGCACCGAGCCGGAGCGGGCCGAGGACCTGAGGGCCAGGCTGTCCGGCCTGGCGCCCCAAAACGACATCATTATCTCCCGCTTCGGGCCGACTCTGGGGACCTACGTGGGTCCCGGAGCCCTGGGCGTGGGCCTAATTCGCGCCGGTGGTGCGCCGACCACCTGATGGCAACCCCAGAGCCACCCCCTCCTTCCTGGCTGGGCCCCTTTCGGAGCATCCTGCGGATGGAAGAGTCCACGGGTTTCGACGACACCGCCGTGCTGGGCGGTCTTGACAAGTTTATCGAGATTTGGGCCGAGGCGATGGCCGCCCAAGCGAGGGGGCCTGAGCTGCTCCGGCAGGTCGCGGAAACTCCCTACGCCGGCATGTCCCCGGAGGAACGCCGCCGCTGGGCCGGCCGGTGGGGCGCCGCGCTAAACGCGGGCCTGGGCCAGACTGCCGCCACCCGCCGCCCCGACCCGCCGCCAAAACGCCCCGGCGCTGCGCCTCCGGCCCCGGCCCCCAGCCGCTCCTCGAAGCCTGCCAGGGCGGCAAAACCCGGCAAGGGCCCCCCTTCCCTGCCGGAAAGCCATTCCGTCGACGTTCCCGTCGACCGCCTGCGGGGAGTCGACACCAAGCTGTCGGGCCGGCTGGAACGCCTGGATGTTCGAACGGTGCGCGATCTGATCTACCTGTTCCCCAGACGCCACCTGGACTACTCGAAGTTCGCCAGGGTTTCGGAGCTGTCCCCGGGCCAGGAATATACGTTGATGGCCACGATCTGGGATGCCCGGGAAGTGATCGGGGGACAACAGGGCCAGCGCAAGGATACCGAGGCGGTCCTGAGCGACGAAACCGGGAACATCAAGGTCATCTGGTTCGGACAGCGCTACCTGGCCCGCACCCTGAAGCCCAACGCGCGGATAGCCGTCAGCGGCAAAGTAGAGGCTTTCCGGGGTCAGCTCGTGTTCGTGTCCCCGGAGTACGAACTCCTGGATGCCGGCCAGGCGCCGATACACACCGGCCGGCTGGTGCCCGTCTACTCGCTGACCGGGGGGCTATCGGGTCGCAGCCTGCGACGCCTCACCTGGCAGGTGTTGGGGCAATGGCTGAACGGTGTCGACGAGCTGCTGCCGGAAGATCTGTTGGATCGAACCGGGTTCATGCCCCTGCGGGACGCCATCCGGCAGGCCCACTACCCTGACAACCTGGGTTCCTGGGAGGCGGCCCGGCGCCGCTTGGCTTTCGACGAGCTTTTTGCATTGCAGCTGGCGGTCCTACGCCGCCGGCAGCACCAGCAGCGGGATGTCCAGGGGATACCTGTCGTAGCCCAAAAAGAGGTCCTGGACGGGTTCATCGAGTCGTTGCCCTTCCGGCTAACCACCGCCCAGCAGCGGAGCATCGACGAGATCATCGCCGACCTGGAGCGGGGCACGCCGCCGATGAACCGGTTACTCCAGGGCGAGGTGGGCAGCGGCAAGACGGTGGTCGCTCTGGCCGCCCTGCTGGCGGTGGCCGCCACCGGCTACCAGGGGGCAGTCATGGTGCCCACGGAGGTGCTGGCGGAGCAACATTTTCATACCGTGAGCGCCCTGTTGAGCAGCATGGGCAGCCCGGTCCAAGCCGACGACAGCCTGGTGTCGGTGTTCCTGGAGTCCATGGGCAGAGTGGTGTCGCTGGGTCTGCTCACCGGCAGTACCCGCACGGCCCGGAAGAGGGAGTTGACCAAGATGGCCGGCGATGGGTCGTTGGACCTGGTGATCGGCACCCATGCCCTGATCCAGTCAGGTGTTTCCCTTCCCAAGCTGGCGCTGGCCGTCGCCGACGAGCAGCACCGGTTCGGCGTGATGCAGCGCTCCGCCCTGCGGGAGAGGGGGACCGGGACACCCCACACTCTGATCATGTCCGCCACGCCGATACCCCGGACCCTCACCCTGACCCTCTACGGTGACCTGGACATTTCGACCCTTGACGAGCTGCCGGCGGGGCGCCAGCAGGTCTCGACCGGAACCCTCACACCGGACCGGCGCCCCGCAGCCTTCGGCTTTATCCGCAAGCAGGTCGAAGACGGACGCCAGGCATTCGTGATCTGCCCGCTGGTGGAGGAGTCCGAGGTCATCGAAGCCAAGGCGGCCACCGAGGAGTATGAGATGCTGTCCCAGGAGGTGTTCCCGGACTTGAAACTGGGGCTTCTCCACGGCCGGATGTCATCTAAGGACAAGGACCGGGTGATGCGCCGGTTCCGGGATGGGGAGCTGGATATCCTGGTATCCACCGCGGTGGTGGAAGTGGGGATCGACGTGGCCAACGCCACCGTGATGATGATCGAGGGGGCCGAGCGGTTCGGCCTGTCCCAACTGCACCAATTCCGGGGCCGCGTCGGCCGAGGGGAACACAAGAGCTACTGCATCCTGGTTTCGGAGCGCAATTCGGAGGTGCCCAACGAGCGTCTGTCGGCCATGGTGCAGATTCACGATGGATTCAGGTTGGCGGAGGCGGACCTGGAACTGAGGGGACCGGGGGACTTCTTCGGCACCCGGCAAAGCGGCCTGCCCAACCTGCGGATGGCTCACCTCTCGGACCGGCAACTGCTCGAGTCGGCCCGGGATGAGGCGTCGCGGCTGATGAAGCGGGACCCGGAGCTTAAATCCAAGAAACACGCGGCGCTGGCCGCCCAGGTTGCGCGGTTCCTGGACACTGTAAGCACCGAGGCCAGCTAGAGCGGCAGTGCCCGGTCCCAGAACCCTCAACCCCCTTCAAGCAGGCATCTTGAAGCGATAGCCCACCAGATAGACGGTCTCGACGAAGGTGCGCCCCGGGGCTTCTATCTTGGAACGCAACCGGCGTACATGCACATCGACCGTCCTGGTGCCCCCCAAGTAGTCGTATCCCCATACCTGGCTCAGCAGTGATTCCCGCGAATATACCCGGCCGGGATTGGACGCCAGCAGCACGAGGAGCTGGAACTCTTTGTAGGTCAAAGATACCCGGCGCCCCTTCACCGTGACGTCGTAGCGTTCCAAATCGATGGTCAGGTCGCCAACTCTCAGGAGTTGGGACCCAGAAGGGCCGATGACCCGGTAGACGGCTTGCTTGATCCTGACCAGCAGCTCGCCGTCCAAGATCGGGCACAAGACTAGTTCGTCGGGGTTCAGTGAGGGGTCGTACTCGGCCACGCCTTCCCTTGGCAGCACCGCCACCACCGGTAGCCGGAGCTTCTTGCACCGGTCAACGAGCCCTCTTGCCTGGCCCCAGCCCACCGTGGCCAGGTCCAAGAGGACCACGTCCGGTTGCGAGGAGGCCTCCGATTCCTCAACCGGCGCCAGGTCTGGCCCGACCTGGCAGGATAGCCCGGCCCGGCTGATAGCGTCGGCCAGGGGACTCTCCCCATTGTTTTGGTTCGCCAGCAGGAAAACGTTATACACCAGCCGGTCGCGAGGCCTCCGGATGCAGAGTCAATCTCAGTTGCTGGAAGTATACCATCTAGGACCTCCAATCGAATGGGCGGCCGAATGCGCGGCCGCCGGTTGCCCGGTTCCTCGTCATGCTCGGTGCGGTGCGGGCCGGCTTCGGCGGCGACGGGTGTTGAAAAGCTGCGTCGCGCCCCAGTTGGCCGCCGACGGCGGGGCCACGTTGGGAGCGCATTATAGATGATATTGCATCATTATTTGATAAGATAGAACCAGAGGACAAGCCTGTGTGGATTGGAATACCGGCTATCGTCCGTCGACGCCTGATTTGGCCGCGGGCTGGTTGGTATCGGATACTTCGGCTGACGGGCGAACTCCCTCGTTAAGGAGGATAGAGCGTTGATAGACGTTAACGGCCTGATTATCGACCGGCCCAGAGAAGGGGTATTCCGAGTACATCGCTCCAGCATGACTTCTCAGCAGATATTCGAGCTAGAACGGGACCGCGTCTTTGACCAATGTTGGCTGTACCTGGGTCATGAATCGGAGGTGGCAAACCCCGGCGATTACCGGAGGCGCACCGTGGCGGGCCGTCCCGTCTTCTTCAACAGGGACCGGGACGGACAGATACGGGTCTTCTTGAATACCTGCCCCCATCGGGGGGCTTTGATCTGCCGCCGCGACGAAGGCAATGCCCAGGTCTTCCAATGCTTCTATCACGCCTGGAGTTTCAACATCAAGGGCGAGCTGGTTGGGGTGCCCGATGAAGCGGGCTATGGCAGCGGGTTCGACAAAGGGGCGCTGGGACTGCTGTCACCGCCCCGGGTGGATAGCTACCGGGGTTTCTACTTCATCAGCTTCAATCCCCAGATTGAGGACCTGGCCGGCTATCTGGCGGGAGCCAAGGAGTACCTGGACCTGATTGTCGACCAGACCGAGGTGGGCCTCAAGGTGGTCCGCGGCTCGAACAAGTATCACATCAAGGCCAACTGGAAGCTTCTGGTGGAGAACAGTCTCGACGGATACCACGTCTTTCCCACCCACCAGACCTACTGGGATTACATGGCGCTGGCGGGGCTACAGGTTCCCAAGGAGCGCAAGGGAATTGGGAGGGCCTTGGGCAACGGGCACGCGGTGATGGAAAACGATTCGGTCTATGGCCGGCCCATTGCCTTCTGGAACCCCATTTTTGGCGAGGATGCCAAGGAGGAGATAGATCAAATCCGGGCCAAGCTGGTGGAAAAGTACGGCGAGGAACGGGCGGCCCGGATGGCCGACAAGAGCCGAAACCTGTTGATCTTCCCCAATCTGGTCATCAACGACACCACCTCCATCACGATCAGGCTGTTCTGGCCAACGGCCCCGGACCACATGGAGGTGACCGCGTGGGAGGCTGCCACCGGCGAGGAGACGGGGCACCTGCTGGCGAGACGCCTGGATAACTTCCTCACCTTCCTTGGACCCGGCGGCTTCGCCACCCCGGACGATACCGAAGCCCTGGAGTCTTGCCAGCTTGGCTTCAGAGCGAGCGGGGTTGAGTGGTCGGACATCTCACGGGGCATGCACCGCCCTCCCCAGGGGACGGACGAGTTGCAGATGCGGGCCTTCTGGCGACACTGGCATGCCATGCTCACCGGCCTCCCTGAGGCGGAACAGCCGGAGGAAGGCCAGGCCATGGCAGAGCAACAAGCCGTCTTTACCCAAGCGTGGAGTCAGGCATGAACCAAGATACTGATGGGAGCAAGACAAAACTGGAAGCCTTCCTGCTGCACCATGAAGTGGAGCAGTTCCTCTACCACGAAGCGGCCCTGCTGGATGAATGGCGGCTGGACGAGTGGCTGACCTTTTTCACGGACGACGCAAGATATGTGGTGCCCACCACCGACCTGCCGGAGGGCGATCCCCGGCAAGACCTGGTGTTCATCGATGACGATAGACTGCGTTTGCAAGGCCGGGTCAACCGGTTGAAAAGCCGCCACGCCCACCGGGAGTACCCCTGGTCCACGACCCGGAGGCTGATCACCAACGTGATGATTGTGGAGGCGGTGGGGGATGAACTCGCGGTGAGGGCGTCCTGCCTGGTGTATCGCTTCCGCATGGGAGAGGAAGCACCTTACGTTGGGCACTACGAGTTCCGTCTAAAACGGGTCGATGGAGATTTGAGGATCCGGCGCCGGCGGGCTGTCCTGGATATGGAGGCGCTGCAAGCCCACGGCGCGTTGAGCATCATTTTCTGACCGATTCGTACTCTAACCGCGTCTTTCTTCGAGCGAAAACAAGGCTCTCCCTTTGCCGCGGCGGCGCCCGTCTGCTATTGTATCAGCGACGGGCCGGACGGTGTCGGATCGGCACGCCGTGGCCGGGCTCCGGCCCGCCCTGGAACATTTTTCAAAACCGGGATCAAAGCCGGCCCCGAGGAGGTACGCCAATGAGCACGGAAACCATGCCCAAGACCGCTCGCGAGGTGCGGGAGTTGATTCGCTCCGGCCGGTGGCGCGGCGTGACCTCCGGGGTCGCCCCGGGATACGTGCAGGCCAACCTGGCCATCCTGCCCCAGGACCTTGCCTTAGACTTCCTCCTTTTTTGCCAGCGCAACCCCAAGCCCTGTCCGTTGCTGGAGGTGATCGAGGCCGGCCAGACCGAGCCGAAGGTGACCGCACCGGGCGCGGACATCCGCACCGATGTCCCCGGCTACATGGTCTACGAAAACGGCCAACTCACGGCCGAACCGGAGTCGCTGCTGCCCTATTGGCGCGACGATCTGGTCTCTTTCCTGCTGGGCTGCAGTTTTTCTTTCGAGGCGGCCATGGTCGATGCCGGTATACCGTTGCGAAACCAGGAAATGGGGTGCAACGTCTCCATGTACATCACCAACATCGCCACCACCCCCGCGGGGGTCTTCTCTGGGCCCATGGTGGTCAGCATGCGGCCCGTCAAGCGAGAGCAGGTCGTGCGGGCGATTCAGGTCACCTCCAGGTTTCCCGCGACCCACGGCGCGCCGGTCCACATCGGCGACCCGGCGGCCATCGGCATCCGGGACCTGGCCCATCCCGATTTCGGCGACCCGGTCGACTTGATGCCCGGCGAGGAGCCGATGTTCTGGGCCTGCGGCGTCACGCCCCAAGCGGTGGCCCTCAATTGCAAGCCTCCGCTTCTGATCGCCCACGGCCCCGGTTTGATGTTCATCACGGACCGGCGGGACGCCGACTACGCGATACTTTAGCTGTCAGCTATCAGCAGTCAGCGTTGGGGGAAAGGAATGAGCGAGACGATAGAGGACATCATCCTGCAACAGGACAAACGGGGCATGTCGGCGCTACGCCCCCACCTTCCGGCAGACTTTTGCTCCCAAGCGGCGGGCTACATCATGGACCATCCCGGGGGCGCGATCATCGTCACCGGATACTACGCCTTGATGTCGCACAAGCCCGAGACCGACGGCCCGCCCGGAGCCATCGCCATCGGCAATGCCTTACAGGCCCTGGGACGCCGGGTCACCTACGTCACCGACTTGCACACAGCGCCGGTGCTGCGGGACTGGCTGGGCCCTGAGGCCGAGGTGGAAGAGTTTCCCATCGCCGACGTTCCCACCAGCCAGCAAGTGGCCTCCGAGACGCTGGCCCGGCTCAAACCGGGCCTCCTGATTTCCATCGAGCGCAGCAGCCGCACCAAGGACGACATCTACACCAACATGCGGGACATCGACATTTCGCCCTACACCGCCCGGGTGGACTACCTGTTCGAAGCAGGGGTCCCCTCCGTGGGGATCGGCGACGGCGGCAACGAGATCGGCATGGGGAACCTGGTGGAGATAATACCCACCGTGGACAGCCTGCCCAACAGCCCGGCGGTGACCAAGGTGGACCGGCTGGTTATCACCAGCGTTTCCAACTGGGGCGGCTACGGCCTGGTGGCCGCGCTTTCACGCCTGGCGGGGAAGAACCTGCTCCCGACTGTGGACCACGAGACGCGGCTGATCAAGCGCATGGTGGAGATCGGCGTGGTGGATGGCACCACCGGGGAAGCGATCCCCACCGTGGACAACTTCAGCCTCGAGGTAAACAGTGAAGTGCTGGAGCAGTTGCACCGGGCGGTGGCGGAGGGGGCTTGATCCCCTCCCCCATACGAAGTGGGGAGTGCTGGGGGGTCCGTCACTCCGCCGGGGCCAGGGTTTTCTCTTCCAGGGCAAGCAGCCTGCGCAGCTCGAATATCTCGTCGCGGAATTGGGCGGCCTTCTCGAACTCGAGGCTCCGGGCCGCCTCTTTCATCTGAACTTCCAGGTCCTTGACCACCCGGTACATGTCGGTGCGGGACATCTCCTGGCGCACCACTCGGTAGCGGGCCCGGTTGTCGGAGATGCCCTTGATTCCTTCGGTGATGTCGTGGACCTCTTTTTGGATGCTCTGGGGCTGAATTCCGTGCTCCTGGTTATGCTCGTGCTGGATGCCGCGCCTCCGGTAGGTCTCGTCGATGGCCCGTTTCATCGAATCGGTGGTCCGGTCGGCGTACATGATAACGTGGCCGCTGGCATGGCGGGCTGCCCGGCCGATGGTCTGGATCAGGGAGGTGCCCGACCTCAGATACCCTTCTTTATCGGCGTCCAGGATGGCCACCAAGCTCACCTCGGGTAGGTCCAAGCCCTCCCGCAGGAGGTTGATGCCCACGATGACGTCGTATACCCCCAACCGCAGGTCGCGGAGAATCTCGATGCGCTCCAGGGTCTGAATGTCGGAGTGCAGGTAGTGGTTGCGGATACCCATTTCGGAGAGAAAGTCCGCCAGCTCCTCGGCCATTCGCTTGGTCAGCGTGGTCACCAGGCAACGCTCGGCCTTGTCGACCCTCCCTTTTATCTCGTGCAACAGGTCGTCGATCTGGCCATCGGTGGGCTTCACTTCCACCGTGGGATCCAGGAGCCCCGTGGGCCGGATCACCTGCTCCACCACGGCGGTGCTGTGGTCCAATTCGTAGGGGCCAGGGGTGGCCGAAACGAAGACAACCTGGTTGATGTGCGACGCGTACTCCTCGAAGTTCAGGGGCCGGTTATCGAGGGCTGAGGGCAGGCGGAAGCCGTACTCCACCAAGGTCTCTTTCCGAGAACGGTCACCGTGATACATGCCCCTGACCTGGGGCAAAGTCATGTGGGACTCGTCGACGAACATCAGGAAATCTTCCGGGAAGTAGTCCAGCAGCGTCCACGGAGCGCTTCCTGGCGCGCGCCGGGATAGATGGCGGGCGTAGTTCTCAACACCGGAGCAAAAGCCCGTTTCTTGGAGCATCTCCAGGTCGTAATGGGTCCGGCTTTCCAGCCGGGCCGCCTCCAGCACTTTGCCCTGGTTCCGAAACTCCTGGAGCCGCTCCCCCAGCTCTACCTCGATGTCGACGACGGCCAACTCCATCTTCTCTTTGGAGGTCACGAAGTGCTTCGCCGGGAAGATGAACATCTCTTCCTGCTCGGCCAGCAGTTCTCCTGTCAGCGGGTCCAGTTGCACGATTCGCTCCACTTCATCGCCAAAGAACTGGATGCGCACGGCCGCTTCTTCGTAGGCGGGGATAATCTCCACGGTGTCACCGCGTATTCGGAACTTACCCCGGGATAGATCCATGTCGTTTCGTTCGTACTGCATGTCGACCAGCTGGCGCACCAGCTGCCGGCGGTTTCGAATGTCACCAACCCGAAGCCGGGCCACCAGGCTGAAATAGGACTCCGGGTCACCGAGGCCGTAGATACAGGATACCGAGGCAACAATCAGCACGTCGCGGCGGGTGAGGAGCGAGGTGGTGGCTGACAGCCGTAGCTTGTCCAGCTCTTCGTTCAGGCTGGAATCTTTCTCGATGTAGGTATCCGACCGGGGAATATAGGCTTCAGGCTGGTAGTAATCGTAGTAGGAGACGAAGTACTCGACGGCGTTGTGAGGAAAGAACTCTTTGAACTCGGAGGCCAGCTGAGCGGCCAGGGTCTTGTTGTGAGCCATAACCAGGGTGGGCCGCTGCACTTCCTGGATGATGTTGGCCATGGTGAAGGTCTTGCCGCTGCCGGTGACGCCCAGCATGGTCTGCCGGGAGATGCCTTCCAGCACTCCGGAAGCCAGCCGGGCCACCGCCCCCGGCTGATCGCCCGTCATCTTGAAATCGGATTCTAGCTTGAATTCAGGCATTCTTACACATTACGTCTATCTGCTGTGTCCCAATCCGGTAGATAATGCGGTACGGCCTTTCTATCAACTCTCGTATATCCGGTGCTTCATACTCCGGCACCACGCGCCCGGATAGAGGAAAATCCGCAACTTGCTCCGAACGCCGAATCAATCTATCAATCACCCGTCGTGCGTAGAGTAGCGAGTCTTGGGCCAATCTCTCATGCACTCCCAGCAGGTGCTCTATGGCCCCATGCGTCCAGTGCACTCTCATTTGGGCAAACCGAACTTCGCCCGGACCTCCGCTACATCCACCGTTCGGCCAGCCGCACTATCCTCGAGGCCGGCTTCAATCGCCTGCCGGACGTATATCCGATACATCAAATCGTCCCATGTGGCATCGTCCGGCAAGTTCTCTATCAGTCGACGCGCTTCATGCTTTACGCCGGTGCTCGACATATTTGTCCTCTCAATGATTCTGAGTTGAATTCGGCTTGACGACGAGACGCTCTAGCTATTATCCGCCACTGGCCGCCCGTCATCTTGGAATCGGATTCCATTTGAATCTCAGGCATTCTTGACCTTCGCGGCAGCTTGTTGGATGGCGATGGGGACCAGGCAAAATATCGCCCGACATTCATAAATTATAGCCGAGACCGAAGTCGCTTTCACCCAGGTCCTGACCGTGAGATGCCGGCCAAGCCAAATCACCGGTCGCTGTTGGGGTTTAGAGGGAAGGTGTGGTCACCAGTCCCTCGTTACGAGTAGCTCACCCACTCCCTCCGAACTGCTGCAGGGCTAGCCGGACCCGGTCTTCCAGAGTCAAATCCGGGGTCCGCTCCGAGTTGCCGACCGCCCGCCGGGCCTCGTTGGGGGAGTAACCAAGGGCCGTCAGCGCCGCGATGACTTCGGAGTCGTCACCTCCGGTTGCCAGTCCAACGCCCGCTTCAGACGCCTCCAGCTTTCCCTTCAACTCCAGAACAATCCGGCCGGCGGTGCGGCGGCCCACCCCGGGAGCTGAAACCAGGGCTGTGACGTCGCCCGTGGCGATGGCCTCTTGCAATCGCGGCGCGCCGAGTCCCGAGAGCAGGGCCAGGGCCAGCCGCGGTCCGACCCCGGAAACGCCGGTCAACAACAAGAACAGGGCCAGAGACGCCGAATTGGGAAATCCGTACAACACCGGTTGCTCATTTTGCATCCGAAGGTGGGTGTGCAGGCGGGCTTCGGTCCCGACAGAACCCAACTCCCCGATAGCGGCTGCCGGCACGAATACCTGTAACGTCACGCCGCCCATCTGAAGATGCACCCAATCCGGACCAACGGCTTCAATGACACCCCGAACGCTTACGATCACCCGCTATCTCTCCGACCCCGGAGTTATCGCCCGTCCCAAGGCTGCCGTAGCCTGGGCTTGTATCAAATGGCACAGGCTCACGGAAAGCGCGTCCGCAGCGTCGGGCTCGGGTATCTCGGCCAGCCCCAGGGTGGCGGCTATGGTCTGGCGCATCTGCTCTTTGGAGGCGGCGCCGTAATCTGTAACACAAAGCTTTACCTGGGCGGGGCTGTAATGAAACACCGGGATCCCCTGGCCGGCGGCGCCGATGAGCACCACGGCCTGGGCCTGCCCGACGGCGATGGCCGGGCCCACGAAGCGCCTTTCATCCTTTCCCACGAAAGGGTCCTCGACCGCGATGGCAGCCGGCTGAAAGACGCTGATCAGGTTTAAAACGTGGGTGTACAGCTGGTAGAGGCGATTTTCCAGAGGCATGGACTTTGGAAGGGCTACCACGCCAAAGTCTTCGGCCAGCGGTTGGGGGTCCGCTTCCACCAGACCGTATCCCATCCGGAGCGTGCCGGGGTCAATGCCAAGTACGCGCATCGGCCTGCATCCCAATAGACGAGGTCTGGACGCCTGACTCTCCAAATGCCTCGCGGCTTGTCCCCAGGGGCCGGGAAGGCGGCGAGGCCCCCGGAGAGCCTTGAGGCCCGTAGGGTGGCGGGGGTATCGACAGATGTCCGAGACCGGGCACTATGGCGCTTCCTGGTACTTTTCGAGTACCTCGGTTGGGAAGTCGGCGTTGGTGTAGGCCTTCAGCACGTCGTCCAGGTCTTCCAAGGTATCCAGCAGCTTCAGCGTCTGCTCGGCCTCCCGGTCCCCCAGGGCGACCGTGGCTTTGGGGACCATGGAGATTTCCGCCGATTGGGTGGAGACGCCTTCGGATTCCATCGCCTGCCGGACCTGAAAAAGCTGGTCCGGAGCGGTGAATACCTCTAGCAATTCGTCTTCGAGTTTCACGTCGTCGGCTCCGGCGTCGATGGCCAGGAGAGTCACCTCTTCTCCTCGCTCGGCATCCGCCATCTCCACGGTTATCAGCCCCGCGGCCTCGAAGTTCCAGGCCACGCAGCCGCTTTCCCCCAAGTTGCCGCCGCCCCGGTTGAAGGCAGCCCGGATATCCGCCGCCGTGCGGTTGCGATTGGTGGTCACGGCCTGGACCAGGATGGCGCCGCCACCGGGCCCGTACCCCTCGTAGACCACCTCCTCCAGGTTCTCGGCCGCTTCGCCACCTTCACCGGAAGCCCGCTTTATAGCCCGGGTGATGTTGTCGTTGGGCATGTTGCTGCTCTTGGCCTTCTCGATGGCCAGACGGAGCCGGAAATTCATATCCGGGTCGCCTCCGCCTCCGGTCCGGACCGCCAGGGCGATGTCGCGGCTAATCTTGGTGAATGCCGCGCCGCGCTTGACGTCTGCCACGCCTTTCTGGTGTTTGATGGTTGACCACTTAGAGTGCCCTGACATCTCGGACACCTCCTCAGGTTGGCGGGTATGCTTCGGTTCATCAAGGGGGTCCCGGCCCAGGCGGCGAGGTGCAGCGTCTCTGCCCGGCGGCAGGAAGCTAAAGAGCCGGGAACCTGAGCCAGGGACCGGCCCTCCCTCGGTAACTATCTCAAAACGGCACCACTTAAAACGGAAAGTCCCTCGACAGGCTCAGTAGGAGGGGACAGAGAGTTCCTCCACCGTTCGTGGTGAGCTTGTCAATCCACTCTTGGGTGAACCACGTAATGCGATTTTAGCACCGGGGGATTACTGGGTCAAAATTGCTACCGGAGGCCATCGAGCAGCCGGACCACCATTTGCCCTTCGTCCACCTGGACCTTCCGAATGACCTCGGCCAGCGCCGGTATCAGCACCTGGCCCGCATCGCCGGAAACTACGTACACGTCGTTGCTCCCGGTCTCCAGAATTTCGGTGATCCGGCCCAGTTCTTCGCCCTCTTCCGTCAGCACCCTTAATCCCAGAAGCTGATAGTGGAAATACTCACCCTCGGGTGGGGAAGGGACCGCGGCCAGAGGGACGGTGAGAAGCTGGCCAACCAACGGCCGGGCGGCATCCGGAGAGTCGACGCCACGAAACTTTAGGATGACCTGAGCGGAGGGAATATGGACTGAGGAGGTAATGCAGTAGGATTCGTCGCCGATGTAGAGGTTCTGCCCAACATCGAACCGGTGAGGAACATCGCTCAAGACTTTCGCCTTGACGCCTCCCGACAAGCCGTGGACACCAAAAATTCGACCTACAGTTACGGGCTCAGCCTCGTCCCCGGCGGTCTCTGTCCCATTGTATCCCAAATGTCAGGCCTCAGGCCGGAAAATTTTACGCGGTGAGGGCTCTAGACGATCTCCAGCACGGCGTGAGCGCCGTCTTTCACCGCCGCCACGCGCAACAGGACCCGCATGGCTTGGGCTACTCGCCCTTGACGGCCGATGACCTTACCCTTGTCTTCGGGGGCCACTTCCAGCCGGAATATCAGCCGCCCATCCTCCATGGTTTCGGTGACCTCAACCGCGTCAGGATTGGTTGCCAGCGAGCGGGCGATATACTCAATCAGCTCTTTCATTTGGTAGAAGCCTCGTCAGGTGTTTCTTCGGCGGGGGCTTCATCGGCGGGCGGCTCGTCGGCCACTGCGGCGGGGGCTTCATCGACAGGCGGCTCGTCGGCCACTGCGGCGGGGGCTTCATCGACAGGCGGCTCGTCGGCCACTGCGGCGGGGGCCTCATCGACAGGCGGCTCGTCGGCCACTGCGGCGGGGGCTTCATCGGCGGGCGG
>JASLXV010000024.1:0-9406 GCA_030740155.1 Dehalococcoidia bacterium | reverse complement strand
ATGCCTACTTCCGTTTCTACAATGCCCAACGGCCCCATCAGGCCTTGGGTTACCGGACGCCGGCAGAGGTGTTCAGTTGCAGCTCGGATACATCACCCGAACAACAAACAGAGAGGGGATGGTCACCAGGCAGAGCATTGGTACACTACTCAGGAGCGGCGGGACCCTCGCTTAATATTGCCCCCATCCTGTCCAACTGATGGGGTCCACTTCACACAGAATTTATTGAAAAATACTTGAAAAAACCTATAAGACAAGAACTACCCAACCTTAATGCATGTTAACAATAAGGAAATTAGCTTCGAAATTCTGGTAATATGGAGACACGTCCCAGTAGCTCAGGGGATAGAGCGGCTGCCTTCTAAGCAGCGGGTCGCGGGTTCGAATCCTGCCTGGGACGCCAATTTCCCCCTCGTGTATCTGTCTCCACGCCATTGCTCCGCGTTCGCCCCTTCTCTTCCTGACAGTTGATGCCTGCTGCCCGGCTTGCTCACCACGATAATGATCGGAACTCTGGTGCGCCGTACCCGAGGCGCCAACAGACACCCAGGCGCGCAGATTTGCACGAACGGGAGTCTTTAGCCTGAGGCGATCATGGTTTCCGAAACCCCTAGCCGGATGTCTTTGCACCTGATGACTACCATGGTCCCGTATTGAATGAGGAACGAGTACTCAGTCGCCTCAATTCTCCTGAGAAAAATCCTGGCGTCCTGGTTCCCCTAGAGTCGCGGCGCCCTCTGCTGCGCTCGCTCATAGCATCAAAATGGATCATCCTCGTAGGGAGGTACGCTTGGGGAAGCGCTTTCTCCAGGTGTATAAAAGATGATGGGTTCGATTTGCTTTAGCCGGAGGGCTAGATGCCAAAGGTATCAGAGCAATACCTCGATGAGCGCCGCCAGCATATTCTTGGCGCGGCGACCGCCTGTTTTGCCAGGCAAGGTTTCCACCGGACCACCATGCAGGACATCTACAACGAGTGCGGGCTCAGTCCCGGCGCCGTCTACAACTACTTCAGTAGTAAAGACGACATCATTGTGGCGGCGTGCCTGGACAGCCAAGAAGACAATTCCGCCCTCATGGAGGACATCGCCGGCGAGCAGGATACGCGGCTGGCGCTGGAGCAGCTAATCTCCGCCATCATTGACCAGCTTGACGCTCCCGGGGTCCGCGCCGCGGTAGGCCTGAACATAGAACTCTGGGCTGAAGCGCTACACAACCCCCGGGTTGGCGGCCTTCTGGAAGGGATCCCCGACCCCTTGATCGAGATCATTGTCCGAGGCCAGCGGCAGGGGGAGATCAGCTTCGACCTAGACCCCGAGGCTGTGGTGCGAGTGATCGCCGCCACGATAAACGGCCTGATCCCCCAGATTGCGCTGGACGACTCGACGAACGTCCAGAGATATGGGGTGGCTCTCACTGCGATTCTAACCGGGCGCTATTGGACCGGCCCGGCAACCTCAGCTGCCTAGCTCCCACACGGATTCGGGACAGGCAAATCCCACACGAAAGCCTAGGGCAAACGTGGGCTCCAGAATATAAACCGATGGCTCGTTTTAGACTATTTGCGGGGACGAAGTTTTCGCTCTGCTCCTTGAGTTCAACGTAGAATCAACGATTACATACCCCAGATCACGGAACTGACCGGATGTAACGCCGCCAAGAAGTAGAGGCTCCTCCGGTCATTGCGAGTTGCGATCCTGCGCCATTGCTCTGGTTTGTTGGAGGCACGTTCAACCAAATTTCAGCCCGATGCATCGGGGTTCCCAGTCGTGCGCTTTGGGTATCTTTCGGTCCGACTTGGGCGGGATGACGGGAATGGCTCTTGCCGGAGAATGAAGCCCAGAATCCTGCCGCCGTCATGCTCCTCGTCGGCAATCACGCGGGAGGCCTCGGCACCAGTTAACAGGGGTACCGGTGTTGCAGCCTCATCAATGTTACCTCGTCGATTCCAGAATCGGGTCTTCACCCGATCCCACCGAATGGCGCCCGCAGTCCATGGTTCAGCACCGCCGGGCAGCCGGACGAATAACCCCCAGGGATCGATGGTCAGCCGGAACCCAGCACTGTCAATCACTCCCAATGCTCCTTGCGGCCCCCCTCCCAGCCATCCATATCCGGTTACTTCCGGCGGTATGTTATGATTAGCCGCCAAATGCTGCGATGGAGGCTCCATCATGCCATTCGGAGGCAACGACTGGCTTGCTCTAACCCAGGAACCCACCCTGGAGCCAGAGGTCCCCATTTGCGACCCCCATCACCACTTCTGGGACTTCCGGACGGCACGCCTCCCCTACCAACGGTATCTCCTCGACGAGCTGACCGCCGATATCAGCGCCGGTCACAACGTCCGTTCCACCGTGTTTGTCGAGGCAAGATCGATGTACCGGCGCGACGGACCGGAGGAGATGCGCCCTGTCGGTGAAGTCGAATTCGTCCAGGGCCTGGCCGCCGCCAGCGCCAGCGGGCGCTACGGACCCGCCCGGGCCGCGGCATCCATCGTCGGCCATGCCAACCTGAACCTTGGCGAACGGGTCGAGCCGGTGCTGGAAGCGTTGCAGGCAGCCAGCCTCAACCGGTTTCGCGGTATCCGCCACACCGTTACCTGGGACCCCCACCCGGAGGTGGAGAACACCCCCGCATACAACATCCAGGGCCAGCTGGCCAGCGACGAATTCCGGGCCGGCGCCCGGGTGCTGGCGCGTATGGGATTGACCCTGGACAGCTGGCTCTACTTCCCGCAGCTGCCGGAGCTGGCGGATTTCGCCAAGTCCGCACCCGACCTGACCATCATCTTGTGCCATATCGGAGGCCTGCTGCGAACCGGCCCCTACGCCAACCGTGACGATGAGGTGATGGCCACCTGGCGGAGCGGCATCGCGGCCGTGGCGGAGTGTCCCAACGTCAACATCAAGCTGGGTGGCATCGGGATGCCCCGCACCGGGTTTGACTGGCATGCCCGGACCACGCCCATCGGGTCGGAGGAGCTGGCCGGATCGATGGCCCCCCTGATGAATTACTGTATCGAGAAGTTCGGCCCCGCCAGGTGCATGTTCGAAAGCAACTTCCCGGTTGATAAGGTAGCGTACTCCCACCACGTGCTGTACAACGCCTTCAAGCGGCTGTCGAAGGGCTACTCGGCCACCGAGCGCGTCGCCTTGTTCCAGGACACCGCCACCCGGGTTTACCGGGTGGAGATGTAGCCGGGGGGGGCAAGGGTAGCCGCCCCTGTCGGGACCGCTCCACGCCCTCTTAAGTCAGGCTACTCGTCTTTCTTGACGGGGTGAGACGCCATCCCTAGAATTGGATTATGCCAATCAGTTCTGGATTGGCATGGTTGGCGTTAGCCGTCAACATTCTTCTCCGTCAAGATTGAACGAAAAGGCGATGCCGATGTTCAAGCGTGAATACTACTCCGTTCGCACTGGGAAGGACCCAGGGCAAGTCGAGATAAGCTTCGAAGAGCTAAAGCTTTTAGTGCTATCCGCGTATGAGAAATTTGAGGGCCAGGGGTATTTCGCCAATGCGTTTGGTCAGTACTGTGTTGATGAAGGGCGAACGGTAGGATCAGTAGGTTCTAACATTGAGCTTTTCTTCCTTCAACGTCTAAGAAAGCGAGGGTTATGGCCGATTCCGGTACAGATTGTGGACTACGCCGAGGATGACCTCTTTTCAGTCATCGAGTTATGCCACGATCTCGTCTCAAGACCACAAAGTCGCCGCTATCATGAATGGGATAATTGCGGGTACCACTACGGCAACTTTGACGCAGATTCAGGAAAGGAAGAATTTCGGGCCGAAATCAACTTGGCATTGGGAGACTTCAAGCCTCGTTACAGTTTATCCGAGCGCGGGGAAGTGATGGAAACACCCGAGAGTGGCCTGGAGGCTCTCGTTGCCTAGCCTTTACCTGTGCTGGAACCGGAGTCGGTTGAGCAGAAAGTGGAGACTGCGATACGCATGTTTCACCGGTTCAATTCGACGCCAGATGATCGCAAAGAAGCAATAAGAACCCTCGCGGATGTATTTGAGTACCTAAGGCCGAAGCTAAAAGAGGTTATCTCATCGAAGGATGAAGCCGATCTTTTTAATATCGCGAACAATTTCGCAATTAGGCACCACAACCCCCAGCAATAAACAGGCTATGATTTGAATCTTTGGTCCAGGTGGATTTTCTACACGTATCTCGCCACGATCCATGTTGTGGTCGGAATGTTGGCGAGACGCTGAGGTGGGTCCGTAGAACTGTCCAGGTAGCTAAGCGAGAGGGCGTCCCACCCCCACCCACGCTTACCGGTGGGGTCAGCTAACCACCTGCACCTTTTCCCGTTTCACCAGGTCCCAGTCAATCTCGTAGCCCAGACCCGGCTTCTGCGGAGCGTAGACCAGCCCCTTGTCATCGACCTCTATGTCTTCCACCAGGCCGTATTTGTTGGCCCCGCTGCAGGGGAAGACCTCGTAGTAATCGCAGTTGTTCACGGCCATGGTGATGTGGAGGTTGGCCACGTTGTTCAGGGAGTTTCCGCCGTGGTGCAGCTCGCACTTCATGCGAAACGCCTCGGCCAAATGGGCTATCTTGACCTGGGGTGTGATCCCGCCCGTGACGGCGACATCCCCCCGGAGTATGTCGGTGGCCCCCGCGACGATCCACTGCGCCATGCCGTAGAGCCGACCGGGAACGTACTCGGTGGAGAGGATCGGAATGTCCAATTTGCTGTTTAGCTTCACGTAGTTGAACAGGTCCTCTTCCGCCAGCGGGTCTTCATACCAGAAGTACTTCAGCTCCTCGACGGCGCGGCCGACGCGGAGAGCGTCCTCGTAGCAATAGGCCCACATCGAGTCGAGCATCAGGACCGTGTCGTCGCCGACGGCCTCGCGGACCTTCTTGCATATCTCGATGTCCTCTTTGGGCACTCCATGGGGATGAATCTTGTAGGCGGGCCAGCCGAGAGAGCGGAAGTGCAGGGCCTCTTCGGCGTACTCTTCGGGGGTGGCCAGATACGCGGAGCTGGCGTAGGCCGGCACCCGGTCCCGGCAGGTTCCCAGCAGCCGGTGAATGGGCAGGCCGGCAACCTTGCCCGCTATGTCCCAGAGGGCCACGTCCACCGCTCCGATGCTGTTGGTCGCCACCGAGCGATTTTGCTTCCACATCATGGGCCAGATGGCGCCGATATCCAGCGGATCGAGGCCCAGCAAGCGAGGCTTGAGGAATTCCATCAGCGGACCCACGAAGGAATCGGCTCCCTGCCTCGAAGACCCCAGGAAGGAGTGGCCTTCCACTCCCTCGTCGGTATGTATGGTCAAAATCCCGAGCAGCCTTTGACCGCCGAACGGACCGGTCCCAACGCTCCATGGCGCGCTTTTCCAGTTGAAGAGTGTCACGCTCAGGTCGGTGATTTTCACGCTAATTCCTCCTTGATGGGTGGGTCCGGTGCAGGCTGCCTGCCGGTACCTAGACCTCGCCCGGCCGCACCAGTTCGGGCACCGTCACCCCGACGCCCCCCGCACCGCGGCCCTACTCAGCCCCTGGGATGTCCGCCAGTTCCCGGGCCATTGCCTTTTTCTCGTCCAGGTTCGCCCCTCTCAGCAGGGGAATCCGCTGGGTAACGGGGGAACCGGCGCCGTGCACCGCCTCGATCATGACCGGGCATGCCGACATGGCCTCCAGGATCCGGAACAGCCGCATCCGGTACTTCGCGGGGGCCCCGCCGGCGCCCACCAGGTATTTCTCGATAAACTTTCCCACTTCCGGGTGCTGCAGGTCCCGCTCCGAGGGCATAGTGCACACGCCGCCGCCCGCCAGGTCGTGAGCCAGCCGAAGCAGATCGTAAGTGAACCGCCCCGTGTTGAGCTTGGTGACGTTGGCCATCGTGGGATTTACAAACCAGCCCCCGGCGGCGGTGGCGCACCCCGTGGCCGACGCTCCCGAGGCGCAGGCATACAGGGTCTCCGAAAGGTGCACCATCTCCACCAGCTTGTCCCGGACCAGAGCGTTGCCGGACACGCCGTTGTACTCGGTGAGTTGAGCGGTGGCCCCAATGAGCACGTCGGCGACCCCCGCCTTGCACGCACCGTAGTTGGTGCGGTGGTAGCAGGAAAAGTATTCCAGCATCACCAGGGCGAAATCGTACTCGCCATTGAGGAAGACCCGTTCGTAGGGGACGAAAACATCGTTGAAGACCACCATGGCCTCGCCGCCGGTATAGCCAAAGCGGCGGTTGCCTTCATCGATCCCCCCGTCCATCTTGCGCTGGTCGTCGGTTTGGCGGCCGAAGATGAACACCAGGCCCGGCGTGTCGGAGGGGATGGCGAAGGCGACGGCGTAGTCTTTGTCCTCCTCGCGCAGGGCGGTGGTGGGCATGACAATGATCTCGTTGGAGTTGATGGCGCCAGTCTGGTGAAGCTTGGCGCCCCGGACCACGAGGCCATCGTCCCGGCGCTCCACCACGTGGAGGTACATGTCCGGGTCAGTCTGCTGGCTGGGGCGCAGGCTCCGGTCACCCTTGGGGTCGGTCATGGCCCCTTCACACATCAGGTCCGTTTCCTGGATGTGCTCCACGAAGGCCCGGGCGCGCCGGTGGTACGCGGTGCCGTACTTCTGGTCCACCTGGTAGGTGGCGTTGTACAGCGCGTTGAGGGCGTCGAGCCCGGCGCATCGCTGGAAGCAGCTTCCCGTCATCTGGCCCAGTATCCGCAGCATCTTGATCTTCACCATCAGGTCTTCGGTGTTCTGCTGGATGTGGGTGAAGCGGTTGATGCGCTTGCCCGTGAGGTGAGATGTCGCGGTCATCATCTCCTGGTGCTGAGGGTCGTGGGCCAGGTCGTAGGTGAGGGCGACGCTGTTGATATGGTCCCGAAAGAGGGGGTGGCTGGTGACATCTTCTACCAGTTCTCCCATGGCGTATACAGGACGCTTGAGTCGCTTCAAACTCTGTCGGTACTCGTCTCCGGTCATCAAGGCGTCACCTCCGTGAATCTGTATCCAAGTTGCGGTCCGGACAGTCCAGCGATCCTGAAAGCTGGAAATCTTCGATATTAGCTAGAACCACCGGCTGGACGCCCGTCACTATGACGGGCGTCCAGCGCAAATGTCTCAGCACGGTTAGTCTAGAGACTATAAGATCTGCCACGGCCTCCGCCCCTCGAGGCGGACGGTTTTCCCGATGCTTCGCCCGATCGAAAGGTAGCCAGCCGGGTATCGCCAGCCATGCAAATATACTCCTTCCGGGGCCATTCGCAAAACCCCGGCCCCGGAAAAGCATACCGGCCGGCGTGCCGGAACACGGCATCACAGCCTTGGCGCCTCCGAAACAAGGTGAGGGACCGGTCCCAGCGGGGCCTCCGAGTCACGCCGGCCGAGATGGGGAAGCCCTTGCCCGGAGACCCCCACTCCCGGGAGTGCCGGTAGCGCTGCGGAGTTTCGCAAAGCCTCGACCCGGTTGCCAAGCCTTTCGTGGGCCAGCTTTCGCCCATGTCCTGCGGCTTATGCTCGGGTCAGCATTCCGGCGGCAGCCTCTTGTGCCACTCGGTGGCCTGCTCGTAGGCGTGGCCCGCCCGCAACACTGTGGCCTCGTCGAAGGGACGGCCGGCGATCTGCAGGGCCAGCGGAAGGGCCCCATCGCCCTCGGAGGTGAACCCGCACGGGATGGACAGTGCTGGAGCGCCGGTAAGGCTGTAGAGACCCCGGTACCCTCCGGCCGCCAACGACCGTATGGCCTGCTCTTTGCTCCGCACCCGTGCCTGAGGGTCGATCAGGTCCGCCGGGCCGGCGGTCGTGGGGTGCACCAGCACGTCCACCTGTTTGAGCGCCTCCAGGACTTCCTGCCTGACCATGGCCCGCAGCTTCTGGGCTTTGTAGTACGCCTGGGCTGGAATCAAGTTGGCGGTCGTGAACGTCACTCGGGTGATGGGATGGTAGTCCTGGGCCTGCTGCCGAAGCCATTCCGGGTGCAGGCTCACCCTCTCCGTATGGGTTATCGTGCGGATGACGACCCCGCACCGCGCGGAGAGGGGCAGCGATACCTCTTTCACCTCGGCGCCCAGCCCGCGAAGCACCTCGACGGCGGCGATAACCGCGTCGCGGGTCCGCGGATCGAGGGCCAATTCCTTCGTGCCCAGGAACTCCCGAACGAGGCCCACTCTCAGACCTCGGATATCTCCGGTCAAGGCTTGCCGGTAGTCGGGCACCGGCACCTGGTGGGTGTAGGGGTCTTTGGGGTCGTATCCGGCGATAGCTCCGATGGTCGCCGCGCAGTCCTCCACGGTGCGAGAGACCGGGCCAATGGTGTCGAAGGACCAGCCGGCGCCGTCCACGCCGTAGCGGCTGACCCGTCCCCAGGTAGGCCGCAGGCCCACAAGGCCGCTGTAGGACGCTGGGCCCCGGATGGACCCGCCGGTGTCCTCGCCCAGGGAAGTGGCGCAGAGGCGGGCGGCGGTGGCCGCGCCGGAGCCGGTGCTGGAGGTGCCAGGGCTGTAAGCAAGGTCCCAGGGGTTGCGGGCCGGGCCGGAGGCGGAGCTTTGCGGCGGGCCGTTGGCGAACTCGCTCATGTTCAGCTTCCCCAACAGGATTGCGCCGGCCTTCTTCAGGTTGGTGACCACCGTCGCGTCCACATCGGGGACAAAGCCGGCCCTTATTTTCGAGCCGCCGGTGGTGCGGATGCCTTTGGTATATATCTGGTCCTTCACCGCCACCGGCACGCCATGAAGAGGCCCCCGGTACTCGCCCCGCTGGATCTCCTCCTCGGCCCGGCAGGCGTCCCGGCGGGCATCCTCAGCGCACACGGTGACGTAGGAGTTAACCCTGGGATCGACGCGCTCGATGCGGTCCAGGTAGGCCTCCACGGCTTCCACGGGAGACACCTGCTTTGCTTCGATGCGGGAAGCCAGTTCCGTGGCAGACAGGAAGGGAATATCGGCACGGTCCATGTCACACCTCCAAGGCGGGTGATGGAGAGCAAGGCTTTTGCGGCACGCCCAATTCTAGCGGCCCCGTAGCTACGGCGCAAGGCGGCCTCATCCCAGAGGGGTTGATGTGGTTGGGGGGGGAGTGATACTACGGCTGGCGGGCATCCACCGCCCGGAGCGGAGCGTGGCTCGGGAGCCAGTCAAGCGGCCTCCCGAGCCGGATACGGGGACCAGGCCAGGAAGCCGTTCAACGTTTGTGGTGTAGACCGTCAGCGATAATGGGACACATTGGGGTGTAAGAAAACCCGAGAAAGTGGAAGTGGCGTGAGCTCCTGGAATGAAGGTACATTACTTCCAGAAAGGGGCAAATGTGTCCCAGTCAGAAAACATCAAGGCCAATGCAGCAGAAGCTCGGACCGAGGAGACCCGCTCCTTCGTTCGCACGGTGAAGGGTGCCACTCGGCGCAAGTACCCTCCTGAAGAGAAGATCCGTATCGTGCTGGAA
>JASLXV010000023.1:0-93610 GCA_030740155.1 Dehalococcoidia bacterium | reverse complement strand
AACCAGATGCTTCAGTTCACCGTTCTCCCGCCTGAGTTGATCGATCTCCTGCTGGGTGGCGTCCCGCACAGTGTCGCGGGTCAGCCTTTCCTTCCCGGCCTCCATGAACTCTTTGGTCCAGGCGTAGTAGGAGTGGGGCTTTATCCCCTCCCGCCGACAGAGGTCATTCACTGTCACCTCCCGGCGGAAGCCTTCCAGCACGATACGAATCTTCTCTTCAGGAGGGTACTTGCGCCGAGTGGCACCCTTCACCGTGCGAACGAAGGAGCGGGTCTCCTCGGTCCGAGCTTCTGCTGCATTGGCCTTAATGTTTTCTGACTGGGACACATCTGCTCCTTTCTGGAAGTAATGTACCTTCATTCCAGGAGCTCACGCCACTTCCACTTTCTCGGGTTTTCTTACACCCCAATGTGTCCCATTATCGCTGACGGTCTACATACTCCAGCCTCAGCGGCCCGTGATGGGGAGAGCCGTCGGCCGATCCGTCATGCTCCGGAGCCATTTACATTACCCACACCCTGCCCGGCTGTGGAGAAACAGACGCTTTTGAGCACCCGAAACTGCCGGGGTTCAGTATACCGGAATTCCCAATGTTGTAAACCTAGGCAAACCGCCGGTTTTCGGTGCTTTCCAGCGCATGCTGGAGGCCGCCGCGGGATGCACGCGTTCCGCGGCGGCGATAGAATCAGGATCGCACTCGCGGCGAACCGGGCGATCAACGCGGTTTTGGGACCGGTCGACGCCGAGGGGTTTTCGGCGCTATAGCGTGAGGGGACAAAGGTTATGAAGCGTGCGCTTATCATCCGCCATGCGGAACCGGAATCGCTGGCCGCCAACTACCGGCCGGTGCTGGAGAAGCAGGGGTTTCAGCTGGTTGGGCTGAACGTCTTCGAATCCGCGCCGGCCTACGACAGTTTCTCGCCACCGGACCCGTCTGAGATTAGCCTGATACTGGTGCTGGGCGGGCCCCTGTCCGCCAACGACGACTATCCCGCTCTCCACAGGGAACGCGCCTATCTCAAGTTGGCGATGGACCAGGGCAAGCCGGTGTTCGGCGTGTGTTTGGGGGCTCAGTTGATGGCCAGGGCTCTCGGCGGCGCCGTGGAGCCCACCGGCGGCTACCAGTTCGGCCTGCGCCGGATATCCGTCACCGCCGAAGGAGACGCGGACCCCGTGTTCAGCAAGATCGCGGTCCCGCTGGTGCCAACGCTGCACGGCGACTGCTTCACCATTCCCTCCGGCGCGGTCAAGCTGGCCGAGGGCTTCATGCTTTGCCGGGACGGCCTCTACCGCCGGATCAACATGGCGTTTCGCCACGGCAACTCCTACGCCTTCCAGTTCGAGCCGCAGCTAACCCTGGAAGAACTCCGAGTATGGGACCGGGAGTTGGGCGACGACTACCAGCTGATGGGCGCCGAATTCGACCCCGGCGAGGAGGCGGCCCGGCACCTCAGGGAGTTCGCCAAATTCGCTCCCCGCCACGAGGCGCAGATGCGGGAGATGCTGCTGGCCTTCTTGCGCAACGCGGGATTGGAAAACGCTTAGGGCGCCTCAATGGCGAAGCAGGCCCAGTTGGGAGCCGCACCGGTGTGGGCCTGCTCCTGGTAGGCGATTTCCGCGCAGTCGGGCGATATGCCGGGTCGATGTTGAGGGCGTCAGGGATTCGTCGACCAGGGTAAGAAGATGGACCGGCTTTCCGGTTGAGGCGTCAAAAACGGCGAAGATGCACCAAGGGTTTTCAGTCTAATGGGAAGCCGGCAGTCGTGGGTCTGGTCCGTATTTGTTAGGGCCGGGGTTGCCCTCTTTGGTCCAGAAAACTATCAAAACCATCGACGAGATCATGCCGACGAGCAGAGCGAGGCCACCCACGCCAACCAGAACCAACACCACGATTATCGCGCCTGCGTCTTCAAGCATCGCTAAACCCTCCTCAAACAGCGGCAACGTACAGGAGAATTACGACGACTGCCACTGAAGACGGTAGCAGCCACAATGCTGACCGCCCGGTGTCGTGCAGTCTCCTGGCACCCACGGCGAACGAGGGCGCAACCACGGCGAGGGAGAATAGCGCTGTTGCGCCGGTGGCGAAAATGCTCAAGACCGCGGCAACCACCCAGCAGAACAACATCCACCACCAGAGTTCAGCTCGCGTCGACCTGCCGCTGAAATCAAAATAGCGTTTGAACCCAAGGGAGATGGCAGTTGTAAAGCTCACCATACCCTGCGGAGTGGCGCCAATTGCGGCGGGGGCACTTAGGGATGCCCCGCACCCAACACAACTGAGCGTGATCTGGGTTATCGCCGCCGCAGGTAGGGCATTTGATGCCAGCCGTGGATTGCGTGGGCGCCCCGCACGATGCACAGAATGACGCATCACTGCCCAGCACTGCCCCACAATTTGTACAACGCGGCTGTTCCGTCATGGGAGGCGCTCCGTACGTGCCTGTCGTTTCATCCGCCCCCACAAGAGGGTGCTTCCGGGGCGGGAGCCGGCGAGGGTTGCAAGCTGATGGGCGCCCGGTTCGCCCCCCCTCCATGAGGCCCAGATGCGGGAGATGCTGCTGGCCGTCTGGCGAGACATCCGGATAGAGGTTATGTACGCCGCCGGAACCGCTGGTCGTGAGACGGCGAATCTCCTCCTCGGTCGAGCTGTCGAAGACGAAGAGATCGTAGCCTTCCCCCGCCCGCGTGCCATCACCGGTCTTAATGCTGATGCTCATAACAAAGAACCCGGCATCCGGCGCCAGGCTAAAACCTCGGGGAATGTTAGGGCCATCGGTGGCCCCCGAGTGGGTCCAAACCACATTGCCGAAGTCGATGGCAGACTGACCGTTGAGGGCTCCAACATCAGCCGTGCGGATTGTTACTACCCAGCTCGCCGGGTTGTGGGACGTGCGAATCATCCACATGACGGTCTTGCCGTCCCGGGAAACCGAAACCCCGTCACCGCCCATGCCGCCGGGAATTACCAGTCTCCGGGTGAACGCGGCATCATTGCCGTCCTGAACGGTCCGGTCAAAGGGCGCCTTTGCTGAATCGAATGTCATGTACTCGTGAATGAAAATCCGCTCGTTGGTCATCAGCAGGCCGGTCTTCCCCACCCAGGAGAGTTCGCCGCCGATGCCGATGTCCCGGTTGGGGCCGGAGGCCATCACCCGCTCGCCGGTCCCGTCCGGCGCTACGGCGCCGATATCATAGGGCCGGTCCGTGGCGCCGGGCTTGCTGGTCATGAACGCGATGGCGCCTCCCCGCGGGTCCCAGGCTGGGTCCAGGTCTGGGCCGGTGGTGAGCTGCCGCGGCGCGGCGTCCCTGGCAATAGGTGGCTCCTCGGTCATGGGAGGCGTCGCGGCCGGGGTGAAGACCGGAGAGGCTGACGGTTGCGCGGTTGCCGGCGGGGCCGTGGGTTGCGTGGCCGCCCACCGGGGCCGTGGGTTGTGTCGCCGTCACCCGGGGCCGTGGGTTGTGTCGCCGTCACCCGGGTGAGCGCCGGAGGGGATGTGGGTCTCGACGTTGGCGCTAGCTCCGTTTTCAGTGTGGAGCACCCCGCGGCCACCATCGCAATCATCAAGGTGACGATAATGAATATTGGGTGATTCATGGGCGCCATTATGTGGCGTCGAAATTGGTTTGTCTAGGAAGGCTCCCAGGCATGCCCGTTCCCAGCGTCGCCGCATCTAGCCTTCGCCCGGCCATCATATCCTTGGGGCCGGAATACTCCAGCCCTCCGTTTCGAGTAGAATCAAGGTCGACGGGGCGGCGCACCACCGGCATCGACAAATCCGAAGACTCCCGGAATGGGGGATACACATGATCCGCCAATGCGAAGACGCCGATTTCAAGACGATCTGCGAGATCATCAACGACGCGGCCCAAGCCTATAAAGGAACAATTCCCGCCGACTGCTGGAAGGAGCCCTACATGTCCGAAGACGAGCTGCGGCGGGAGATGCGGGAGGGGGTCGAGTTCCGGGGCTTCCTGGAGGACGGGGAGTTGGCCGGGGTCATGGGAATCCAACACGTCGAGGACGTTACCCTCATACGGCACGCCTACGTCCGTACGGCCCGGCGGAGCCGGGGCATCGGTGACCGGCTGCTCTCCCACCTGGTCACCGGCGCCACTCGCCCGGTGTTGATCGGCACCTGGGCCGACGCGGCCTGGGCCATTCGCTTCTACGAAAAGCGCGGTTTCAGCCTGGTCTCACCGGCGGAGAAGGATAGGCTGCTGAGGCGCTACTGGTCGGTTCCTCTGCGCCAGATGGACACCTCCGTGGTCCTGGCGGACGAAAGGTGGTTCAGCAGCGACAGCCGCCATGCGGGTCAGAACCGATAGGGTATTGTCCTGCAAATAGGGTTACATCGGCGAAATTGGGCGACTTTCCCTCGCCCCGATCGTCACTCCGGCCACACCACCGTCTTTCCGGCGCTACGACCGTCTTTCCGGCGTAATCCGGAATCCAGCCAGTTTCTCTGGGTCCCGGCCTTCGCCGGGATGACGGGCCGGGCATCATGCCGGTTACTAAACACTGGACCAATACCTGGTCAACCAAATACTGAAAGCTGTCATTGGTACGAAAGTGTCATGCCGCGCCAGCCGCAGCGGCTAGGCATTTGCGTTGGGGCTTCTCCTCCGCCTCCCCAGATCCCTCTTCCTTCCCGCAAAGGATTCGGGATGACTCTTATTTTCGTCGGCCGTAGTGCTGGTTGCAGCCAGCATGAAGTATTCTGAGCAAAGCGAAAAATCTCAGCGTATCAATGAGGTCTCTCTCTGGGGCCGGAATGACATTAGTCAGTTTCACCCGGCCATGGCATATAGCCGCGTCGCTCCGGGGATCATCGCTTTAGGGGATAGTCGCTATAAATGAAGCGGTCAGCCGGACCACCGGGGCTCCCGCTTCTCGAGGCGGGCGGCAATCCCCTCCTGGGCTTCCCCAGCCAGCAGGTCGTCCATCATTACTCTCTCGGCCAACTTGTAGGCCGCCGGAGGGTCCATCTCCAGCTGCCGGTAGAAGGCCGGCTTGCCGGTGGCCACGGCCTTGAGGCTCCCGCCGCTGATCTGGCGGGCAAGGGCCATCACCCGCTCCTCCAGTTCCTCCGGCGGCACCACCCGGTTGATCAGACCGGCCTCCAGGGCCTCCCGGGCCGGAATGGGAGTGCCGGTCAGCAGCATCTCCATGGCCTTTTTGACCGGCACGACACGGGAGACGGCAACGGCGGGGGTGGTACAAAACATGCCCATCAGGACTCCCGGAGTGGCGAAGGAGGCGGTGTCGGACGCGACGGCCAGGTCGCAGCGGGCGACCAGCTCGCAGCCGGCGGCGGTGGCCAGGCCCTGGACCTGGGCGATGACCGGCTTGGGCAACAGCCGGATGGCCTCCATGACCTCGGCGTAGGCGGCAAAGAGGCTCCTGTAGCCTTCCTCGTCGCGGCCCGCCATCTCGCTCAGGTCATACCCCGAGCTGAAAGCCGGACCATGGGACCGCACGACGACCACCCGGACGCCCGGGTCCTCTCGAATGTCTTCCAGATGGGTTTTCAGGGCCGCCAGCACCGCCAGGGAGAGCGCGTTACGTTTCCTGGCGTTGTTGATCGTCAGGATGGCGATGCCGTCGATCACATCTAAAAGAGCCGGTAGGACCGGCAGGACCGGTTCTTCGGGCATGGGTCCGCTCCTTGATGCACCATCAGCTCTTGTCGTAACGACCGTAGGCGCGGGCGAAGTCGCAGAAGCGCTGCACCAGCTCTTTGCTGGCGTCAGGTGGGACCTCGCACCCCGTGGCCAGGATGAAGCCGCTGCCGGAGGCGGCGGCGTCCACGCAGCGCCTGATTTCGGCCTCCATCTCCTGCTCCATGCCCGCCTGGAAGATATCGGTCGCGACGTTGCCGATGATGACCGACTTGCCCTCGGCTTCCCGCACCATCTTTTCCAGAGATGAAGGGGTGTCCATGCTGATCGCCGAGCAGCCCGTCTCCACAATGTCTTTCATAATGGGGTCGATATAGCCGCACACGTGCATCGCGATGCCTGTCCGGCGCTCCTTGAAGTGGTCCACGAGTTGAGTGTGGTAGGGCTTGATGAAATCCCGGTATATCGGAGGCGAGATGAGGCTGCACGATGCGGGGGCCTCCGAATAGCTCAGCCCCACCCGGAGCGCCGAGATCGCGTCTCCGAATTTGGTGGCCAGTTCGGTGGTGAAACGCATCAGCTCGTGCACGAATGGCGGGTCATCCACGGTGTCCATGATCAGTTGCTCCGCGCCCCGCATGGTCACGGCGATGGCCCAGGGGCCCACGATGACACTCCCCACCGGGGACTCCTCGATGGCCTGGCTCACCTTTTCGCAGGCCTCCAGGTAGTAGGGTAACCGGCCGTCCTTGCCAGGGTCCGGAACGCTAAGCCGGCCCAGCGCGCCCTTGTCCCGCAGCACGTGCTGCTTTATCTGACAAATGGCGTCCTCGGGGAAGATCAACTCGTTCCCGGCTGCCTCTGCTTCCATGTTGAGGTCCGCCATCACCACCACCACGTCGGGCCGGTAAATATCGAAAGACCCAATCTGAGACTGGGCCAGCTTGGTGGCATCGGTCAGGTATTCCCGGATGGTGTAGCCGAACTCCCTGGCGTTGTAGGCCCCCAGGATGGGGTAGCTGGGCACCCGGTCGGTGAACTCCCTCTTGTACGCCGCCCTCACGTGGTCCCGGCCGGAGTAGGGACTGGTCATTGGTCCTCCATATGCTGTTTATTGCGCGCGCCGGCCGGCTTCTCTTGCCGGGGTCCCAGAATATCTTGAAGCCGGCACGCCCATCGATGGCTTATGGCTCGCTCCGGTCCCAGGTGGGGAGGGCGAAATATCCTTCAAAGGGAATTTCGACCCGAGCCTCCAGCCCCTGAGCGCGTTTCAGGCGCTGAATGTTGTAAAGGTGGGTGGTGTGCTCGAAAATCCGGTGGCGGAGGGTTGCCTCCAGGGTTATGTAAACTTGAGAGGGATCATCGGGGTCCCAGCGGATGCCCCGGGGATGGGCCTGGGCGAAGACGGCCCAATTCCCGGAATCGTCGAACTTGAGTTCCTTGCTTCGCGAGGTGCCCACCGTCTCTCCGGCCAGCACGGAGTGGCAAAGCTCCAAGCCCCGGCGGAGCACCGCCAGTATGGACGACACCTCCCAATACACGTTCTCGTCCAGACGCCGGTCGTAGGGAGAGTTCATGATGTTGTCCAGGTCCGCGATGTCGGGCAGGCCCTCGGGGAATAGCTGGGGCCCCCACCGGAGGAGCAGCCACCGGTAGTCCCCCGATGCCACGTGACTCAAGTTGCGCCGGATGCTCCACTTGCTCCATTCCCACCGGTCCGATTCGAAGTCGAGCTGCTCGTCGCTCAGCCCCTCCACTTCGGCGGAGATCATGCGGTACAGCTCGGACTCTAACTCGGGGAGCAAGGCGGTCGCGGGAGCGCTGTCGGACATGTCCAACCCTGTCATGGTTTACCTCCCTTTTCCCGGATGGCCAGCCGGTAACGGACCCTGGCACGGAAACCTATAGTTGATTGATGGGTGAAATCCCCCTCAGTCTCTCTTTACAAAGGGGGATACTAGCGGGGATTACCCTTGGTGCGGTGGTTTCATCTGAAATTGCTGGACCGGTTAATAAGGCCGGACCCAGGTCTCGGACCAGGCCACGCAGGCGGTGCTGCTGACCCGGTCGCCCCGCATCGACGGGAACACGGAGCCTCCGGGCACCAGACCGTTGATGGTGATCTGGGCCCGCCGGGCTGGCAGGAAGCAGCTGTAGACCCCATGGGTCCGCCCCGGAATGACGCCGACGGTGGCCGCGACCATAAAGGGCTCGACGAAGTCGTGCCAGGTCAGGATGATCGAGTCCTCCTCACTCTCAACGATCTCGGTCCAAAAGGAGATGCCATCGCCGCGTTTCTCGAATAAAGCGTCGATCACCGGTAGGCTCTGATCGGCGAACTCGGGGAACAGCATGCTCTCGATCTCCTCCTGGAGCCAGCGGGCCATGGCGATGTTATCCGAATAGATCCGGACCTCGTCATCGATGGCCTCGCTTTTGGCGAAGAGCACGTGGCCCGGACCGCCCGGCGAGAGAAGCACCCGCCAGTGGCTGACCCGGGTGGTCAGGGGGCCTCCATCCTCCTGGGACAGCCGGATGAAGGAGTTCTCGCCGGTGACCCGCACCTGGTTGGGATCAGTGGGATTCGTCGTCGTCATGGATGGGCCTCCCCTATTCTGTTCGACATCTGATTCTGGCGACCATCTTAGCACCCCTGGCCGCGACGGGCTACCGGGCGGAACGTGCCGAAACTCCCCCTCCGTACAACAGAAAACAAGAAAATGGCCGGGGCCGCCCGATTCTCAAGGGCAGCCCCGGCTTTAGATCGGCCAGCGGTTGGTGTCAGCCGTCTACGAGCTATTTTTGCCGGCGAACCAGTCCTCTTTCCAGGGGAAATCGCCACCTGCTGGGTCGTAAGCGGGCAGCCCGCGCTCCAACCGGTCCCGGTAGGGGCTAGTGACTGGCTGACTGTAAGGGTAAATGCCGCCTTCGTAAGTGCTTGGACCCTTCTTGAAGTGTTTGGCTTGGTCCAACGTCTCCACGAAGGGCATGTTGATATCGTAGAGCTTGTCCACCGTTTTGGGGCGGGGGCCGGCCTTGGAGACGTGTCCGTAAAGCTCCCGGCCCACGATGCGCTCGCACATCCAGGCGCAGTCGATGAGCTTTTCGACGTCCGCTCCCGTGTCGATTCCCATGTCCTCGAACATGTGAACTATGTCCTCGGTGGGGGCCATGCCGGTGGCCCGGCCGTTGCCGCAGTAGGGGCAACCACCGTAGCCGGCAATGGTGCCGTCCAGGTCCAGGGTATCCTCCGGACCCAGGACGCGAATGGCGGCGTAGGCCGAGGCGATAGCCATGTTGCGTCCGTTGTGGAGGTGCAGGCGGAAGTGGGTGATATCCGGCCAGCGCTCCTTCACCCGGTACACGCTCTCCTCAACCTTGGCCGGGGTGCAATGGCTCATGGGGTCGCCCATAGCAACGCTCTTCACCTTAATGCCCGCCTCGTCCCACAAATTGTGCTGGGCTTCGAAGAAGGTCATCACGGCGTCCACCGGGAACGGCCCCAGGAAGTTGGAGCCCCAGGTGGCGTTGCAGCCGATGCCGGCTTCCTTAACATTCGCCTCCATGGCCTGGGCCACGACCTGAGGCCACCGCTCCATCTCTTGTGCCTGGGAGCGGTTCGTGTTGCGCCGGGTAAATACGTCGCAGAAGTGGCAGTTGAGCCGTGGGTAAGCGTCACGCTCGATGGTCAGCGGCGGCGAGTAGGCCTTGGCCCGCTCCACGCCCCGGGGGTTCAAAGCCAGGGCCGTGTACGTGACACCGGGAACGACTTTGAACTTGGTTACGATCTCATCGATCCGGGCCATCTGGGGCGTCCATTTGGGGCTGACGAACGAGCCGACGACGATGTGATTCAATCCGGTCTCAGAGAGGGCGTCGAGCAGCTCGACCTTATCTTCTACCGATATCTCAGAGTCCTCGATCTGCATGCCCTCACGCATGCCTTCTTCCTTGTATCTTACCGTTGGGTAGCTAGCCATGGGTTCCTCCTTTCCGGTTACGACACGGGCCGGTTACGACGCGGAAACTGTACGGGAATGGGGCAGGCCACCCGTGGGCGAAATCACCTTCGGTTGGCTTCCGGGCCATTAGGCAGATTGTATTGTGGGCCTGAAAGGTTGTCAAGAATTCTTGCCGGGCCGCCGCGTTCGAGACGGAACGGCCGGCGGGAAGCGAGGACGAGATTCGAGGGGTTGACAAGGTTTGCCGCGATGTCTACAATACTCAACGCAGTTAAGTATGAATGCCGGGCTGCTCCCGGGTAGCCGTTCAGAGCGAACCTCTGCTCCGAGCCCCAGGGAGCCGGGTTTTTCGACAGCCCGGAGAGATCAAGCATTATGCAGCAAGAAGCATATTGGGAAAACCTGGTCAAACGCAGCCTCTGCCGGTTCCTGTTACTGGCCCAACTGGCCAAAGGGCCGGTCCACGGATATGGCATCAACCTGGCCATCCGCGAGGCCTGCCAGGGGTGTTGCGAGCCCACCGAGGCGATGGTTTACTCCACGGTGAAAGAGCTTCTGGAAGGGGGCTACGTGGAGTGCCGGGAGGAGGAGCATCGGGGACGCCGGCGCCGGCTCTGCTGGTTGACTCCCTCCGGCTTTGCCGCATTCCGCGCCGCCGCCCGCGTCTGGGAGAAGATGCTGCCGAAAGTAGAAGAAACGGTGAACCAGGCCCTGGCCGAGCCGGCGGCCGCCGCAACCGTAAAATAGCCCGCAGGAGGTATAGCCACATGGCGACTGATTCACAGGAAATCAAGAAACTGGTGAGGGAAAAGTACGGGGCCAGAGCCAGAGGCGTGATTGAGCTTACCGAGGCGCCCCAAGCCGACAATTGCGGCGACGGATGCTGCAGCCCCGCCGACATGGACCGGGCGCTGCGTCTCTACAGTGAAGGGCAACTGGCCGGCCTGCCCACCGAGTCAGTGGCGGCGTCGGCGGGCTGCGGAAACCCCACCGCCCTGGCCGATCTGCGGAAAGGAGAGAGAGTGCTCGACCTGGGCTCCGGCGGGGGCATCGACTGTTTCCTGGCGGCCCAGCAGGTTGGCGAGGAAGGTCATGTTACCGGTCTGGACATGACCGATGACATGCTGAATCTGGCCCGCCATAACCAGTCCAACCTGGGGTTGACCAACGTGGAGTTCGTCAAAGGCGAGATGGAGGACATGCCCCTGCCCGACGGCAGCGTCGACGTGATCATCTCCAACTGCGTGGTCTGCCTTTCCCCCGACAAGGACGCGGTTTTCGGCGAGTCCTTCCGCGTGCTGTCCCCCGGCGGCCGGCTGCACCTGTCGGATGTCATGGCCCTCAGCAGCGATGGACCCAGCCGCACCGATCCGGAAGCCTGGGCCTCATGCATCGCCGGCGCCGAGGACCGGGAAGTCTACCTGGGGCGGTTGCGCGGCGCCGGGTTCGTCGACATCGAGATCACCGACGAGCAGGTCCGGTTCGATAAGGGAGACGGTTCCCCCCTGAACGTGTCCAGCGTCAAGGTGGTGGCCAAGAAACCGGCCTAGGTCCGGCTGCGTGGCTGGTTGCAGCTGGTAGACCCGGGGTTAGCCACGGAGGCACAGAGGTCACAGAGTCTTTCTTGATTTAACGTCTCTGTGTTCTCTGTGTCTCTGTGGCAATATTTCGTGACCGGTTTGAGCCAATTCCAATGAGTCCAGACCTGAGGTCAGCCCAGCCGGAAGCGCTTGAATGCCTCGGCGTACTGGAAACCCACCTTCTCGCCGGTCCGGCTTCGCCAGCTCCTCATGTGGTTCTCCGCATTCTCGCCGGGGACCTGGCTCTGGTGCTGTTGCAGCGACTTGATCGCGATGTCCATGTAGCCGGCCACGTCGACGTAGTTGTTCGGGTCCGGGTGGCCCATAACCCACACCTCCCGGACCTTGTGGGGCTCCAGCCCTTCTTCGAGCAACTCCGGGAAGGTCAGCCGGTCCCGGGCCGAAGGAAAAACGGCGGACAGGGCCGCCTCTCCGGAGGCGTAGTGGTCCGGATGGCCCAGGTAATCGTCGCCGCTCAGGCGCCGCAATGGACTCATGCAAATCAGCACGTCGGGCTTGTGGCGGCGGATCGCCCGTACGATATCGCGGCGCAGATCGAGGGTGGGTTCAAGCATCGAATCCTCGTACCCCAGGAACACCACGTCGTGCAGACCCAGCACCTTTCCAGCGTTCCGCTGTTCCTCCTGGCGAATTTCGACCAGCCTGCCACTGGTCATCCCTGGGTCGTCACTCCCCTTGCTGCCATCGGTGCACAAGACGTGGACGACTTCCCACCCTTCGGCACACCATTTGGCCACCGTACCTGAACAACCCCACTCGGCATCATCGGCGTGGGCCACCACGACCATCCCGCGCCGAAACGGTTCTTCCTGTTGAGCCATCTATCTTTACCCCCATATATTCTCCGGTATATTCTGATGAAACCACCGGCCTGCCGGGCGCCGCGTTTTTCACAATGGACTGGTCGTCCAACAAAGCCCGCCTTTAAACCGATCGCCAATCCGCTGACAAGCCTGTAAGAAAAAATCTGGCATTCAGCCTGGACCGGGCCGGATACCAGATAAGAGATCGGTTGCCGGGGCCGGTTCGACCCCGATTGTCACTCGTTTGCTGCACCCCTCGACCAGACTCGGCGCAAGCTCCGCAAAGAGTCTGGAAGGAAGTGGGGTCCCAAGCAGACCCAGGTCCTCTTCCCGCCTCGGGCGGGTTCTCCTTGACACCTACCGGGGGCCCTGCCTGAAATTCTCACCGTCACCGGTGTGAACCAGCACCTTTGGCGCCTTTGTTGAAGGAAGACAAGAAAAGGGCCGGCGGCATCATGAAGGCCGGCGCGGGGTGCGTCCGGCGCCGCGCCTGCGACGTACCCGGCGGCGGGACCGGGCCCGGCTGGATGCAGCTAGCGGAACCTCTTCCGAGGCCGCCGTTGTAGTTGACCGTCTACCCTCCGCCAGGAGGTCCGCCCGGTAACGGACCCACAATGCCTGAGTCACCACGGTCAGGAACAAGCCGGGTATCACCATGACGGCAACCGTGACCGGGCTGGGCGCGTTCTGGAGCCGCCATCCCAACATTCCCCCCCCGGTGAGCAACATCGTCCAAGCAAGGACTCTGATGGGCATACCCTGATGCCAGGGGGAACGGATCACCAGGATAGCCCCCACGGGCCAAAGGACGAACTGGGGAGCAATCGGCCAGCCCAGAATGAACGCGCCGATAAGGAACCAGTTCTGGTAGAACCAGGGACGGCGCATTTCAGGGGATGATGGCGGCCCTTGTGTCATTAGCCCGGTGGCGAGGCGCTAGTTACGCGCCAGCAGCAGGTGGAACTCCAGCATATCGATGGGCCGCTCCTCCTGGATGGATGCCGCGGCGTATTCAATGCACATTCGGGCGAAACCGGCGTAGCGGATCACGTTGGTGCCCAGCACCACCAGCGGGATCTCCCGCTTCAGCTCCAACTGCAATTGACTGGCTTCCTGCTCGTCGATCCGCAGCTCGACCTGGCGTCCCGACAGCCGTTCAATCTTCTCGCTGATCCGTCGAACGAAAGCCTCGTCATCCAAACCGGGGGTCTCCTGGTTCCGCGAATATGGCGCCGGGGAAGACACCGCCCTCGGGGCAGGCCGCTTGACTCGTGGCTTCCGCCGGCCTCGGTTGGCCTCCGCTTCGAACAGGGAACGACCTGCCCGAAGCACTCCGGTTGCCCGGTGGAGGTACTGTTGTAGCCGCGATAGCACCAAGTCTATTCTATCATCCGCCCGCCGGAGAAGGGAACCCAGACCCCGCCCCGGCCCCCTTACCGGCCCCCGGGAGCCTCCATCGGCGGGGCGTCGTGCGTCGAGCGGCCTCCCTTGACACCGGAAATGGTGCTATCCATAATTGCCTCGGCCTGATCCAAAGGCGGGCGGCGCTCGCCGGTCGCAAGGCATCCTGGAATACAATCGAGAATACAACCGAGGAGGTACCGGACATGACCGAAATGACTTCCCCGGCAGCCCTCAGAAGCCTGCTCGACGGCGACTCCCAGTTCGCCTTGATCGACGTCCGGGAGGCAGGCGAGTACAACAGCTCTCACATTCCGGGCTCCAGCCTGATACCCCGGCGGCAACTGGAGGTCCGGATGCCGGCGGCCGTCCCGTTCCAGGGAGCTTCCCTGGTTCTCTGCGACGACGACGGACGCCGGGCCGGGTTGGCCGGCGCCACCCTGGAGCGGATGGGGTACACGCGGGTCTCCATTCTGGAAGGCGGCATCAACCGGTGGACTACCCAGGGCTACCCCACCCAGTGGGGCACCAACGTGCCCAGCAAAGACCTGGGCGAAATGTTGGAGGTGGTGCATCAGGTGCCCGAGATCGAGGCCACGGACCTTCATCAGCGCATCGAACGGGGCGACAAGCTGGTCATCCTGGACACCAGGACCCCCGAGGAGTACCAGCGCTTCTGCATTCCCGGCGGCCGTAGCGTGCCCGGCGGGGAGCTGGCCTTGCGAATCACCGACATCGTCAAGGACCTGGACCCCGACACGACGGTGATCGTTAACTGCGCCGGCCGCACCCGCAGCATCGTCGGCACCAGGGTGCTACAGCGGATGGGGCTCTCCAACATCCAGGGCTTGAAGAACGGCACCTCAGGCTGGGTGCTGGCCGGTTATGAAGTGGAGCGGGGCGCCGACCGGGTCCGGCTGCCGGAGGCCTCACCCGAGGGTCTGGCCGCCGCCGAGACCTACGCGGCCCGGCTGGCCGCCGAAGATGGCGTGCGTTATCTCGACATTCCGGCGCTCCAGGCTACGCTGGGCAGGCGGGACCGGGAGACCGTCTACCTGATCGACGTTCGGACCAGAGAAGAGTACGAGGCGGGGCACATCCCTGGCTTCCAATGGTTCCCCGGAGGCCAGGCATTGCAGAGGTCCGACGAACTGGCGGTGGTACATAACAGCACCGTGGTGTTTGCCTGCGACGGCAAGGCCCGGGCCACCTACGCCGCCTCCTGGTACCGGCAGTTGGAAATTCAGGAGGCCTACGCGGTGGACGGCGGCACCGCCGCCTGGACCGCCGCCGGCCTGGCCCTGGAGAACGGGATGCCGGGAGAGGCTCCCCACGGGCTGGCCGAAGCCCGTTCCAGTATGGGTTTCCTGTCCCCCCGGGAGTTTTACCAGAACCCGCCGCCGGTGGTCATTTTCGTCGATACCAGCCAGGACTTCGCCCAGGGGCACGTGGCCGGCGCCCGTTGGGTGCCACGGGGCTCCCTCGAGTTACAAGTTGGTGATGTCGCCCCAACCAAGGAGGCCGCCATCGGCGTCATCTGCAGCGACGGCCGGGCCTCAACCCTAGCCGGCGCCACCCTGAAAGAGCTGGGCTACCGGGACGTTTCGGTGCTGGAGGGAGGGATGCAAGCCTGGCGGCGGGAGGGCCTACCGGTGGAAAACGGATTGGCCGGCGTGATGACCTCGCCGACGGACGTGGTGATTCTCGGCGTGGACCGCAACCCCGCGGAGATGATGCACTACCTCCGCTGGGAGACTGCCTTGGGCGACAAATACCAGGCGCAAGGGGGGAAATAGCGGTCAGCGGTCAGCTATCTGCTCCTGGGCCCCCCGGTGACCGGTCGGTCGAGCGGAGCGACTAGGGTGCTATCTAGCCAATCTCTCTTCATCGGCGAAGAAGATGTGTGACGTTCCCTACTCACCCTCGTCATTCCGGCGCAGGCCGGCAGCCAAGCAACCGGGGACACCAGGATCAGCCCAGATTCAAAGCCCTCTGAGATTTTCGACCGATCGTTGCCTTGGCGGTGAGACTCGACCAAGGCAACGATCGTGGCAACATCCCCCAGTCCAAGAATTTGCACTTAAGCGTGACTGGTATCGACAGTCGTTGGTGCTGTATCATTAATTATCATCGTGATTAACTAGCTGACCGCCAAATCCGAAAGGGAAGCTTGCTGCACACCCGCTCGACCACACAGGCGACGACTCTCATACCGGGCGCGGACCGGATAGTGCCCGGTGTTGATAGTAACCCATACGGCCATCCCGCCCTGCAGGCCGCCCCGGCGGCCGTCCGCCAACCGGGCGGCGCAGCCGGGCTAGCGGCACGGTGCGCCTCATGAACGGGGAAGACACGGTGAAGGACGCGAGGCAAGGAGTGAAGCGTTTTCCCATCCCCGCCACCTTCTTGGTGGTGGCGGCGGCGACGGTATTCCTCATCATTTTCTTCGGCGCCTGGGCGGTTTCCGCCGATGTGGACGAGCAAGATAGGAAGCTGTCCTTCGGCTTCGCCAACCGTGGCGCAAGCACCGATGCGAGTCCCCTGGACTCGGCCCAGAGTAGCCCCACACCAGTAGAGGCCGGCGAAGACAGCACGGGCGATACCTGGTGGGGGAAGGCCTTTCTCACCGCGTGCCCCCTTCATTGATCAGCCATGCAAATCCGCGGGATGCGGCGCGGACGGTCCTTCGACACGCCCGGGACGAACGGACGGGGAACTCTACCACCGTCCGTGGTGAGCTTGTCGAACCACCTGGTCAGGTGGGAACCCTCCTCCACCGTTCGTGGTGAGCTTGTCGAACCACATTCTCGAATAGTCGCCAAGCCCGGCAATTGGACCCCCTCCGGCCTGGGAAGCGAAAACGGACTCGAAACATGACCATCGACGCAAAACCTAAACCATCGGTCAAGGCAGTCAGGCTGCCCGGCGGGATTCATTACGGCTGGGTAATCGTGGCCGTGTTGTCGGTGGTGCAGATCGTCGCCCAGTCCGTCGGCATGGCGGCCGGAGTGATGGTTCCGCCGCTGAACGATCCCGATGGCGGTTTCGGCTGGAGCATCGGTACCATCGGCGCCGGCCTGGCGACCTACTATCTCACCGGGGCCATCTTCTCTCCCATCGCCGGGTGGCTCGCCGACCGGTACGGCGCCCACAAGATGATGGTTACGGCCGCGGTCCTCTTCACCGCCAGCATGGTCCTGTTGGGGCAGATCGTCGCCCTGTGGCAATTCTTCCTGGTTTTCGGCGTGATGCTCGCCCTGACCCAGACGATAGCCATGGTCCCGCTGATCGCAGCGTTGGACGGGTGGTTCGAGCGGCGGCTGGGCCTTTGCGTCGGGATACTATGGGCCGCCGGCGGCCTGGGGTCCGCCGCAATCGCGCCCACGGTGGGATACCTCCTGGAAAGCGTCGGGTGGGAGGCCACTTTCTCGACCATCGGTGTCGCGGGCGGCGGCGCCATATTCCTGGCGGCGCCCTTCTTCCGAAACCGTCCCGCCCAACTGGGCATCAAGCCCTATGGGGCCGTCGATGGTGCCCCCCTGGAGGCCGTCTGGGCCAAAGAGGTACTGAAGCTCCGGCTCAAGGTGTTCAATCGCCACCTGCGGCGCACCAAAGAGTTCTGGAACTTGCCCCTCATCCACAGCCTGGGTTGCGCCGGCCACGGGGTCATACTCATTTACTCGATTCCCCTGGCCGTCGAGCAGGGAATCAGCCTGACCGGGGCCGCCCTGATTCTCAGCCTCATCAACATCTTCAGCATCGGCAGCCGTTTCGTCACCCCCATAATGACCGAGCGCTTCGGCGGCAAACCGGTGATGGCGGCGGCCTTGGGCATCCAGGGGCTCACCGTGCTGGTCCTGTTCTGGGCCCAAGACTCTTCGGTGTTTTACGCTTTCGCCGTTCTTTTCGGCATCGGCTATGGAGGCGAGATGTCTGCCTATCCCGTGGTGAACCGCCAATACTTCGGCTCCGGACCTTTGGGCACTTTCTACGGCATCGAGATAACCGGCGCTCTGTTGGGCCACGCCGTGGCCACGATTCTGGCGGGCTTCGTTATCTTCGCAACCGGCTCTTTCACCGTGATCCTGGTCTTGTCCATGGGTTTCAGCTTTGTCGGGGTTCTGGTAATCTTGAGCCTGGCGCCCAGTACCCGCCTGCTGATTCCAGACTGGGAGCAATCTTTGCCGGTGGAGGCCCGGTCCACGTCCGCCAGGGCCAGGGCCGAGGCCGACCGGGCCGACCTCCTGGAGTTGCTGCCTGGGGTAGACTAGGCGAAGCCAACAGGGCGAACAGCAGCGCCGGTTACCCGCCCGCGGTTCAACGGCGTGGGGGACCGGTGCACCATAGACGGTCAAATTGAGGGGGTATCATGCCCGAGCTGATTGACCTGACCCTGACCCTGGGCGGCAACCGGATCACCGCCGTGCCCGGCCTGGTTTCGGTGGAAATGGAACCGCTGATGACCCACGAGAGCCATGCCCGGTCCAATACCAAGCTAACCCTGGCGACCCATGTCGGCACCCACGTGGACGCCCCATACCACTTTCACCCCGGCGGCATTACCGTGGACGATATGCCCCTGGAGAGGTACATGGGGCCGGCCCTCCTTCTGGACCTACGGAAGCTGGCGCGTCGCGGCACCCCCATCTCCGTCGCCAACCTGCGGGAGGCCGGCGGCGAGGAGGGGACCCTGCGGGACAAGATCGCCGTCCTGTTCACCGGCTGGGCCGAACGGGAGTCCGGCGGCGACCGCTACTACACTGCGGGCCCCTACCTCAGCAGCGAGGGCGCGGGCTACCTGGCCGAGTGCTCGGTCAACGCCGTCGCCGTCGACTTTCCCATCGACAAGCATCCTCAGACGGCCCCATCCACCATTCATGATTTTCCGGTGCACCGGCTGCTCCTGGGCCAAGACATACCCCTCATCGAGAACCTGATAAATCTGGACCGGCTGGTGGGAGAAACCTTCGAACTCTGGGCCCTGCCCATCAAGCTTCAGGGCGGTGACGGCGCCGCCGCCCGCGCCGTGGCTCGAATCCTGTAGTGCCGGGCGCATGGGGCGTCACCCGCGGTCTCGCAAGTGGGCGGATAGTGGCTGTTGTTCGGTGAACGAAGCGTGGGTCAACGGATCAACATGGCCGGTCAACCCGCTCCCCTAGGTGCAACGCCCATCCTGCTGGGCACCGGTAACCCGGCAAAGCAGCAAACCTTGCAGTGGTTGCTGGAAGGCCTGCCTCTCTCCCCGGTGACGCCCGGCCGGCTCGGCCTGCGCACCGTCCCACGGGAAAGGGGCGATACCCACGAAGCTATCGCGCGGGCCAAGGCGCGTGATTGGTCCCGGGCCGCCTCGGCGCTGGCAATCGCTTCCGACGGGGGACTGTTGCTGCCGGCTCTGGGTACCCGGTGGGACAGCCGCCACACCCACAGGTTTGCCGGTCCGGAGGCGGACGACGCCCATCGGTTGCGCCGGCTGCTGAACTTGATGCGGCCCTACCAGGGTCCCCAGCGTGAAGCCTCGTGGATTGAGGCCGTGGCCATCGCCGACCGAGGGAAGGTGCTGGCTTCGTGGGAGTTGCGGGGCGCCACCGGCGTCATCGCGGACGGCCCCGGCGACACGGCCCGGGCGACCGGGTTCTGGGCTTTCTCCGTGTGGTACTTCCCCCAGTTCGGCAAGACCTACAACCAACTCTCACCGGAGGAACTGGAGGCGCTGCAAGACCACTGGGCGCGGCTCCGGGTGCTGGTGCGGCACTTCTTTGGCGGCTACGCCACCACCGGCGGCGGCTGAAGAGCCCCGGACCTCTGTCTTTCCATTGGACAGAAATTCCCCTGGGGCAGGTACCAGAGCTTCATTGATGTCGGAACGGCCCAGGGTTGCACCGCGGTCCAGATCGCCCTGGCCCACGGCCACCTGTCCGGTGGCGGCTTCGACTTGCCCGAGGTGGCCCCTGTCTTTGAAGAATACGTGGCTTCCTTCGGCCTGGCCCAACGCCTGAGTTTCTATCTGGGGGACTTTTTCAAGGCTCCACTGCCGGAGACGGACGTGCTCCTGATGGGCCATATTCTCCATGACTGGGACCTTGATGGGAAGCGGAAACTCATCGCGAGAGCGTATGAGGCCTTGAAACCGGGAGGCGCCCTCATCGTCTATGACGCCGTGATCGACGACGGCCGCAGCCAGAACGCCTTCGGCCTGCTGATGAGCCTGAACATGCTGATCGACACGCCGGACGGATTCGACTATACCGGCGCCGATTGCCAATCGTGGCTCCGCGACGCGGGGTTCCACGACACCTACGTGGAACACCTGGTGGGGCCCGACTCGATGGTTGTGGGGATCAAGTAGGGCGGAGACCCTCCCCTGCTAGCATTTTCCCCGTGAGACGACGGTTTCGCAGGGGCTCGCGGGCAGTACCGCTACACTCCCACCCTGGGCGAAGGGGGCCATGAATTTCTGAACCCCGTCCGTGTCGGTAGCTTCCAAAATCAGGTGAAGGGAGTGTTGCCCACCCACCATCGCCTCGGCCAGGATTTGAACGCCGAACTTGGCGGCGTGTTCATTGGTGAGGCACCGCAGCAGCATGGGCGCCTTCCGAGGGTCCCCTGCCGGGCACCTATCCGCGGTATGCCGATGCGTAACGACAAACAGAGCCATGGTTGCTCCTTTATTGCAGGTTTTGGGCCGGGTTTCAGGGCCATGCCAAAGTGGTAAGTGGGGCCCGTGGATGATTCGTCGGGGTAGTATACCAGAAAGAGCGGCCGGCTCGATGCGGCAGCCGGATTTTCCGATCGATTAGGGCCTCAGGGCAGAGATCCCTCCGACAACCTGACCAGCGGCTAGCCGGCGGCTACCGGCTTCGTGCCGGCTGCCAGGGGAGGCGGTTTCAAGCTAATCAACGAGAGAACCGCCACGGCGGCAGCCCACAAGCCGGCGTTGTAGTAGAACACCGCGCTGAGACCGTAGGCACTGACGACGAACGCCGCGGCGATTGGAGACAGGGCGCTGAATATATTGTTTAGGCCCATCACCAACCCCATTGTGGCGCCCTCGGTGCCCTTTCCAACCTGATCCAAGACCGAGGCTTGCAGTATCTGGCCCAGTGAGTAGGTGAACAGCCCAGTGGCCAGAATCGTCAGGGTCAGCCACACCCCGTCATCCGCTTGCCCGATAGCCAGGGCCAGCACGGCGGCCAGGCTGAGAGAAGGAATCAGCACTTTCTTCCTGCCGTAGCGGTCGGAGAGCGCGCCCAGGAAGGGGGAAGAGAGCACCCCCAGGGCTGTGAGCAACGAAACGTTCATGCCGGCCGTGACCGTGGACATCCCCAGGCCGCCATCTTCGACCGAATCCTGCAGGTACTTGGGCACCCAGATGGTCAGGGAGTTGAACCCCATGTTGCGCAGCATGATGACCAGCATCAGTTTCAGCATGGTCCGGTTCCGCAGCAGGCCCCCAACACCCCGGATCCGTTCCCGGAGCGGCGTCTGCAGGTTGGGCGAGGTGCCGCTGCTGCCCAGGTCTCGCAGAGACCACCACACCACCACCGCCATGACGATGGCCGGCGCAACGTAGATGAGCGTTACGCTCCTCCAGGCCTCCATCGCCGACCACCCCGCCATCAAGGCCAGCAAGTGGCCGGTGCCGTAGGGACCGAGGCTGGTCCCCAGCTGGGACCCGATACCGTGGATGGACAGTCCCATCCCCCGCCGGTCCGGCATGCGCTGGGATATCGCGGCGATGGCCGGAATATGCCAAATGGTGCCCGGGAGAGGAAGAAGAACGATTACGACGGCAAGGTACAGGTAGCTGGGGCTGAGCGAGATCAGGCCGGATGCTATTCCGGCCATGATCATGCACCCGGTCAGAATCAACCCCCACTGGTTCTTCGCCATGTCGATGAGAACGCCGGTGGGGATGGTGGCGGAGCCGCTGGAGACCTGCCGGATGGTGTGCAGAGAAGCGAACTGGAAATCGCTGAGGCCCAGAGACTTTTGGATGACGGGCAGCATCAACAGCATGCTGGCCATGTACCAGTGGGTGATGCCGTGGCCGATGGACAGGTTGGTCAGGATGAAGGCGCCGCTCCGGGGGCGCCGGACTTTCTCTTCAGCAGGGGATGCCGTGCCTCCGCAAAATCGCAATCCCCATTTTATGGCGGTCCATCGGTATTCGCAACACGCAACGCGGTTCTCGCTGCCTCGGAGCACCGGGCGAGGCATCTCTTCAACCCGCCGCCTCGCAACGATGAGGCACGGCGAAAACCTCTGCTGCAACTGTCGGAGAGTCCGTGACGACGAGGGCGGGTAGACCACGGTGGGGTCAGGCCGCTCACCCACGGCGGAGTCCCGGTGACCCCAGGGGAGAAATTAGCCGTCGGTTGCCGGCGCCGGGCCGGCTAGCCGAGGCGGCGGCCTCAAGGGAGTGAACACAAGCACCACCACCGTTGCGGCCCACAGGGCGGCGTTGTAGTAGAACACCGAGCCGAGCCCGTAGGCATCGACGATCCCAGCGGCGATCAATGGAGACATGGCGCTGAAAATGTGAGTCAGACCCATCACCGTTCCCATGGTGGCGCCCTCGGTGCCCCGGCCTACCTGGTCCAACACCGTGGCCTGCATTATCTGGGCCAGCGAATAGGTGAACATCCCTGAAGCCAGAATCGTCAGGGTCAACAGGACCCCGTCGCCCGCCTGTCCGATGGCCAGGGCCAAAAGCGCGGCGACGGTGAGGCAGGGGAGCAGCACCATCTTCCGGCCGTATCGATCCGAGAGCATGCCCAGTACTGGGGAAGAGATTATTCCCAGGGTAGTGAGCAGCGAAAAGTTCAGACCGGCCATGAATGCTGACATTCCCAGCCCGCCTTGCTCGACCGAATCCTGCAGGTATTTGGGCAGCCAGATGTTCAGGGAGTTGAATCCCATGCTACGCAGCAGGATGGCCAGCATCAGCGCCAGGATGGTCCGGTCTCGCAGCAGATTCCGAACACCCCGGAGCCGGTCCTTCAGCGGCGTCGGCTCATTGGCCGTGGTGCCGCTGGTGCCCAGGTCTCGAAGGGACCACCAGACCACTACCGCCATGACAATCGCCGGCAGGACGTACAGGAGCGTGACGCTCCGCCAGGCCGCCATCGCCAACCTGCCCGCTATCAGCGTGATCAGGGCTCCGGTTGCCACTGGGCCGAGGCTGCTCCCCACCTGGGACCCGATCCCGTGAACCGACAGCCCAAACCCCCGCCTGTCCGGCATGCGCTGGGATATGGCGGCGATGGCGGGCATGTGCCAGATGGTGCCGGGGAGGGGAAGAAGCACAATCACGAAGGCCAGGACCATGAAGTTGGGGCTGACCGCGATCAAACCGAACGAAATGGCCTGCATAAGCATGCACCCGACCAGGATCGCCCCCCACTGGTTCTTCGCCATATCGATGATCAGGCCCGCGGGGACGGTGGCGGACCCGCTGGAAACCTGCCGGATGGCGTTCAGCGCACCAAACTGAAAGTCGCTGAAGCCAAGGGAGGTCTGGATGCGTGGGAGCAAGAACATCATGCTGGCCATGTACCAGTGGGTGATACCGTGGCCGATGGACAGGTTGGTCAGGATGAAGGCGCCGCTCCGGGGGCGCCGTACTTTCTCTTCAGTAGAAGGTGCCGTGGTCAATCAACTCCTCCGCCAGCATGGGCGCCCCAATTCTAGGACTGTCCGGCGGCTTTCGCAACCTGACGTGCGGCGTTCGCCAATCCACGGCCCCGGCCGGCTTCAGTCTGCGCCCAAATCTTCCCGAATGGCGTGAGGAGCCGGCAAGTGCGGGTGGGTGGGAAAAGACAGGGCAAGCTGGTAGACTTGGTGCCGGCGCGGGCTCGCCAACTGGGGTGGAATGCGTCCCGGTTGGGGTGCCTAGCGCCTAGTATTCGCAGGAATTATGAACCCGGTATCGGCAAACCGTGCGCGTGGCAGAGGGGGCCAAGGCAATGACGCTGGATGATCAAACTGGAATGGGGCACCAGGCCCTGGAAGGAGTCAATGTAGTGGAGGTGGCCCAGGTTTGGGCCGCACCGGGAATTGGCATGTACCTGGCCGACCAAGGGGCCGAGGTGCTCAAGATCGAGCCCCTTTGGGGCGACGACGCCCGCCGGTTGTTCACCCAACCGCCCACGGCCCAGGGAGAAAGCCGGTCCTTCCTGGTGGTGAACCGGAACAAACGAGGCATGGCCATGGACATCTCCTGCCCCGAGGGCCGGGAGATCGTGTACCAACTACTGGACCGGGCCGATGTCTTCATCCATAACTTCCGCCCCGGCGTGGAGCAACGGCTGGGGTACGGCTACGAGACCTTGAGCCAACGAAATCCCGGGCTTATTTATGTGGGGGTCTCCGCCTTCGGCGAACGGGGCCCCTACGCCCAGCGCCGGGGGTATGACCTGCTTTTCCAGTCCATTTCCGGAATCCTCGGCAAGCGGCGCACCCCGGAGGGCGTACCGATCTCCAGCGGTATCTGGATCTCCGACGCCTCCGCGCCGATGGCGATGGCTTACGGCGTCGCCCTGGCCCTACTGGTGCGCCAGAGGACGGGCCGCGGCCAGCGGGTGGAGACGTCGCTGCTGCACATGGCCCTGGCCATGCAGTCGGTAGACATGGTACGGGTCGAGCGGGAGAGCTCCACGGGAAGCTCTGTGGACTTCGCCAGCCAAGCCCTCTACTCCCCGTACCGGTGCCAGGATGGCAAGTTCCTGATCATGGTGGTGCTCAACAACCAGCAGTTCGCCGCCCTCTGCCGGGCCATCGAATTGGAGCACCTGATCGACGACCCGGCTTTCGACGACAACCTGAAACGGGCGCAACGAAGCGGGGAACTCCGCGAGCTTATCGAAGGCATCCTGTCCACGAAGCCAAGGGAGGAGTGGTTGAGCATCCTGGAACGGCACGACCTCCCGGCAGCGCCGGTGCTGGACCGGAATGAGGTCTTCGACCACCCCCAAGTCAGGGACAACGAGATGCTGACCTTTCAAGAGCACCCCATGGCGGGGCAGGTGGAAATGTTCAACGTACCCGTCCGCCTCTCGGAAACCCCCGGCGGATTGCGCCGCCCGGCTCCTCTTTTGGGCCAGCACACCTCGGAAGTGCTGGGAGAGTTGGGCTACGATGCCGCCCGCATCCAACAGTTGAGAGACCAGAAAGTCGTCGGGTAACCGTCTACCGCCGGGGGCTGGGACCCGGCCGGCCCAACCAACCCGGCCTCATGGGGAGCAACCGGCGGCGGGCCCCCAATTCCATCAACACGAACGCCAGCGCCGAGAGAGCCCCGCCGGCCATGGCGTCCACGATGAAATGGTTCCCCGTGATAGTGATGGCAAAAAGGTTAGCACCGGATACAACATTCCGAGAAGCCTGATCCAGCCGCCGAACGACCGGACGATGACGGCGCCCAGGATGACCGTCCAACTGAAGTGGAGGCTGGGCATGGCCGCGCTGGAGTTGTAAAAGGTAGCCATATCAGGCCCCCCATACATCGAAGGGCCCAATTCCTGGATGGTGTTCACAAAGTATGCGGTCATGTTGAACGGCGAGGCAACCGGGAACAACATGAATATGAGTAGCGCGAACAGCAGGGTGATCAACACGACGGTGCGAACGTAGTGATACCGGGGCCGGTCGGTGACGTACAGGACCAGCCCCATGGCCATGATCACCGGCCAATAGGTGACGATGTAGACCCAGTTGAGGAACGTGGCAATCCCCTTGGCGTTGTCCAAAGTCCAGGACTGCCACCCCGGCTCCCAGAAAATGCCCAGGGACTTTTCCAGGGAGATGAGCCGGTCCGCGTTCTCCAGCCCTTTGGCATCCAGGTCGGAGAACACCAGGCCGCGGGTGAGAAGAAACACGGCGTAGGCCCCAAGAATCAGGGCAAGCTCAAGGAAGTGGCCTTTCCAGGCCCCGAGGGCGGAGAGGATCGGGATGCTGCCGGCCCGGGACCTTCCGGCCGGGGCAGGCCGGATTTCGAGAGGGTCCGCCGGGTGATGCCTCCGTTCGCCGTCGTCGTCCATTCAGCGCGGGCTGGCTAGGCCGGGCGCCCTATTGGCCCGAGGGATTGCCGGGATTATTCGGATACCCGTCCAGGCCATTTTGTATGAAGCCCGCGGCAGGCGCATCCGTCGGCCCGGTCGCGCCGGACTTGGGCAACCGGCGTCTACCGGAAGATTCTCGAAGGTACTTCCGCAACCTCGGCAAGAAGAACCGGCGGCGGAATCCCAACTCCAACGTGGCGAAGGCCCCCGCGATCAAGAGGCCACCAGCAATGGCATCGATAATGTAATGATTGCCGGTGATGGTGATAGCCAGCAGCGTCACCAATGGGTAGAGGATTCCGAGGACTCTCACCCACCGGTTGCCCGATCGCAGAAACACGATGCCGAACATAATGGTCCAGCTAAAGTGCAGGCTGGGCATGGCCGCGTAGGGATTGTAGTAGTTGGCAAACTCCCTGCTGGCGTAGAAGGCCGGCCCAAAGGCCTTGATGGTATCGACGAATTGCCCGGCCATCATGCGGGGCGGGGCCAAGGGGAACAGCATGAAGCCCAGTAAGGCCAAGACGAAGCTGAGCAGCAGGACGTTGCGGTAGTAAATGTAGCGAGGCCGGTTGCCGATGTAGAGGATGAGGGCGGCGATCAGGATAATCGGCCAGAAAGTGAATATGTAGGCCCAATTGAAGAAGACCACCACGGCTTTGGCGCTGGCGATGGCCCACGCCTGCCAATCCGGCTCCCAGAAGAAACCCAGAGATTTTTCGAGTGCAATGATCGTGCTGGCATTGGCCAGGGCAGAGGCTTCGATGTCATCGAACACCAGCGCTCTGGAGTACATGTAGATGAAGTAGGCACCTACGACAAGGAGCAACTCCCGGAAGTGGTGAAGCCAGGTCCGAAACGGGAACTTTTTGAAGGGGTTGAAGCGCTCGGGAAGCATCATGCCTCTCCACCCTCAGCTATGCCCGCCTACCGCCCAGACCCCAGTCGACCTGACGTCGACGTCAAAGAGCGGTGACTGGTATGGTATCGCCACCGGCGTTTTATCGCGAGCCATTCCTTGGAGACCAGGATTGACACCTTCTTCCGTGGGCGGATACCTGAATGACCCGCAGGTTTCGACACTTCCCAACACTGGCCCACTCCCCGGCACGAAACCCGCCGTCACTCTTCATCGGACTCTTCTTTCCAATTGCTTGCCATGGGAAAGCGCCAGCCGCCCGGCACTTGAGGTCCCTCGCCTGCACCGCTCCGGCCCGTCACTCCGGTTGAACCCGCATAGGCCGGCTCCGGATGCAGCGCCATCGGCCCCCTTTTCCTGGCCGCCTGGCTCCCAAGATACACGCCGCACGACGCGCAGCCGACCCACTTCTCCGGTACATAGCCGTTCTTGAACAGGCCCCGGGCGGTGGTGTACTGCTCGCCAGTCCAGATTTCCTTGACCGGGGTGGTGCCGGCGTCGCCGAAATCCTCGGCCTTGTCGGTCAGGTAGCAGCAAGGTGCAAGGCCGCCATCCCAGTTGACCACGGCGCTGCGCCACAGCCGCCAACACCTATCCCCATCCTCCTGGTACGGCTTTGAAAACGGATCACCCCGGAGGTATTCCGGATGCTCCCGCGGGAGCCAGCGCTCCGCCGTTTCCTGGGTTTTTTCACCGTGAGGGAAGTCTACTTTCTTGAACACCAGGGAGTCTACCCCCAGCTCAACCGCCATGCGCCGGGCGTCGTCCATTTGGAACTCGTTTTGCCGCATGACGATGAACTGCCATTCCAGGTTGGGAGTGATGTAGCCCAACTCCTTCTTCTTTCGCACCAGGAGCTTGATATTGTCCAGGACCCGCTCCAGCCGCCCGCCAACACGGTAGGTCTCGTAGACTTCCTGAGTGAGTCCATCGAGCGAGATGATCATCACGTCCAATCCCGATTTGATGATATTCTCCGCCGTCTCGGGGCTCAACTGCTTGTTGAGGTTCGTGCTCATAATTGTAGCAATCTTATTCTCATGAGCATAGGCCACAAACTCATGAATTCGCCGGTTTAAGAAAGGTTCTCCCCAGCTATAAAGGGTCAGCCACACACAATAGTCTTTGATCTGATCGATAGTCCTCGTGAAAAGGTCGAAATGCATGGTCCCTTTATCCCGCCGGATGGTGCCCAAACCGGTGTGGCACAAGGGGCATTTCAACTGGCAAATGTTGGTCGTGTCGATTTCCCACTCGAAGGGCGCCCCCCAGGTCTTGGCGCGCCCTATCCGTAGCTGGGCCTCAACCAGGATGACATTGAACAGCTTCTTCCACGAGAAGTACCGAAAAGCCAGCCTAAAGCGTTGGTCGCTCCGGCCTTCGGCGAGGGCGCCAACCACACTGCGATTGACTTGCAGCTTATCCGTTAGCCAAGCAGCCGGCTTGAGCAGCAAAAGGGCCGGATTAGTCATACGGCACCATATCGAACCATGGTACCTCTGGAAAAGGAGCTATCGCGCAGTTTCCCTATCGAAAACCTCACTCGGCCGCGACCGCAAACCTATCATAACTCCGGCAGTAACCGGGCGGCAACCGCTTCGAACACAAAAGCCGAGACTTTAGCGTCCCCTCCACTCCGGTCCGCCGCTCCTCTCCCGCAGCAGGGCCATGACGTTCCACGTAGCCATCGCCGTCGCTCGCTGGAATTCGTAACCGGGCGCCTTCCCGGCGTGATTAACCTAAGATGATACCAGACACTCCGAGCAAAGGGAAGAAGGAAAACGCCGGTCTGGCGAATTGACTCATTCTACCCCCCGAGAGTATCCTTCTACCACCCGCAAGCATGCGCAACGGGGGCATAAGGGGCGAGTCTTTCTCCTCAATCTTGGGGACGGATGACCCGGTGTCCGAAAGCACCAACCCTAGCGGTCCGGGAGTACGGCTCAAGGGGACGCAAGAACGACTGGTTGCGTCTGGAAGTGGTCAGACCTCGCATTAATGCGCTGGAGTCTCCGGGCGTTTTCCGGCATCCAATCTAGCTAGAGGTCCTGGCGGCGAATCCGTAATCCAGGCGGCGTGGACCGGGGGACGCCAGGCCGCAAGGCGACAAGGGCGCCGCCGCCGTGACCTGGTCCTCAGCCCCGGCGCTCTCGGAGCGGCCCGAGAACAAGTCTCCCATCCCAGGGAGTGGAACATCAGGAGGGGCAGGAATGCCAAGGGCAGATTTTGACCTTCAACTCGATCTGCTTCAGAAAGAAGTGGAGGTCCTGGCCACGACTGTCGCAAAGTCGATCAACCTGGCGGTGGACGCCCTGAAGGAGCGAGACCTGGCAAATTCGGACCAGGTTGTGCGGGACGACGACTACATCGACCAGAAGCGGTTCGAAATCGAGGAGCGATGCATCGACCTCATCGCAAGTCAGCAGCCGATGGCCCGGGACCTGCGGGTCATCCTCGCCCTGCTTCACATCGCGGTGGAGTTGGAGCGGATGGGGGACTACGCCGAGGGGATCGCCAAAATCAGTCTGGCCATGGGGGAGGACCCCCCGGTCAAACCACTGGTCGACATACCCGTCATGGCCGAAAAAGCGACGGCGATGCTGCACGACAGCATGGACGCCCTGTTCACTAGGGACGTTGTGAAAGCCCAGCAGGTGTGCCAGGCCGACGACAATGTGGACGAGTTGTACGATCAGGTGTACCGGAACCTGCTTCTCTTGATGATCAAGGACCCGGAAACCATCAAAAGGGCGACCTACCTGCTATGGGTGGCACACGACCTGGAACGGATCGCCGACCGGGCCACCAACATAGCCGAGAGGGTCATTTTCCTGGTCACCGGCAAGCTGGTCGAGACCAAGGCTTCAAACTACTGAGCGCTGCTGCCGCCTCGCCCTCCGCGCCGCCACCGCCGGTGCCGGACCTTCACGCGCTCAGAGCGAGTTGTAGCTGCCGCTGGGGAGCCTGCACCGACCGCCACGGTGCACTGGCCGGCAGTCCCCATTTTCGCCGCGCCTCCGCGACCACCTTCAGCACGCTGTTCTTGTACGCCTGGGGCGCGTAGGTTCTGCGGTACAACCTGGCGTAAGCCGGGACCAGGCGGGGGTAAGCCTCTCCCAGCGACGGCATAAAACCTTCTCTGGAGCCGGGGTTCAAGAAAAGAAGGTTGGCCTCCAGGAACTGGGCCTGGTGACTGGCGGCAGCGGCGGCCACCGCGTCGATGCTTTGCGAGCTATCCGAGATGCCGGGAAGCAAGGGGGCCATAACCACCCCGGCGGAGATGCCGTTCTCCACCAGAAATTGCATGGCTTCAAGCCGGGCCCACGGGTCCGGGGCCCCCGGTTCAGTCAGCCTCCACACCCGTTCGTCGATGCTCCCAACGCTGAAGATCACCCGCACGTGGGCCACCCGGCCCAGGTCCCGCAATACGTCTACATCACGCCGCACCAGCACCCCTTTTGTCGTGATTGCCGCCGGGTTCTCGAACTCCGCCAATACCTGGAGGATTCGGCGGGTCAGCAGGTACTCGGCCTCGGCCGGCTCGTAGGGGTCGGAGGCGGTGCCGATGATGATGGGCTCTCGATGCCACTGGGGGCGGGAAAGCTCTTGGCACAGCACCTGCGGCGCGTTTACCTTGGCGAATACCCGCTGCTCGAACTCCCGGCCAGCGTCGGGGCCTCCGAACTGATGGGTGGGGCGGGCAAAGCAATAGTTACACGCGTGGCTGCAACCCCGGTAGGGGTTCAGCGACCAGCGAAAGGGCATACCGGGAACGTCGGTGCGGTTCAGCAAGGTTTTGCAGTAGACTGCCCGGACTGCGGCGACGCCCATCAAACCTCCCTGATTCATGAACTTATGGGAACATCTGTACTAATCATAAATCCGGGCCGGCTTAAGTTCAATGGGGGGCGGTCAGAATCGGCGTGGTAGAAATCCCCACTTACCATTCGCAGGTTCCGCAAAAGAGGTTTGCAGAGGAGAAATAGAGGGCTCGGATACTCGGATCCAATGAGGGGTGTAGCCGTAACTGGCGACGCAGAACATGAGGGAATTAGGTCGTGCCGAGACCGGGCGGCGAACGGCCGGCCAAGCCTGCTTTCCGGCGAGGCCTACCTCCGGTAGAGGTACCCCTCCGGGCTCCGCTCGCAGTTCAGCCGCCGGTTCAGGTGCAGGCCCTCCAGGATGAACTCGATGGCCGAAGCCAGCACCTCGGGCCGCTCGTCGTCGGTCAACCGCTTCACCGCGTCGGACAGGCCTTCTACCCTCGTCAGCAATGCCGGGTACTCGGACGCCGGCCTCTCGCTGCCGGTCTCCGCCGTGTGCCCCAGGTCGAAAGAGGTTATCACCTGCTCCAGATCGCTCACGTCGAAATAATTGCCAAATACCCGGAGCGCCGCCCGCCGGGTCAGGTCGTCGGTCACCTTGCTCTCCCGGCCTTCCTCGAAGGTCTCCAGCTCGATCTTCCCGGAAAAAGAAGCAACGATATAGGGCAAGTCGCTGGCCCTGGGGCAGACCCACTGATCCCCGTGGACAATGGACCGTCGCATGGCGTTGCTCAGCAGGATCTCGTAGTTGGATATGGAAACCCGGACGCTCACCCCGGAGCGTTGGTTGATCTCGCTGCTCTGCCTGGCCAGTGAAGTTATCTCCGCCAGTATCTCCTTCATATAGTCGGGCACCACTATGGTGTCCTCTTCGGGGAAGCGGGACCGCTCCTGCTCCATGATGGTGATCTCGTCCTCGATGTCCTTGGGGTAATGGGTGTGGATCTGCGACCCGTACCGGTCCTTTAGCGGGGTCACGATGCGGCCCCGGCTGGTATAGTCTTCGGGGTTGGCGGTCGACACCACGTAGACGTCCAGAGGCAGGCGGATACGGTAGCCCTTGATCTGCACGTCGTGCTCTTCCATCAGGTTGAACAGGCCGACTTGAATTCGCTCCGCCAGGTCGGGCAGCTCGTTGATGCAGAAAATACCCCGGTTGGTGCGAGGCACCAGGCCGTAGTGGATGACCAGCTCGTCGGACAGGTAATGGCCCTCGGCCACCTTTATCGGGTCTACCTCGCCGATAAGGTCGGCGATGGAAATATCCGGCGTGGCCAGCTTCTCCGAGTAGCGGTCCTCCCGGGGCACCCACTCGATCTCTGTCTCGTCGCCTGCCTTGGCCACTTTATCACGGCAGGCCCGGCAAATGGGGCTGTAGGGGTTATCGTTGATCTCACAACCGGCGATCTTGGGGATGTACTCGTCCAGCAGATTGACCATGCTCCGGATCAGACGAGACTTGGCCTGCCCTCGCTCTCCCAGGAGGATAACGTCCTGCCCGGCGAGGATTGCGTTTTCCAGTTGGGGGATCACCGTGTTCTCGAACCCGATGATGCCCGGGAAGACGATCTCCTCCGCCCTGATCTTGGCAATCAGGTTATTCCTCAGTTCTTCCCGCACCGGGAGCACCTGGTAACGGGACTTACGAAGCTGGCCGATGGTCCGGGATTGAGTCACAGGCGCCATGTTCAACGCTCCATCATCGCCTCGGACACCGATCTTGGGCCCGAGGTTTGCGGCTGTTGTGTGGGACCCCGAAAAAAGCGGGGACGCATTTCGCGCCCGCACCAGTAATAGTATAGCGTATGGTCCCGCGGCGGAAGCGGCCCCGGTTCCCAAGGCACCCGGACTGCCTTATAATTATATGCGGTAGCCGATTTTTCGGAGTTGCAACCATGCTGCATCGGATAATCCCGTTGTTGTTCTTCATGGCCCCACGATTGATGCCGGTCATCATGCGGTATGTACGGTTGGTATGGCGGCTCACTTTCGACAAGCGGGTGTTCATAGTGCTAAGGGCATTGGTCCCGCTGGCCCTTGTCTACATCGTATCGCCCATCGACCTAGCTCACGATTGGAAGGTCCCGATCGTGGGTAAAGCCGACGACGTGATCGTCCTTGGCCTAGCGGTCCTCATGCTGATAAAGCTTTCTCCCCCTCACCTGGTCGACCTTCACCTGGGGAGGCCCCCCCGCTCCGATCGACCCGAGGACAAAGACCCTTCGAAGGTGGTGGACGGCTCCTCCAGGCTCCTTGACGATGAGTAGCCTCCCGCCAGGCCACACCCTGGCCAGCTGAGCGATGGGCTTGGGCCTACCGGCGGACCCGGCCCGAGCCGGCGGCGGGCAATCGCGGCGTCCTCTCCGGTAATTGCCCCAAGACCTCGACGATCCCAGCGGATTTGTATGGCAACAAGACCACTACCGACCCCACGAATCGTTCCAGATACCGGAATGGGTCTGTATGTGCACGTCCCGTTCTGCCAGACCAGATGTCCTTACTGTGATTTCAACACCTACCAGGGGATTGAAGACCTTATTGCGCCGTACCTGGAGGCCGTGACCGCCGAGTTCGGCCTCTGGGGCCGGGTGCTGCAACAACCGGCGGTCAACACCGTGTTCTTCGGCGGAGGAACGCCCTCCTATCTGCCCGACGGATACATCGGCCGGATGCTGGCCGCGATCCGCGCTGCCTTCAACGTCGAGGAGGATGCCGAGGTAACCCTGGAGGCCAACCCGGGGGACCTGGACCGGGCCGCCTGCCGGAGACTGCTCTCCCAGGGAATCAACCGGCTCAGCATGGGTGTCCAGAGCCTGGACGATGGCCTGCTGACCCTATTGGGCCGGCGCCACAACTCCGAGGAGGCGGTGCACGCCTACCGGGCCGCCGGCGATGCCGGGTTCACCGACATCAGCCTGGACCTGATGTACGGCCTGCCCCACCAATCGCTGGCCCAATGGCGGGAGACGCTGCAAGCCGTCGTGTCCCTCGGCCCCACTCACCTTTCACTCTACAGCTTGACCCTGGAAGAGGGGACCCCCCTGCACCACCAGATGGAGCAGGGGAAGCTGCCGGAGCCGGACCCGGACCTGGCCGCCGACATGTACGGCCTTGCCCGGGTTTTGCTGGCCGGGGCCGGATACCATCACTACGAGATATCCAACTGGGCGCGGACCGGGTACGTTGCACGGCACAATCTGGGCTATTGGCTCAATCGGCCCTATCTCGGCGTTGGGCCCGGCGCCCACTCCCGTCTGGGCCGGTACCGGTTCTGGGAAGCGAATTCGCCCCGGACCTACATCTCGCGGGTGAAGCGGTGGCAGGCCACCCAGCCGGGGCCCTTCGACTCCCTCACGGAGGCGGAGTTGCGCACGGTCGCGCCGGTGGCCGGCCAGGAATACATCGACCGGGACACGGCGTGCGCCGAAACCATGTTCCTGGGGCTACGCCTCCTGGACGGAATGGACCTGGCGGAGGCGTCCGCCGGGGCCGGGGCCGACCTGGAAGCGAAGTACCGGCCGGAGATTGAGGACCTGGCCGGGTTGGGCCTGCTGGAGCGGCAAGACGGACGCCTACGCCTGACCGAATCGGCCTACTTCATCGCCAACCAGGTTTTCACCCGGTTTGTGGGGTGAGGGTCGAATTGGTGCTATTCTTGACGCAGACCCTCACTAAGGGGAGACATGAGCGAAGGAATCACGGTAAGCCAGGATATCCGTTATGGGAAGCCATGTGTTACAGGTACCAGGATTCCGGTATTGAGTGTGCTTGAACTGGTGAGGGAAGGTCTTTCCTTCGGGAAGATAACCCAGGATTACTACCCTGGCCTCAAAGCCGAGGACATTCGTGCGTGCCTTCATCATGCCATCGACGTACTTGGACCCGAAGACACCCGCATAGCGATCATGCCCTAATGTACGTGATAGGCACCGCCGGCCACGTGGACCACGGGAAGTCCACGCTGGTCAAGGCCCTGACTGACATCGACCCGGACCGCCTGCCCGAAGAAAAGGCGCGGGAGATGACCGTCGACCTCGGATTCGCCTGGATGACCTTGCCCAGCGGGCGGGAGGTCAGCATCGTCGATGTGCCGGGCCACGAACGGTTCATCAAGAACATGCTGGCCGGCGTCGGCGCCATCGACCTGGCTATGCTGATCGTGGCCGCCGACGAAAGCGTCATGCCTCAAACCCGGGAGCACCTGGCCATCCTGGACATCCTCCAGGTCCGGCGCAACCTGGTGGTGATCACCAAGACCGATCTGGTCGATGAAGAGATGGTGGAGCTGGTCATGGCCGAGGTCGAGGACGCCCTGAAAGGGACCTCTTTCGAAAACTCGGCAATGGTTGGGGTATCGGCCAACACCGGGGCCGGGCTCGACGATCTGCGCTCCGCCCTCGACGGGATACTCGACGACACCGAGGCGCGGCGCGACCTGGGGCGTCCCCGGCTGCCCGTGGACCGCTGCTTCACCATCTCCGGCTTCGGGACCGTGGTCACCGGAACCCTCATCGACGGGGTCCTGGCCGTGGGGCAGGAGGTAGAGCTAGCCCCCTCGGGCCGCCGGGGCAGGATTCGCGGATTGCAGAGCCACAAGACCAAGGTGGAGAACACCCAGCCGGGAGTCCGGCTGGCCGTAAATATCTCCGGGCTGGCCCGCACCGAGGTCCAGCGAGGGGAAATCTTGACCACCCCCGGATGGTTGAGGCCCACCAGAAGGCTGGACGCCCAGTTGAGGATGGTCCGGGGAGCGCCCCACTCCCTGCGCCACAACGAGGGGGTGACCTTCCATCTGTTCACCAGTGAGACTACCGCCAGGGTCCGGCTGCTGGACGCCGACCGGCTGGCCCCCGGCGCCGAAGGCTGGGTGCAGATTCTGTTGAACGAATCCCTGCCGATGGTAAAAGGGGACTTCTTCGTCATCCGCTCCGCCGAAGATACCCTGGGCGGGGGGCAGGTGGTGGACCCGAACCCCCGGCGGCGGCACCGGCGCTTCAGCCCAGAGGTGGAAGAAAGGCTGATGATGCTGGACCAGGGCACCGGTGAAGACATACTGCTCAGCGTCGCCGAGCAGTGGGGCCCCTGCGATCTGACGACCCTATCCCGGCGCTCCAACCTGCCGGCGTCCGAGGTCGTGGAGCGTACGGCAAGCCTCGTGGACGACGGGGACGTGGTGGTCCTGGGAGAGTTGGGGACCGATAACGACGCGGTCGTTTACTCAGCACAGAGTTGGGACATCCTCAAGAGCAAGATGTTTGTGTCCCTCCAGACCTACCACGGCCAATACCCCTTGCGGCGGGGGGCGCCCGTCCAGGAAATCCGCAGCCGCCTCGGCCTGTCTCAGCCCGCGTTCACCCGGGCGTTGGCCCGTCTGGCCGGCGAAAGCTACGTGGTGGAAGAGGCCCCGTTCCTGCGGCTCCCCGGCCACCAGGTAACCTTGACCCCCAAGATGCAGCAGCAGGTGGCCGAATATTTGAAAATCCTGGGCCGGGAGCCTTACACGCCTCCCGGCGACCAACCCCTGGAAGCGGAGCTGCTGGGGGTGCTGATCGACCAGGGCCAGGTGGTGAGGGTGAACCCGTCGGTGGTGTTCACCGCCGCCGCCTACCGGGAGATGGCGGACCGGGTCGTCTCCCACCTTCAGTCCAACGAAAGCATCACCGTCGCCGAGGCCAGGACCATGTTCAACTCCAGCCGCAAGTACGTGTTGCCCCTATTGGAATACCTGGACCAGCAGCACATCACCCGTCGCGTTGGCGACGAGCGCGTGTTGAGGTAAACCGCGATGCCCCTGGACCTGGGTGAGACCCTCCATCAACTGGACCGGGTGGCCCAGGGTTTGGGCCAGTCCCGGGAGGACCGGGAAGCCCGGCTGACCGCCCTGCTGGAGGCGGCCCAGGGAGTCGACCCCGCCGAGGCCGCCGAGATCACCCGCACCTCCACCGACCGGCCTTTTCTGGCCGCCCAAGTGGAAGACCGCCTGGTGGGCAGCTACGCGCCGCCGCCACCGCCGGCGGACTGGTCGGTGACGGCGGTGGACGGCTCCCACATCGACGTTGACCGGCACCTTCCGGTTAGCTGCCACTTGATCAACCTCGGCGGGTGCGTTCTGACCTACGGCGGACGTCCCGATGCCAGCTTCTTCAGCCATCCCCAACTCGGGGCCGGCCCGTCGGAACTCTACCTCGTTGACCCCGGAAATCCCGCCCAGGAAGAGGCCGTAACCGGCCCCCTTCTAGGCCTGGTGCGGACGGTGCGGGAGCTGGAGCAACTGGCCGAGGTCGTCGCCGAGTGCCCCTCCGATACGCCGGTCCTGGCGTTGGTCGACGGCTCCCTGGTGCTCTGGGGACTGTCCGGCCAGGGATACCGGCCCTTCGTGAGGGAGGCGATTATTCGCGACCGGCTGATTCCGGCGCTGGAGCGGCTACGGCACCTGGCCGAGCGCCGTCCGGTCACCCTGGCCGCCTACGTCTCCCTGCCCCGGAGCACCGAGGTGGTCAACGCCATCAGATGCTGCCTCTGCCCCCACGACCTGGGTGTGTGCCGCCAGTCCTGCGGCAACCGGCGCTCCGTCCGCTCCCCTTGCGACCTGGCCGGAGGCGTCCTGGACCGGGACCTGTTCCAGCGGCGGCTGCCCCCAGGGTGGCGCTCCCCCATCTACCGGACCAACTCCTCGGTCCCCAGGGAGAACTACGGGGAGGCCCAGCAGGTCTATTTCTACTACCTGCACGGCGGCGAGGAGATAGCCAGGGTGGAGGTCCCCCGGTGGGTCGCGCTGGACGAGACGCTATTGTCCCTGGGCCACAGCCTGATCCTGGACCAGTGCCGCCGGGGCCAGGGGTACCCGGTGGCGATCTCCGAGGCCCACGAGCAGGCCGTGATCGGCGCCTCCGACCGCCGGCTGTTCAAGGAAACGCTGACCGAGGTCCTGGAACGCCAGGGACTTCCCGCCTACACTTCGGAAAAAGAGCGCTCCAAGCGCACGCCGTGGGTGTGAGGGGGGCGGCGCATCAAGACGCTAGCAGAAGTGGCCCGCCCAAAGAGCAGCGGTAGACTGTGGCGGAAAGGCGAGACTGTCGCCTGATATTGCCCCAATCTTTTCCGACTGGCTGAGTCCACCTCGGACAATTGGTCCGCCCCCCCACCATACTTTCACAATGGTCATGGAATGTGATATATTCTGTCCGCCATGGCAATCACCGCGAAGGATTCCGAGATGTGTAGCCAAGTCGACCGAAACCCCGGTTGTTGTTGTACCTGTTGTACTTGTTGCACTTGTTGTATTTTGAGGGTGAGGTCTTTCGCCTGTAAATGATTGTCCAAAGAAAACCAGGCTGAAAAGACCAGAACCCTCAGTGAAATCACTGGGGGTTTTTGGCGTAATGATCATTTTGAGGAGGCACAACCGTGAGAATAGCTGATGATATTACTGGCCTGATCGGTGGGACGCCGTTGGTAAAATTGAACCGCATCTTGGACGGAGCAGCGGCCACCGTGGCGGCCAAGCTTGAATCGTTCAATCCTTGCAGCAGCGTCAAAGATAGAATCGGCCTGTCGATGATCGCGGCGGCGGAAAAAGCCGGTCTGATCGGGCCAAACACCGTCATTGTTGAACCGACAAGCGGCAATACTGGGATTGGATTGGCCCTGGTCTGTGCCTCCAAGGGGTACCGGTTGCTTCTAACCATGCCGGAGACGATGACGGAGGAAAGGCGGCAACTCCTGGCTGCTTTTGGCTGCGAGTTGGTTCTGACTCCGGGAAGTGAGGGAATGAAAGGGGCCATCGGCAAGGCTGAGCAGATAGTGAAAGAAGACCCGAACGCCTTCATGCCACAACAGTTCATGAATCCGGCGAACCCCGAGGTTCACCGGCTCACCACTGCCGAGGAGATTTGGAACGACACCGATGGCCAGGTGGATATCCTAGTGTCGGGAGTGGGTACCGGCGGGACGATAACCGGAGTTGCCGAAGTAATCAAACCGCGAAAACCAAGTTTCAAAGCTATTGCAGTCGAGCCTGTGGCTTCGCCGGTCCTTTCCGGTGGAAGTCCCGGGCCCCACAAGATACAGGGAATAGGAGCCGGGTTTGTTCCGCAGGTCCTCCGTACGGACCTGATTGACGAGATCATCCAGGTATCTAACGAAGATGCCGCGGCGACGGCCAAGCGGCTTGCCAGAGAAGAAGGGATATTGGCAGGCATATCTTCAGGCGCCGCGGTCTGGTCTGCCATACAGGTTGCCAAGAGACCGGAGAACGCCGGCAAGCTTATCGTGGTGATCGCACCCGATACCGGGGAGCGATATCTATCCACGGGACTCTTCGCGTAATCCAAACCTGGTTCTCAATAAAGTCTGAAGCTTCGCCGGAGCAGTAAAACCACAATTAGGACAGGCCTGTGATGTTTGGAAGACTGAGAGAAGATATAGCAACTGTCTTCAAGATGGACCCAGCCGCGCGGACCAGACTCGAGATAGTCTTCTGCTATCCGGGTCTCCACGCGGTGTGGATATACCGAGTCTCGAATTACCTGTGGCGGCACAAGATCTATTTCCTTGCCCGTTTGCTTTCCCACATCGGCCGGTTTCTAACCGGGATTGAAATACATCCGGGGGCCACGATCGGCCGGCGGTTCTTTATCGACCATGGCTCCGGAGTCGTGATCGGAGAAACCGCGGAGATTGCCGACGATGTCTTGATGTACCAGGGAGTCGTGCTGGGGGGGACTTCGCTGGATAAGGGTAAGCGTCACCCAACCGTGGGCAGCAATGTTGTGATGGGAGGTGGATCCGCTGTCCTTGGCCCAGTGGTTTTGGGTGATGGCGCGAAGGTCGGCGCCGGCTCTGTTGTCGTGAAAACCGTTCCTCCGTTCGCGACGGTCGTCGGCGTCCCCGGCAAAGTGGTCCAAGAGAAACCACACCCGATGGCCGTTCTTGACCATGCAGACCTTCCGGATCCGGTTGCGGAGGCTATCACGCTGGTACTGCGCAGCCACGAAAGACTTCAGGACCGAGTAGGTCAACTCGAGGAGAAGCTTGGGGTGGTGCAAAAGGCAACGGCAACGAACCACCGCCCAGAGCGTGAAGAAGCCCTGTTGGCTGAGTTTACTCGCGGTGCGGGTATCTAACGCCAAATATCGAAAATTGCCCTTATGACCATCCGTTCACCCTAAGCCTAGCCGCAGGGCGCGGGGAGCCGCAAGCTGAGTCGCTCCTGCCGGGGCCCTGCTCTTAGCCCACCGCGTCGAGTGGCCACCCACGGCCCCCTCTAGCCGAAAAGCCGGAAAGCCCCAGCCTGTTCTCCGTGTATCCACCTGTCTCGAAATAGGCAACCGCCCGGCTGCATTTCAATTTGGATCAGGTCTACGAGTCATTTGAAGCTGAATTGATGGCGACGCGCTAAATTCGGGCAGGCGGAGGGGGGGTTCTCAAGTTTCGCACATATGCGGCAACGGCGAGGCGGAGTTGCTTCCCGGACCGCTGGTGGGGAGGTCTCCCGGAGTGGCTAGAGAGATGGAAGCTGGTGCCTGTCAGGATTTGGGGTACGAATCGAGTCCGGCTTTTCCACTAGGGCGGAGCGACCCAAAAGATGCCATTAGCTCGGCCTGTGAAGCGTTGACAATGCCACGGGATCAAGGTTTATGTTTATGTCAAGTCGGGAAAGGCGCCAAAAAAGCAGGGAGAGTTGGAAGACCCCGTCAATCCGTTCACTGAGCGTTCGAGGTCGTAATCCGAATAGTGGATGGCAATGACGCATATCAAGATTAGGGGTGAATAGTGTCAATACCTGATAAGACTGTCTTGGTAGTCGACGATGAGGCCATCATTAGAGATTGCATTCAGATCGGAATCGAATCTACAAAAGGCTGGAAAGTCTTACAGGCCGACACCGGTATTGCCGGCTTCGCGGCCGCCAAAGAAGAGCAACCGGACGTAATCCTACTGGATGTTTCAATGCCCGAGATGGACGGTGTCACGGCCCTTCAAGAACTCCAGCACGACGAAGCTACGCGGCACATTCCGGTAATCATGATGACCGCTTTGTCCGGCGAAAAAGACCGGCGGATTTATGGGGAATTGGGGGCCACCTGGCTCATCCCCAAACCTTTCGATGTCATCGAATTGCCTGACGAAGTGGCAACCGTATTGGGCTGGAACTCCTAACCTCGATTTCCGCGACCCCGCCCTAGGACGCCGTGAACCGCATACCGGTATCCCGAGTGCGTCCACTGCCATCTGGTTCGCGGAATTGCCCCACTATCATGGGGTAACAACCTCTCCTCCCAATCCCGGCGTAACCTCGAACAATCGCCTGTCCCTGACCAATGGCCTTGCCCCAAAAGTACTCTGGACAATGTCACCCCGAGTGAAGCGAGGGGTCTGGGGCGGTGGGTCCAGGTTTCAAATGGGGAGCCCGGCACCAGATTCCTCGTCGCTTTGCTCCTCGGAATGACAGTCTAGAGGGAACCCCTGACCAATTCACTCCCCCCAGGGTAGCTCCTCAGCCGTTACCAATACCGGACTCCAGGTTGGGCCGGCCAGGTGCCGGACGAACCCGGCAGGTCCGTTCCGGCACACCGGCCACCGTTTCTCCGGACGGCAACACCTCAGCTGGCTGGAACACCAACCGCCCAGCGGTCGCAATCAGCCAGGCTCGTATGCCGGTCAGCGGCCCTTGAACTCCGGCGTCCGCCTTTCGCGCCAGGCCGCGTGGCCCTCGACCCGGTCCTCGCTGAGCACGGTGGCCATGAAGCGGAAAAAGTTGGCGTCGCAGGCGCTGTCCGGGCCGGTGTCCATGCCCTGCTTGATATCCTCCTTGGTCAGCCGCACCGAGATGGGAGCCAACTCGGTGATCTCCCTCGCCCAGACCATGGCCTCGGCCATCAGGCCCTCCGCGGGCACCACCTTGTTGGCCAAGCCCACCCGGTACGCCTCCTGGGCGTCGATCCGGCGAGACATTATGGCCATCTCCATGGCCTTGCCTTTGCCCACCCACTGGGCCAGGCGCGCCGAGCCGGCGTAGGCGGGAATAATGCCGAGCCTGGTCATTGGGAAGCCGAAGCTGGCGTTCTCTGAGGCGATCACCAGGTCGGACAAGACCACCAGGTTCAGCCCGGCGCCGATGGCATAACCGTTGACCGCCGCGATGACAACCTTGGGGTATTTGTCCAGCGCCTCCAGAGGGCTGCGGCCCCGCCGGACCAGATAGTCCGCCGGGCCATCCGCGTGGTGCGTCTTATCACTCTTCACGAAGGCCCCGGCGCAGAACGACCGGTCTCCGGCTCCAGTCAGGATGGTGCACAGCACGTCATCGTCTTCCTGCATCACCCCCAGCACGTCCTTGATCTCCTCGTGCATCCCCGGCGCCAGGGCGTTCATGTTCCGGGGACGGTTCAGGGTGACGATGCCCACGTGGTCCCGCTTCTCGTACAGAATGTTCTCGTATTCCATGGTGCCTCCTCTCATTTCGTTGCGTTCCGGCTTCCTGCCGGCTCCTCTCTGCCGATGCCCGGCCAGGCCCCGTTCGGACCCGCGGCGTCAGAGGCTACAGAACCAAAGCCGGCGGTATCTCGGCTACATTCTCCATCTCTTCCAACTGCCACAGGCGGTCCAGGATGGAGCGGACCCGCTCATCGCTCAGGATGCCCAGGGTGTTGATGCGGAACTTGTCCTCGATCTCCCCATCGCTCATGGGGTCTCTGGTGTCTCCCTTGATGCTGTTCACCTCGCCCACGTGCCGCTGACCGCTCGTGGTCACCACCTCCACCCGAGTGGAGTGGCCCACGGGAACGCTCTCGTAGGCTTTGGTGAACTCAGGGTTGCTCACCACCTCCACCTTCTGCAGCAGGGCCATTAGCTCCGGGTCCCGGATGCGCTCCATCGTGAACTGGCGGGGCCCCACGGTGCCGTCCAGCAAGGCCGCCGCCACCACGTAGGGTATGCTGTGGTCCGCCGTCTCCCGGGTCTCGGGGCGCCAGTTCACCTCATCGGTGCCCATGCCTCGCTTGGCCGGCTCGTAGACCTCCACGATGACCCGTTCCACGTCCCTGGTGCTTTTCAGGCTGGCGTGCGCTCTTTCAGCCGCCATAATCGACGAGATGGTAGACCCGCAGGAAGCCCTGGCCTTGATAATAGTGTCCAATATCTTGAAAGGGGCGCCACGGCCGCCCATGCTCTCCAGGGCAAAGGCCTCCCCGGACACCTTGCGGAACCACCCAGCCGCTCCCTCGAACGGGAGGTTCGGCCCTTCCATCCCTTGACGGGCCAGCAGCGCGGCGAACACCCCCGCCTTTCCCGCCTGGCCCGCGGCCACCGCTTTCCACATGGAGAGACGGCCGCTGCGCGTCTGCCCGAGGGCGTTGTTGGGCACGACTGCCAGGGAGATGCAATGAGCCATCTGCTCCTGGGAAAGGCCCAGAATCTTCCCCGCCGCGATCGCGACGGCCAAGACCACTCTGGTGGCGGCGTCCCAGCCCGGAGTCCGGGTGGCATCGCCAACCCGCAGGTAGATCTCGTAGGCCAACACGATGGCGTTGATGAACTCCCGCCCGCTGGCGTGGGTCGGCTCGGCCACCGCCAGGACCGGAGTGAGGGTATCGCTGGGGTGCCCTCCGCCACTCCCCGGCCAGTGATACACGTCGTTGGATTCCATATACCGGGCCGTGGCGGCGTTGGCGAAAGCCGCCATCTCAGGAGAACTCGTCTCCCGAGTGCCCAGGACGGTGGCCGCCATGGGGCTGGACGAAAGAGCAGCCATGGCCCGTACGATCCGGCACGGTTCTCCGGAGAAGCCCCCAACCAGGGCGCCCATGGTGTCGATCACCCTCACCTTGGCGGCGTGAATGACCGCCGGAGGCAGGTCCTCGTAGTTCAGAGCGCAGGCATAAGTGGCCAACCGTTCCTGGAGCTTATCCATACGACTCCCCCCTTATCTTGGTTGCACCACCGTCGCTTCGCCCGCGAACATCTTCCCGGAAAGCAGGCGTTCAGCCCGGTAAACTGGGTAGGATCCATCATCAGGACAGTGATGGAGGAATAGTAGCGTCAACTGGGAAGATTTGTCCAGAACCGCCTCGCTCACCGAGTATCGATGGGGGAGTCCCGCGTGCCTTTGCCCCGAACAGTGTTATCGCGGGTCAGGGAAGCCGCCAGGCCAAGCCACGACTGATACTGGCGACATGGATGCAGACCCATTCGCAGTTCGTGAATCACCGGCTTTTGAATGGACAGTTATACTTGTTCTGGAACTTGGTTGGGGCCAAATCCCCCTGTATCCCCCTTTAACAAAGGGGGACCGTGGAGGGCCTCCTCGCAATCCTTGCCAACGTGAGGCCCATGAGACCAGGGCCACCGTGCATCCCCCTTTGCAAAAGGGGACCGAGGGGGATTTCCTCGCAATCCTCGCCGGCGCTCAGACCCGCACCGTCAGGGGTTCGGTGCCGATAATCTGGCGCGCTTCCAGGTCCTGAAGCTCTCCCTCCTCCAACCCCACCAGGCTCCCCAGCACCGGGCCGTTGTGCTCTCCCAGGCATGGCGCGGGGGCCGACGGGCCGAGGGGCGTTGCGGAGAAGCGGATGGGAACTTTGGTGTAGGGAAGTTTGCCCACCCAGGCCCGCTCCACTTCCTCGAACAATCCTCCTGCCTCCAGGTGCGGGTCTTTCGGAAGCAACGCGGGCGGCAGAACGGGGCCGGATGCTACGCCAACTTCCTGGAGCACTCGCGTGACCTCGTAGCCTTCGCGCTCCGCCGTCCACTTGCCTACCAGCTCGTCAAGCTCGTCCTGATGGGCCAGCCGCGCTTCCAGGCTGGCAAACCGCTCCTGGCCCGCCAGCTCGCGCGTTCCCATGACGCGACAAAGCTGCCGCCACTCGTCGTCGGTGAACACGGCAATGGTGACCCAGGAGTCCTCGCCCTGGCAGGGGTAGCACCCGTAGGGGGCCGCCCTGGGGTGGCGGTTTCCCTGCCGCATCGGCACCCGTCCATTGAGCCCCACGTCCAGGAACGAGTCTCCCAGCATGGTGGTGATGGCCTCGAGCTGGCTAAAGTCCACGTGCTGCCCCTGGCCGGTACGCTGCCGGTGGAGCAGGCCCACCAGCACGGCCACCGTGCCCATGATCCCGTTGATGGGGTCCACGCCACCTCCACCGAGGGGTGTCGGCAGGTAATCCGGATAGCCGGACAGATGGTAGATTCCGGACATCTGGGCAAAGGTGCTGGCGAACGCCGGGTAGCGGCTCCAAGGCCCGCTGGCGCCGTATCCGGACATGGATAGCATCACCATCGTGGGGTTCTGGGGCCTCAGGTCCTGATAGCTCAAGCCGAAGCGGGGCATCACGTTCGGGGTGTAGTTCTCGGTCACCACGTCGCACTCCCGCACCAGCCCCCGGAAGAGCTCCTGTCCGCTGGGGTCCGCGAGGTTCAGGGTTATCCCCTTCTTGTTACGGTTGCGGAAGATGTAGCTGGCCGACTGTTCGTAGGCCATCCCCTCCATCTGGTACACGGAGGTTCGCGCCCCGTCGAAGTGCTGCACCGACTCCACCTTGATCACCTCGGCCCCCAGCGCGGCCAGGTACTGGGTGGCCGAGGGACCCGCCACCCAGTGGGTGCAGTCCAGGATACGGATGCCTTCGAGGGGCAGCCGGCCCGGAGGCGCCGGGGCCGCCGCAGGGCCTCGCCGGGGAGAGAACAGGCTGCTATCCCGGAGGTCCCCATTGTGTTGGCCCAGGGTGGGAGCGAGACACGACATCCTCCACGGCGTGGCCGAGGGCCGGAATGGGGCCCCAGGGACCAGCAGGCTGTCTGCTCCGGGCTGCGCCATCTTCACGAAGAAGCCACGCTCCTTATGCTGAGGGAAATCCAGGATCTCTTCGGGAGTGGCCACCAGCCCCATGGGGACACCCTGGTCCTGTCCCTGGGCGAAAAGCTCCGCCCGCGTGCGGCCTTCCAGGGCCTGGAAGATCCGCTGGTGCAACTCCTTGGCGTGGCGCTGGCGTCCCAGGCTGATCTCGAAGCGGGGGTCCTGAGCCAGGTCGGGGGCCCCGATAATCCGGCAAAAATTCTCCCAGTGGCGGAAGTTCAGGATGTTGACGCCAATGTAACCGTCGGGGCAGGGGATGAGCTGGAAGCCAGAGCCGCGCCGGCCCTCCTGCTGGCCGGTGAGGGAAAGCTCCGTGACCTGCCGCCCCACTATGGCGGCGATGCAGTCCATCGCGGAAATGTCCACGTGTTGCCCCTGTCCGCCCCGGTTCCGATGGTAGAGGGCGGCCAGGGCTCCCGCGGTTGCCAATGTGCCCACCACGTAGTCGCAGAGCCAGCCGGCGGTTTGCACCGGGGGCCGCTCCGGGTACCCGTTGTTGCAGAGCAGCCCTCCCAGGGCGCTGAGTACCAGCTGGCAGGCCCGGTAGTCGCGGTAGGGTCCGGTCTGGCCGAAGTCGGTGATGGAGGTCACCACCAGGCCCGGGTTCGCCTTCTGCAGCCCCCCAAGGTCCAGCCCAAACCGGGCCAGGACCCCGGGCCGGAAGCTCTCGACCAGCAGGTCCACCTCGCCGGCCAGGCACCTCAAGCTCTGAACGTCCTCCGGGTCCTCGAGGTCCAGGGTGATGCCTTTCTTGTTGAAGTTCAGGTACCAGAAGGAGCCGCTTTTTTCCCGGTTCGGGATATCTCCGGGAAAAGGGCCCAGGTGACGGGTCTTGTCGCCCTCGCCGGGGGCCTCCACCTTCACCACTTCGGCCCCGTAGTCGGCCAGCAGCCGGGTACAGAAAGGACCCGCCACGCCCTGGGTAAGGTCCAGCACTCGTACGCCGGCCAGCGCTTGATCGGCCATGAACGCCCTCCAGTTGGATGAATGGGCCTGCATCGGAGGACCCGTGGTTCATCCCGTATCTCAAGTGGATATTGGAGTGATCGTACAGAGGCGCGTTGCCCATAAGGCGCGCCCCGGATTATCCGGTGATGTGGGGAAAACGGCCGTTCTTGCGCCCGTTTTTGCGGACGTGGTGTTCCCTTGGCCGACGGTAAACGGCGACATCCCCATTCGAGTACTGGCGCAACCGGAATAGTAGCACATGCCCGGATGGGATGGTATCCCCGGCATTCCGGCCGAACTTTCAGGTAATTTTCCGGCCTCTCCGGAGCAACTCACAGAGGAGGGTGTCGTACCGGCGCGGGCGAGCATCCACGTCGGAGCGAACCAGGTCCGGCCCAGAGGAGAGACGCCGCGATTGACACGATATGGGTGGGTCCATAGAATCATCACCGTTGGGGAGGCGAGTTTTTGCGACGCCCGAATCCTGATCCTGAATTTTGGCATTGATAGTGCGGTAGTCTCGTCGCCCTGGCGAAGTAGAGCGTGCAACAAGATGTCCGATTTCAAGCATCTCTTTCAGCCCATCAATCTCGGTTCCCTGCTGGTGCGCAACCGGTTGATGATGACCACCCATCACACCCGCCTGTCGGAAGGCAGAAACCTCCGCTATCTGGAGGAGCGGGCCCGTGGGGGAGTGGGGCTGATCGGGATCAATTCGGGCGAGGGAGTGCACCATTACTCGGTGGGTCCGGGGCGGTTCGTCCCCGGCCATGCGTCGGATCCCGACGTAGTGCCCCTCAATCCGGCCACGCCTGAGGGCATCCGTCACTACGATGATGCGCTGATTCCGGTGTTTCGAAGGCGGGCCGAAGCGGTGCACCGCCATGGCGCCGTCTGCGTTGGGCAGGTGCTCCACCTGGGGATCGCGATCCAGCATGCGGGCGCCCTGCGTCTGGCTATGGGACCCTCCGAGGTGATCGACGAGTACGACCTGGAAGTGCCTCACGAGTTGGAGGCAGAGGAGATCGCGGAGCTGGTCCGGGTATTCGCCCATGGCGCCAGGAGGATCAAGGAAGCGGGCCTGGACGGCGTGGAGATCGGCGCGGCTCACGGGTATCTGGTAAACCAGTTCCTATCGCCCCATACCAACCGGCGCAACGACCGATACGGGGGCAACCCGGACAACCGGCTCCGCTTCCTGTTGGAGATGCTGGAGGCCACCAGGGAACTGGTGGGCCCAAGCTTCCCGGTGGGGGTGCGCATCACCGGCGACGAGCGCTTCGAAGGCGGCCTGACGCTGGAGGACGTGAAAGGGCTCGCCCGGCGGTTGAACCAGCACATCGATTTCATAAATATCAGCGGCGGAACTCATATGGGACTCACCAAGGATGGGCTAAAGCTGGCCTACACGAGCCCGTCCTACGTGCCGCCCGGCCCCAACGTTCCCATGGCCGCCGCGATCAAGGCGGTGGTGGACATTCCGGTAATCGTGGCCGGCAGGATCAACGACCCGTCGCTCGCCGAGGGCATCATCGCCGAAGGCTCCGCCGACATGGTGGGGATGGCCCGGGCCTTCATCGCCGACCCAGAATTTGCCAACAAGGCCAGGGAGGGCAGGCTCGAGGACATCAGGACCTGCATCGTCACCAACGAATGCCATTACGTGGGGCGGCGACGGCCGGTGATGTGCGCGGTGAACGCGGCGGCGGGCCGGGAAGAGGAGATGGATTTTGCGCCGGCTCGGGCCAAGAAGCTCGTCCTCATCGTGGGAGGCGGCCCGGCGGGGATGGAGGCGGCCCGGCTGGCCGCCCTCAGGGGACACCGTGTCCTGCTGAGTGAGCGCCGGACCGAACTCGGCGGCAAGGTTAGCATCATCGCTCGTGACCCCAACCGCCGGCAACTGGGAGATATGATTGTCTATCTCCACTCTCAACTCAAGAAACTGGGAGTGGAGCTACTACTGGGCGAAGAGATAACCCCGGAATTGGTGGCCGAGCTTGCTCCCGACGCCGTGGTGCTGGCCACCGGCGCCGAGCCCTATGTTCCTCCGGTTCCCGGCGTGGATGACGCACGGGTGGTGACCTCCATGCAGGTCCTCCAGGGGGAGGCCCAGGTTGGGCAGAAGGTGCTGGTTGTCGGAGGCGTCGAGGACCATCTGCCCGCCCCATCGATTGCCGAGTTCCTGGCGGACCAGGGTAAAGACGTGGAACTGATTTCGGAATTGCTGACCGTGGGTCAGGGTATCGAGGATGCCACCAAGTACCTGCTGACCAAGCGGCTCTTGGAAAAGGGAGTTACCCTCTCGCCCTTGACTGGGCTCAAAGCGATAGGAGAGGAAAGCATCGTGGTCCGGAACACCTTGACCAGGCGAGAGCGCCGGATAGAGGGCATAGAAACGGTCGTGCTGGCGTGCGGCAGCCGCGCCAATACCCAGCTTGCGAGGGCGCTGAAAGGCCGGGTCAAGGAACTCCATTTGGCCGGTGACTGCCTGGCCCCGCGCCGGATATTCCACGCGGTGCTGGACGGCGCCCGGGCCGGCCGGTACCTGTAGACTGTTGACCCGCGGCCGACGGCAAGTCGCGTTCCTGCCGCTCGGTCAAGCGGCCGAAGAGCAACTCACAAGGGGTGATGATGAGAATACGCAGCAATAGCATGAAGGCAAAGCTCAAAGAGAACCAGATTGTGGTGGGTGGGAGACTCGGTTCGTATTGTCCCGAGATGGTCGAGCTGTTTGGGGCGTTGGAATATGACTACGTGACCATCGACTGCGAGCATCTGCCCATGGACGAGCGGGAGGTGGAGAACCTCATTCGGGCCGGAGACGCCTTCAACATCCCGGTCATAATCCGGATGGCGTTCTCAGAGGATCAAATACTACGCTACCTGGACGTGGGCGCCGCCGGGGTCCATATCCCTCGAATCAACACGGCCGTGGACGCCCGCGCCGTGGTCCAGGCCTGCCGGTTCTACCCCGAGGGTTCGCGTACCGTGTACGAAAAGGGCCGGGGGGCGTGGTTTGGGCTGGACGTCATCGGACGCGAATACACCGAGATGGCCAACCGGGAGGTGTTCGTCCTGTGCCAACTGGAGGAGGTCGAGGCGGTTCAGAATCTGTCGGAGATTCTCGCCGTGCCGGGTATCGACTGTATTCAGATCGGCCCCAGGGACTTGTGGCAGTCCATGGGCATGCCGGACCAGGCAGAGGTCGACCGGACCATGGACGCCATGATCGTGGAGATCGTCAAGGCGGGCGTGGATGTCAGCCTCAGCGTGGTGTTCGATCGCGAGGCAACCAAACGTCGATACGAGTTGGGGGTCAAGAAGTTCGACCTGGGCCTGTCGGACCTTGTCGCACTCGCCGGCGCGGAGTTCCTGCGGGAGATCAGACACCTGGGGGACGGCTAGCCGGCTGTCTCGTGATAATCGGCTCCACCGGCGCCGTTCGCGGTGAGCGCCGTTACGCCCCTCCGGGCGATGCCGGGAGAACGAACCGCGACGAAATTCGACCGTTCGTGGTGAGCCTGTCGAACCACCGGCGCGGCGCCCTTCGACAGGCTCTGGGACAACGGATGAGCTTAACGGCCGTGACCGAAACCAGGGATTAGCGTATTTTGTGCAATGAATCTAAATCGGCGAAACTGGGCGGTAGTCCCATCCGCTCCCGTCATTCCGGCGAAGGCCGGAATCCAGAGAAGCGCCGCCGGGATTACCGGCTGGGTGACAAGCCAATTACACGGCACTAAACTAGCGGAGGCAACCGTGGCCTTGGAGGGTAGAGAGGCCAGAGATTTGTACGTCCCTGATCCGGTATCCGGAGCGGCGACCGATAATTTGGCGCCCATTGGAGTTCTTACGGCATGAAGATCAAGCAGCGGCCGGCCCCTAAGGTGCAACAACCAGAGAACCCGAGCCCAAACGGCTTTGTCACGGCTGCCGAAATGTACGAGGTGCAAAGCTCGTACGTAAGGTTCAACCAGATGAACAATATGGGCACCCAGGCGCTCTATGATCCGGTGGCTTTCGCGGAACGCGCCAAGCTAAAAACCAAGCAGCACCTGCTTGTTGAAAAGGGGCGGAGCGGCTACGACCGGCCCGCCTGGAGCCTGGACGCCGCGGCAGATTCCTTCCTCAATCTGCTGAGGTTCTCGAAGAATGAGCCGGATCAGCCCTCCACCGCCTGGCAGTCCCAGTTGGGACCCGCGCCAGGGCAGCGCTGGGAGGCTCCCACCAAAGAGGCATCCAAGGTCGTGCGTAAGGCCGCCAGGGTGTTCGGCGCGAACCAGGCCGGTATTGCCAGGCTGGACCGGCGTTGGGTGTACTCCCATTACTTCGACAAGAAGGCGATGAAACAGTACCCCATCAAGTTCTCCGACGAGCCCGGCCTGGAACAGTACGATGCGCCCACTCTTCTGGAAGATGGGACTCGCGTCATTCCAAAGGAGATGCAGTACGTGGTGGTGATGCTGCACGAATGGCCCGGGGGCTCCAAGGGCGCGGAGTACGCGCCGACCCTCCTCACGGAGGCGTTCAGCACCATGGCCTATACCAGGCTGGCGCCAACCGTTTGGATGCTGGCCGAGTTTATTCGAGGCCTGGGGTACCACGCAATCCCTTGCGGCAACGACGTGGCGCTGAGCATCCCCCTGGCCGTCGACGCGGGGCTCGGTCAGGTGGGCCGGCACAGCAACCTGATCAACCCCAAGATTGGGTCCCGCCTGCGGATATCCAAAGTCATCACCGACCTGCCGCTGGAGCCCGACGGCGCCCGGGACTTCGGCATCACCGAGTTCTGCGATATCTGTCTGAAATGCACCCGGAAGTGCGGTGCCGGGGCCATTCCGACGGGCGAGCGAAGCTATCAGCCAAACAACGAGTGCAACACCACCGGGGTCCTCCAGTGGATGGTCGACGCGAAGAAGTGCATGGGGTACCAGAACCGGGTCGGCACCACCTGCTCCAATTGCACCCGGACCTGCCCTTGGACCAAGTCCACCCACTGGGTGCACGTGGCGGCTCGCATCTCCATCAAACACTGGCGCTGGCGGTGGCTGAACCGGTTCTGGCTGTGGTTCGACGATGTGCTGAGCTATGGGAAGTATAACAAGCGGCCGGAGGAATTCTGGGCCGAGGACGAGCGCTGACCGGTCAAGAAGCCGTCAGGGTGCGGAGGCCAAGGTCTCGGGCCTGCCGGCCGGGTCTTCGATGCCGGCGCCCTGGTCCCCCGCCGCCCGGCCTTGCCCCGCCTGAGGCTGTTCCAGGTGGTCCAGGAACTCCTGGTAGCTGCCGAACCGGCCGACGGACTTGATGAAGCCCTCCAGGGAGCCACTGCGGTCCTGAAGCTCCCTCAGTTGAGCGTCTATGGGGCTGATCGACGCCGCGCTGGTGGCGTAGGACCCGTGAAAGGCGAAGAAGGCCTGGTTGATCTTCCGAATGAAGCTGCCGTTGTCCGCCAGGAACCGGCGTCGCTCCTCCATATACGCCTCCGCCTCCTCGATGTTGCCTTCGGCCAGCAGCTCCTCGGTCTTCACCCGGGTCTCGCGCATGGCGGCATTGAAGTCGAAGGCCTCGGGGTCCGGGGCCACGGGCTCCGGTGGCGGATCGCGGTTTATCCGCTCCCCGGTCATGGCCGTGAAGGCCCGGTCCCCGATCGCCCGGCCGCCCAGTGTCGCTGCCGTCTCGTTCAGGGTGGTCATTTGGGAGCTGTCCCAGAAGTGCTGCCCCAGCGGTTGGAAGAAGAACCAATGGTGGAGCCATTCGTGAGCGGTGGTCACCACGGCATGGTGGAGACTGCCGGAATCGGAAACCACGCTGGGGTAGGTGGCCACACCGCCGGTGCTTGCCACCAGGGCCGCCATGTTTTCCCCTTGGAAGATCTGCTCCTCGATCTGTTCCCGGACGTCGTCGTCCAGGCCGGGAATCAGCAAGACCGTCAACTGCCGCTCGATCCGGTCCCTCGGCGACAGTATCAGCGCCCCGGGAGACCCGGAAAAGACGGTGTCCACCGGCGGAAAGATGAGGCCGATCCGGGAGGCGAACCCTTCCGTGGCGAGCACGGCGCTGATCTCGCCCTCTATCGTCTCCTCCACACCCTCCCGCAGGTGGCGTCGCCGCTCTCTGATTTCCTCAATCTCGGCCCGGAGAGGCCGGCCCTGATCCTCCGGCGACGGACTCCCGGCGTTCGACTCGGGGAACCGGAGCCGGTGCTCCAGGCCCCGCAACGTTTCGCCCAGGTCAAAGAACTCCACCGCCCGGGCGATTCGGTCCTCACGCGACGGCGTCGAGGCCCAGGGCAGCAGGTCCTCCAGCTTGTTGACCCATTTTTCCAGGAAGTGGGACAGCTCCCAGCGGACCAGGCTGTACCGGTAGGGCGCTACCGCCAGGTCCAACGCCGAGGGCCGGTAATCGCCGTTTCCGGCGGCCAGCACCAAGAGGCCCAGGAAAACGGCCAGCAGCACCCTGCGGCCACCTCTCAGCATCGCTGGTGCTCCGGTCCCGTTCCTCTGTGCAATGGCGTCAGGCCGGCGGCGTCAGGCAAGCACCCGGTACCTGAAGCTGGAGGAAAGCAGGTCCCCCTCAGCGAACCGGGTGAAGCGTAGCGGCGAAATGTCGATGGACGTGGCCCGCCCCTGGGCGATCAACTCGGCCATGGCCAAGCCGATCATGGGTGACAATTTGAACCCGTGCCCGCTGAACCCCACGGCGCAGTACAGCCCTTCGATGCCTGGGACCCGGTCCAGGATGGGGTGCCAGTCCGGGGTGGTGGTGAAGAGGCCGGCCCAGCCGCCACGGACGTATGAATCGGCCATTCCGGGCATTCTGCGGGCCATCCGGCCCAGCGCATCGGCGATGCCCGACATCTCCACACCCTGGTTGTAGCTATCGACGTCTGCCACCTCGTCCTCGCCAACCCCCAGCATGGTCATGGAAGAGCCGTCAGGCCGGAACGATAAGGATTGGGCGATGTCTCCGACGATAGGGTGATCGGGTATCCGGTCCAGCGGCCGGGTGAGCAGTGCCACCTGGTGGCGGACCGGAACCAGAGGCGCGTCGACCCCCACTTTGGCCAGTTCTATCTTGGACCAGGGGCCGGCGGCCACCACGGCGATCGGTGTCTCCACCCTGCCCTGATCGGTCACCACCGCGCGGACCCGGTCCCCCGACACTTCTATCATCTGAGCCGGGGCCCGCAACATGATTTCCGCGCCCATATCACGGGCTCGCGCCGCGTAGGATGTGGTCAACATGTACGGGTCGGCATATCCCGACTCCGGCTCCCAGGCCAGGGCTTCCGTCTCATCGACGGCGAGCATCGGGGCCAGCTCTCTCAGATCGGCGGCAGTGACCTGGCTGGTATTGATGCCCAGCTCCTGCTGCATCGCCACATTTCGTTCGAGCCCAGGCCGATCGACATCCTCGACTATGACCAGATACCCGGTCTTGACGAACCCCGAGCTGCCGCCGACGGCGTCGTCGAAGTTGGTAAAGACCTTGAGGCTCTCCCAGGCCATCGAGGCCGTCACCGGATTGGAGTAGTGCATCCGGCAGATGGCCTGGGAGCGGCCGGTGGAGCCGGACCCCAGCACGTCCCGTTCCACCAGCAGGGAGTTGGTGACTCCCAACCGGGCCAGGTTATACAGCATGCTGCACCCCATAACCCCACCGCCAATGATGACCACGTCGGCGCTCTGTCGCATAACTAGCAAACCTCAGTAGGGGCGGCCGGCCGGCCGCCCGGTATCAGAGCCTCAACCTTGTCCGTAACGTTACATTCTTATACGTGACGTTGCATTCCAGGGGTCAGGCGAGCGGCCCGGCCCTTCCGCAGCCTCGGGACACAATGCCGCCGTGCCGTCGCAACCCTTTCAGGAAATATACATGCATCAAGGAAAAATTGAAATCCATTCCGGCCGGGAACCAGGGTCCGCGACCGGCGACTGTATACTTGGTTCAGGATCAATGCCTTCCCACACTTCTAGGGTCAAAAGGGGTGCCAGCTATGGCCGAAGGAATAATCGACATGGGAGACATGGAGGTCATCTTCTCGGTGACCGATACCTTGGGCATCCACCGGGAGTCTGTCAGCGTGGAACTGTCCAAGGAAGACCCCGGCTCCATCGGCCGGACCGCGGACGGCAAGATTGAAATCACCGTGCCGGAGAGCGGCACCATCGAGGAGTTTTCTGGGCGGCTCCGGGCCGAGCTTGAAGGATTGGGGTATACGTTCCGGGAGCCGGAGGAAGACGAAGAAGAAAGCTGGCTTTAACGATCAACTCCTGAATGCTGGAACGCTGGGGGACCCTTTCTTCCAAGAAAGGGTCCCCCAGACCCCTCCTAAAGAACTTTTCCCTAGAGTCCGACTATCTTGATGCCGGCGTGGATCTTGTGTATCCGGTTGATGTTGACCAGCAGGGGGGTTAGCTGCTCCACGTATTTTGCGTTGGCCAGGCCGCCTCCGTTCACCGGGCGCAGGTTCTTGATCTCCCGCGTCAGGTCCATCACCAGGGTTTTGGCTTCCCGATGGCCAGAGCAGACGATCACATCCCCCTCCAGCATAATCTCCGGCTTCTGCAGGTCCTCGGCGCTGACGTTTTGAAAAGCGGCGGCGACCAGGGAGCCGGGCAATATCTCCTGCGCCTCCTGGGCAGCGGAGCCCGCCGGCACCGCCACGGCGCTGGCGCCCCGGCCTCGCTCGAAGAGCATGGGGGCGATGACGTTAACCACCACCTTGCCGTCAAGGGACTCCCGCAACTGCTCCAGCACCGTACGCTGCCCTTCGTAGGGAAAAGTCAAGAAGACCACGTCGGCCCGGGCCGCGGCATCGGCGTTGGTGGCTCCCCCGATGCGGGCTCCGGGGGCGAGCTGAAGCAGCTCCTCCGCCACTTTGGCGGCCCGGCCGGCGTCTCGAGACCCGATGATCGCCTGCTGCCCTGCCAGGGCTAGCCGCAAGGCGAGTCCCCTGCCTTCCGGTCCGGTGCCTCCCAAAAACGCCAGCATGAAGCCTCCTGAAATTATTGGCCGCCACCAGCATGCCCTGTTTTGACTCCGGGTGAGGGAGGCATGCCTCGCACCCAACTATATCCGGTATCCCGGGGATTAGGAAGAGGCCCCCAGCCCGAGACCGCCGGATGCACCGGCCCTTGACACCCTCCAGCCCCGCACCTATGATAATGCCGCTCCAGGTGGCCATGATGATCAGCGGTCAGCGCTCCGCTGCCGGCGTTCAGCACCCATGCCGAGCCTCCCCTTCCATGGATGCTCTGAGATAAGAAAGGGCGAACTCCCTCGGCGACAATCTGGTACGGAGGTACCTCAAATATGGTGGATCTCAGGCGCGCCGCCGCCATCGTCGGCATTCACGAGCACGTCACCCGCTACGCGCCCGACAAGAGTGAGCTACAGATCAAGGGGGAGAGCGTCATCAAGGCGCTGGAGGACGCGGGCCTGGAGAAGAAAGATGTTGACGGCCTGCTCGTCGCCCACTCGGCCGGCCGCAACACCGGGATGAACCTGGCCGACTACCTGAACCTCTACCCAAAGTTCGTGGACAACACCACCGTCGGTGGCGGCTCCTTCGAGTTCCATCTGGCCCACGCTTTGAACGCCATCGCCAGCGGGCGCATCAACTGCGCCGTCATCACCTACAGCTCCCAGGCCCGGTCGGGCGGCGTCTCGGTGGGCACCGGCGGTGTGGCCCGGTTCGGCCACCCCAAGCTTGAGCCGTCGCCGGATAGCTTTGAAGAGCTGTACGGGTTGACCACGGTGGGCATGTACGCCATGATCGCCCAGCGGCACATGCACCTGTATGGGACCACCTCGGAGCAACTGGCCGAGGTGGCCGTCTCGATACGCAAGCACGCCTCCATGAACCCGGAGGCGATGTTCCGCGACCCAATCACCGTCGCGGACGTGGTCAACTCCAGGGTGATATCGTCTCCTCTGCACCTCCCGGATTGTTGCTTGATCAGCGACGGCGGAGGCGCGGTGGTAGTGGCCTCGCCGGAGGTCGCCCGGGGCTGCCGGCACAAGCCGGTATGGGTGCTGGGCACGGGTGAAGCGCTGGCCCACCAGGGGGCGGGCAAGCGAGACCTGATGTACATCGCCGCGAAGCAGAGCCACGAGCCGGCCTTCGCCATGGCCGGGGTGACCCATCAGGACATCGACATGGCCATGGTCTACGACTCGTTCACCATCACGGTAATCGAAACGTTGGAGGACCTGGGTTTCTGCCAGAAGGGTGAGGGCGGCGCATTCGTATCCGGCGGCCGGCTGGAGGTCGGCGGGGAGCTGCCCATCAACACCGATGGAGGCGGCCTCTCGTCCAACCACCCGGGAATGCGAGGCATCTTCTTGCTGTTGGAGGCGACGCGGCAACTCCGCAACCAGTTCGAGGGGACGCCACGCCAAGTCCCCAACTGCCGGGTCGCCCTATGCCACGGAACGGGTGGCACCCTGGCGACCCGGCACAGCGGCGGAACAGTGATTCTGGGGAGGGATTAGACCATGCCTGAATGGAAGAAGCCGCTGCCGACCATCGTTGGCGAGACCAAGCCATACTGGGACTCCTGCCGTCAGGGACGCCTGATTATCCAGAAGTGCGATCGCTGCGGCGAGTTCCAGTTCTATCCCCGTGGAATCTGCGCTCACTGTTGGTCCAGCGATATCAAGTGGTTCGAGGCTAGCGGCAAAGGCACCGTCTGGACCTATACGGTTACCTACCAGAACCGGACGCCGGGTTTCGCCGAAGAAGTGCCCTACGTCCTGGCCCTGGTGGAGCTGGATGAAGGGGTGAAGATGTTCACCAACATCGTCGATTGCAACCCGAAGGACGTGAAGATCGGCATGCCGGTGGAGGTGACCTTCGTCCGGGCCACCGAGCAGGTCACCATCCCGTACTTCAAACCGGCCGCATAACCTGAGCGCATAACCTGGACGCAATCAAAAGGGGCGGGTTTCATACCCGCCCCTACTTCTGTTCGCCCCTGCCGAACCCCTCGCCTGAAGATGGGCTTGTCCAAGAAATTTCATTCCGAGGAGCGAAGCGACGAGGAATCCGGCGCGGGGTCCCTCCATCGGAGCCTTGACCCGCCGAACATTCCCTCAATTCGCATCTTGGGCGCGGAATCAACTGACATGCGCCAACCCCATAACGAATTGAGCTATTTCATATTTCGCGGAAGTCACGGCGGACCCGGCGCCTCCGGGCAAGCTGCCGCTCCCTCCGGACAGGCAAGACGTTCGGCAACGGCGACGCCGACAGCCCATGTTATACTGGGTTGTCCCCAGCCCAGCGCCGCCGTTCCGGAGCAAATAGTTCCAATCAATACCCCGGCAATAACTCCGGTGAAACTGCTCCAACCGCGGGCGTCGCTGGGAGGTTCGCCGCCAGACTGCGATGAGGAGGGCACCTAAATGGCCGAGTCCGAAACGATTGATCAGCTAATCGACCTGGCGAATCAGGTGGTGCAGAAGACACTTCAGTACTTCGAGGGTCCCGGGGCCCAGTCATCGGCCCGCGTCGATCGCTGGGGGGTGTGGGAGGTGGCGGCCCACATGCTTTTCTGGCACCGGGCCACCACCGAAGCTGCTTTGGCCGTGGGCCAGGGCGGGCCCGCACTCTACCACACGATCTCCGTCGACGCGATCAATGAGGACGCCGTCGGAAAGACCGCCGGTTCAACCCTCGCCGACATCGTCGCTCAACTCAAACAGTCACATCAAGAATTGATCAAAGCGATCCGGGCCCTGCCAAACCCCGACGCGGTGCTGATGTACCGGGCCGACGGCTCAGCCCCCACCGGCAAAGACCGGATGCGCACCATCGCCCGGCACTGGACCGGGCACCTGGAGGCCTTACAGGCCGCCGCCGGGCCATAATCCCTGCTGGAAAACCCCAAGAAAGGCGCCTCCGGCGAACCCTTTACTGCAAGAAAGGGTTCCCCTCGCTCTACCCAAAGAATCTTCCCACGATGGCTGAAACAAGAGGAAGCAGCAGTGGCGTTCCCCGCTGACACGCTGGCCCAGGAGATCGAGACCTTCGCCGTGCGGCTGGCCGAGGGAGCCGGGGAAATCCTCTCCGCCCACTTCGGACGCCAGATCTCCATCGAGTACAAAGACAAGGCTCACCGGGACCCGGTGACCGCTGCCGACACCACCTGCCAGGAGTTTCTCGTGGCGGAGATAGCCCAGCGGTTTCCGGACCACGGCATCCTTGGGGAGGAGGACGCCGGCGCGTCCGACACGGCCTGCCCCGACTACCTCTGGGTACTCGACCCCCTGGACGGGACCACCAACTTCATCAACGGGCTTCCGGTGTACGCGTCGTCAATCGGCGTCCTTTACCGGGGCCGGCCCCTGGCGGGTGCGCTCTACATCCCCTGGCCCAAGCCGGGCGGCGGGTTCGTCATGCACTGCCGCCGGGGCGGCGGCTGCTTCGCCGACGGGGAACCGGTTACCGTTTACCAGTCGAAAGAACCGGTAAACAACCGCCTCGTCGGCCTGCCGGGCTCCTTCGCCCACACCTCCAAGTTCGCCGGCAGATTAACTGGGAGCGGCCACTCCAACGGAGGAGAGCCACGGACCACCGGCAGCTCCGCCTATGAGTTGGCGATGACTGCCTCCGGCGTGCTGCAATACTCGATTCAAGGCTCTCCCCACCTCTGGGACGTGGCGGCGGGGGTGCTGGCGGTCACGGAGGCCCAGGGAACCGTGATGGCGCGACTGCCCGGCGAGAAACGGTGGAATCCCCTGGAATGCCTGGTGCCCAGCTGGGAGACACGTTCGCCAAGCATGAAGGAATTGAGGCGCTGGGTGGCTCCCCTGGTAGCGGGCAACCGGCAGGTGGCGCCCCTCATCGCCCACAGCATCCGGCCCAGGTTCCGGCTTTCCGCCAAGCTTCGCCGGCTGACCCGGCCCTTCCGTGGGAAGAAGCGACCCGCCGGCAAGACGGTTTCCTGAACCGCGTGCTCCAAAAGCGCTTCACGGGGAAATGACCACAGAGACACAGAGGCACAGAGATTTAATTAGGAGCTAATGCCTCTGTTGCCTCCTGTGGCCAACCCCGCGTCGGCTCCCAGCAGCTTTGCCTCTGGAGTACGCTGGAACATGTCACCCGGCGCTTCGCTCGTAATGACGGTTTCGAGGCAGGTCCGCCGACAAGAGTAGGGGCGAGAAATGCCTCGCCCCTACTTGGTGCGTCTATTGGGCCGACGCCCGATTCGAGGCGGCCGGCAATAACTGGGAACGGCTCTAGGACTGGTCCGGCTCCCAACCCCAGGGGCGGGGACCCCAGGCGGCTTCGAACACCTCACCCCTCTTGACGGTCATCACCGGCACCAACGCCTTGTCCAGCCGCCGGGAGTCGCCGACCACGTCGTAGACCACCCATTCACCGTCCTTGACTTCCAGTATCGAGATATCGGCCTGCCGGCCAACGGCCAGGGTGCCCAGGCGGTCATCCGCGCCGACCGCTTTGGCGGGATTCAAGGTGGACATGGTGACCACCTGATCCATGGTGAACCCCATGGCCAGGAACCGGCTCATCATCTCCGTCATGCTGTGGACGGTGCGCAGCCGGCCGGGCTGGGTCAGGTCGGTGCTGATGCAGTGGGGCGACAGCCCCTGGTCCAGAATCCGCTCGCCCACGTCGAAGCTGAAGTTCATCCGGCCGTGGGCCGTATCCAGCCACACTCCCCGGTCGTTGGCCTCCTTGGCCTCGGGGACCAGCTTGCCATCGGCGCCCAGCACCCCACCCGGGTTGGCGGTAAAGAAGTGGGTGACGATGTCCCCTTCCTCCATTATCGGCAGCAGTTGGCGGATGACGTTGGCGTCATAGCGCTTCTCCGTGTCCCCGATGTGGACCATGAGCTTGATGCCGGCTTCCTTGGCGGCCTGTTTGGCCAGACGCGGCATCTCCATTCCCATGATCTCCAGCGCCGGCGACACCATCCGCGCCTTGATGCCGGAAATAAACGAGCGGTTCTCCGAGGCTACTTGGATCGTCTTCTCCAGGTCAATGCTGGCCGGGCTGAAGATGTCGGGAGATGTGGTCAGGCCGGTACGGCAAATATGCAAGAAGCAGATAACTTCGGTGTGGTTGTTGGGAATGATGTGTCTTGGAAAGCCTCCGATATTGTCACACCCGGCGCTGCCCGCATCCACCATGGTGGTGACGCCGGCGCGAACCCCACCGAGGTCGGGCGCCACGCCATTGTTGTTCACCCCGTCGTAGACGTGGGTGTGCAGGTCGATCAGGCCGGGTGTAACCAGCTTCCCGCGAACCTCGACCACCCGGAGGGCCTCCTCGATGGGGATGCTAGAGGCGACCCGGGCAATCTTGCCTTTCTCCACCGCCACATCATTGACGCCGTGGATGCCCTGAGATGGGTCGATTACGGTGCCACCTTTGATCAGCAAATCGTACATGCCGAAACCTACCTCCTGAGTCAGTTGAACATCTCCCCGACCGAGAGCCCTTTATGGATGCGATGGATCGCCTCGCCCAACAGGGGGGCCACCGACAACACGGTGATCTTGCCGTTGCGCTTCTCCGCCGGCAGAGGGATGGTGTCCGAGACCACTACTTCGGTGAAATTGCTGTGGGCCATGAGATCGGAGGCGTCGCGGGACAGGACCGGATGGGTCACGCAACAGTACACCTCTTTGACGCCACGTTCCACCAGGGTGCGGGCGGAGGCGACAATGGTGCCTCCGGTATCGACTTCGTCGTCGAAGAGGAGGGCCACCTTGCCCCGCACATCGCCGATGACGTTCAGGGTCTCGGTGCGCTCGTTATTGCCCAATCGGCGTTTCTCGATGATTGCCAGGGGAGCGTGGAGCCGCTCCGCAACGTCCCTGGCCCGTTTGCTGATGCCGATGTCCACCGCCGCCACCACCAGGTCGTTGATCTCTTTGGATTGGAAGTAGTCGGTCAGAATGGGCAGCGCGGTCAACTCGTCCACCGGGATGTTGAAGAAGCCCTGTATCTGTCCGGCGTGGAGGTCGACGGTCAGCAGCCGCTCGGCGCCGGCCGCGGTCAACAGGTCGGCGACCAGGCGGGCAGTTATCGGCACGCGCGGTTGGTCCTTCTTATCGGTGCGGCCGTAACCGTAGTAGGGGACCACCGCGGTTATGCGCCCCGCCGACGCCCGCTTGCAGGCGTCGATCATGATGAGGAGTTCCATCAGGTTGTCGTTGACCGGGTAGCAGGTGGGCTGAATAATAAAAACGTCCCTCTGACGGACGTTTTCTTGGATGCGGACGAAGGTGTTGTCGTTGGCGAACTTGAACACCTCAGCCTCGCCCAGAGGTAAATCCAGGTACCGGCAAACGTCTTGGGCCAATTGCCGGTGGGCGTTGCCGGTAAATACTTTGAGGTCGTCGATCACCGAAACCATTATCGGCCCTCGTAAACGGCTTTCCGGGACTCCCGAAAGGCCGCGATGCCCTCTTCGTGGTCCTTCGAGGTCAAGGTAATTGTCTCCGCCGCCGCCGCCATCTTCATCGCCGTCTCCAGGTCGAAGTCCAGGCCTTTGTAGAGCATCAGCTTGGCCAACCGGAGGGCGATTGGCGGGCCGTCCCCGATCTTACGGGCCATTTCCATGGTTGCGCTTTCCAGGTCTTCTTCCGGCACCAGCCGGTTTAGAAACCCCACACGGTACGCCTCATCCGCTTCCATGAAATCGCCGGTGAACAACAGCTCAGCCGCCTTACCCAAACTGCCGAGGGTTCGGGTGTAAAGCCAGGTGCCGCCGAAGCCGGGAAACAGGCCCAACCGCACGTAGCCTACCATGAATCGGGAGCGGGGGCACCCTATCCGAATGTCACACACGGCAGCCAAGTCGAAACCCGCGCCCACGGCGGCGCCGGTGATCATGCCGATGACCGGCTTTTCCATCCGCTGTAATCCCAGCATCAGGCGCTGGGCCCGACGGAAACTGCGGCGGATTTCATCCGGTGTGTCCGCGGCCCAGGTACCCAGCTCGCTGCCTCCCCGCAGCGCCTGCAGGTCGCCGCCGGCGCAGAACACATTGCCGGTCCCGGTGAGAATGAGAACTCGTATGGAGTCGTCGGCCTCCACGTCTTCGATGGCGTCGGACATCTCATCGGTGGTCTGATCGTTCATGGCGTTGCGCCGGTCGGGACGATTGATGGTGAGTTTGGCAATGTGCGCGACCGGGTCTTTTTCCAGCAGCAGGTGTTGGTAGGACGGCATGGTCTCTCTCCGTGATCGGGTCGGCGGCACCACGGATTATAGCATAGGAGGTTTGACCACAAAAGCGGGGGAAACTGGCCGGGGACCGATTCCACCCCGTGCCAGAGGTACCCAACATAGAGTATGATATCTTCGAGATAATCGCCACCGTATCCAGGCTATTCGCCTGTCTGAGAAATGGAGGTTACCAGCCCGTGTCCAGCTATCTGGCCCACCTGGAATGCACTCAATGCGGCAAGACCTATTCCGCCGGCGCCCTGAGCACGGTTAGCCCTTGCTGCGGTAAAGTGCTGTATGCCCGCTATGACCTGCCCAAATTGGGCCGGGAGGTGGACCGGGACGCCGTGGCGCGCCGGCCCGGTGGAATGTGGAGCTTCGCCGAGCTGCTACCGGTGGAGGACCCGGCGAACGTGGTCACCCTGGGCGAAGGGGGGACCCCCTTGCTGAAGGCGCCGAACCTGGGGAAGCGTCTGGGATTGAACCACCTGTTCATCAAAGAGGAGGGGCTGAACCCCACTGGGACCTTCAAAGCCCGGGGAATATCGGCAGCCATCTCCCGGGCCGGTGAGCTGGGCGCCCCCGGTTTCACGATGCCCTCCGCCGGCAACGCCGCCGGGGCCGCCGCCGCCTACTGCGCCCGGGGTGGAATGCCGCTCAAAGTGTTCATGCCGAAGGATGTCCCCGACGCCAACAAGAAGGAGTGCCTTCTCACCGGTTCTGAGATGAACCTGGTTGACGGGCTGATCGGAGACGCCGGCCGGATAGCGGTGGCGGTAGCCAAGGAGCAAGGGCTCTTCGACCTCTCGACACTGAAGGAACCCTACCGGGCCGAGGGCAAAAAGACGATGGGCCTGGAAATCGCCATGCAGCTGGGCTGGAAGTTGCCCGATGCCATCGTCTATCCCACCGGCGGCGGAACCGGCATCATCGGCATGCACAAGGCATTCCAGGAGTTGATGGAGCTGGGCTGGGTCGAAGGCCGGCAGCCCAAGTTCATCGCGGTGCAAGCCGTCGGCTGCCAACCCATCGTCAAGGCGTTTCACGAAGGAACTCCCGCCGCCGAGCCCTGGCCCAAAGCCGCGACGGTGGCCGACGGCCTCCGGGTGCCGGGCCCCTTCGCCGATTACCTCATCCTTCAGATAATCCGGGAGACGGCGGGCACCGCACTGGCGGTGGAGGACCATGAGATGGTGGAAGCCATGCACGAACTCGCCGCCGCCGAGGGAGTTGTCGCCTGTCCCGAAGGAGCCGCCACCGTTGTGGGGCTCAATCGCCTGGTCCAAGAGGGTTTCTTGCAGGCCGACGAGACGATCGTCCTGCTGAATACCGGCTCCGGGTACAAGTATTTGCATTTAATGGCGGACCAGAGCGGATAGCCGACGGCTGACTGCATTAGGAGTGGCCCAGTGAAAGTGACCCTCAGCTCTCCCCGGGGGTTCTGCGCCGGGGTGGTGCGGTCGATCGATGTCGTGGAGATCTGCCTCCGCAAGTACGGCCCGCCCGTCTACGTCAAACACCAGATCGTCCACAACCCCTATGTGGTCGCCGATCTGGAGCGGAAAGGGGCGATTACCGTCGAGACCGTCGATGAGATACCTCGCGGCTCCCGGGTAGTGTTCTCCGCCCACGGCTCCCCGCCCGAAGACTTCGAAAAGGCCAAAGAGCGCGGCTTGCGGGTAATCGACGCCGTGTGCCCTCTGGTGACCCGGGTCCACAACGAGGCCAAGAAGTACCACCAGGAAGGAAGGAAGGTCCTGCTGGTGGGGCACCGGGGCCATCAGGAAGTGCGGGGGACCATGGGCCAGGTGGAGATGACCCTGATCAATGATGAATCGGAAAGCCAGCCCCCGGATTGGCCTCCGGAAGAACGGGTGGCCGTGTTGACCCAGACCACGCTCTCGGTCCGGGACACGGCCCAGGCCATCGATGCAATCCGGAACCGGTTTCATGACGCCGTGGTCCGCAGCGACATTTGCTACGCCACCACCAACCGGCAGATGGCGGTGACCAGGATGGCGGAACTGGTGGAGGTTGTCCTGGTTATCGGCGCCGAGAACAGCTCCAACTGCAACCGTCTCCGGGAGGTCGCCGAAGCCCAGGGCGTCCCGTCATACCTGATCATGGGGCCGGAGGAGTTGGACCCGGCCTGGCTGGAAGGAAAGGAAAACGTGGGCATTACCTCGGGAGCCTCAACCCCCGAGGTGCTGGTGGAGAGCGTTATCCGGGCGCTGGCGCCGGAGGTGGTAATCCAGCTCGATGGTGTCGACGAAGATGTCGCCTTCACCCTGCCGAAGGAGCTGCGCTAGAAATGGCCCAGTCCTGCCCGGCGGGCTCAACCGAGGATTAATGGCCCCCTCCGGCGGCAACCCTGGAGAATCGACCAATCTAAAGCGACGGTTTTTTTCCTTCCCCACCCTGATCTCCCTGGCGCTGGCCGGGGCCTTCCTGGTTTTCGTCGCCACCCGCTTCGACGTCGACGTGGGGGCAACCTGGGAGCAGGTTAGAGGGGGCAATCCCTGGTACCTGGCCCTGGCCTTTCTGGTTCACTACTCGACCTTCATTTTACGAGGAGCCCGGTGGCGGCTCCTTCTCCGCAACACTCAGGGCGACGACGCGCCGGTTCCCGGCGTGCTCTACTGCAGCCAACTGTTGCTGCTTGGCTGGTTCGCCAATGCGGTGGGGTGGTTACGCCTGGGCGACGCCTACCGCGCCTATTTGCACCGAGACGAGCAAGGCGCATCTTTTCCCCGCACCATCGGCACCATCCTGGCGGAACGGACGCTGGACGCCATCCTGGTTGTTCTGATGCTGGCGGCGGCGGTGCCCTTTCTGGTCAGTGACACCGGACGGGCCGCCTGGGCAGTGCTGGGGCTGGCCGTCGTCCTGGTATTCCTGCTGGCCTTTGTGTTGGCGGCGATGACCTGGGCCAGGGAGTGGACCCTGAGAAAGCTGCCGGACCGGCTGTCCGAGCATTACCGCCGTTTCCAGGAAGGCACCATGGGCAGCTTCCGCCGGGTCCTGCCGGCCACCGTCCTGGGCCTGCTGGGCTGGCTGGCCGAGGTGGGGCGATTGTACCTGGTGGTCCAGGCCCTGGATCTGGACCTGGGGTTGGCCGTGATCGTTTTCCTGACCCTGGCCAACTCCCTGCTGACCCTGTTCCCAACCCCTGGAGGACTCGGGGCGGTGGAATCGGGGGTCTCCGGTCTGGCCGTGCGTCTGTCCAGCCTGGCGAGCAGCGCCGCCGTGGCGATGGTGCTGGTGGACCGAGCCATCAGCTACGCCAGCATCATCGCCCTGGGCGCGCTGGTGTTCGTGCTACGCCAGGCCTTCCGCCGCCGGAGTTCCGGGACCGGCCGTCCCCTAGTCCAACCTGGCAGTGTCGAAGACCGATAGCCGCCCATGCTGTACACCGCCAGCTATTACGCTCCCGATGACTGGGAGGGCCGCCTCTACCGGGTGTCTCGGAGGCATCCCCGCGGCAAGCGGGTCCAGTGGGAAACGCTCCCATTCCTGTACCCCCGGCAGGAGTTGCTTCTGGCCTACCGGAGCGGAGAGATCGATTTTGCCGCTTTTTCCCGCGAGTTCCGCCGGGGATTGGACACGGACTACCACGACCTGGACAAATTCCGGGAATGGGTCGACGAGTCGCCCGGATTAGGGAAGTTTACGCTGTTGTGCTTCGAGCCGGCGGGCCAGCCGTGTCACCGCGTGGCGGCGGCCCGGTGGCTGTTGGAGCGGGCGCCGTCCCTCCGCCGCGGCGAGCTGCGTTAGGCGAAGCGGAGCGGCCTACCACTCAGAGCGGGGCGGGCGCTCCATCAGCTCGGTGGCGGCTTCTTGGGGTGACAACCCTTCGAAGAGGATTCGGTTGATGGCCAGGGCAATGGGCATCTCCACGCCCAAATGGCTGGCCATGGCCAGCGCCGCGCCGGTGGAATTGACCCCTTCGGCCACGTTGTCCATGGCCCGTTGAATCTCCGGCCAGGTCTTGCCCCGGGCCAGCTGGTCCCCCACGTGGCGGTTGCGGCTCAGCGGGCTGGAGCAGGTGGCGATCAGGTCGCCAAGCCCGGCCAGTCCGGCGAGGGTGAGGGGTTCGGCGCCGGCGGCAAGCCCCAGGCGGGTGATCTCGGCCAGCCCCCGGGTGATGAAGGCCGACTTGGCGTTTTCACCCACCTCCATGCCGTCGACCATGCCGGCCCCCAGGGCGATGATGTTCTTCAGCGCTCCGCCGAGTTCCACCCCGACGACGTCCCGGCTGGTGTAGACTCGGAAATAGCGGGACATGAGGATGGCCTGGGCCTGCTTGACGACGGCCGAGTCCTCTCCGGCGATCACGGTGGACGCCGGCTTCCCCTGGATTATTTCCTTGGCCAGATTGGGGCCGGACAGCACGCAGATGCCGGGGTGCAGGTGAGGGGGAAGCTCCTCTTTCAGGACCTGGCTCATCCTTTGACCCGCCGGCAACTCCAGGCCCTTGGTCGCGCTCAGGATGATAGTTCCAGGTGTGATGGCGTCGCGTATGTTTCGAACGTTCTGCCGTAGCCGGTCGGAGGGCACGCCGACGATGACCAGCCCGGCTGGGGCTACCGCGTCCTGAACGTCGCTGGTAACGCTGAGGCCATCGGGGAAGGCGATGTCCGGAAGGAAGCGGGTGTTTCGGCGCTTGGCTTCAAGCTCGGCGGCCTCCTCCGAAGTGCGGGCCCACAACCTTACCGGGATGTTCTTCCGCGCCAGGATAATGCCCAAGGTGGTGCCCCAAGTGGTGGAGCCGACTACCGCTACCCTCTCTTCCAACGCTTGATCCCCTATTCTCTCACGCAGACATAGGGGCGATTCGCGAATCGCCCCTATGTAACCTGAGGTCTGCTCGACGGTCAGACAAGCTTATCAGCCGGCTGACCCAAGCGCCGCTCATTGCCCTGGCGTATCCGCCGGATGTTGTCCCGGTGCTGCCAGATGATAATGGCCCCGCCCAGGGACACGTAGAGGGTGTAGGTAGTGGAGTACACCCCCGCCAGGGTCATCGCCAGCACCGAGAGAAAGGCGATGACCACTCCGGTTATGGAACCGAGGGACACGTACCGGCTGAACAGTGTCGCGAAGACAAAGGCCACCGCCGCGAAAACCGCCGGGATCGGGGCCATGATCGACAGGCCCCCCAGGCCGGTCAAGATGCCCCGGCCGCCGCGGAACTGAAGGAACACAGGCCAGTTGTGGCCCACCAACACGCACAGGCCGGCCGCCACTTCGGCCTCGTTCGGGCCGATCACTTCCCGGGCCAGCAGCACCGCCAATATTCCTTTGCCCAGGTCCAGCGCCAGGACCACGACGGCAAGCTTGCCTCCACCGGTGCGAAGTACGTTGGTCATCCCGGTGCGGCCGCTTCCGTATTCTCGGACGTCGACCCCACGCGTCATGAAGAGCAGGAGGTAGCCCCAGGGGATCGAGCCAAGAAGATACGAGAGGACCAGCACCGAGGCATACTGGGCCGCCACGGGCGCGTCTTCCAAAGTCAGGAACGCCACGACCACGAAAGCGGTCAGCAGGGGCAGCACCACCGAGACGAACAACAGCGGGGGCAACGGCCTTCGCATCATTTCTTGAACACCAGCCTCAGATGAGTGTGGTCGAAGCCAAAATTGGTCCGCAACTGATTCTCCAGGTAGCGTTGATACGAGAAGTGTACCAGTTGCGGGTTATCCACTGTAAAGAGGAACGTCGGCGGATTCACATCAACCTGCCGCAAACGGTTGATGCGCAGCCTCTTGCGCCCGTGTCCTTTCACCGTGGGGGGCGAGTGGGCGGCGAGAGCGTCGGCCAGGACGTACTGCAACTGGCGGATTGGGATCAACCGGAGCCTCTCCTGCCACAGGTCCAGGGCGGTCCGCAACAGCCCGGGGATACCGGTCCCGTGCAGCGCGGAGGTGAAGCAGATGGGGACATAGGGCATGAAATGGAGCCGTTCCCGCACGCGGAACAGGGCGCGTTCCCGCTCCAGCGAGCCCTCTTCCTCCATCAGGTCCCATTTGTTGATCACCACGATGAGACCCCGGCACACATCCCAGGCCAGCCCGGATATGTGGGCGTCCTGGGCCGTGGCCAGTTCGGTGGCGTCGACCACCAGCAGCGTGATATCGCTGCGATTCACCGCACTCACGGCCCGGATTACACTGTATTTTTCGATGCCGCGCCCGACGCGTCCGGGCCGGCGGATGCCGGCGGTATCGATCAACACGATGTCGTTGCCCCGGTAGTTCAAGTTGGTGTCCACGGCGTCCCGTGTGGTTCCCGCTACCTGGCTGACGATGGACCGCTCCTGCCCCAGGATGGAGTTCAGCAGCATGGACTTGCCAACATTGGTCCGTCCCACGATGGCCAGCTTCAGCGTGGCCGGCGATGGCATTTCCGTCTCTTCCGCCTCATCCGGCGCCTCGGGCTGGTAGGGCAGATTGGCCAGGACCAGGTCCATCAACTCGTAAATACCGTAATTGTGGTAGGCGCTGATCAGCGACGGCTCGCCCATCCCTATCTGGTAGAACTCCGACGCGGTGAATTCCCGGGCGTCGTTGTCCACCTTGTTGACCGCCAATATCACGGGCTTTTGGGTGCGCCGGAGCCGGTCGGCCGCCACCTGATCGGCCGGGGTCAGGCCGTCGGCCACGTCGGTCATGAAAATGATCACGTCGGCCGAGGCCACGGCCATGTCCGCCTGCTCCTGGACCTTTTCCCGGATGGTCCCCTCCGGGTTCGTTTCCAGGCCCCCCGTATCCACCAGGATGAAGCGATAGTCATCCCATTGGGCCTCGGCCAGCAACCGGTCACGCGTGGTTCCGGCCACCTCCGATACGATGGCCTGGCGGCGGCCAAGAATCCGGTTGAATAGAGACGACTTGCCGACGTTGGGCCGTCCGACGATGGCCACGATAGGGACGTTCACGACTAAGCTCCGGCTCCGCCCATGACAAACTCCAGGAGAGCCATGTGGGCTGGTTTGCGATTATGGGCCTGTTGATAGGCCACCGACTGGGGGTGCTCCAGCATTCCCGGCGGCACCTCTTCGCCGTAATGGGCCGGCATATCGTGCATGAATATGGCGCCGGCCTTGGCCTGAGCCAGCAGGGCCGGGTCAACCGTGTACCCCTGGAAAGCTTGCCGGCGGCGTGCTGCTTCCTCTTCCTGCCCCATGCTGGCCCACACGTCGGTATACACCACATCGGCGAAGGTGACTGCCTCGACCGGGGCCCTCACCGCTCGCACCTCCACCGACGCTGTCTCGGCCCGCCGGCGCGCCAGCTTGAGCGAGGTCTCGTCCAATTCATATCCCTCCGGCGCGGCCATGGTGAAACCTACGCCCATCGCCGGAAGGGCCAGGCACAAGCTTCGGGCCACGTTGTTGCCGTCGCCGATGAAAGCCAGTTTGACGCCCTCCAGTCCGCCCAGGTGTTCGTCCATGGTCAGCAGGTCGGCCATGGTTTGGCACGGGTGTTCCCAGTCGGACAGGGCATTGATCACGGGCACGGAGGCATACCGGGCCAATTCCACGAGGTCCTGGTGGTTGAAGACCCTGGCGACGATGCAATCCACGTAGCCGGAGAGCACTCGTGCGATGTCGGACACCGGCTCGCGGCCGCCAAGGCCCACATCGTCCGGGCCGAGGTAGACGGAGTAGCCGCCCAACTGGCTGATGGCCACCTGGAAGCTGACTCGGGTGCGCAGCGAGGGTTTCTCGAACAACAAGGCAATGCTCTTGCCCTGGAGGGGCTGAGCTGACACGTCCGCCTTCAGATGCCGGGCCCGGCGTATAATTCCACGGGTCTCATCGGCACACAGGTCCGTCACCGAAAGGATGTCCCTCTTGGTATCCATAGCAGAAGCTTCCTGAGGGGTGAATGTTATATCAATATCGGGCCGCGTTCAACAGGCAGGCGTGAAGCTGGGGCCTTGCCTCAAAAGTACCCTGGAGCATGTCACCCCGAGTGAAGCGAGGGGTCTGGGTAGTGGGTCTAGGCTCCGATGAAGGAACCCCGCACCAGATTCCTCGTCGCTTCTCTCCTCGGAATGACAGTTTTAGGGCAAAGCCTGAAGCCGAGGCGGCCGCAAGCGTTCCCGCCGGCCCTCCCTGATGAGGGTCTCGGGGTACCCGCGAGCCCGGTGGGTGCCGCCAAGCCATCTGTTATGATGACAAAAACCGCAACCCCTAGCCGATCAGGAGGCGCAGCTAAATGGTGACTTCGAAGATAGTCCCCGGCATCAAGGGCGAGAAACAGACAATGGTCTGCGAGCACAACGTGGCGGGGCACGTGAACAAGTACAGCACTCCGGCCATGATTGAGCTGATGGAACTGGCCTCCATTGCGACGGTGCACAAGTTCCTGGAAGAGGGCCAGACCTCGGTCGGCTTTAATGTCGATGTCCGGCACCTGGCCCCGGCCGACATCGGCGCCACCATCATCGCTTACGCGGAGCTAACCGAGGTGGACCGCAACAAGTTGACCTTCCGGGTGGAAGCCTACGATGGCGACCGCAAGCTCGGAGAGGGCACCCACCGCCGGGCGGTCATCAACACCAGCCGCTGAGCCGCCGGTCCGCAAGACCCAGGACGAAGCGGTCTGTCACGTCTATATGTAAGATACATGGCCGAACGGGTCTCTCCAATTCAGGGGTTTTCCCCGTTCGTGTTGAGCCTGTCGAACCACCTCAGGGAACAGCTATAAATTATTCTGGCTTCTAACGCCCGGCACGCCTCGCGATCATTGCCGCCGCCAGGGGACTCGGCTCGGATCGAATCGCCACGTTGACCAGGGAGGGACGCCCGGAAGCCAGGGCCCTTTCAACGGCTGGGGCTACTTCCTCCGGCGTCTCGGCATACTCCGAGTAGCCCCCCAAGGTCTCCACCAGCTTGTCGTACCGGACGGAGCGAAGGTCGGTGGCCACGGCCCGGTTGAAGTAAGCAAGCTGAAAGGTCTTGTCGATTCCCCAAGTGTGGTCATTCCCCATCACCGTGGTTATCGCCAGGTTATGGCGCATGCAGGTGTCGTACTCCATGGCGTAGAAGCCGAAGGCCCCGTCGCCGATGAACACCAGCACCTTGCTGCCGGGATAGGCCAGCTTGGCGGCCATGCCGTAGGGGATGCTGGCTCCCAGGTGGCTCAGCGGTCCCAGCCGGATGAAGTGGCCGGGCCTCCGGGCTTTGACGTAGCCGCGGCCCCACTGCACGTAGTCGCCGCCGTCGAAGACGATAACCGTGTCCCGGTCGATCAGATGCTCGACTCTGGAGTACACGTCCATCGGGTGCATCGGCTCGCCCCCAGCCTTGTCCCGCATCTCTTGCATCCAGGCCGACCGGTCCTCCTGGAGCTGGTCCACCCAGGACGCGATACCGTCCCGAGAGCCCGGCTTGATGGCGGCGGTCAACTGGTCCACCAGCGCCCCCAGGTCTCCCAACAGCCCCACGGCAACGCCCCGGTTGCGCCCGATCTCCGCCGGAGAGGGGTCGGCCTGGATGATTTGGGCGGCGGGGCTGAAGATATCCCCGTAGCGGTAACGGTGGTCCAGCCGCTTACCCAGCAGCAGCACCACGTCGGCCTCGCTAAAACGGCGGGCCGGCGGATTCAGCGCCCCATCGGCATAGCCGAAACACAGGGGATGCTCGTCGTCCAGCAATCCCCTGGCCTGCTCCACGGTAAAGACGGGGATGCCGGTGGCCTCGGCCAGAGACTGCAATTGCTCCTCCGCCACCGAGTAACGAGCCGGATTTCCCGCGATGATCACCGGCCGCTTGGCCCCGCTCAGCAGGGCCGCCGCCTCCTCGATCAGGGCCGGGTCTCCCTGGGAACGGCCCTGACTCCGGTACTCCCGGGGTAGGTACCGGGGCAGCTCATCCTCGGAGATCTCCTGCTCCTGCACGTCCATCGGCAGCGTGAGGTGCACCGGGCCGGGCCGGCCGGACATGGCCGTTCGGAAGGCCGTGGCCACGAACTCCGGGATGCGCTTCCGGTCGTGGATCAGCCAGGAGCCCTTGGTCACTGGCGCGGCCATGGCGGTCTGGTCGATCTCCTGAAAGGTGGTCATTCCCTTCTCCGGAAGCTCGGCGCAGCCGGCGATGAAGATCACGGGGCTCTCCGAGGTGAAAACGGCCGGCAGCGCCGAGATGGCGTTGGAGAACCCCGGCCCCCCGGTGAACATTCCCACCGCGGGCCGGCCGGTGATCCGCGCGTAGCCGTCGGCCATGTGCAGGGCGGCGCCCTCGTGCCGGGTGTCGATGAACTCGATGCCCTCCTCGGCGGCCGCGTTCACCAGGGGCAGAATGGTGTCGCCGACGATGGTGAACACCTTCTCGATGCCCTCTTGCTTCAGGCACCGGATGAATAAATGGGCGCCGGTAAGGCTCGCCATGCTCCCTCCGTTGTTGTTTCAGGTGTTGTTTCGGGTCTTGATCCGGGGTCCGTTGTTCCCGTGGGATCGCCGTTGGAATCCGATCGCTCTATTGAGCTTACCGGCCACGCCGCCATCCGGCAAGGGCGGCGAGCAAGGCTCGGCCCCACCCATAGGGAAGAGTAGTTGTGACACCCCTGCGCCCGAGGCGCAGGGGTGTCACAACGTTAATCATGGGGGGGGTGGGGAAATCCGCGTGTATGCCTCGAAGCCCGCTTTGCGCCTGATCAGAAGCAAATTTTCCAGCCGAACTGGGCAACCCCCGCCCACAAAGCAGCGCCGGCCAAACAGAGCGCTCCAACCACGAGCGTCCAGGTGACCGCGCGCTGGTTCCCGAGAGGCCGGCCAAACCACGTCAGGCCAATGAGGGCGAAGAGTGGCAGCAGCGCCCCCGGCCAAACCACCGCCAATGACCAGCCATCGAACAGGAAGCTTCTGCCTACTTCGCCAACCAGATCGTTGAGGGCACTTGCAGTGCTCGAAGTGTCGGGTAGCATCAAGGAAACGGTACTCTCATCATCCCAGTAGAAAGGGCGCCCGGACATCAGGACCGAATAGATGAACCCGCCGACGAAGAAGGGGTGTACCACCAGGTTCGCCACGCTGAGTATCATGGTCCACTTTTTGGCGAAGCTGAGAAGGAAGTGCAACGCCAGGAACAGCAGACCTAGCCCCATACCGAGCAACGGACCGAAGAGGCCGCCCATCAGGGTAATAACGTCTTCGTTGGGCGGAGCGGGCCACGAACTGTTCAGGCCCACACAGGGCGCCAGGCCGTCGAGCCAAAAACCGAAGGCGTGCCCCCATTCGTGCAGGTACAGGAACCCCGACGTAGCTACCAGGACAACCAGAACCAAGAGCGCCAGGGCGGGGACACCCCCGGCCTTTTCGACCTGGGGGCGGACCGAGCCAGTCCAATATTTGCCAGCAGCCCTCATTACAGGGTATATGTTAAGGCATGGGCACTCTCTTCGTGGTAGGAACACCGATCGGAAATCTGGAGGATATGACCCTCCGGGCGGCCCGGGTCTTGGGCCAGGTGCAACTCGTCGCCGCCGAGGACACCCGGGTCACCCGCCGGCTGCTATCCCATCTGGGGATTCGGGTGCCGCTGCTGAGCTACCACGAGCACAACCAGCAGGCCCGGATTCCCCGGCTGCTGGAGGCCCTGGCGTTGGGCGATGTGGCGCTGGTTAGCGACGCCGGGATGCCGGCGGTCAGCGACCCGGGCAGCGAGTTGGTGTCCCGGGCGGCCGCCGCCGGGTTTCGCGTGGAATCGGTTCCGGGGGTGTCGGCCCTCACCACCGCCCTGGCTGTCTCCGGCCTCTCCGCCGACGCTTTCCTCTTCCTGGGATTCCTGCCCCGGCGGAAAAAGGGCCGGCGCCAGTCCCTCCGGGCGGCCTCCTCCCTCCCGTTGACGCTGGTGGCGTTCGAAGCTCCCCACCGGCTGCGGGCCACGCTGCAAGACATGCTGGAGGAGTTGGGGGACCGGGAGGTCGCCGTGTGCCGGGAGCTGACCAAGCTACACGAAGAGGTGTTCCGAGGCTCGTTATCCGAGGCCGTGGAACACTTTCAGGCCCCCCTGGGAGAGCTGGTCCTGGTGGTGCGGGGAGCGCCCGAAGAGCCATTGCCCGCCGGCCCACCGCCGTCCCAACTGGAGGAGGCCCGCCGGGAGCTGTCCCGGCTGCGGGAGGCCGGGACCCGGGCGAAAGAGGCGGTGGCCCAGGTGGCCGTATCGCTGGATATGCCCAAGAACACGGTATACCAACTGTGGCTCGAAACAACCCGGAGTGACCGGGGCTGACCGGGAGCCGCCCTAGCCGGGCTCGATCCCTGGCCACCGTGGGTTGATTTCCTCCGCTTCGATGAGCCGATAGACCACCCACGCCAACTTCTGATAGTCTCGGGGTGACCGGAAGCGGCGGCTCGAACCGGGGCAACGGTTCGAGCGAGATCGGAGTGGGCCTTGGGAAACGCAGGCCAGAGCGGACACCTCCCCGGCCGTCCCCGGGGAGTCTTCTACGGGTGGTGGCTGGTGCCCGTCGCCAGTTTCGTCATGGTGATCGCCACCGTGCCCCTCTTCTTCGCGATGAGCGTGTGGGCGGTGGCGTTGGAGCGCCATTTCGGCTGGAGCCGGACCCAGTTGGGTCTCGCGTTGGCCTTCACCCGGATCGAGGGCGGCTTGATGGGACCCCTCGAGGGCTACCTCACCGACCGGGCGGGGACCCGTCGCATGGTCTTGTTCGGCCTCCTGATCTTCGGCGCCGGCTTCTTGCTCTTCGGCCAGATCAGAAACCTGTGGATGTTCTACCTGGCCTACCTCGTCATGGCGCTGGGCCAGGGGCTGGGCAGCTGGATTCCCCTGATGACCATGCTGAACCACTGGTTCATCCGGCGCCGGGCGACCGCCATGGGGTGGGCCAACGTGGGCAGCCGGGGCGGGGCGCTGCTGCTGGTTCCGGCCATTGCCTGGGCCATCGACCCGGACCACGACCGGCTGGGCTGGAAGGTCACGGCCACGGCCCTGGGGCTGTTCGCTCTGCTGGTGGCCTTCCCCATTTCCCGGCTGATCCGCAACCGGCCCCAGGAGTATGGCCTGCTGCCCGATGGCGGGCCGGCCGTCTCTCCCTCGGCGCCGGTCCCGGCGGGCGCCGGCGCCGGGGAAACGGGTGAGGGCGAGAGGGCCGGCGGAGACCTCACGGCCGCTCAGGCCTTGCGGACCCCCGCTTTCTGGCTCATATCCTTCGGCCACGGGTTCACTTCCATGGTGATCATCGCCATCATGGCCCACCTGGGTTTGCTGATGGAAGACAAGGGGTTCAACGTACAGACCACGGGCTGGATCGTCGCCGCCTATACCGGCGTCTCGATGGTTTTCCAACTTGTTGGAGGCTACGTCGGTGACCGAATCCCCAAGCGGGTGGCTCTGTTCATCTTTACCACGATTCAGGCGAGCGCGATAGTGGTGCTCACGTACGCGACCAGTCTTACCACGTTCTACTTGTTCGCCGTCCTGTTTGGCATGGGGTTTGGGGGACGCAATCCCCTGACCGTCGCGATCCGTGGCGACTACTTTGGCCGGGCGTCATTCGGGAAAATCCTCGGCTTGTCCACCGTCCCGATGAACGTCCTGCTCATGATCGCCTCCCCCTTCGCCGGCTATGTCCGGGACGTTCAAGGTACCTACACCGTCGCTTTCCTGGTCCTGGCTGCCCTGAATTTCCTCGGCGCCCTCCTCTTCTTGCTGGCCAAGAGACCGTCGCCGAGTCCGTCAACCCGCCCGCCCGAGGCGGACACGTAGGCGAGCGACATGATATTATCATCGGGATACTATACGTTTTCATGATACTTTAATGTGGCAATCCAGATGTGAGGCGGGCCCACGGGCCGAGCCGGAAGTGTACTGAATTTGAGTTCCAGCGATACAAGCGAAAACCTCCCCGGCCGGAAGCGGGGGATCTTCTACGGTTGGTGGCTGGTCCCGATCAGCAGCCTCGCAACCACGATGACCAACGTGCCCTTCTCTCATGCGATGAGCGTTTGGGCGGTGGCGCTGGAGCGCGAATTCGGCTGGAGCCGGACCCAGTTGGGCTTCGCCATGACTCTGGCCCGGGTCGAGGGTGGTATCCTGGGACCGTTGGAGGGCTACCTCTCCGACCGGATTGGGACCCGGCGCACCGTCCTGTTCGGCCTGGTGGCTGGGGGCATCGGCTTCATCCTTTTCAGCCAGGTCCACAGCCTGTGGATGTTCTACCTGGCCTACGTGGTCATGGCGATAGGCCAGGGCTTTGCCAGCTGGATCCCGCTGATGACCATGCTGAACCACTGGTTCTCCCGTCGCCGGTCGGTCGCGGTCGGGTGGTCCAACGCCGGCGGCCGCCTGGGCGCGCTGATCCTGGTGCCGGCCATCGCCTGGGCCATCGACCCGGACTACGACCGGCTTGGTTGGAGCCTCACGGCGCTGATTATTGGCGTGTTCGTTCTGGTGGTGGCCTTCCCTTTCACCCGGTTGATCCGCAACCGGCCCCAGGAGTACGGACTGCTTCCCGATGGCGAGAAGGAGACGCCCCACCCGGTGGTGGCCGTGCATGGCCGCAGGCCCACCGCCGGCCAGACGCCGGTCGACGGGCCGGACACCGACTTTACGTTCACCCAGGCCATCAGTACCCCCGCTTTCTGGTTCATATCCTTCGGCCACGGGTTCGCCACCATAGTGCTCCCAGCAATGCAGGTCCACCTGGGTTTGCTCCTGGGAGACGCGGGTTTCCCGTTGCAGACGACTGCGCTGGTCGTCGCCACCTACACCGGCGTTGGAATGATCTTCCAGCTAATAGGGGGCTATATCGGCGACATGTTTCCCAAGCGATTCGGGTTGCTGATCTTCACGTCGGTCCAAGCGGTCGCGATATTGACCCTCACCTCGCCGAGCAATCACTTCATGATCTACCTTTTCGCCGTGTTGATGGGCATCGGTTGGGGTGGACGCAATCCGCTGCTCATAGGCATTCGTGGCGAATACTTTGGCCGGGAGTCGTTTGGCAAGATTCTGGGCTTCTCCACGGTGCCGATGAACATCCTGATGCTGGCCTCGGCCCCCTTCGCCGGCTACATTCGGGACACCACCGGCACCTACACCATGGCTTTCCTGATACTGGGAGGGTTGAATTTCCTGGGTGGGATCCTCTTCTTCATGGCCAAGAAGCCGGCGCGCCGGAGTCCGGCGGCCAGCCAGCCCGAGGCGGTCAGCCGGGGCGGCTAGCCGGACCCACCGGCGATGATGCTTTCGACAGCAAATGTTTTGATATGCTACTCTTCCAAAAGCCGTACCGCGAGGCCCGCAGTAAGACAAAGGGCCGAGCCGGAAGGAAACTAGCTTTGGAACCCCCGAGCCCGTCGACACACCTCCCCGGCAGATTGCGGGGAGTTTTTTACGGTTGGTGGCTGGTCCCCATCAGCAGTTTCGTTACGGTGCTGGCCAGTGTACCCCTTTCCCAATCCATGACCGTTTGGGCGGTGGCACTGGAGCGGCAGTTCGGCTGGAACCGGACGCAAATGGGCTTCGCCATGACCCTGGCCCGGATCGAGGGGGGCATGTTGGGGCCCATCGAGGGGTACCTGACCGACCGGATCGGGACCCGGCGCATGGTCCTGATCGGCTTGCTCATTGGGGGCTCGGGGTTCCTGCTGTTCAGCCGGGTCCAGAACATCTGGATGTTCTACCTGGCCTACATCGTCATGGCGCTGGGCCAAGGCTTCGCCAGTTGGGTCCCGATGATGACCATGCTGAACCACTGGTTCTCCCGGCGCCGGGCCATCGCCGTGGGGTGGTCCAACGCCGGCGGCCGCTTCGGCGCTCTGCTGCTGGTGCCGGCCATCGCCTGGGCCATCGACCCGGACCAGGACCGGCTGGGTTGGCAGCTCACCGCCCTCATCATAGGCATTTTCATTCTGGCGGTGGCCTTTCCCTTGACCCGGCTGATCCGCAACCGCCCCCAGGAATACGGCCTGCTCCCCGACGGAGCGGCGCCGGCGCCTCGCCCGGTGGTGGCCGCGCCGGGACGCCGTTCTGCCGAGGCAAAGGCTGAAACCGAGGGGACAGACGTAGACTTTACCCTCTCCCAGGCGCTCCGGACCCCTGCTTTCTGGCTGATCTCTTTCGGCCACGGATGCACCACCATTCCGCTTCCCGCCATCTGGGTCCACCTGGGCCTGCTGTTGGGCGACGCGGGGTTTCAGGTGCAGACCACGGCCTGGGTAGTTGCCACGTACACCGGCCTCGCGATGGTCTTTCAACTGGTGGGAGGCTACGTCGGCAGCAAGATACCGGTAAGGCTGGGCTTGCTCGTCTTCACCACGATCCAGGCGGGGGCGGTGGTGTTGCTAACCTCGCCGGACAGTCTCACCATGATCTTCCTCTTCGCGGTTCTGCTCGGGATCGGGTGGGGAGGACGCAATCCCATGACTGTAACGATCCGAGGCGAGTACTTCGGCCGGGCGTCCTTTGGATCGATCCTGGGCTTCTCCACATTGCCGATGAACATCATGATGTTGCTCTCCGCCCCTTTCGCGGGTTACATCCGGGACACCACGGGCACCTACGACATCGCGTTTGTGGTCCTGGCCGCAGTGAACTTCATCGGCGGTATCCTCTTCTTCATTGCCAAAAAGCCGTCGCTACGGAGGCCTGAGGCCCGCCGGGCCGAGGCCGTGGAACGAGGGACCTGAGCCTCCGGATTCGGGCGACCCCTATGGCGGCGCTCTCGGGTAGAGGCGCCTATGTCCTCCTTCCGCCCCGCCGGGTTATAATGGAATGGTAAACCACGGCACTCAACTCCGACCCTGAACCGGCTATACCTGTCGTGAATCCTACTAGGGTAGAAGCGGATTTCGATATGGCCCCAATCCTTTGGCGAGGAGGTCCCTTGCGATGAAGATCTTTGACTACATGGGCTGCCACGGACACGAGCAACTGGTTATCTGCGCCGACCCGGCGGTAGGCCTCAAAGCCATCATCGCCATTCACGACACAACCCTGGGCCCAGCCTGCGGCGGTACCCGCATCTGGCCCTACACTGCGGAGGAGGACGCAGTTCAGGACGCGCTCCGCCTCTCCCAAGCCATGACCTACAAGGCGGCGGCCGCAGACGTGCCTCTCGGAGGCGGTAAGGCCGTGATCATTGCCAACCCTCATACCCAGAAAACCGAGGCCCTGTTGCGGGCTTACGGCTCCTTCGTGGACACCCTGGGTGGACGCTACCTGACCACCACCGACGTAGGAAGCACCGGTCTCGACCTGGAGTATATTCGCCAGGAGACGGCTCACGTGGTAGGACTTCCCATCACCGCAGGCGGCAGCGGCGACACCTCCGTCATGACCGGCTTGGGAATCTACGTGGGCATGAAAGCCTGCGCCCGCGAGGTTTGGGGCTCCGATTCCCTCACGGGCAAGAAGGTGGCCCTCCAGGGGTTCGGAAAGGTGGGACTCTACACCGCACACCACTTGATGAAAGAGGACGCTCAGGTAGTGGTCACCGACGTTTTCGAAGACGCACTGGACCGGGCACGGAGCCTGGGCCTCGAGGTCGTGTCGCCGGAACAGATATACGACGTGGATTGTGACATCTTCGCCCCTTGCGCCCTGGGCGGCGTGCTGAACGGCGACACCATTCCCAGGCTCAAGTGCCGGGTGGTGGCCGGAGGGGCCAATAACCAACTCCTGACGGAGGGCGACGGGGAAGCGCTGAACCGGCGGGGGATCCTATACGCCCCGGACTACATCATCAACGCCGGTGGCATCATCAACGTCGCCATGGAAATCGGGACAGCTTACCACCCCGACCGGGCCCGGGAGAAGACCGAGCGCATCTACGACACCATGGGCCGGGTAATCCAGATATCCAAGGAAGAGGAAATTCCCACAGCCCGGGCCGCCGACCGGCTGGCCGAGGAACGCCTGGCTTCGGTCCGGGCCATGAAGAGGAAGTTCCGGTCTACCTAGCCTGGGCCGCCTCTCTCACCGCCGCTCCCTAGCGGTTCCGAGACGGCCGCGAGGCGCGGGCCGGATAGTCTCGGCGGCTTTCCCAGCTCTACGGAGTTGGCCGGGGGCTTGATACTGCGCGTACTCAGTCTACTTGGTTATTTCAGGATGTCATTCTTGGATATTGACCGTGGGGACTGACGTAAGACCGTCATCAGCAATCAGTTGACAGGCCTTTAGTCCAGCATCTCGTAGATGGCTTGATACCCCATCGTCATCCCGGCGAAGGCCGGGACCCAGCCGGCACATCCCTGGATTCCGGCCTTCGCCGGAAAGACGGGCGTGGGGAAGGAATGACGCCCGATTGGGCCGACGTCACGCTATCTACAAGACGCTAAACCAAACCCAGCCGCTTCAGCTCGCGCATCCCCGGCGGAGGCGGTTCAGCCGGGCTCTTGGCGGGTCCGGGTTAGGGCGTTACCTGGCTTTCGAGGCGGCTTCGAAGCCGGAGTCCCGGTGGGCGCTGTCGCAAAAAGGCTTATTCTTGGATAGGCCGCAGCGGCATAGAGACACCCACTGACCTTCGGGGATCGTGTACGCGTTGCCGTCCTGGTCTACCAGTTCAAAGGGTCCGTAGACGCGGTTTCCGGCGTTGGCGCGGACTTCTATCTTGACGTCGGGCATATCTCCTCACCATCCTTCGGGATTCATTCGCTTCATTCAATGTCAGGCAATGTCAGGCGGTGTCACGTTGCAACCTGGGCCGTTCCTGCAATCAGCCGCCGGATAGCACCGCATTCTGCCATCCGCGGAATCGGGTGTCAAGGTCAAGGTGTGACCCCGCTGGATGGGGGCTAATGGAGGCGGGCGGTTCCATGTTCTTCCGCCCCGGATTCTGCCGGTACTTGCCGGGGCGCATCTCCTCTTACCAGGCAGATAATCATGCCCACGACCAGAAGGATTCCCATCAGCAGGAACGCGTTGTGCAGGCCATCGACGAAGGCTCCAGCCACCTCGGGGGAAACGGCATCCAGGCTGGGCTCAACGCCCTGCGAACCCATGGTGATCACCACGATGGTAGTGGATAGGGCCACGCTGGTGACGTTCGCTGAATTGCGCACCAACTGGGTCAGCGCCGAGATCACGCCGTACCTGGACCGCTCCACCGCGCTCATGATGGAGCTATTGTTCGGCGAGTTGAACAGGCCGGTGCCGGTGCTCAGCAGCATCAGCATCACGATAACCAGCATGACGTGCGAGGTCGGCGTCAGGCCGATGGCCAGAATAAATGAGGCGGCCGCCGAGAGGGCCAGGCCGCCGGCGGTAAACCGCCGCCAGCCGTACCGGTCGGAAAGCCGGCCGGCCACCGGGCCCACGAACACCATGCAAAGCGCTGCGGGGATCATGAACAGACCAACCTTTCCGGGGCTGTATTCCAGGACCCGCTGGAGGTAGAAGGGCATCATGAAACGAGCTGCCGCCGTGCCCAGGAAGGATATCCAGCCGGCTGCCACGCCCAGGGCCACCAGCTTGCGCCGGAACAGCCGGAGTTCCAGCATGGGGGATTCAATCCGCAGCTCCCACCAGATGAATGCGGCCAAAAAGAGAACCGCGGCCGCGGTTCCCGCCACAACCGGCCAGGAGGTCCACCCAACCCGGTCCCCGTTGCCGACCACCATCAGGAAGGCCAGCAGGGTCACCCCCGAGAGCACCGCACCCATCCAGTCGAAGGACTGCCGTCCGCTATCTTCCGCTTCCTCAATGTGGCGTTCCCCCTGCAAGACCAGGAGTGCCACGGCGATGCCGATGAGCCCAATGGGGACGTTGATGAAGAAGACCCAACGCCAATCGAGGACGCTGATCAGTAGGCCGCCCAACGCCGGGCCGGCCACCGCCCCCGTGCCGACTACGCTGAGATGGGAGCCCAGTGCTTTGCCACGTTCCGTCTCGGCAAAAGTCGAGATGACGATGGCCATGCTATTACCCTGGATCATGGCCGACCCGACTCCCTGAAGGATTTTGGCGCCGATCAGCAACGCTAGATCGGGAGATGCGCCGGCTAGAGCGGAGGCCACGACGAAGATGGAGAAGCCGGCGATGTAGATCCGTTTCCGGCCGACCATGTCGCCCAACCGCCCCATGGGCAACAGCAGGACGCTGATGGTCAAGGCATAGCCCACGATCACCCACTGGACGGTGGGCAGGTCGGTGCCGAAATGGGCCTCTATGGTGGGAAGGGCCACAATGACGCTGCCGTGGTCCACCACCGACAAGAAGGTGCCGATGGCCAGGGCGGTAAAAACCAACCACTTGGAGCTGGCTTTCGAGTTCCCACCTCTCAGCACCGACAATCTCTCTTCTCTCCTCTGCCCTTGCGCTACCCTAGCTGGCGCACCCGGCGGAGGGTGAGGCTGGAGAAAATTGCCAGGCCCAATCCCGTGGCGCCGATGCTCATTATCGCGATGACGACCGTGGTCAAGTCAACGAACCAGCCGATGAGCAAGCTGGTTAGTATCAAGAACCCCTGGGTGTATTGCTGCAGCGCGGTTACCCGGCCCCGCAGGACATCGGGTACCAGGAGCTGGATCACCGAGCCCGAGGTGGTGCGGAAGGTCCCCTGCCCGAAAGACATAATCCCAATCAGCAGCATCGCCGCCACAACCCAGCTGGCCTGTGCGAAAAGAATGACGGAGACAGAACTCACGGCTACCGCCCCCAGGCAGACGAATCCCCTCCTGAACTGAAACCCGCCGGAAGCTATGGTGAAAGCCGAGAGGAACCCGCCGAGCCCGGTGGTAGCCAGGAGTACCCCTCCCATGTCGGCGCCACCGTGCAGCACCTCGGTGGTGAATACGGGCAGCAGGAACAGGACCGGGTGCAGGACTGCGTTGGGGATGAGGCCCAGCACTATTAGGTTGAAGACCACTCTTTCCCCCTTCCTCACGTACCTGATCCCCTCTTTCAGGCTGGCCCATGGGGAAACCGTCGCGGTGGAAGCGTTCCCGTGGTAGTAGGGAGTTTTCATCCGCCAATAGGCCAGCACCGTGCCCGCGTACAGCAGGGCCTCCAACGTGAAGTTCCAAAAGAACCCCAGCGTGGCGATCAGGATGCCGCCGATGAACGGGCCAACCATCCGGGTCCCCGTAATCGTGAAGACGTTGGAGGCATAGGCATTCACGACCGATTCCCTGGGCACGGTGTTGGCCACCAGCGCCTGCCGGAGGGAGTGGGTTACGGCCCAGGATGATCCGCCCACCACCACATAGACGTAGGCATGCCACCACTCAATGTAGTCGGACCGCACCAAGAAGGCAAACAGGAGGGCCGTACAGGCCATAAAGGCCTGAAGCGTCATCACCAACTTCCTGCGGTTGATGCGGTCGCCCAGGACTCCACCCCAGGGACCCAACAACAAGATCGGAAGCGTGTTCAGTCCCCCGGCGGTTACCACCAGGAGCGCGGAAGACCCGGTAGAGACGGTGAGGTCCCGCACCAGCCAGCCCACCGAGAGTAGCTGAAGCCACTGGGCGCAATTGGCGCAGAAGTTGCCCGCCCAAAGGTAGCGGTAGTCCCGGTATAGTCGTAAAGAATCGAAAGTCCGGATGCGGGCCAACCACGACAGTTGGCTGCGTTTGTTTATTAGCTGCTCCTCGGCCCCGCCCGTTCCCGGTTGCCTGCCCGGAGCCGGGGGTTTAAGACACCCGGCATTCAACAGCGGAACAGCAATCAATTTTGAGCTATACCAGCTTTTTGTCAAGCAGTTCAACTTCGCGGCCCCGGACGAAAGCAAGAGTCGAGTCGAAGGTTCGTCCCCGCTACGGCCAGGGGCCATCCCGGCGCGCCCCTCGACGCGAGCCGCCGGTGCGAAAGTCGAAGTGCCGACGGCCGGGGCGTCAAAACCCAACCACTGGGAGCCGGCCCTCGAGTTTGTAGCTTTCAGCAACGACAATCTCTCTCTTGCCCGGCCGCTACGCCAACTGGCGGACCCGGCGGAAGGCGAGGCTTGAGAGAATCGCCAAGCCCAAACCCACGGCCCCGATGGTCATGATGCCGATGACGACCGTGGTCAAGTCGATGAACCAGCCGATGAGCAAGCTGGTCAGTATCAAGAACCCCTGGGCGTACGACTGCAACGACGTTACCCGGCCCCGGAGGACATCGGGCGTCATGTACTGGATCACCGAGCCCGAGGTGGTGCGGAAGGTCCCTTGGGCAAACGACATCATCCCGACCAGCAAGATCGCCACCACCGGCCACCTGGCCTGGGACAAAATAATGATGCAGACGGAACTCGCGGCTATCGCCCCCAGACAAACCAACCCCCTCCTGGACTTGAATCCGCCGGAAGCGATGGTGAAGGCGGCGATGAACCCGCCGAGCCCGGTCGTCGACAGGAGAATCCCTCCCAGGTCGGCGCCGCCGTGCAGCACCTCGGTGGTGAATATGGGCAACAGGAACATGACCGGGTTGAGGACGGCGTTGGGTATCAGGCCCAACACTATGAGGTTGAAGATCACTCTTTCCCCCTTCCTCACGTACGTGATCCCCTCTTTCAAGCTGGACAATAGGGAAGCCTTCACAGCGGCAGCGTTTCCGTGGGAGTAGGGTGTCCTCATGCGCCAATAAGCCAGCACCGTGCCCGTGTACAACGCGGACTCCCAAGCGAAATTCCAGAAGAACCCCAGCGTGGCGATAAGGACACCGCCGATAAACGGGCCAAGCATGCGGGTTCCCGTAACGGTGAAGATGTTGGAAGCAAACGCATTGACAACCGATTCCCTGGGCACGGTGTTGGCCACCAGCGCCTGCCTCAGCGGGAGGGTCACGGCATGGCACGAACCGCCCACCACCACGTAGACGTAGGCATGCCACCATTCGATGTAGTCAGACCGCACCAGGAAGGCAAACAGGAGGGCCGTACAGGCCATGAAGGCCTGGAGCGTCATCACCAGCTTCCTGCGGTTGATGCGGTCGCCCAGAACCCCGCCCCAGGGGCCCAAAAACAAGACGGGAACGGTGTTCAGTCCCCCGGCGGTCACCACCAGGAGCGCCGAGGACCCGGTGGAGGCGGTGAGGTCCCGCACCAGCCAGCCTACCGAAAGTAGCTGAAGCCACTGGGCGCAGTTGGCGCAGAAGTTGCCCGCCCAGAGGTAACGGTAGTCCCGGTACAGTCGCAGAGAGTCGAAGGTCCGGATGCGTGCCAGCCAGGACAGTTGGGTGCGTTTGTTTATGAGTAGCTCCTCGGCCCCGGCCCGGCTGCCCGCCCGTTCCGGAAGTTCAAGACACCCGGTATGCAACGGCGAAACAGCAACCAATTCTGGGCCAAACCAGCTTTTTGTCAAGCGGTTCATCTTCGCGGCATCGTGCCGGGGCCGGAGGCGAGTCGAAAGTTCGTCTTCGCCGTGACCGGGGAGCGCCCAGGCGCGCCCCTTGACGCGGGCCGCCGGCTCGGATACATTCAAGTAGCTGGCAAGTAGCTGGGTCCTGCCTCGAGGTCAGAACAGCGAAGCCGTTCGCGCCCGAAGCCCGTTCGTGCCTGACGCCTGTTAGTGAAGGAAGATCTAAGATGCCAATATATGAGTACTACTGCCCCACCTGCGGCAATAAGTTTCAGAAACTCCAGTCCATGAGCGCCGATGGCTCCGATTGTCCGGTCTGCGAGCAACCAGCAAACCGGGCGATCTCGGTCTTCGCCTCGGTGACTCGCGGCGAATTTGCCGGCGGCCAGGCCGGCCCGCCGCCCCCTATGGGTGGTGGTGGCTGCTGTGGCGGCGGCTGCGCCTGCGGCTAGGCGGCCGTAGGGGCCCAGCATGCTGTGCCCCTACGTTCCCCTCCGGGCGGCGCGCCGACAGCATGCTGTGCCCCTACACCTCCCTCCCGGGCGGCGCGCCGGAGGTACAGCAGGTAGCCACCGGAGAAGACGGTTACGGCCAGCGCTCCGGCAACGGCCCGCGTGGCTACCAACATCGTCGCGTCGAACCAAAAGTTCTAGGGGAACAGCGCCACCACGCGTAGGGGAACAGCATGCTGTGCCCCTACACCTCCCCCCGGGCGGCGCGCCGGAGGTACAGCAGGTAGCCACCGGAGAAGACGGTTACTACCAGCGCTCCGGCAACGGCCCGCGTGGCTACCCACATAGTCGCGTCGAACCAGAAGTTCTGGGGGAACAGCGCCACCAGGTAGTCCGTCCGCGGGTCCAACTGCCACAGATCGTTGGCGAAGCTGATCTGGTGGAACGTCAGAAACAGCCGGTCGAACCCCACCAGCGCGAAGAGTCCCACCGCCAATAACAGCGCCAGCGTGACTCCGCCACCCCAGAGGCACCGGCGGGCCAGGGTCTCGGCGAACCGGCGCCGGTACCGCGCCAAGCCCCAGCCCGCCGTGGCCAGCAGGTAGGCCGTGGATAGCACCGCGATTATGTAAACTCCCCAGATCAGGCGCTTCACGTCCCGCATGTGGGTGGCTTCCCGGCTGTTGAACAGGTCCCGCTCCTCGCCGAAAATCCGGGTCCGCACCGCCAAGGGCTCCTCGCCGGAGTTGAAGTAGTGGCGGATGTCGGCGGCCACCTGGACCAGGTCCGCCCGGGTGATGCCGGTGTAGCTGGAAATCTGGTACTTGTCGAATCCCCTCTCGTATACACCGACGCTGTTGAACGCCCAGGCAACGCTGGCGGTCACCAGAAACAGGGGCACGGCAACGATGAAAAGGGCGTTTGGAACCCAGGCGACCCGGCGCACGCTTCCTCCTAGGGTGAGTTCTACGTTAGCATCCCAACATCTTGTGAAGCAACCACCGGCCTGGCTATAATTCGCCCATGCCTTACGAACCGATCCCCGAAAGCGATCTCGGAAAATTCCAGACCTTGATGGACATCATGGAGCGGCTCCGCGCTCCGGGGGGCTGCCCCTGGGACCGGGAGCAGACCCACGCCTCGTTGAAGCGCAACCTCCTGGAGGAGTGCTACGAGGTACTGGAGGCCGTGGATCGCGACGACGCCCCGGCGCTGTCCGAGGAGCTGGGAGACATCCTGGTGCAGGTGGCGTTCCACGTTCAAATCGCCAGTGAGGCCGGCGAGTTTGACCTGGCCGACGTGCTGGCCCGGGTCAACCGAAAGCTGGTGCGCCGGCACCCCCACGTCTTTGGCGATGCCCAGGTCGCCGACTCCAGCGAGGTGGAGCGCAACTGGGAGCGTCTGAAAGCGGAGGAGAACCGGAGTAAAGGGGTCCGCAAATCGGCGGTGGACGGCATACCCCGGGACCTGCCCGCTTTGACCTACGCTCAGCTAATGCAGGACCGGGTGGGCAAAGCCGGATTCGAGTGGGATGACATCTCCGGCGTGCTGGACAAGGTGGTTGAAGAGGCGGAGGAGCTTCGCCGGGCCGCCAGCCAGGAAGAAAAGATCCACGAGGTGGGCGACCTCATCTTCACCCTGGTCAACCTGTCCCGGTGGCTCAACATCCACGCCGAAGATGCCCTGAGGCAGGCCAACCGCCGCTTCCAGGGCCGGTACACCACGATGGAGCGACTGGCGGCCGGCCGCGGCCAGGAGTTCATCCAGCTTCCGCTGGCCGACAAAGAGGCCCTCTGGCAGGAGGCGAAACGGCTGGAGAAGAGCTAGCTCACCGCAATCCGGCAGAGAGGACGCCGTTGGGACCGGCTGGGTGCCCCCAGGGTCACTCACCCTCCGGCGAGTAGTCGCTCATCAGATACGACGGCTCCAGGTAGTAGATGCCGCCGGCCAGCAACCGCTGGAGCTGGGCGGCGAGGGGGGGCAGGGCGGAGCTGCGATTGCCCATGCCGCCGAACATCCGCTGGCCTATCGAGCGTTTGGGACGCACCATGAGCGGGCGGGGCCGGATGCTTCCCAGCCGTGCCGCGAGTTCCAGCGCGTCCTGGAAGTCCCCAAGCTCGTCAACCAGACCCAGCTCATTCCCCCTGCGGGCGGTGAACACCTCGCCGGTGGCCAGTTCCCGGACCTGACCCTCGTCCAAGGGGCGGCCCTGGGCCACCACCGCGACGAAATTATCGTAAATCTCGTTGATCAGCCCCTGGAATTTCTCTCCCTCTTCGGCGGTTGGGCCGCGCCAGAACCCGGTCATGTCCTTTAGCCGGCCCCCCTTGAACACGAAAAATCCACGCCGGCCTTACCCAGCAGTTGCTCCAGAACGGGCCGGAGGTAGATGACGCCGATGGAACCCACCAGCGCGGCGGGCAGCGCAACGATCTTGCTGGCGGCGCAGCCCAGGTAATAGCCGCCGGAAGCTCCCAAACCGCGAATGTAGGCCACCACCGGTTTTCGCTCGGCCACCCTCTTCAAGCTCCGGTAGAGAACCTCCGAGCCGGAGGCGGACCCCCCCGGAGAGTCTATGTCCAGCAGCAGGGCGCGGTAGCGGGTGCTCTGGGCGACGGAGTCGAAGAGACGAGTGTACGCCGGCACGCGGACGCGGGTGCCGATCACTCCCTCGATCTCCACGACCGCGACACCGGCACGTCTTTTCAGAAACAGCGGCATTTCTCGAAATCTCCTGAAAGCGGTTGCAACCATTGTACCGCTTGGAGCCTCTGGCTGGGGCGTCTTCCGAGTGGCGTTTGCCCTCCCCGGCCCACGCTCTCTCGCCGGAGAAACGAAAAGGCTGTGATGCGCCACCTCCGGCGGAGCATCACAGTCCAATCTTAACTTCGCGGGGTTAGTCCTCAGCCGACGTGGCTTGCAAAGAGAAATGTCGACATCGAGCTGATTGGGCCAGTTTGGCGTCTCGCAAATGGCTCGATACCCGTTCCGTCACCCCGGCGAAAGCCGGCTCTTCCCTAGATTCCGGCCTTCGCCGGAAAGACGGGGGGAAGGGAGCGTCACCGGTGCGACGCTGCCCATGTGGAGGTACTCTTGGCACGCCACCTGTCGACCGCTATCTTCGGAGTAGCCCGGCAAATCCATCGGGCCGGCACGCCCAAGCCGGTCTCCGCCCTACGGGATCACCGGTGGCCGGCTGGAGGGATCGGTTGGGGACTGCCGGGCGAATGGCTGGAGCGTGCCGCCATCGAGGACCACGCTGGTGCCGGTGAGATACCCGGCTCGGTCCGACGCCAGGAAGGCAACCAGATCTCCAACCTCCTCGGGCTTGCCGAAGCGGCGCATGGGAATGGCGGCTACCGCCTCCTTGGCCAGCTCCTCGGCCGGGCGGCCGGTCTCCTTGGCCTTGGCCTCTAGCGAAGCGGTCAGGTATTCCGTCTGGATGGGGCCGGAGAGCAAGTTGTTCACGGTAATGTTGAATGGGGCCAGCTCGTTGGAAAGCAGCTTGGAGTAACCCACCAGCGCCGACTGGCTGGCGGCGGAGAGGGCCGCCCCGTTGTCCGGGCGGCCCACCGGGCTGTGGAGCAAGTGGATAATGCGCCCCCATCGCTGCTGCTTCATGTAGGGAATCACTTCCCGGGCCAGGCGGATGGCGCTGAGGAAGTTCTCTTCCAGGGCCGCCAAAATGGTCTCGTCGCTGAACTCGGAGGCCCGGCCGGACGGACCGTGCCCCACGTGGGTCACCAGGATTCCGATCTGGCCGAAGCGGTTGAAGGTGTCACGAACCACGCGGCGGATATCCCTGGGCACCGAAAGGTCGGCGGGGATGGCCAGCACGTGGTGTTGCGACCCAATCCTGGCCAACTCGATCTCGGTGCGGCGCAGGTCGGCCTCGGTTCGAGCAGAGATGGTGACGCTGGCGCCCTCTTGGGCGAAGGCTACCGCTATGGCCCTCCCCATACCCCTGCTGGATCCTCCCACGATAGCGACGCGGTCTTTCAATCCCAGGTCCATTGCCGGTCAACCTCCTCGCCCACGGCGGTTCCGTCCCATGATAAACGGACCTCCGGCCTCAGGCAAGATGTCTGAACCCCGATATATATCAACCCGAAGGCCCCAATTCTCACCCGGCAACGGTGGGCGAGGCGGGCTGGTTACAGAAAAGGGGGCCGTGGCCGGGCTTATGGCCGGCGCAGCCGGCGGCAAAGAAGGCGCCAGGCCAGCCCTGGTTGCTGTCGTTGAAGAATGCATGGTCGAGACGGCGAACGGTGAAGCCTCTGATTCTCCTAGGTAACCGACTCTTCAGCCATATCGTCGATCTGGGACTCCGAGTATCCCAGCTCCCGCAGGATCTCCCTGGTGTGCTCGCCCAGCAAAGGCGGGGGCCGGTCCAAGCCACCGGGAGTCAAGGAGAACTTGATGGGAATGCCCGTCTGCTTGACGGACCCCAGGGTGGGATGGGGCATCTCCAGGTACATCTGACGGTGGAGAAGCTGGGGGTCGGCAAATACGTCCGCCAGGTCGTTGATGGGTCCGCAGGGGACACCGGCGGGGATGAGGGCTTCCACCCACTCCGAGGTCGACCGGGTGAGGAACAGCTCCTGGAGCCTGGGCACCAGTGCGGCCCGGTTACGTACCCGGTCGCCGTTGGTGGCATAGTCCGGGGCCTCCCGCAGGTCTTCCAGCCCCATGCCCTGGCAAAACCGCTGCCAGATGCGCTCGGAGCCCACGGCCACGTTGAGGTACTTGCCGTCACCGCACATGAATGCCTGGTAGGGGACCAGGTTGGGATGGGCGGCCCCCAGGCGCTTGGGCGGCTCTCCATTGGCGAAGAAATAGCCCGCCTGATAGGTCAGCCAGGCCACCTGGGCGTCCATCATGGAGATGTCGATGTACTGGCCTTCACCCTGTTGGTCCCGGTGTCGAATCGCGGCCATAATCGCGAACGCGGCCCACATTCCGGCCCCGATATCGGCAATAGCGATCCCGACCTTCTGCGGATCGTCGTCTGGCCCGCCGGTGACGCTCATGATGCCGCCGATTCCCTGCATTATCTGGTCGTAGGCCGGGCGGTCCCGGTAGGGCCCGTCCTGGCCGAATCCGGAGATTGAGCAGTAGACAATCCTGGGGTTGGTCCCTTTCACCGTTTCGTAGTCCAGGCCGAACCGGGACATGACCCCTGGGGTGAAGTTCTCCACCACCACGTCGGCCTCCCGGGCCATCCGCAGAAAAATCTCCTTGGCCCGGGGCTCCTTGAAGTTCAGGGTCAGGCTCCGTTTGTTGCGGTTGATGGAGAGAAAATAGGCGCTCTCGTCACCTATGAAAGGCGGGCCCCAGTGCCGGGTGTCATCTCCCATACCGGGGATCTCTATCTTGATCACATCCGCCCCGTAGTCACCCAGCATCAGGGTGCAAAAAGGACCCGCCAGAGCCCGGGTCAGATCGAGCACCCGAATCCCTTGAAGCGCTTTCATCTCGCCGTTGTCTCCTTGCCCCAGCGTAGCCCGTTCCAACACCACTACGGCACCGTCAAGGTTTTTCCGGTGGGCAGTTCCGGCCGCCCCGCGGGGATGGGCCGCCGTTGGACGGGAAGAACGCCTAATGGCGCACCCAATGTTAACACAGGGTGGCGGGCGCTGGACACGCTCCGGCGGAGGGTACGACAGTCAAGAACACGGAGCCGGGCATGGAGTGGCGGCGAGCCAACCGGGTGGTGCTGCCGGCGGGCTGGCGCGGGCAGATAGGCGGACCTGGGGTCGAGACTCCTCCTTCGTCGAACCCGGGATCCCCTCAACTGAAGAGAGAGCGACGAGCTTGGCCCGTCACTCTCTCCCCTGGGCGGGTGGAAGAAAGAATGCAAGGGGTATCGATACAAGACACCGAGCCCGTGAAGGTCGTGGCAGAGGCGAGGGGTTCCACCGGCGGTGTGTTGCCTATGCCGGTGGCGGCCCCGAAGCTCCTGCCCGTTCCTCGCAGTCCTGGTTAGCCCCGGCACGGCCGGCTGCCAGGGTGTCAGGCGGCTATTTCGAGGTCCGGCTCGGGGTCGAACTCCAAGGTTTTCGCGAAGTGGCGTCCGCCATGGGAAATCCGGCGGCGGCGTCCTCCTTCTTCCCGGGGGACCACCGGCACTGGGACGGGCTCGGCGGAGATTACCGTCGGGCCTTCGGACACATTGGGCACGTCTCGGCTGAAACCGCATTGAATGCAGGTGATATACGGCCCGTACTGGTCCCGGTCCACATAGATGTCTCCTGAGCAACGGGGGCATTGCCTGAACCAGAACATTTCTGACCTCCTATCACGTGTTCTCTGCACTTGGGAATTCAGCTTCGCCGCAGGATGATGCTGCCACTTCCTCCCGCCGGGGTCCGCCTGAAGAACGCTTCCTCGGCTGGGTCGGCGCATCGCCCGCCATTTGCATAGGCCTAACATAAGCTCCGGGTCCGGCGCCAAACAGGGCGTAGGCACCTATGTCGCCAGGGGTGAATCCCCTACCGGTAGCAGAGGAGGTTCAAATAGGAACTGCCGAACTCGGGTAAGCCCGATCAAGTGCACCCGAGAGAGGCCTCAGAGCGACCATCCCAAAGTTGGTGCGCGCACCCTACCCGACAACGCAGGCCTGAGGTTCAATGAAAAAGGCTCGAATTGTCTAAGCCGTCGATTCGCCGGGCAGCCTGCACCCGCCGATCGCCACCCTGATGCGGCGGCCGGCATGACCGGCGAGCACTTCGGCTTCATGGACGGCGGCAGCGCCTGCGGCATGTTCGACACCATGGGCTTCGACCAGGCACTGGACCTGGGCGGGGACCAACTTGCCGGAATGTTCGGCGTCATAGACGGTGACCGTAGACGGTGACCGTATCGGAGGCCTGGGCATGGGAGGGGACGGCCTGGCCGGGATGTTCAGCGCAATGGACCAAGGCCAGGTGGCCGGGTTCGATCCCAGTCAGCGATTCGACGCCGCCGGGGCCATGGGAGGCGCGGACTTCCAGTTCATGAACCCAGAGAGCGCCTTCGCCATGTTCGACACTATGGGGTTCGACCAGGCCCTGGGCATGGGCGGCGAACAGCTCGCCGGCATTTTCGGGGCGATGGACGGTACCCAGATCGAAGGGTTCGACCCCGGTCAGCTATTCGAGGGGGCGGCTGTCATGAGCGGCGAGCACTTCGGCTTCATGGACACTGAAGCGCCCGAGGCCGCACCGGAGGCTACGCCGGTCCCTGAGGCGATGCCCGCTCCGGAAGCGACCGCCGTGCCGGCGCCCACGCCGACTCCGGCGCTGCCGGTCGCCGTCAATGAGTACGGACTCACCCTCAAGCTAGACCAAGAGGCCAGCGTGCGGGTTACCGGGTGGACCGGGCCGGAACCCAACTCCCAACAGGGAGCCGTCAGTTTCGTTACCGGGGGTGGTAATGTAGCGCTCATCTGGGCCCCCCAGGAGAGCCGTGAATCACTGACCTTCCTGGCCGACACTTACCCCACATTTCCCATATGATTGAAAAACTCTATCGGTAATTCGTCGATGTTCTTTCAACTATCGTCTAATTATAAGCCATCGTGCGTATACCCAGCTATAATGACTCCATGGCATGTCACTTTGCAGTAAGATGACGTAAGTATCATGGAGGCACCCGATGGGTGACGGCGAAAATGCCTCTCTCCGGCTCCAATTCAACCCCAAAATCCGCCTGGAATTTCACGGTGCCA
>JASLXV010000022.1:0-3390 GCA_030740155.1 Dehalococcoidia bacterium | reverse complement strand
GTTGTCGTCGAGGCGATTTGGATTTCAGCCTGGCGCAGGCGCTAATAATCGTCGCGTGTTCGGTTCGAGCGATCCGACGGGGCAGGCCCGACTTCGGCGAACGTGTGGCAATCGTCGGGCCGGGCATTGGCCGGTCTCATTTTGAGCCAACTCACCGGCGAAAACGGCGCCTCCCACACGACGGTTTTCGGCACTCGGGCGTGGCGACTGGCTATGGCTGCGGGTCTGGGCGCGGACGACACGATCAACGTCCGCGAAGACGGCTGGATGGAGCGCGCCCTGCCGCTGACAGACGGGCAGGGGTTCGACCTGGTGTTCGAGACGTCAGGCGACCCGCAAGCCTTCGTCGACACGTTCGAGTTGGTCAGGACAGGCGGCCGGATAGTGGCGTTCTCGATCTATGACGGCCCCGTGGACGGGTTCCCGGCGCGGCTGCTGTATCGCAAAGAAGTGAGCCTGATTGGCGTCCGAGGCGGCGGCGGTTACCCGTTGGCTATCGGCTGTCGGCTATCTGCTGACAGCTGACTGCTGACGGCTGACGGCTACACGCCGAGCCCCGCCTGGTATCTCGCCTCAAGGGCTTTCCCGATCTTCAGATGAACGATCGACTGGGTGCCGCCCGCGTGATGGAGCATGACCAGCGAGTCGCGGACGTACTTCTCCATGGGCAGGTCTCGCATTACCCCCGCCCCGCCGAAGAGGTCCATCGCGCCGAGGGTGATCTTGCGGGCAGCGTCGGCGCAGAAAGCCTTGCATGCGCTTGCCAGCAGACTGTTGGGCTCGTCGTGGTGCGTCGTTGTCCACGCCGTGCGCCAGAGGAGGGTCCGTCCCGCTTCGAGCGCAATGTAGAGTTCGGCCAGCGTGTTCTGGACGGCCTGGTGCATGATGATTGTCTTGCCGCCCTGGCGCCGCTCGTTCGCGAACCTGACCGCTGCGTCCAGAGCGGCGCGCGCCACCCCGAGCGTGTGGGCGGAGAGCTCGATGTTGCTCACCGTGCGCATGTACCACTCTTCGGAGTCACGGCCCTCCTTGCCGCCAAGCAGGTCCTCCACCGGTATGCGAACGTTCTCGAAGAAGAGCTCCGCGTTCGGATACGCTCGAAACCCGACCTTGTCGTGGATTCTGCCGATGCTGAACCCCGGCGTGTCCTTGGGTACGATGAACCGGCTGACGCCGTCAGCCTGGTTGGCGTTCGGATCGGTCCGGGCGGTTACGATGAACAGCTTCGCAACCGGACCGTTGGCTATCATGTGCTTCATTCCGTTTAGCACGAAGTGGTCGCCTCTGCGCTCGGCGCGTAGCGCGAGGCCCTCGCCCGGCGGAGTTTCGTAGTAGCCCGAGTTGTCCGACCCTGAGTCTGGCTCGGTGATCGCCTGGCCGAGGACGAACGTGTCGTCCTCCACGAACGGCGGAATGTATCGTCGCTTTTGGTCTTCCGTGGCCGCCATGCTGAGGTGCCTGGAGACTTTCCAGCATTGGCTGAACATCTTGCTGCAGCTCATGTCGGCGTAGGCGAGCTGGTCGATCATGATCGCCTGCGTGAGAAGGTCGATGCCTTGGCCTCCCCATTCGGGCGGCAGAGCCATGGTGCGGAGACCCAGCTTGGAACCTTTCCTGACAATGTCCCACGGGAAGCTCTCGTGGACATCCATTCGGTCCGGTTCAGCGGCAACGGGCATGATCTCGCGTTCGGCGAAATGACGGGCCAGCGTCTGCAGCGCTGCCTGCTCTTCGGTCAGGTCGAAACCCAGCATGTCGATCCCCCTGAGTACGGTGTTCGGATAGTCCACGTGTGGCCCGCCAGATTGGAGTCGAGAGGCGTCAACAACGTGCATTGCAGTGGGAAACGCTAATACACGGCGAGCATTTCTCGGACAGGCGCATTATATGACAGGGCGGTTGCGTTTGCATCGACCGGCCTCGAGCGTGTGTTGTTGTCCAGTGAAAATGTCAGGGTAACTGTTCAATGATTATGTCAGTAGCTTCCTGCGCCATGGGTGATCGGGACTAGGCTTTTTGGACCGTTTGGTCCTCGGGGCCGCTGGCGGCCCCGAACTCTGCTTTGGTGACTCTGTTGGGTACCCAACAGAGTCACTGGGAGTGTCACCAGAAACCTCGGTGGTGATGGCGCCTGTAGCCCGTCGACCGTTGCGTGCTCTGAGGGTGACAGGGGCGAGAGGGGCTGGCTGACTGCCGATGGTCTTTCCCGCGTGAACGACAACTAGGCTGCCGTCGAGACGTTCCTGGACCTCGACTGTGGCCTTTGCGTAGCTAGCTCGATACGCATCAGGCAGGAGCTGGAGCGTGGTTTTGTGGAAATGCACGGTGTTGTCGTTAGCCACGTTGCGCAAGTATTTGAAGCACAGCACGCTGTCGATGGACAGGTCCGCTGACGGCTCACGGTATGCCGAGCCCGGCTGCTCAGCACAGACGCCGAAGCGCTGGTTGAAGCTCGGCAGCAATCGCCACAAGACTCTGTTAGCGTCATCGACGGTGGTCGCCCCGGCCAACCGCATCTCGGATACCAGCCTGTCCTGTAGAGTGCCGAAGAGCCGCTCTACACGGCCTTTGGCCTGCGGAGTGTAGGCCACGATGAGCTCGATGCCCAACTCCTGCAGCGCCCTCCCAAACTGAGTGGCGTCACGCTTGCCCCGAAGTTGTTCTCTCAGGGATTCAGGCTCTTTGGGTGAGCGCTGGAATATGCCGTGTCTGTCGCTGTAGAGCGCCAAGGGGATGCCTTTGTCTTGGATGATGTGTCTGAGCATCAACAGGTATCCGTGAGCGTCCTCTTGGTCGCGGAATAGGGCGAACGGGACGGTGCTTGTAGCATCGTCAATAGCAGCGATGAGCGTAAGATAAGGGCCACGGCCCTCAAGCCAATCGTGCTTGCTCCCGTCGATCTGCAGCAGCATGCCTTCCTGCGGATACCTCTTGCGTCTGCTGTGGTGCTTCGGGGCCCTCCGCTTGCGATGACTCTTGATCCCTACTGACAGCAGGATCCGTCTCACCGTGGATCGGGACAAGTCGATGCCTTCTCGCTCTGCCAGCACCTCCGTCAGGTGAGTGTGGTTGAGTCCTTCGTAGGTCCCCTTGGCCAGGTTCTTGACCCGATCCTGGATCGCTGGGTCCGTGGTGATCTGTGGCGTTCTGCCTCTGTTCCCGTGAGCAATGGCAGCGGCTCCCTCCCTCTTGAATGCTGCCAGCAGTCGCCACGCGTGGCGCTCGCTCACTCCCATCAACTCAGAGGCTTGGGCCAACTTGATACCACCTTCCAGTACACCGGCCAACACCTGTATCCGCTTCTGTTCCTTTGCCGTCAATGTCAATGTCCTCATAGACTGACATTTTCACTGAACAGCTACCTACTGACATAATCGGTGCACATCCACA